>JBBEWH010000247.1:0-39522 GCA_037414955.1 Actinomycetes bacterium KLBMP 9797
GATCGTGGGCTGGCGCTGCTCGGACCGCTGCGACACCGACCTGATCCTCGGTGCGCTGGAGTACGGGATCTGGACCCGCGACGTGCGTGACGGTCAGCTCGTTCATCACAGTGACAAGGGATCGAACTACACGTCGTTTCGGTTCAGCACTCGGTTGTCCGACAACGGAATCCTCGCTTCGATGGGGTCCACAGGGGACAGTTACGACAACGCGTTGATGGAGAACTTCTGGTCGACGCTCAAGACCGAGCTGGTCTACCGGGCATCGTGGCACACCCGGGAGGAGGCCGAGAACGCGCTGTTCGCCTACATCGACGGCTGGTACAACACCCGCCGCATCCAAGCCGGCCTGGGCGACCGCAGTCCCGACGAGTACGAGGCCGACTGGTATACCGCTAACATCGATCAGCCCGATCCACCCGGCACCACCCTGGAGCCAGCCGGCGCCAGGTAACGAGCGCTCCGCGAAAGCGGGGGTGGCTCACCAAGACCAGCTCATGATCACACCCACCGCAGTAGGATCAATCCGCCAGACGGATCTGCCACGACCGGCAACGAGGAAACACACCGTGCCGAGATCAACACCACCGAACAAAGTGAATGAGAATCCGCCTCACCGGCCGTAAAGCCCCAGGTCAAGAAGTGTGCTCCCCGCGCACGCGGGGGTGGTCCCGGCCTGATCATCGTCTCGATCGTCCGCTGAGTGTGCTCCCCGCGCACGCGGGGGTGGTCCCTGCTGTCGCGGGTTTTCCCGGCGGACTTCGGGGTGCTCCCCGCGCACGCGGGGGTGGTCCCCCGGCAAGGAAGCCGAGGCGGCCGAGGTGTGCGTGCTCCCCGCGCACGCGGGGGTGGTCCCCGATCGCGACGCAGGCCTTGGTGCGCCGCTCCGTGCTCCCCGCGCACGCGGGGGTGGTCCCTCCCGCAGGGCGCCGGACTCGGCGGCCGCCGAGTGCTCCCCGCGCACGCGGGGGTGGTCCCATGGCCGACTGCGTCGTCGGACACTTCATGGTGTGCTCCCCGCGCACGCGGGGGTGGTCCCACGACGAAAGCGCCCCGGCTGAGGACCGAAGTGTGCTCCCCGCGCACGCGGGGGTGGTCCCTCTTCCGCTGCCGGTGTTTGCATCCGGAGGAAGTGCTCCCCGCGCACGCGGGGGTGGTCCCGGGACATGGCACCGAGCTTCCATGGCGCCAGAGTGCTCCCCGCGCACGCGGGGGTGGT
The DNA here is from genome assembly GCA_037414955.1 of Actinomycetes bacterium KLBMP 9797. GTDB lineage: Bacteria > Actinomycetota > Actinomycetes > Mycobacteriales > Micromonosporaceae > Phytohabitans. The sequence goes on from JBBEWH010000247.1 coordinate 1,220, forward strand.
CCCTCGAAGCCTCCGCCGCGATCACCGCCGGCGCCGTGCTCCCCGCGCACGCGGGGGTGGTCCCACGCCGGCCTCGCGCCCGGGGCTGGCGACGTCGTGCTCCCCGCGCACGCGGGGGTGGTCCCTGGCAGGTCCGCTCCCCGCTCGACCGGTGGGAAGTGCTCCCCGCGCACGCGGGGGTGGTCCGGTGGACAGAGCGAGCCCGTCGACGGCGAGCCCGTGCTCCCCGCGCACGCGGGGGTGGTCCCACCCAGGCGTGCCGATCATCGCGGAGCCTGGCGTGCTCCCCGCGCACGCGGGGGTGGTCCCGCGTCGGCGAGCACGACGGCGAGGTCGGCGTCGTGCTCCCCGCGCACGCGGGGGTGGTCCCGCGCCGGTGATGCCGTCCGCGCCGGCGTAGGCGTGCTCCCCGCGCACGCGGGGGTGGTCCTCATTCGCGACGGCCGGGTCCATGCCCCGATAGGTGCTCCCCGCGCACGCGGGGGTGGTCCCGTGTCCAGTTCGACCACGGGCCAAATCCGGTCGTGCTCCCCGCGCACGCGGGGGTGGTCCCGAGGGTGACGTGACGTGCTACTGCGACGCCGAGTGCTCCCCGCGCACGCGGGGGTGGTCCCTCGGTGACGTGGGTTCGGGTGATCCCGAACTCGTGCTCCCCGCGCACGCGGGGGTGGTCCGGTCGCCTTAACCCCCCTCTGACCAGCAAAAACGTGCTCCCCGCGCACGCTGGGGTGGTCCCAGCATCACCCCGAACTTCACGACGGACACCGCGTGCTCCCCGCGCACGCGGGGGTGGTCCCGGCACCGTCGCGACCTACTGCCCGCGGCACGGGTGCTCCCCGCGCACGCGGGGGTGGTCCCGTGACCGGCGCGCAGGCCACGGTGTTCGTTTTGTGCTCCCCGCGCACGCGGGGGTGGTCCCGCCCCGCCGCCGCCGCGGCCCTCGGATACGAAGTGCTCCCCGCGCACGCGGGGGTGGTCCCGCGAGGGTGGCCATCAGCGGGCCCGCGAGGCTGTGCTCCCCGCGCACGCGGGGGTGGTCCCACCCCCGGCGCGAGCACGACCCACCCGGCCAAGTGCTCCCCGCGCACGCGGGGGTGGTCCTGACGAGTCGCGTTCGTCTTCATGACAGTGCACGTGCTCCCCGCGCACGCGGGGGTGGTCCCGCACGGTCGCCTCGGCCTAACAACGGGGGAAAGTGCTCCCCGCGCACGCGGGGGTGGTCCCTGGGAACGATTTGCAGATACGCGGTGCCTGCCGTGCTCCCCGCGCACGCGGGGGTGGTCCCGTCTCAAACTCGGTACCCTGTGGCAGTTCGCCGTGCTCCCCGCGCACGCGGGGGTGGTCCTGGAAGACGAACCCTTTCGGGATTGCGGGCGGCGTGCTCCCCGCGCACGCGGGGGTGGTCCCGACATGAGCACCGGTCGCGGTCACCCGATCAGGTGCTCCCCGCGCACGCGGGGGTGGTCCCGTGATGGTGCCGTCGAAGCTGGTCGGGTTGCCGTGCTCCCCGCGCACGCGGGGGTGGTCCCATCAGGAACAGCGGCACGCCGTAGAAAGCGGGCGTGCTCCCCGCGCACGCGGGGGTGGTCCGGCTTCCCCGCCGGTGGCGGGCTCGGCGTACGCGTGCTCCCCGCGCACGCGGGGGTGGTCCCTCCTACCGCTGATCCCTTGTGGGATTCCCGACGTGCTCCCCGCGCACGCGGGGGTGGTCCCAGGTCGTACAGCTCGCCCTCGGGCAGCTGTTCGTGCTCCCCCGCGCACGCGGGGGTGGTCCTGCGGGTTGAGTCATTCCCGCGTGAGGAGTTCCGTGCTCCCCGCGCACGCGGGGGTGGTCCCCGGCCGGCGAGGCGGCCGCGGCCGGCTTCGTCGTGCTCCCCGCGCACGCGGGGGTGGTCCCGTCTGGTCGTAGTCGATGGTCACGTCGGTGACGTGCTCCCCACGCACGCGGGGGGGTGGTCCGTGGAGGCTGTTGTGTTGCACGTGCCCGGAGATGTGCTCCCCGCGCACGCGGGGGTGGTCCCAGTTCAAGGAGACCCTTCAGGCGAACCTGGCCGTGCTCCCCGTGCACGCGGGGTGGTCCGGCTGAGCTTCTGGCCGTCTGGGAGAGCCTGTCGTGCTCCCCGCGCACGCGGGGGTGGTCCTGGGTTGTGGCTGGGGTTAGAAGCCATGGTCATGTGCTCCCCGCGCACGCGGGGGTGGTCCCTCCACAAACTCTTCGTCATCAATCTTGTTTTTGTGCTCCCCGCGCACGCGGGGGTGGTCCCATGGCCACCACCGGGCGGAGCCGTTCGTCGTGGTGCTCCCCGCGCACGCGGGGGTGGCCCCAGTCGAACGTGTCCGGCCCCGTGGCGGCCCACGTGCTCCCCGCTGCCGGCGGACACGAAAAATGGCTCTGGCACGGTCTCGGTTTGCGCCGTGAGGCACTGTGGTTCGAGCGGAGGTGAGAGACCGCCGCCTTTGGCCTGTCGCAGCAGGTTGATGTAGCTGAGGGCAGCCTGATCCGGGTGGTGCTGGGGAGGGTGGGAGCAGCGGGGAGCACGGACACCCGCCGCCCGATCACCCCGATGCCCGGGGACACCCCCGCGTCCACGGGGAGCACCTTCTGCCGGTCCACCCAACGTTCGCCCCGCTGGGACCACTCCTGCGTCCGCGAGGAGCACACACATCGCCGTCATCGCCGCCGCAGAGATTACGGACCCCAGCGTCCGCGGGGAGCACGTGCCGTCGCTGCTGCCGGTGCTGTTCCTCGCGGGACCACCCCCGCGTCCGCAGGGAGCACATAGCTCCGCAGCAACGGCAGGTCTTCCCATCGGGGCCACCCCCGCGTCCGCGCGGAGCACGGCTACCGTCCCGGCCGGTGGCGGCTGCCGTTGGGGCCAATCCCCAGGTCCGCGGGGAGCACGTGGAGCGCTACCCCGGCGACAACGGCATCTGGGGGCCACCCCCGCCGAGGTGCTTGTCGCCCTCACCTCGGCGTTGGGGCTCTCCAGAGTCAGATCGACGAGACGGCGCGTAGGACGCGTGAAGCGCGCGGCGGGTTCGACAAGCACCTGTGGCTAGATGAGGTCCATCCCCGAGTTAGAAGCCTGGGACCACGGTGGCGTCAACGGCAGGCAGCGGCTGAGACCGCCACGTCCTGCTTCCTTCGCCCTGCTTTGAAAGACGACGCGGCATCGAGCAGAAACTGTGCAACCGTCGTGTCGGCGACAAGGTCAGGCCGCCTTGAACACCTCGTCGAGATGCCATTCGAGAAACTCGGCGTGGGGTCGATCAGCGCGTCGCTCGGGTAGGGCGATGGGTTGGCCAGCGCGGGCGTAGAACTGGTCGCCATTGCCGAACTCGTCTCGCAGGCGTGGGCTGACCAGGAGTCGGTGCTGTGGGTCGACGCCAAGGTAGCCGCGGTCGTAGAGCGTGTGGACATCGGAGCGTAGAAGGAGGCCGTTGTCGAGGCGGTGTTCGCCGCCGGCGGGCAGCGGCCGGATGTGTGCCGCCTGCAGGACCGGCCGAATTTTCCCGCCCGTGATCGCGCAGCGGCGATGGTATGCGTTGAGAACGACGGCCTTGAAGGACTGCTGCCCGAGGCGCTGCGGAGCCAGCCGTGGATCGCCGTAGGCAGGGCCAGGTCGCTGCCACGGCTGAGCCAAGTCGAGGCCGGCGGGATGGCCAAGCAGCTGGGCCAGTAGGCCTTCGAAGTACGTCGACACCTCCGTGTTGGCAAGATCGTAGCTCTTGCCCTGCACAATGTTGGCCGAAAATTGAGGTGGTGCATCTGCTATGGCGTCGGCGGGGAAGAAGGCGGTGTCGCGAACGAACACGCACCCGATCTCAGGATCGTCGCCTGGTCCGATGAGCTGACGTCGATATTTGCCGACGCGTGCCCGCATCTGCGCAAGGCTTTCCACGCCGTTGCCTTCGCCGAACAGCTCCCAGGCCGCGGAGATCGGCAGCCGGGCGAAGCCACTGTAGAAGCCACCGCCCACCACACGGTTGTGCGGGTGGTGGGTCTTAAAGAAGAACGGTTCACCTGGAGCGAGTACGTTGAAGCCTCGGCCGCCGCTGGGCCGCCAGAAGTTGACCTCGTTAAGCAGCGGGCGGTCAGCGAGGAATCGGTACCAGTCGCCGTCTGTGACTCCGACGTAGGCCTTCACACCGGCAGTGTGCACCGAAGTGGACCGTGCTGGCTAGGGCAGTCCAGTGTCCGACTTGGCCGCGCGTCGTGAGGGGTGGCGATCTAACCGTTTTCTCGATCTTTTCAAAGCTCTGGAGCTCGGGTGCGTGCCCAGCTACTCACGTGCCCAGCCGTCGGAGTCGGGATAGATGACGTCGATGCCGACGGTACGCAGATAGGCCAGCAAGTCGGGACGGGGGCGTGATGGGACGAGAAGGCTACGCTTGTCTGCTTTGGCGAACCGTCCATAGTCGAGCAGTTGGCCCACTGCCTGCCGGACCTGGTCACGCGTGACGCTGGCTTTGGCCTCGATGAGCTCGCGGCTGGTTTGGTCCCATAGGTCGCTGTAAAGCGGCGCGCCTTCGCCCGGAGGCACAACGCGAAGCCGGCTGACTGTGTGCCCGATGCTGAGCAGGTACGTATGATAGCGCTGGACTAGGGCAGCTTCCGTCCGCTCCATCTCGTAGGGTTCGCGACTAGGTGTGACGAAGCTGCGCTCGGTGTGTTGTTCCTCGACCGGCACTTGGTCGACCGTCGCCTTGTCTGTGGGTGTGATGGGTGCGGAGGGCAGCTCGACCGGTACGGGGCCGAGAGGTTGTAGTCGGAAGACAATCACCTGACGCAGGGTGCTCTCGTCGCCGGTCTCGTGGGCATCCCGGAAGTAGGTGTCGACGAGCTTGAACTCACCCAGATAGGTGACCTCCGTTCCGCGCGCTAGGAAGCCTTCGAGGCTGCGGCCTTCTTCGTGGTGCCGTTGGATCGACTTGTTGCCTTGGACGAAGCGCTGGTCGCCTTTCTGGCCTTCGCCGACGTAGTTGAACAGGCCAGCTTCGTCCCAACCGTCGTAGTAGCCGTGCTGGTGGCCGGTTGATGGGTCAGTAAAGAACATGACCACCGGCGTCTCACGCGAGGGGGCGATGCCACCTTGTTGACGTCCGCCGTAGCGGGCATGGACGTCGCGACGCCGGAGTCGGTCTCCGGGGGTGAGGCCGGCAAGCATGTCCACTCCCAAAGCGTTGGGGCACGGACCCCAAATCGAAGCACACGACCGCCACACTCTGGGCCTCCATCCCACCCATAGACAACGCCGAGTCTTCGATGCGAAAGATCAACTCGCGGTCATCCCAGTTACGCTCGCCGCGGGTACACACCGCGGCCCTCTCGTCCTCCTGCAGCCGTTCCGTGTAGCTAGCTTGCAGAGCCTCCAAGATCACGAACTTTGCCACTGTCAGCCTGATTGGTCCCGAGCCGCCAACCCGCTCCGCGGCAGAGGCAAGTGCTTTAAGCCGATCAACGTATAGGCCGGATGGATGGGTGGGGCCCGATGAGTTCATCTCATCGGGCCCACGTGGTCCACTCAGACATGTTCAACATCCATACGGCTGATTCCAGTCATGAGTCTCCAGACATGGAAGACGCAACACGCAAAGATGGTCACTCGGGGACCGGCGGGCATAGGGCGCAGCCCGGTTAAGCGACCGGCGACCCACGCGACGCATCACTCAGAGCACAGAGAGGGTGGTATGGCCAAGAAGTTCAATCCGCCTCCCGGATGGCCAGCTGCTCCTGAGGGCTGGCTTCCTCCCGTCGGGTGGCAGCCTCCACCAGAGCTGCCCGCCCCGCCTCCGGGGTGGCAGATGGTGATCGACGATGAACAAGGACTCGAGGTCGCTAGCCTGCCCGGGCTCCCGGGGCATGCAGTCGAACCAACGCCGGTTGTCGTCCTGGAAGGCTCCTACCGCATCCGGCCCAACCAAGCCGAAGCACCACCACCTACTGCCGAACCTGGGCTAATCTGGTCGGCCGTTGGGCAACCAATAACAGGTATCGGCGCCGGGCGTTACAGGATGGACGCCACCACGCTGTACTTTGAGAGAGGAATGCTGTCCACAAACGCACAGCAGGTTCCACTCGTCCACGTCGTCGATGTAGACATGCGCCAGTCCATGGCGCAGAAGGCCCGAGGCGTAGGAAACGTCGTCGTTCATGTGCAGCGCCAGAACGGCATCGAGCTGGTAATTCTTCACGATCTTCCCGACCCGCGCGGCGCCGTCGGTGTCATCAACAAGACCGTCGCAACGGCACGAATCGTTGAGCAGCAACGCGCCAACACTCACCACTACAACGGCCAGCCACCCCATATGCTGCAGACCGCGCCGACTCCTTCGAACCCAGCGCCAAGTCCCGACCCTATCGAACAGCTACGAAGGCTCGGCGAACTGCGGGATGCGGGAATTCTCACCGAGGATGAATTCTTAGCGAAGAAGGCCGATATACTCGCCCGGCTTTGATTGGGCCGAGCTCTGGCCATAGGCCACTCTTAACCAGGGCGGCGGCCTTCGCGAGAGAGGACGCCCACGTCCGCGGCGAGCACTGCCGCAGGCGTTCTGGGACGCGACGAACATGGGACTACCCCGCGTCCGCGGGCAGCACGATGCGGTCGGATGAGACCGCTTTGCCGTCCCGGGACCACCCCCGTGTCCGTCGGGACCACTTCCTGTCGTTCCTCGACGCGGGACTATCCGAGAGGGACCTCCCCCGCATCCGCGGGGAGCACCGGCGTATCGAGGAGCGGTTCGCCGCCGCCCTGGGGCCACCCCCGTCCGCGGGAAGAACGAAAGCCGGGGATCACCGTCCTGGCTTTCCTTGGCCCGCCCCCGCGTCCGCGGGGAGCACGCGACGCGCCCGACGTTGAGGCCGGGGAGCCACGGACCACCCCGCGTCCGCGGGGATCACAGCCACACGATCCGGGTGGCGCCGTTGTGCCCAGGACCACCCCCGCGTCCGCGGGGACTACCTGTCCGGTGGCCGGCAGACCACCGACAAGGAGGGACCACCCCCGCGTCCGCGGGAAGCACCACTGTCCTCTGTGGGCGGTTGGGACACGCAGGGGACCACCCCCGCGTCCGCGGGGAGCACGGGCGCGACCGCAGCGGTGCGGATGATCGCCTGGGACCACCCCCGCGTCCGCGGGGAGCACTAGATGACACCGCGTGGCAACAGGTAACAGGGGGGACCACCCCCGTGTCCGCGGGGAGCACGATGAAGATCTCGCCGTCGGTGCCGAGGGCGTGGGACCACCCCGCGTCCGGGGGGAGCACGTGGCCGAGCAGCGGGTCGCGGAGCTGCGCAAGGGACCACCCCCGCGTCCGCGGGGAGCACGCCATCTTGCGGGTGCTGCGCTTCACCCGGTCGGGACCACCCCCGCGTCCGCGGGGAGCACCCTTCCACCGACCGCATGTTGTGCGCCTCGTCGGGACCACCCCCGCGTCCGCGGGGAGCACCACTCGGTCACCGGAAGCTTGGCCAGGAAGTCGGGACCACCCCCGCGTCCGCGGGGAGCACGAGGCGGAGGACACCCTTGTGGATCTGGCCGAGGGACCACCCCCGCGTCCGCGGGGAGCACGGTATCGCGTGCATTGCCATCTCGTTCGCCCTGGGACCACCCCCGCGTCCGCGGGGAGCACGAAATCGGACGTACGGCCATGGTCGTGATCACGGGACCACCCCCGCGTCCGCGGGGAGCACAAGGAGGCCGTTAACGGCTGCGTGGACGAGGCGGGACCACCCCCGCGTCCGCGGGGAGCACGAGAAGTTGTCGATGCCCTGCAGGAGGTGGCTGGGACCACCCCCGCGTCCGCGGGGAGCACTGCCTCGTCGACCACGAACCCGAGCCGGTTGAGGGACCACCCCCGCGTCCGCGGGGAGCACGTCTACAAAGCACTGGCGGAGAAGCGGGGCGAGGGACCACCCCCGCGTCCGCGGGGAGCACACGCCCCTCAGGTCCCCAGGGTGGGAATGACGGGACCACCCCCGCGTCCGCGGGGAGCACTGCTCCAGGAATTCCTTGTACGCGCGGGCCCAGGGACCACCCCCGCGTCCGCGGGGAGCACAAGCGGTACGAGATCTGACCGCCGATGGCGTCAGGACCACCCCCGTGTCCGCGGGGAGCACGATCGCGCGAATGCGGCCGGTGCCGTCGCAGCGGGACCACCCCCGCGTCCGCGGGGAGCACCAGGCCGCGGCGATGTTCTCGGCGCTCCAATCGGGACCACCCCCGCGTCCGCGGGGAGCACTCCAGTGTCAGCCCGTCGTAGGCGTCCGCCAAGGGACCCCCCGCGTCCGCGGGGAGCACCACCTCGCCGTGCCGCTCGCGGCGGGCGTGTTCGGACCACCCCCGCGTCCGCGGGGAGCACATCGAGTACCTGGCGTTCCGCGGCCAGCCAGATCGAGGGACCACCCCCGCGTCCGCGGGGAGCACCACACCGACCACTCCGGGTTGTATCCGTCCCTGGGACCACCCCCGCGTCCGCGGGGAGCACTCGAAGTCCGCGGCCGGAGTGTGGTGCGAGGGGGACCACCCCCGCGGCCGCGGGGAGCACGCCTCGCCGTTCTTCCAGCCTTTGGCCCGAAGGGGACCACCCCCGCGTCCGCGGGGAGCACCTGGTGGCGAGGCAGAACGGGAAGACCCACCTGGGACCACCCCCGCGTCCGCGGGGAGCACGCAGCGACCACAGCTCGCCCCTGAGCGTTCGCGGGGACCACCCCCACGTCCGCGGGGAGCACCAGTGCAGCCGGTGAACGGTGGCCAGCCCCCCGGGACCACCCCCGCGTCCGCGGGGAGCACTCCGTTACCTGGGCGCGGATGTGGTGCAGCTTGGGACCACCCCCGCGTCCGCGGGGAGCACTACAAGCCGGAGCAGGTCTGGCATGAGCGGCAGGGACCACCCCCGCGTCCGCGGGGAGCACGGGTAGGCGGCCTCGAAGTAGATCGAGGTGGCGGGACCACCCCCGCGTCCGCGGGGAGCACTACGAAGGTGCGGACTACCGCTGTCACGGCCTGGGACCACCCCCGCGTCCGCGGGGAGCACCGTGCGAACCCTTCAAGCCGTACGTGGTGGGGGGGACCACCCCCGCGTCCGCGGGGAGCACCGCCAGCTCCCACGGTACGTACGTGGTGATGAGGGACCACCCCCGCGTCCGCGGGGAGCACACGTTGAGCGCGGCCTGCGCGAGAGCCCATGCCGGACCACCCCCGCGTCCGCGGGGAGCACGGCGCGCCTCGCCGTCGATGCGTACGCGCGTCAGGACCACCCCCGCGTCCGCGGGGAGCACGCCGTCGCCGGCCGCGGCGTCGCCCTGGCGACGGGACCACCACCCCCGCGTCCGCGGGGAGCACCTCACCGACACCGCCGCGGGCCTGCGGGTGCGGGGACCACCCCCGCGTCCGCGGGGAGCACAGCCGCTGGCCGTTCGCTGCCAAGGGGTGGTCGGGACCACCCCCGCGTCCGCGGGGAGCACCGCGATGGCCGCGCCCGCGGCGGTCAGGCCGAGGGACCACCCCCGCGTCCGCGGGGAGCACGAGGACACCAGCACGCGCGGCTACTCGATCGTGGGACCACCCCCGCGTCCGCGGGGAGCACGCCAGCGAGCAGGAGCCGTGCAGGTCGGCGTAGGGACCACCCCCGCGTCCGCGGGGAGCACGGTTTTCGCCGCCAGGACCGCTTCACGTCCGGGGACCACCCCCGCGTCCGCGGGGAGCACGAACTCCAGAAGGCAATCATCGCCTTGGACCGGGGACCACCCCCTCGTCCGCGGGGAGCACACCGAAGAGGTTCCGGAGGACGCGGAGGAGTCGGGACCACCCCCGCGTCCGCGGGGAGCACAAGCCGCCCACGCTGACGAAGATCCTGCGCGAGGGACCACCCCCGCGTCCGCGGGGAGCACGCGCGGGGTGGCCGCGCTCGTCAAGCACACCGCGGGACCACCCCCGCGTCCGCGGGGAGCACACCACAGTGACGGAGGTCTGACCCATGGCCAAGGGACCACCCCCGCGTCCGCGGGGAGCACGAGGGCGAAAATGAACAGGGCTGGCATTAGCGGGGACCACCCCCGCGTCCGCGGGGAGCACCCTTTCTCCGTGGCGTTGTTGGTCGCCCGGCCGGGACCACCCCCGCGTCCGCGGGGAGCACGAGGTTTCCGGCTCACTGCCCAACGTAGACAGGAACCACCCCCGCGTCCGCGGGGAGCACTCGCCGAGCTTGCGTCGCTCGGAGGCGGACTGTGGACCACCCCCGCGTCCGCGGGGAGCACACCGTGTCCGCGTGGTGGATCGGCAGGGGCACGGGACCACCCCCGCGTCCGCGGGGAGCACACCGTCGCCACCCTCTCCAAGACCGACCTGGCGGGACCACCCCCGCGCCCGCGGGGAGCACCTGCGCGCCATCGGTGTCCAGGGCATGCCCCGGGACCACCCCCGCGTCCGCGGGGAGCACCACACGCCAGGGTTACGGGTAGGGCGTCCCCGCGGACCACCCCCGCGTCCGCGGGGAGCACAAGGGCACGGCGTGGGAGAGCGCCGTCGTCACAGGACCACCCCCGCGTCCGCGGGGAGCACGGCCTGGCCCATCGCCTTGAGGCGCTTCGCCAGGGACCACCCCCGCGTCCGCGGGGAGCACATGTGCGGCGAAGACGGGGCATCCCGCCGCGCCGGACCACCCCCGCGTCCGCGGGGAGCACGGCGGCGCGGGGATGCGCTTCTGGTGGGACTGGGGACCACCCCCGCGTCCGCGGGGAGCACATGGTTCGATGGGATGACCCGCACATCTTCGACGGACCACCCCCGCGTCCGCGGGGAGCACTATCAGCGGCACTACACCGACAACGCTGTCTCGGGACCACCCCCGCGTCCGCGGGGAGCACACCCGCGTGCCCTTGACCAGCGACTCCGCCACGGGACCACCCCCGCGTCCGCGGGGAGCACGCGCTGCCGGTCCGTGAATTGCTCACTCATCGGGGACCACCCCCGCGTCCGCGGGGAGCACGCCGACATCATGCCGGACGTCGTCGCGGCGTGGGGACCACCCCCGCGTCCGCGGGGAGCACACATGGCGGGTGTGGGAGCGCACCGCGGCCGGGGGACCACCCCCGCGTCCGCGGGGAGCACGTTCATGCGACCGCCGGCCCGTCGGGGCGGAAGGGACCACCCCCGCGTCCGCGGGGAGCACGGTTCGCCGCCTTCGAGATCATCCGCTGGCTCGGGACCACCCCCGCGTCCGCGGGGAGCACACCGGCACGATCAGGCTGGAGTAGGCCATGCCGGGACCACCCCCGCGTCCGCGGGGAGCACGGCCAAATAACGGTGCAACTGGAGAAGTGGCACGGACCACCCCCGCGTCCGCGGGGAGCACGACGACCGTCTGGCCGTCGTAGGCGGCTACCGGGGACCACCCCCGCGTCCGCGGGGAGCACGTGGGGACAGCTTCGGCTGACCCGGTGGCTTGGGGACCACCCCCGCGTCCGCGGGGAGCACGACCTTCATCTGCGGAATCGGCCGTCTTTGATGGGACCACCCCCGCGTCCGCGGGGAGCACTCCGTCATGAACGCATTCGAAGCCGACGTCGCGGGACCACCCCCGCGTCCGCGGGGAGCACGCCGGACTGCATGTCCAGCACGTCGTAGCCGAGGGACCACCCCCGCGTCCGCGGGGAGCACGGTGGTTGGAAGCCTTTGACGGTGGCGGTGACGGGACCACCCCCGCGTCCGCGGGGAGCACGCTAGCTGCCACGGCTTCTCGCCGTGCGTCATGGGACCACCCCCGCGTCCGCGGGGAGCACGTCGGTCAGCTTGTCCACCCGCCTGCGCTCGTGGGACCACCCCCGCGTCCGCGGGGAGCACTTCCCGTACCGGGACAGCACGTACCCGATCGTGGGACCACCCCCGCGTCCGCGGGGAGCACCGCAACTACGGGGCGCCAAACGTCGTACGTGAGGGACCACCCCCGCGTCCGCGGGGAGCACGAGCCCGGCACGGTGACCAGCTCGAAGCGGTTGGGACCACCCCCGCGTCCGCGGGGAGCACAGCTGGGCACTGGGCACGACGTTCGCCGACTTCGGACCACCCCCGCGTCCGCGGGGAGCACGCGGTGTAGTCGCGGATGCCCTGCTCGCCGATGGGACCACCCCCGCGTCCGCGGGGAGCACCCACCGTGACCGTGCCGGCCGCGAGCGTGGCCGGGACCACCCCCGCGTCCGCGGGGAGCACGCCGACCCGTCCGGGCAGTGCGCTGCCCGCCAGGGACCACCCCCGCGTCCGCGGGGAGCACACCGCACCCCCGATTCGGTGTGAGAAGACGTCGGGACCACCCCCGCGTCCGCGGGGAGCACGTGGGCGGCCTGACCGGCGCAGTGCTCGCCGTGGGACCACCCCCGCGTCCGCGGGGAGCACAGGCGGTCTGGTTCTGGTTCGCCGGCGACGTCGGGACCACCCCCGCGTCCGCGGGGAGCACTCCATCTCCGAGCACACGTACGCCGCCGGCTGGGGACCACCCCCGCGTCCGCGGGGAGCACGAGAAGGCGTTCATCGTCTACGAGGCGGCCGCCGGACCACCCCCGCGTCCGCGGGGAGCACGACGCCGCCCACACCAACTGGGCCTCGCAGGCGGGACCACCCCCGCGTCCGCGGGGAGCACGCTTCTGCGCTGGAGTGAACGCTGGCCGGCCGGGGACCACCCCCGCGTCCGCGGGGAGCACACCTTCGGCTCCGCACCCAAGTCGAAGATCACGGGACCACCCCCGCGTCCGCGGGGAGCACTTCATCCCCACACTGGCGGGGATCGTGCTGGAGGGACCACCCCCGCGTCCGCGGGGAGCACACTTCCTGACCTGCGGCGCTTTAGATCAACTCCACAGATTTCATTCACTTTGCGGATCATGGGCCTCCACGTCACAGTCCACACCATGCCGCCCGATCCACACCAGTCACCAAACCTTGGTGCGGTACTTGCGGATGGCTTGGGTGACCCGGCGCCGTTGATGCGGCCGACAGTGACAGGTCAACCTGTAAACAGTCGGTAGACCCACGGTCATCTTCGGCCACGACCGCGGCGACGCGTTCATCGGCACCCGCTGACCGTAACAATCCGAACCCATCACCACACGGCGACGCGGCCATGAGCAACCCATCAGCCACCCAGGTCGCCATCTGCTGCGGCGGGCTCGGCACCGGCGTCGCCCCGTAGGCCGGGCACTTCCCGAAAATTCGACCCGGTCGTGGGCCGCCCGGCTTGGCACCTGCTCGACGAGCTCACCGCACTCACCCCGCTCGAGTCGCCGTCGTATACCGCGGGCTGGGCGCCGTTCATCGCATCGGGACCTAACTCACGGACTTGCCCGGCGACGATTATGAAACCGGTGGTCGCGACAGACCAGGGCAACGATCTCTTGACATGCCTGCTCGCTCAACGGCGAAGCGTACTGTCCGATCGCTTCTACGAGGTGTGCAGGGTGCGTCCCAATAACGCTGACGGTCAGATTGTCGCAGCTACCGAGCAGCGCCTGTTCGTGCATGAGCATGACAGCGGTGTGAACTGGAACCTCGTAGCCGTTGCGCGCTAGCCAGGCGGCGAGGTCCGCTGCAACGTCAGTCACCTGGCGTCCCCACGTGCGCCCACCACCGTCGACCGCCCATTCCCGCGCGACGACATGCCCGCGGGCGCTCAGCTTTTCGTACCACCACTGATCACCGTCGACGTACAGGCGTACTCGGCGTCGCTTAACCTCCACCGCCCAGACGCCCTGCGGCCCAACCAGCACATGGTCTGTCTCGCCGCGGCGGTTGCGGTAGCCACGCAACATCACCCAAGAGTCGTCCAGTCCCGACAGTCCCCAGACGAGGATGTCCTCACCGTGGACGCCGGCGGCCTGCTGGTGCATCCGTCCATCGATTTGTTGTCTGCCGTAGTCGGCTTGAACGACGCCCTGCCAGGTCCCCTGCACGCGCGCTAGCGCCTGCCGTTCGTCGGTGGTCGACACGCCGAACATGCGCTTCCAGAAGGGCTTCGCACGGCGGCTGGCTTGCAGATTCTGCCAGGCGTCCTGGTACGAGCCGTGCCACGCAGCCAGGTTCGCCTCCGCCCCGCGCAACTGTTGGGCGGTCTGATTCAACTGCTGGCCGCCGTGATCGGAAAGCACCTCTACCCGCATGCCGAGTGGCCTCCTTGTCGGTTAACCAAGGACTCGCCACTCGTATCACGAATCGTTGTGATCCAGCTACCCCCAGTCTCTCTCCGATGCGAGCAGATCTCAGCCATGCCACGGAGTGTCGGGCGGCTGAGACACTCCAGCAAATTCGATCCACAAGCATAGGATCCGCACCTCCACGACGTCAGCCTCTGACGATCCGCGAGCCTGCAACAGCTTGTCGATGAAGCAGCCCGGGTTCGACGGAGGCTCCTAACCTTGCGCAGGTAGCAGTCGCCGTGCCAGTGAAATCACGTCGCCGCCTTCGCGGATGCTGCCTTACACTGGGCCTCGATCCGTCAATGCTTGTCTGTGGGCGTTGAGACCGAGAATGGGGGAACCGTCGTGCGTGGCCGCACCGCCGTGGTTGTCCCCTCGTCCCGGTACGAGGTGATCCGTTGTCTTTCGTGGCGTCCGGTGCTGGCTGCGTGGCCGGTACCGGAGGCGCGCTGACCTTGATGACCGCCTGACCGCAGCGACGGTCAGCAGATTCGTCCGCGCCGCAATCGCGCTGTCCTCCATCCGGGAGCCCGTCCTGTCTGGACGCTGTCCCGGGTCAACCCTGTGCCTGGAAAGGCTATGAGGCCATGCGTGCTCGCCTGCGCAATGTCGGCATCCTCGCGCACGTCGACGCCGGCAAGACCACCACCACTGAACGGATCCTGCACGTCACGGGCGCCACCTACCGGGCTGGCGACGTCGACCACGGCACCACGGTCACCGACTACGACCCTCAGGAGCGCAAGCGTGGGATCACCATTTTCGCCGCCGCCGTCTCCTGTACTTGGCGTGACCATCAGATCAACCTGATCGACACGCCTGGGCATATCGACTTCTCCGATGAGGTCGAGCGGTCGCTGCGGGTGTTGGACGGGGCGATTGTGGTCTTCGACGCCGTCGCCGGGGTCGAGCCGCAGACAGAGTCGGTGTGGCGGCAGGCCGACCAGTACCGGGTGCCGCGGATCGCGTTCGTGAACAAGCTGGACCGCGCCGGCGCGGACCTCGACATGGTGGCCGCGTCGATCCGGGACCGGCTGGGCGTCACCCCGCTGGTGGTGCACCTGCCGGTCGGCCGGGAGGCCGGCTTCACCGGCGTGGTGGATCTGGTCCGCATGCGCCTGGTCACCGCCACCGGCGACGCCGACGGCCCCGTGCCGCAGGCGCTGGTGCCGGAGGCGCGCCGGCGTCGCCGGAGGCTGGAGGAGCAGGTGGCAGAGCGGCATCCGGCTGCGCTGGAGCAGTTCTGCGACCGGGGCGAGATCAGCGCGCCGGTGCTCCGCGGGGCGCTGCGGGACCTGACCCTTGCGGGTGAGGGCGTGGTGGTGCTCGGCGGCTCGGCGTACCAGCACATCGGTGTCGAGCCGCTGCTGGACGCCGTGCTCGCCTACCTGCCCGCCCCGGGCGAGATGCCGCCGGTGCAAGGCGTCTGGGATGGCCAGGCACGTGAGCGCACCAGGGAGGTGGGGCAGCCGTTGGCGGCGCTGGTGTTCAAGGTGCACGCGGCCGCCACCGGCCGCCTCACCTACCTGCGGGTCTACGCCGGCACCCTCCACAAGGGGGACACGGTGCTGGACGCGGGGACCGGTCGGGTGGAGCGGATCGCCCGGATCCTGCGGGTTCAGGCGGACCAGCACACCGAGGTCGAGCAGGCGGCCGCCGGCGACATCGTCGCCGTGGTCGGCCCGAAGGCGGTGCGCGCCGGTACGACGTTGTGCGACCGGCAGGAGCCGATCCTGCTGGATGCGCCGCGGGCCGCCGACCCGGTGGTGGCGGTGGCGGTCGAGGCCCGCCGCCGCATCGACGCGGACCGGCTGGCGTCGGCGCTGGTCCGGCTGGTCAAGGAGGACCCGTCGCTGGCGGTGCGTACCGATCCGGACAGCGGTCAGACGTTGCTGTCCGGGCTGGGCGAGCTGCACCTGGAGGTGGCTGTGGAGAAGCTGCGGCACCGGTATGGCGTGGAGGTGGTGATGGGGCGGCCGCGGGTGGCCTACCGGGAGACCGTTGTGCGGGGTGTGACCGGGCTGCTGTACCGGCATGTCAAGCAGGACGGTGGCCGTGGCCAGTACGCGCACGTGATGCTGGACGTGGCGCCGCTACCGGACGGCGACTTTGTGTTCGAGTCCACTGTGGTGGGCGGTAGGGTTCCGCGTGAGTACGTCAAGGCGGTCGAGGCCGGCTGCCGCGACGCCCTTACCGCTGGTCCGCTCGGCGGCCACCCGGTCACCGGCGTGCAGGTGCGGCTGACCGACGGTGCCGCCCACGCGGAGGACTCCTCGGAGTTGGCGTTCCGGACCGCTGGCCGGCTGGCGCTGCAGCAGGCGCTGCGGGCCAGCGTGATGGCGCTGCTCGAACCGGTCGCCGAGGTGGTCGTCACGGTCGCCGAGGACAGCCTCGGTGGTGTGCTCGGTGACCTCGCCGCCCGGCGCGGCCAGGTCACCGGCTCAACGCTGCGCGGCGGCGTCGTGGCGGTCACCGCGACGGTTCCAGTCGCGGAGCTGTTCGGCTACGCCGGCGCGCTGCGTGGCCGCACCCGCGGCCGCGGCACCTTCAGCACCCGGCCAGCCGGCTACGCACCGGCCCCGGCCACCGTGCAGCGGTAGCCAACCCGCAATAACGGCAGCGCGGGCATCCTCCTCGCCACAGGCAGGAGGATGCCCGCGTCGCCCACACAGCCGGGCCGGACATCGGCGGCCGAGCGCGCTGCGGCAGTGACGTGCGGCCGCGCCCTGTACACGGCGCAACCGTGAACGCCTACCTGATGCCGCAGGACCGCCTGAAAATGATCGAAGGCGCAGTCAGGGCAGGAGTTATCGTGCGATGGTGAGCGGGGACGAGCCGACGCTGGAGCATCTGCGGGCCTGGGCCTACCAGCCCGATGCCGCGGACGCCATCGACACGCACGGGCCGCTGGACAATCAGGACAGCGACCTGCTGCTACACGACTGGCGCTACGTCCCAACGCTGATCGACTTCGCCGCCGACCCTGGATGCCCCAACAGCGAATACTGCGCTCGTATCCTGACCCACTACGCGATGCATCTGGTCTGCGGCCACCGGCGGGACGAGTACAGCCGGCTGCGCGAGGCCGCCGCACGGGCGCGCGGCCGTCACCGCATCGACCAATGGGCCGCGCATGTCGAGCGGATGCTCGGCTACGCCGAGCACCGCGGCCAGGTGAACCGGGCCACCGCCGAGCAGATGGCCATCGACCTGCTCGTCGGGCCGCAGTGGTACGCCACCTGGGACGAGCAGACCCGGGGACGACTCCTGACGGTACGCATCGCCGACCCGGCCACCCACTGGATGGCCACCTGGCACGACACCCACCCCCATCACCTGTACATCAACCGCCGCACCGGCAGCTACAAAACGGCCTGGCGCAACGCCCTGCCACCGGCGCAGGTCCGGCAGGTTGTCTAGCTGGACTCGACCTTGTCCGCGCTAGCTGGTCTTGGCCCCATATCTGCTAGATCATTTTCCCACCCGGAGGGGGCCGTCCCGTGTGGGCGGCGGCCCGCGTTGGTCGCGGTGTTCACGACCGTGGCTTCGGGGGTTGGCGTTGCTGTTCTGGGAGGAAGATGTGGAAGCGCGTGCGTTGCGGCGGCGGGGTGGTCGATCTCGGCATCGCGCGGCACCTCGGTCATGATCGAAAGACCATTCGGGCGTACCTGAACGGGGTGCGGGAGCCGGGTGTGCGGCGTAGGTCGGTGCCGGATCTGATCGACCCGTTCGTGGAGTACTGCCGTATCCGGTTGGCTGATGATCCGCATCTGTGGGCGTCGACGCCGTTGGACGGGCTGTGGCCGTTGGGGCCTACCGTTTCGTAGGTCGTTACGGCAGCGATCCGCCGGTTGGGGTTGTGCCAGGCGTGTCGCGCGGCCCGCGGTCGGGATGTGGCGATCATCGAGCATCCGCGGGCGCGGAGACCCAGTCGAACTGCCGGATCCGCCGGCCTAGCGGCGGTGCGGGCGGGACGCGCATCTGTCGGTGGGGGCGTTGTCGCACTCGGGGCGGTGGCGGGGTGTGCTGGCCGAGTCGGAGGATTTCCCGCACCTGGTCGAGGCCCTCGACGGTGTGCTGCGCCGGCTGGGTGAGGTCAGCCACGTGTGGCGGTTCGATCGGATCTCCACCGTCTTCAACAACACCAGCGGGCATGTCACGGCCGCGTTCGCCGCGGCGCCAAGCACTATGGGCGGCGGCGGTGTGTCCGCCGCGGCGGGGCAACCGCAAGGGTGTGGTGGTGAAGCCAACCACGCTGTGGCAGCGCTGGTGGCCGACTCTGGCCGACGAGGTCACGGCCGAGCAGGCGAAGGGCGGCGTTGATGCGGTCGCGGTCCGGCTGGACGGGCGGCTCCGTCGCCGGGATGGGCAGCGCACCACGGTCTGCGCCTTGGCGGACGCGGAGCCGCTGCATCCGCTGCCGCTGGTGGCGTTTCCCGCCGAGTTCGTCGTGGAGCGGAAGTGTCCGGCTCGGACCGCATTCCGGGTGCGGGCCGGGAGTCCGTCGCGACGCGCGCCGCGACAAGGGCCGCCCGCTGCCCGACCGGTGCTGGTGCCAAGCGGTCAGGCCACCCTGGGCAGAGTGCCAGTGACGGTCGTGGCCAGGTCGGCCAGCCGCACAGGCCACCATTGTGGCAGTGCAACCACCACGCTTTCCTCGGCCGAGAGGTGTGGCCCGAGCCGGCTGTTAGCGCCGCCCGTGTTCTCCTGCGTGGCGGTGTTCGTGGATGTTCTGGCGTCTGGCGTCATCCGCATCGGCAACGCCGTCATGCGCGGCGGACGCGGTCATGCCGAGCCCATCTGGATGACATGGGCGGACCGCGCCTGCGCCAACGAGTACACCCGCGCGCCACCGCCCGCCGGCTCCGCAGACCCAGCCGTCCCGCCGCCGTTATCCGGCTCGGCATCGATCACCACCCGGACCGCCCCGCTCGGCGAGGCCGTAACCGTCAACGTCATCGCCACCACACCAGACAGCGCCCAAGCCTGCGGCCCGATCAGCACCTGCGCACTATCTGCCGCTCGCCCGGCGAACTCCGAACCCGCCGCGTGACCGTCCCCCGCCGTGACGGCCGATCCCATCAGCTCATCGATAGGCAGGCCGAATAGGTGTTCCAACACCCGGCACGCGTACGGACGCGGCGCTGCACCATCCAACCAGCGGGAGAACTGCCGCTCTGACACGTCCAGCCGGCCGAACTCCAGATCACCCTCCCGCTCGGCCAACTCCCGCGCCGCCTTGAGGAACTCAACCTGGAACGCTTTGAATGGCCGCCAATGCCGCTGGACGATCAACGAGCGCAGTAGCGTCGGGCCGGCTGCCGGTGCCGGGTCGTCGGCCCGTGGCTGTTCGCGGACGGCCAAGGTTTCCACCCGTGGTGTCGGCCACCGGTCCTGCGGCGCCTTCGATGTGGACGGCTGTTCCTCGCGGGCGTCGCTGAAGGCGATGCCGAGCAGGCCACGGTCGATGTGCAGCCCGTCGGCGATGCGTTCGATAACCTCGTAGGAGGCGATCCGCTGCCGGCCCTGACCGATCGCGCGCACCCTGGTCTCCGATAATCCCGTCGCCGCAGCCAACGCCGCCCGGCTCCAACCCCGCCGTTTCAGGAACTGAAACACAGCCGCGAAGTCGTGCTTACGCAGGACATCCTGCACCGGCCGCCCGTCGATGCTTTCCGAGCGCCACCAAGTCGGATCGAGATTGGGCTGCCTGCGCACCAGATCGTCCTTCCATGTCTATCGACAATCGACCCAAGATCGGGCAGCGCACTCCGTACCGGGCGCGCCCACCTTCGAGGTCAACTTGCTTACTCGAACCAACTCCGCTCGCCCGATTGGTGGTCAGGTCCACCGTTCAGGTACCGGCTGGCATCTCGCCGGGTGAGCGGTCGCGATCTGGCAGTCCGGAGAGGTGCCGGGTGCACCGGGGACGGTTCGCGCCAACCGTCCTGTCGGACGTTTCTTCCGGAGCGCCGTCCCGGTGCAAGTCCCACTCTCTGGGGGTTCCGAAGACGCTTCTACCACGTTCGGGGGACGTACCAGACGGCTAGGCGTAGACTCTCGTAAACGTCCCAAGCGTCCCGGTGGAGATGGTGTGACGGTGGCCAACGACGCGTTACGTCAAGCTCTTGCCGATGCGAAGATGACCGAGAGGCAGTTGGCCGCTGCCGTCGGTGTAGATGAGAAGACGGCATCCCGTTGGGTGGCCGACCCCAACCGGGTGCCACACCCACGGCACCGGTACGCAGCCTCCGAGGCATTGGGGGTTGACGAAGAGGTGTTGTGGCCAGAGGCGATAAGGGCATCGATCAAGACGGGGGCCGACCGAGAGGTGGTTGCGGTCTACCCGTACCGGTCGGCGTGCCCTCGGTCATTGTGGAGAGACTTGATCACCCGGTCCCAGCGTGAGCTGTTCTTCGGCGGGTACACGAACTACTTCCTGTGGCTGGAGCAGTCCAACCTACGCAACGTCTTGCACCGCAAGGCTGAGGCTGGAGCGCGGGTGCGGTTCCTAGTGGGCGACCCTGACAGCGACGTCACGCGCCGGCGCGAGGAGATTGAAGACGTCCCCCTCACGGTGTCTACCCGTATCCAGGTGACGCTAGACGAACTTCGGAAGGTGATGCCGCCGGTAGAGGGTCGGTTCAGTGATCGACACATCGCCACGTCCGTGTTCGTGTTTGATGAGGATGCCCTGGTGTCCGTTCATCTGGCCGACTTGCTCGGGCATGACTCTCCGACGCTTCACCTGCGGAAACGTAGCTCGGATGGCCTGTACGACCGGTTCGTGAGCCATCTGGAGCACCTATGGGACAACGGCCGGAACATCCCGCAGATGTAGCTGTAGACGATCTCAAGCGGTCGATCGGACGGCCGTGCCCACGACCGACTTAGGCGACGCTGACCGGGGATAAGGTCAACTGCTCGTTTCGCGTTCGTCGACGCAACCCAATCTGAACAGTTCGGCCACGGGCCGCGCGATGTCACTGGCAGCGATCCGGGGACGGCGTGCATGCGCCAGCCTGACTGAGGGCGTGATCCCTGGGCGAGGTGCACTTCCTCGCCTGTCGATGGCACATAGCAAGGGCTACGCCACCACCTCCGACAGCGGGCGAGCGGCGGGCTCGGCTTCAGATAACGGCCGTATGCAGCGAGCGTTGTCGGGTATGCAGCGGCGAGGTGCGCGGTCGTTGTCGGCTCGCCGGACGCCGTTCCGTTGGTGTGGCTACGCCAATCACGTCGGCGTTGGCCTAGAGTGGCGCCGCATGGATGGGGTTCCGTTCGAGGAGTTGGCGCGCGCCGACCTACAGCTGGACGGATACCTGTTCGGCGGCCGAGCCGGCAACACCAGCGACGACCCCGTCGGCCGCGTCGTTCGGGTCGGGAACCAGGGCGGCTTCCGGTTCGGCGGGTCCTGGACCGCCGGCACCGTCCGGCTGGTCGCCCTGTGCTCCAGCGGACGGGACCCGGACTGGCCGGACGTGCTGGACGAGCAGACCGGCGTGTTCACCTACTTCGGGGACAACAAGAAGCCTGGCCGGGACCTGCACGCCACGCGGGGCAACGTGCTGCTGCGGGAAGTGTTCGCCGCCTGCTACGGCACGCCCGACCAGCGGCGCCGGCTACCGCCGTTCCTGCTGTTCGTGAACACCGGCACGTACCGGGACGTCCGGTTCCGCGGCCTGCTCGCCCCCGGGGCGTTGGCCTCGAACCCGGACGACGACCTGCAGGCAATCTGGCGCAGCCGGGACGAGCTGCGGTTCCAGAACTACCGCGCCCGGTTCACCGTCCTTGACGTGCCCGCGGTACGGCGGGCCTGGTTGGACGAGGTCCTGGCCGGCGACGTCAACGGGTCGTCCTGTCCACCAGCGTGGCGGGCGTGGATCGAGGGCCGCGCCTACCAACCACTGACCGCGCAACGCACCACGACCGTCCGCAGCCGCGCCACGCAAACCCCTCCCGACCGCACCGGTGCTGAGATCTTGCAACTGGTGCGGGACTGGTTCGCCGCCGACCCGCACCAGTTCGAGCAGTGCGCCGTGCAGCTGTGGCGGATGATCGCCCCGGCGACCGGGCAGGTGGAGGTGACGCCCCGCAGCCGGGACGGCGGCCGGGACGCGGTCGGCGACTACGTGCTCGGCCCGGCCGCGGACCCGGTGCGGCTCGACTTCGCCCTCGAGGCCAAGTGCTACGCCGACGGCAACAGCGTCGGCGTCCGGGAGATGTCCCGGCTGATCTCCCGGCTGCGGCACCGCATGTTCGGCGTGTTCGTCACGACCTCACACTTCGACGCCCAGGCATACCGGGAAGTCCGCGACGACTCACACCCCATCATCCTGATCTGCGGCCGCGACATCGTCGACGCGCTGCGCAGCCACGGCCACGGCACGCCAGCGGCGGTGCGCGGTTGGCTGGCAAACAACTTCCCGCACCCGCCCGCGGCGTAGGCCGGTTCACGGATTTCCCTACGTACTGCGCGGCAGTGGTGCACTGAACCTCCCCGCCAACCCGGCGCCTTCGAACAAGCGAAAGGGCCGGGTACATCGCTTCGGACGGCCACGCCGTACGCCGCAACGTCGCTGCTGCCCATCGCGCCGAGGCGCTGCGTTCGGCAGGCCCGGACGAGTGGAAGGCGGCGTACGACGCGGCGCGGCGAGAGTCGCGGCTGGCCACATGACCGCCGTACTGGGTCTATCCAGGACTGGCCCCATCGGGGGTTACGTGCTGCCCCTGAGCCAGGACCCCGCCCGCAACGAGCAGTTGAAGCGCCACCTGAGGCGTTTGCGGAAGGATTGACATCTTTCCCCCAGGTGCACTCTTCCGAGCGTAACGGAAGATCACCTCCGTTTGGAACCTCGCCACGACGGACGCCCGAGACTCGACGCAGTGTCGCGGCGACGCCGCTGGACGCCCTGTTCGTGGCAAGTGCCGGTCTAATGTCTTTCAAGGCCTGAACTGGCTTAGAGATTGCGCCCGCTCTTCACCGACGTCGGGGGTTGGCAGGGCGATGACCATCCTGAGGCCGCCTCCCGGGGGTCTCCGGGGTGACGGTGCCGCCCATGGCTTCGGCGAGCCCTCGGGAGAGGGCTAGCCCGAGGCCGATGCCGGTGTCGTTGCAGCGGTCACCACGTCGTTGGAATGGTTCGAAACATCCGGTATGGGTCGAGCGAGCGTCACCCATTGGCGTTCGATCGACCGGATGTTGATCGTAGCCGGCTGACGATTCGGCACGCGGAACTGTTGGGACGCGGCGGCTGGTACGTCGGGTATCGGGGCTACATGCGTGATTCATGATGGCCCTCAAATCGCTACGGTCGGGTATCTCAACCGTTCCTTGGGTGATCTGGAGAAGCTGATGTCCGCCGATCGACCCCTTGCGCCGGCTCACCGACGCCAATTGCAAACACGCCGCCGTGCGACGGCTGTCGGCCTCGCCGTTTTCATGTTCATGACGGGTGCCGTGGTGGACGCGGCTGAAGCCCGCACTGGACCACCCGGTACTGCGGTACCAACCACGCCGAGCGCGGCAAGCATCGACCCGGCATCGCGTGCCACCCTCGACGCGACGGGCCAGGTCGACGTCATAGTCACGTACAAGGCGGCTCAAGCTCGGCAGGGCGCGGTCCGAGAAGCGCAGAAGCAGGGCGGACTCCGCAAGAAGGCCGGCAAGAAGGCTTACGTCCAAGCAGCGACGAACGCCTACGGCAAGCTCAAGCGTGGGGCGGTCGAGCGGATCGGTCGCGGGGTCCAGGTGCTACGTGACTACGACGCCCTTCCAGTGCAGTACGTCCACGTGCCGTCGCCCGAGGCGATGCGGTCCCTGCTGGCCGATCCTGCCGTGGTGTCGGTCAGGGAGAACACTCTTACCGAGACGGATCTGGCGCAGAGCCTGCCGCTGGTGCACCAGCCCGAAGTCGCGGCCCAGGGCGACACCGGCAGCGGTACGGCAGTCGCGGTCATCGACACCGGCGTGGACTACGCCCGCACCGCGTTCGGCTCCTGCAAGAGCACTGGTGGCAGCTGCCGTGTCGCGTACGCGCAGGACTTCGCCAAGGATGACCGCAAGCTCGACGACGACGGTCACGGTACGAATGTTGCCGGCACTGTCCTCGGCATGGCGCCCAGTACGAAGATCGTCGCCTTGGACGTGTTCACGAAGAAGGGCACCAAGGCGCAGGCTGCTGACGTCGATATCATCGCCGCGCTCGAATGGGTGGTCGCGCATCAGGCGGACTACAACATCACGGCGATCAACCTCAGTCTCGGGGACAGTGCGCATCACGTCACCGAGTGCACGACGTCCAGCCTTGCCGAACCGTTCGCCGATGCTCTGGTGGTCGGCGCAGTTCCGGTCGTCTCCGCGGGTAACGACGCGTACGTCGACGGCAAGTACGTCAGTGGTGTCAGCTACCCAGCCTGTACGCCGGGGACGGTGCGAGTTGGCGCGGTCTACGACAGTGACACGGGCTCGCAGAGTTGGGGCAGCAAGAAGACCCATGACGGTTGTACCGACAGCACGACCGCGGCGGACAAGATCGTTTGTTTCTCGCAGGGTGGCCCGCTGCTGAGCGTTCTGGCGCCGGGCGCCCTCATCACCGCGGCCGGCAGCACCAAGAGCGGCACATCCCAGGCGGCCCCGCACGTGGCCGGTGCGGTGGCCGTGTTGACCGGCGCGTTTCCGACCGCCGCGAACAGCGAGGTCACGTACGCGTTGGGCCAGGGCGGACCGGGCCTCATCGACCCGCGTGAAGGTACGATCGACGATCCGCCACCCGGTGGCTTCCTCATCGTGAACCGGCTCGACCTCCTCGGCGCGTTCACTGCGCTCCGAGAGCTGACCGCCAACCGGCGCGTCGTGGGCAATGGCACGATCGAGCTGGGCGTGAACCAGCTCGGACATCTCAACGCGCCGAACGGTGACGGCGGCGTGGTGGGCTTGCGGTACGTGCCGACCGGTGCGGACGCGCTTGTCCCGGGTTGCCTCTGCGAAGGCTGGGGCGTCGGCGATCCCGCGCTGAACCTCACCGGGTACGCCAATGAGTCGACCGGAGTGTCAGACAACCTCAACCTCGTCAGTGCGACGTACACCGCGACGAGCGCCGTCTCCACAGTCCAGGTCGGCACGGCCCTGCGCATCACCCATGACTACCACCCGTCCACGACGCCGAACCTTTACGAGGTGACGGTGTCGGTGACGAACGTCAGCGGCACGACCGCTACTCCGATCACCCTGGGAAACCTGCGCTACCGGCGAGTCATGGACTGGGACGTCCCGCCGACACCGTTCGCCGAGTACGTGACCCTGCACAAAGGACCGTCGCCGGCGGTGGAATACATCAGTGACGACGGCTTCGCCAGCCCTGACCCCGCTACGTCGCCTAGCGCGATACACGTAGCGGGTGACGTCGTCGACAGCGGGCCGAACGACCACGGCGCGTTGGTCGACCTGAACTTCGGATCGCTGGCACCGGGCGGTACGCGGACGTTCACGCTCTACTACGGAGCTGCCGGCGACGAGACCGTTGCGATGGCCGCGCTAAGCAAGGTCGGGGTGACCGCGTACTCGCTGGGTCAGCCCAGCACGCCGGACGGGCCGGGCGTCGGCACCCCAAACACCTTCGTGTTCGGGTTCAAAGACTAGTCAGCCCTCTAGTACCGCAGCGAGGCGTCGCTCATGAATGGTGTCTCGCTGCGGCCTGGATGCGCGGCCATGCCGGCTGAACTGGGTCGGAGTCGAGGGCACCGGCGCCTACGGCCGCGGGACTGGCCCACCTGCTCCGCGACGAGCACGTCGACGTGATCGAAGTCGACCGGCCGGACCGCAAGACCCGCCGTTTCCAGGGAAAATCCGACCCGATCGACGCCATCCAGGCCGCCAGGCCGCCAAGGCCGCCCTGGCCGCAGAACGCACCGGCACCCCCAAACAGCGCGACGGCCAGGTCGAGGCCCTGCGCAACCTGCGGGTCGCCCGCCGCAGCGCGGTCGAGCAGCGCGCCGACACCCAACGGCGGATGAAGGCCCTGATCGTCACCGCCCCGGACGAGCTGCGGACCCGGCTCCGTGCCCTGAACGTCAAGCAGCTGATCGCCACCTGCGCGAACACCCGACCCGACCCGGCCGACGCCGCGACCCCGGTCACCGCCGTCAAACTCGCCCTGCGTTCCCTGGCCCGCCGCCGCCAGTTGTCCACCGAGATCGCGGACCTCGACGAACTGCTTGAGCCCCTCGTCGCGGCCATCAACGGCCTGCTGGCCGCCAACGGCGTTGGCGCCGACGTCGCCGGCCAGCTACTGGTCAGTGCCGGTGAGAACCACGACCGGCTGAGCTCCGAAGCGGCGTTCGCCATGCTCTGCGGCGTCGCCCCGATCCCCGCCTCCTCCGGCAAGACCACCCGGCACCGACTCAACCGCGGCGGCGACCGGCAGGCCAACACCGCCCTCTACCGGGTCATTCTCTGCCGCCTGCGCTGGGATCCTCGCACCCGCGATTACATGCAACGACGCACCAAAGAAGGACTTTCCAAGAAGAGATCATCCGATGTCTCAAGCGCTACATCGCCCGCGAGCTCTACCTGCTCATCACATCAAACGATCTTGAACTCGCCGCTTGACATCCATAGGAGCATCCCGATCGACCAACCATCAGATCAACAGCCGTGCCGCTGTGGACGTTCACTCGTCCGCGGGGGGCGCTCAACCCGTGACCGGCAAGGGCGTGTACGGGTCGCCTGCCGAGCGAGTCGGTCGCCTCGATCTAATACCGTACTGACGGTGAGGCTCTTTGGCGGTACTCCTGAGCAGGCGCAATCACGGGCGCAGCGGGCCTTGAGACGGGAAGTGCGGATCCTCGGCGCCATCATCAACGCCCCGGATCAGGACTTGGTCGCCTTAAATGATCGACGGGGCCCACCCGTTCATCGGCGTCGACGAACTCGGTTTCTACCACTGGGTGGTCATGGAACGTGGTCAGGTACTCCAAGACCGCCAGACCACCGATCGCGACGAGCTGCTCTATTGGTCGTTCGAGACGACGACGTCCACGATGGCCCAGCGATGGGCGCTGCATCACCCCGTCGAAGCGCAGGAGCAACGCGTCACCAAGTGGATCAAGCAGCTCCAGCTGCTGCACAAGCTGAACCCGGACTGGGCACGGCGGCGCCGCGACGAGCTGGTCAGGTCTATCAAGGACGTCCCAGGGGGCATCCCACCGCTGCCGCAACCTCCACCAACCAGCGGGGCGTGATGATCTCCCGCCCACGCCAGACCGGACACGCGCGCTCCAACACCGCAGACTGAAGCGGCCGTCCCGAACTTCGTCGAGCCCTGCGGCGGTCAAGTCGTCGCGCACCAGCGGATGGCCGGCGAGGTTGGCCAGGGGTACGGCTGGTCTTTGGTGCAGCGGACCGTCGACGCGCGGCGGATAGCGCGGTACCCGAGTGCTTGTGCTGCCTGGGTTTGCCGACACCAAACATCAGTGCAGGATGCCGGCTCACCGTACAGCACGGCGTGTTCGTCGTCCCTGTGGTGCAGTGCGCCTGCAGGCCCCCGGCCTGGTAGCGAGCGTGGCGTTGGTACTTATGAGGCTCGCCTCTGTGGACTCAGCCTTCGACGGACCAGTCGGCGTCCCCGTCCTTCACCGTCGCGTCGCTGAAGTTCGCGGTTGCCGCGTTTGGCCATGTGCCGCCAGGGCCGGTGAAGGCGGTGCCGTCGTTGGCCTCACCGCGAAGCGTGACCATCTCTTTTGCCTGGGCGCCCAGCACCGCGAGGAGGGCGCCGACCGCGCTGAGGATGAGGGCGGTGTTGACGCCGGCTTCCTCCACGATCAGGGCGGCGCCGGCCCAGGACAGGACCGCGGTGCCGAACGCGGCGATCGCTGCGACGAGCGCCGCGATGAACTTGACGACGATGACGCCGAGAGCCAGGTAGAAGGCGAGCGCCGCTCCTGCGCAAACGATGAGCGACATGGCGGTCTTGTCGGCCATGGTGCCGATGCGGGCGGCGGCGTCCGCCTGCGGCCTGATCTGCTTCACGTACGCATCAGACCCGGCGCCCTTCCAGTGGAAGTCGACGGTCAGGCCCTCGGGTTTCAGCCTGCCGGCGACGCCGGTCGCCAGGCCCTTGATCTCCATCCAGTCCATGGAGTTCGTGGTCATGTAGATCGGCGCGACAGCACCCTTGAGTAGCTCGGCGATCTTTTCGAGGATCTTGGTGCCCAGCTCGACCATCTTGTTCGCCAGTTCGATGATCTTGGCCGCCAGGAATGGGTTGACGTACCAGTGGTTGGTCGCAGCTTCGGCGGCGGGAGCTACCTGTTGAAGCTCGTTCGCGAGATCGTGCGTTCCCGCGACGAGCTTGTCGACTGCGGCTTCGTACTGGGCAAGGCTGACCATGCCGACTCTCGCTCCTTAGTAGGTGTTTCGGATCTCATGTTCGTTGTTGCGTTCTTCTTCCTCGTAGACGTTCGCGACGTTACGCAGAGCGGTTGCTAGTTCGCCCATCCGTTGCTCACCTTCCTGGCATCGCGATATGGTCAGGTTCACGACCTGCTCGTACTCGGAAACGATGAGCTGGAAGATGCCCGCCTCCAGGCGGGTCAGGCGCAGGCTTTCTGCCTTGGGTGAAATGGCGCCTATCTGCGCAGCCTGTTCTTCCCAGACGTTGGCCTCGCTGCGTAGCGACTCTGTCGCGACCGACACTTCTTCTTTGCTGGGGTGGGTCACCGTACAGGATCCTTCAGGACTCGGTCAGGCGGTGGGGATGATGCAGGACGGAGAGGATCTCGCCCAGGAGCCGGTCCAGCCCCGCGGCTGGGTTGGGCGCCTCGACCGCCTGGGAGAGGGCGGATCGGGCCGCCCGCAGCGCCTCGTCGAAGGCATTTGTGAGGCTGGCGCCGTCCTGGTCGGCCGCCCATTGGGAGTCGACCGTGCAGGATTGAAGTGCCGCTGGGGACAGCGTAAGGACAATGGTTTGCAAAGAGTTCCAGCCGGTACCCGTCGCGGTGAGGTCCGGACGCCGCACGAACTGGTCGACATTGTCCAGGAGCCCGATGACCTCTTCCGTGAGGTTGTCCAGCGCGCGGGGAGCGGCTTCCTCGACGTGGCGCCGATACGTCGCCGGTAAGGCCCAGAGGGGATCGGCTGGAGGCGCAGTGCCGTGGTCTCGCGGTCCTTCAAGATTCGCCGCCCACCCGCTCCGCTCCAGGCTACCGGCCCAGCGGATAGTGCGCTCTTTGACGGCCGACTCATAAGCCTCGCCTACAGCGGTGCTGATCTGTTGGCTGGACAGATATGCCTGCCAGTCGGAGGCAACCGATACCAGCTCCGGCAGTCCATCGGGCCCGAGTATCACCTCGATCGTCTGCGTTCGGTCCTGACCGCCGCATCGCTGCGGCGCCTTGGATTGGGCGCTATTGACGAGGTTCTGCAGTTCGCTCGCGTACTGGCCGAGCTGGGCCAGCTCGCGCATGATTTCGTCCGACACTGCGCCTCCCCAGGCCATTTCTGTTATTTCAGCGGCGGAGCTGGTCGCCGCAACACCAAGGTCGCGATGCCACCCATGCCAATTGCGGCGCCACATAACAGCAGACCGATGAGGAAATCGGCCGGCTGATCAGGTGCGAACAGGTTTCCGCCCGCCAAGATGGAGATCCCGCCCCAGACCACGAGAACTGCGATGGCGACCAACCATCGGAGGTTGGCCAATGAGGTGATCGACAGCATGGCGGTGCCCGTGCCGATGACCGTAAGCGCCAACGCCGCACCAACGAGGATCACCGAGCCGGCGCCACCGAGGACCGATCGGTCAGCGGCAGAGGGGCGAGCGGTCCACAGTACGAAAACCACGGCTAGACAGAACAAGGCGACAACACCCCACACCAGCGGCGTCGTTCCCGGACGACGTGGCCGACGGGGATCCATGGCACGCAGCATAGTCGCAACCCTCACTTTGGGGTGCCCCCACCATGGCCACCTGTCACAGCATCGGCGTCGCGCTGATCAGGCTGCCCTGGCAGCCCAGACTGACCCGGTTGAACTATGGCCACTGTGATCTCCACACTGCCAAGCAGTGGAGGAGTTGGCTCACCAGTCCAGCCAGCAACGCTCGAAACGGTCCACGTTTGCCATCTTCACCTGAGGGCCGGGTCCGGCGGCGTCTTGATCAGATGCGTGGATGTAGCCGTCAGTAGTACACGCGCCGAGTTGCGTCAACCCAACATGGTCAAGGCTGTCCGTGCCAACTGCCTCACACATACCCAATCCGCCCGACTGCTCAGGGCCTCGGTACACCACAGGTGTGCGTGGCGCTGCCCGCCCATCGCGTCGAGCTGTTCGTCGAGCTGGGCAAGCACGGGCATGGCCGTTTCGTTGGTCCAGCCGGCTCAATGAAGCTCGGCATGAGCCGGAAACCTTCGTCGAACTCCAGTGCCAGTTCGCCAATGAGGGAAGTCCGGCTTTCGTGAGCTGACTGGCCCACGCCACCTGCGCATCGGCCTCGATCGCCAGAACGGCGACGCTGCGCACGAACGCGACGACGCATCGGTGGCCGGGCTCCTCCACAAAGCCAGCTTACGGACGTGGATCTCGCATTGAGGCCATGACGGCGCGCCGTGATTCGCCGCGTGGGGTACGCCGTTGTACCAGGTTCACGTGTATATGCCCCGGCCATACTCGTCCGGCCCGACGGTGAAATCGTGCGGGCGCCGCTCACGCAGCAAGCCGTAGCGATCCCAACAGCTCGACCGCCTGCGACAGCGAGGAACCCGTGAGCTTCCGGATCGCCTGCATGGCCGGCAGGACCCTTCGCATCACGATCATCTTGTCGATCTCGTCCCAGCTGTCCTGATCCATGGCACACATCATCACGGACCAGCGCCTGATCGGCGCGCCGATTCGTACACGTGCGCCGCCGCTGGTCTCCGACTGCTGCCGTTTCGATCTCCCGCCACGCCAGCCCGCCCCGCTAACCCCTGCCCAGCCTGGGCACCTCGCCGGTGCGCCGGAAAGATGCAACCATCGGCACGCGGCGCGGTCGATAAACCGCAAACACGAAATGCGGTCTTCACCCGCCGCGCATAGTGCAAACATGTCCATGATTATGTGCGCCGCACCTGCCAGGTTGTCACGCATCAACTCGATGCGTCAGTCTCAGATGATCGATCGATAACCATGAGCTTGCAATGGGATTCGCACCTCCCCATCAATTGCCGAAGCTGCGAGCGAGGAGAAGAGGCTGCTGATTGCGGCGGTGATGGAGGCCTTTAACCCGTTGGCATGGTCGGCCACGAACGCGCCTCTGGTTGCGACCCGGGTCAGCACCTCTGGGTTTGCGTCGCCGAATCCGTAGGTGACTACGTATGGATGGTGTTCCCATTGAGGGTCGACAAGATGATCGAGCGACTGCTGCCAATCGTGGTCAACCGGTACGCCGTCAGTGAGAAAGAATACACAAGGACGCAGGACAGCGCGTCCCTGAGCCTTCAGGTTGGCGAGGTCGATGTCGATGCGTTCGCGCAGTAGGTCGAACACGCGGCCGTAGTCCGTCATGCCATCGCAGGCCACTGCGGGTACCTGCGGCACGGTGCTCATATCGGTCAGTTCGAGAACCACCCACGGCCGTGTGGAGAAAGCGATGATCGACATATAGGCAAATTGGGAGACGCGGGGATTGTCGCCCAGAGCGGCATGAAGTCGCTCTAAAGCGGCGTTGAGTACTCGCTGGTAGGGCAGCATCGATGCGGACACGTCCACCACCAGGTAGGTTGGCCAGCACTGCTGCTGGTGTTCGACCTTGTTCCGCTGGGCCTGTGGCGACTCGGCTCCTGCCGAAGTTCCCCGAGCCTCATGGTGACTCACCGGGGCGCTTTGCTCATCGGCAGGTCCGGCAGGTAGTTGGGATAGGGTGCCTTCGATCTCTTTGAGCGCCCCTCCGATCGCGAGGCCGAAGACGCCTTGCCCACCTTGAAGCAGGTCGACGACCTCTTCTGGTGAGCGGCATTCGTAGACTGTCGTGCCGTCGCTGATGAGCGTGAGGCCGGCAAGGTCGCTTGTATTGCGCGTCCGCAGAGTGTCGATGGCGCTGCGGATGTTTGATAGTGTGACACCGGCGTCAAGTAGTCTCTTGATTACCTTCAGCAGCACAATGTCACGGAAGGAGTAGAGTCTGTTGCCGCTTGGACCGGAGCGGTCCGGGACACTTGGGCCGACCAGTCCAGTTCTTGCCCAGTAGTCCAGCTGCCGGATGCTGACACCAGCCGCTTTACATGCGGTCGATCGGCGGTAGCCCACTGCGGCATTGTCGAGGCTGTCATCTGGGCGCGGCTCGCTTCCAAATTCAGTTTCGGCAAATCCGGCCCGCTTCAATGAATCCGCGAAGGCGACGGCGCCGACAGTCTGAACGTGGTGGAGGCGCAACTCTGCTGCGAGCGTTCGGTCAGACGTGACAACGATAGCCGTCCGCGTATCCAGCTCCGCCACGGCCACCCTCAGCACCAGTGCCGACACCTTGTCGTTCCGATGTGTCCACAGGATGCGGACGCCCCGGGGCGCTGGCCGTACCAAATCGATGTCGGTTCCGGTTTCGAGCACGACGGTCGTCTCGACGTTTGTGCGAGCGGCCAACGCGCTGAGCGCCTGCAGCATTTGCCGAACCGATCTGGGGCTCTTGCCGACGCTCATGCTGGGACCATCGACTACGAGGTGCGCATTCAAGTTCGACCGCAGTATCTGCAGAACGTCCTGTTCAGCAGGCGGCGTAGGGGGAGTGCGATCCGTGGTGATCGAGCTATTGATTCGATGTGCGAGCTCGGCCGGAAGCCACGCCAGCGTCCGCTTGCTGACGGCGAAGGGCCGGCCGTCGCCGGTGAGAGCGACCGCTGGGAAGGTATGAGCAGAGAGTCCGGCTGACGACTCAGCATGTCGGGAAAGCGCAGTGAGCAGGCGATATGTTTCCGAACGGCCCAAGCGGTCAAGCAAAGCCTCGCGAACGCCAGGCGCGAACTCGTAGCTGGACACCTCATGGTCGGCGACGTCGGACGTCATCGTGACCACCAGACCGCCTAGTAGCACCTCGGCCAGGTGGGCGGGATGCGAGCCCGGCAGCATGAGCTGCTGGACGAGCCGCATCACCGGCAGATTCAACGGCACCGCGGCGAGATAGGTTGCCAGCTTCACCGCGGTAGGGGACGCGGTTGCGAGGAACGTCCGCACATGATCGCGCGGATTTCCGGACAACACGACGTCCTCGACCCCAGGAGCCGATGACGTCGGCGATTCGTGAGGATGTGCGACCACGATTGCCATGTCAGTGTCGTGGATCCAAGGCGCAGTGACCAGCCTGGCCCAGGCGCCGAACCAGTCTGGGCTGACTTCCAGCACCGGAATCGGCGCTCGATCGCCGCTCGATGCGTGACGCCGCCGTCGCTTGAATTGAATCTGCCGATTGGGAGCTGCCTGCCGAGGCGAGGACAGCCGGGCGGGCTGCGCCGGTACCGCCGTGCGGGTCCACAACCGTTCGGGCAGTGGCTGCAGAATGGCAGTTGGCATGTGTCGGCCCCACAGCGCGAGCAGGCTCGTCGCGGTGC
The DNA here is from genome assembly GCA_037414955.1 of Actinomycetes bacterium KLBMP 9797. GTDB lineage: Bacteria > Actinomycetota > Actinomycetes > Mycobacteriales > Micromonosporaceae > Phytohabitans. The sequence continues at coordinate 34,986 of JBBEWH010000247.1, forward strand.
CGTCGCGCCACATGGTGCCGCACAGGTCGGTGACCATCAGGCAGATGCGGCGGCCGGTTAGGTCGACCAGTTCACCGGGTTCGTGCAGCGTCGGCGACCCGGGCACGGCGAGGACGGGGGCACCGTCGTCCGATGGCATCAGGTGCCACATGCGCACGTCGCGGAAGGCGCCGAGTTGCTGGAGCATGGTGCGAAGCTCAATGGCCATCGCCCGCCAGATCTCCATTGACAATCCGACGTCCAGAATCAGTGCGACCTCGAGCCAGCGGCCTGTTTCGGCTTTCATCACCGGCGACCAGATGCCGGTGTCGGCGATGTGCTGGACGGTGGCAGGTTCGTCCAGGATCACAGCGGACCCACGCAATATCCGCCGCTTCAGTGGGCGCAGTGCCCGCTGTAACTGCGCGCGGGCCGGCAGCGCGGACCCTTGGGCGATCGAGACGGGTGCGCCGCTGGTTTCGACGCTCGTGGCGCCTCCCGTCGGCAGGCTGACAGGCGTTCGACCGTGCGGGGATTGCCTGTGGGCGGCTTCTGCGACTTCCGAGTCGTGCTCGGACAATGGCTCGTCGGTGCGGGTAGCGTCGGCCGAGATGGCGGCCGCGAGGCCGGTGGCGTGGGTGGCGAGCCACAGCACTTCGGCGACCTCCAGCGGCGACGCGTCGATGCCGATCGCGTCGAGGACAGCCGAGAACTGCGCTGCCCGCATCCGGCTCACCGGCGGGCGGTCAGCTGACGCAGGATCAGTGCGGCGAGTTCGTCGCGGGTTCCTTGCTCGCGGGCGACGTGCGAGGTGAGGAAGACCGCGTTGAGCAGCTGGTCGGTGGCCAGCTCGCCGGCGCTACGCCGGTCGAGGAACTGGTCGATCAGGGCGGCGGCGTGTTCCGTGACCTCTTCGCCGAGGTGTGCGGTAACAATGCTGGTCAAACGTTCCCGGTCCGGTTCGACGAGGTCGAGTTGCACGCAGCGGCGCAGAAAGGCCGGCGGGAAGTCGCGTTCGCCGTTACTGGTCAGCACGACGATCGGGAATGCCCGGCAGCGCACCACGCCATCGCGGACCGTCACCGGGGCATCAACGCCGACGCCGTCGGCGTTGACCCGTACAGCTGCCTCGGAGTCGGTGATTCGCGTCAGCTCCGGAATCCGGAACTCGCCCTCCTCAAATACGTTGAGCAGGTCGTTCGGCAGGTCGATGTCACTCTTGTCGATCTCGTCGATGAGTAACACGCGGGGCCGCTCGTACGGCAGCAGGGCGGTGCCGAGCGGGCCGAGCTGAATGTAGCGGCCAATCCCGGTCGCCTGGCCCAGGTTGGCGTCCTGAAGCCGGGCGACGGCGTCGTAGCGGTAGAGGCCATCCTGCAGGGTCGACCGGCTGCTGATGGGCCAGCGCAGCACCTGTCCCAGCTTGAGTTCGTGGGCGATCGCGTAGGCCAGGGTCGACTTTCCGGTCCCCGGCTTGCCGGTGATGAGCAGTGGCCGGCGCAGGTAGAGGGCCACGTTGACCAGGTTCACGTCGTTCGGGCCGGGACGATAGGCGCGTGCCCGCTCGAGGTCCACGGGGCGTGGGCTGTCGGCTTCTGGGTTGGGCACCAGGTCGGTGACCAACTCGCCGAACTGCCGCCACGGCGGCGTCGGCGGCTCCGTCCAGTCGTGCTGCTCGCCCCTACCGGTAAACAAGTGCCAGTCAGCCATGCGGCAACTCTCCCTGCTTCTGCATCGGCGGGGCGTACAACGGAATGTTCGGTTCGGGCAGGTGGTCCGGGTCGTCCCAGAGCACGACGAGATTGCGGCAGCCATGATCGTGCTGGCGGGCGCACCTGATGCGGATGGTCCGCGCCAGGGAGGGCAGCGTGGCGGTCGGGTTGGCGCCGCGTTCCTGCTGGAACGCGTCGCGGAACCGATGCCCGCAGCACCCTGCGACCGGGGCGCCATCGTCATGTTCGGCACACGTGTCGCGGCGCCAGACGGCCGCTGGCACACCGGCATATAGGGCGACCTCCAACGCGTCCCGGCCTGCGCCGGCATCCGGGCGGCGTGACAGCCCGAGGACCGTGATGTCGGGGCGTCCGCGGAAATACCCGTCCAGCTCGTCTGGGCTGCGCCGGTCGTCGCAGTACCACCACTCCGGCTGCAGAGCTATGACCGACTCGTTGAGCAGCCGCCACCGCGTCCGCCATGCCGGCCATACCTCGGGCTGGTCGAGCTGGTCCAGGTCGCGCAGGACGACGCTGTAGGTGCGGCCCAGCGGCGCGAACCGGCGCACCGGGGCCAACTCCTCGAACGGCTCGTTGAACAGTTCGACCGATGTCACGAATTCCAGCAGCGGCCGGCCGGGCGCCCGGCGCAGCGCATCGGCCAGCCGCGCCCTCAGCTCGCTGCGGACACCGTCGATCGTGTGTACCGCGCTGTCATCGCAATAGATCTTGGCCGTTTCGCTCCCAGTCCGGACCCAAATGGTGAGTAGGTACCGCTCTGCGTCCAATGCGCTCGGCCGAATCTGGACGACGACCGCCGAGCGTTCGCCCGCCTCGACCGCCTCAGTCACCGGCTCGTTCAGCGGCGGGAGAAGTTCGTATTGCCCGAGCCGGCCGGCGACTCTCGACGCCCACTCGCGAAGCCGGAGCTTTCGGTAGTGCAGCGCGAACCGTACGACGGGGTGCAGGCCATCCCGAGACCAGCAGTCGGCCAGAGCGCGTGCGACGTCGCGGAGATCTCGCAGGGCGGGCTCCGGGGTAGGCCCGTCTGGCGCGAACCGGCGGTAGAGGTCGTACAGGTGGTCGGAGACCGGCTCGTCGGCCAGCATGCCGAGGAGGTCGATCTCTTCGTTCGTGGCCAGGTAGCGGCCAGCCTGCGTCGCGTCGGCCTGGTCGGTGCGGGGCCAGGTGTGCGCCTTCATGTGGTAGCGGTCGTGCTTTCGCCACAAGGCCTGCCACATGGGGAGGTCTAGATCCCGTAAGCCCAGGACGGGCGTGACCAGTCCTCCGAGTACCGTTGCCGCCTGACGGGTGGTTTTCGTCAGCCCGCAGACGCCGCCGGAGGCGACGTCGATTACTGGCCCGCCGGACATGCCGGCCCGGAACTCGTCGCCGGCGAAGCGCCACGAGACGTTGCCGCTCATGTAGTGCGCTCCCGCGAACCGGCCGCTGGCCGTCGTCGCTTCCAACACCGACCCGTATGTCGTGTCGTAGCCGAAGGCCAACAACTGGGTGTCGTGGAGCGGCTCGTCCTCGGACAGCCGCGCGCAGGGATGCTCCCAAACCTCGGCCACATCGACGACGGCGAGGTCGGGCAGCCGCCACAGCCCGTCGGCGCCCGGCGCCTCGGGCAGCCGTACGCGGACCCGACCGGCGAGCAGCGTGCCCTGCCATCGGATGATCACCGGCAAACCGGCTGCCGGGACGACATGTGCACAGGTCAGCACGACGCCGGGGGCGATCCAGACCCCGCTGCCGCGGTCGTTGACCAGGACCGCGCAGCGTTCGGCCGCTTTCGTGAGGGCTTTGACCCGGTCAGCCAGCATTCTTCGTTTCGGTGGCTTTCGGATCTGCGCCCCACGACATGGTGATCTTCAAGCTTGCGTTGCCTGACACCTCGGCAAGCACGCTTGTTAGCTTGCCGGTCTTCATCGCGAGCTCGACGCCAAACTCTACGCTGAGCTGGTCAGGCTGAACGGTCTCGATGGCGGCGTGGACGCTCTGGGTGACGCCCGCGATCGTGTTGCGCAGGTCTTCGAGGTCGAGTTTATGCATCGCCTGTGGCAGCGAGACGTCGGCCGGACCATTGGCGGAGACGTTCGCCCAGACCTGCTGACCGGTAGGGAGCTCGATCCGCAGCAATCCTGACATGCTGTCACCGTACTACCTAGGTCCCAGCCCCGGTTCGCCCTAATGGTGATCAATAACTGTCGCTTCCGCCAAGCAGCCACTCGCCCTCCGCCGCTGCCAGTCCTGATCGAATGTCACGATCGGCCCTCTGAGATCGCGTCGGGTCAACTGTCCGACATATTTAGGGGGTGTCTCAGATGGACGGTGGGGTAGCTACGGCATGATCTTCGTTTCGTGAGCGATGACATGATCCGTACCTGGGCGCCGGACGACTTTTGGCAGGCGGCCCAGCCGCTGATCCCGATCCCCGCGGCCCGGCCACAGGGCGGCGGCAAACGCCGCGCGGATGATCGAGCGATCCTGGCCGCGATCGTGTACCTGGTCCAGGCCGGCTGCTCCTGGCGCAAGCTACCAGCGGCGTTGTTCGGCGTCAGCCGAGCCACCACACATCGCCGGTTCACCGAATGGACCAAATCTGGGCTGTGGGAACGACTGCACCAACAGTTCCTACACCGATTGAACGTGATCAGCGAGATCGACTGGTCCCGAGCCGTGGTCGACTCCATCGCCGTACGAGCGACAAAAAGGGGGATGCCACCGGGCCAAACCCTGTCGACCGCGGCAAACCGGGCTCAAAGATCCACGTGATGTGCGACCGGAACGGCGTACCGCTCACCGTCCTGATCTCCGCCGCGAACGTGCACGACTCCCAGCTC
>JBBEWH010000248.1:0-34429 GCA_037414955.1 Actinomycetes bacterium KLBMP 9797
TGCTGGGCGATCACCTGCGCCTGCTCGCTGTTGACGGCGCCTTTGGACAGGGCGGCGTCCAGACCGGGGTGTTGGTCGAGGTCTTTGGCGAGGGTGACCCAGCGGGTGCCGGTCTGCGCCGACACGTGGTAGCGGTGTCGTAGCCAGGCGGCGGTGCAGGTGAGGTGTTCGTTGTTGAGGAAGGAGCGGCCGTCGATCTCCCGGATCAGGTGCAGCCGGGTCGCGGCCAGCTGCTGCTCCAGCCGGTGCACCTCGTCCAGCGAGGTGACCAGGTCGTTGTCGGACAGCGGCCATGCGGGGGCGTCGACGACGCCGGTGGCCAGGCCACCGAGCTGCGTCAACGTCTCCAACATGCGCTCTATCTTCGAACGCTCGTATGAGGCGGATCAATGTCGATCACGAGCTTCCCGGCGTGTCGGGCACATTCATGCCCTGACCTGCACCTCTTTCAAGATCAAGGCGTCCCTCACGTAGTGGACGCCCGCATTGACACGGTCCAGGCGGCCGGTGGGAGGCCTTCACGCCAGAGAGCCGGACCCGCAACGTCGGGGACCTTGCGGGAACACGGTTCCACGCTGGCGATCTTGACGCCGTAGCGTGGCTATCACGACGGTAGGACGTCAAGATTCACAGCGGTAAGGCGCGCGGCGCACGACGCATCCTCTGCGGGTGTGGCATCGGGCGGCTGGCCGCGCCGGCCAGTTCACCGAGCGCGAGCGTGCGGTGCTGGTCGGCGTCGGCGACGGGCTGTCCAACGCCCAGATCGCCGCGCGATTTCGGATGCTGGTGGAGCTGGACTGCGCCGACCGCACCCGGGCCGGTCTCCCGTGATCAAGGCGTCCCTCCCGTCGCCGCAGGACGGGAGGGACGGCGGGAACGACGGCGTCTCCCGGGCTCTGGTCGTCCCAACCGAGGCGCTTCGGGCAGTTGGCGAGGCCCTGTCGGTCCCACCACAGGGCGGATGACCGCGACGCCGGCCGTCAGAATGCCCGCCAACGTGGCGACCAGGTCTTCGTCGACGTGTAGCGTGCCGGTCAGTCGGCTTTCCAGGTCGGGGCAGTAGTCGAATAGGCGGCTGGCCAGCACGAGTGCCGTGCTCGGGTCCTGTGGCGGGCGGGCCAGTGCGATCAGCAGCCGACGGCGGTGACCACGCCGCCGAACTCTTCCCACAGGTAGCGGTGGGATCGCGCATGGCCTGCGCCTCCCAGGGCGACTTCCGAGGGATGAGTAGCAGTCCACGACCGTCGCGGTGCGCGGGCCATCTGCCGTTGAGGGTCACGGCGTAGTCGGGGAGGGCGACCACGTTCGCGATCTCCTCCGGCGGGTGTGCGGCTGGATTGCCGGCTCCGGGTGGTCTGCCGCCGAAACGTCCGCAGCACGGTGCGTCGTCGATGTCCGGCCTGGCCGCCAGCGTCACCGCCTCCTGTCCCGTGGCGAAGTCCTCCGGACGCCAGCCTTGGGCCAGCAGGTGTTCCCCGCCCATCGGCTCGCGGGGCGCGGCGGACAGCCATGACCCGACGTCCCGGTCGAGCAGCAACAACGGTCAGTATGCCGTCCGCGGGAAGGCGTCACGCAGCAGGCGATAGGCGCGATCGGTGTGCTCCGTGGCGACGCCGAGCACGCTCACCGGCTGACCGTCGCGTGGTCGACGACGATGCCGTGGTCGACCACGCCGCGATCCTTGACGATGCCGTGATCCTCGGCTTGGGCAGGCCCACGAGCCCGAGCACGTCGGCGATTGCCGGGTCGCGCCGCCGCATCGGCCGCTCAGCCGGGAACGATTTGGCCTCGGTGTGCTGCCCCATGCCCGCGATCGTGCCGTACGCCAGTCGCCCGGCGATCATCGGCCGCGCGGGTCGGTTTACCACCCGTCCGTATTTTCGCCGGTGACCAAGAAGAACAGCTTCGCAAGCTCGCCGGCGTCCTGGAGCCGTTGAGCTTCGGCGAGCAGTTCCGCCTCGCGGCCGTGCGTGGCGAGCAGATAGCCGAGTGCCTTGTACGCGTACAGGTCGCCGTCTTGGATCGCGTCGCGGACGACCGTGACCGCGTCGTCGATCCTGCCCTGCCTGGTCAACCCGCGCGCGAGACGTTTGCGCAGGTGTCCTTGGCCGGCGGCGACGGCCCGCTGGTACACGGAGATCGCCTCCTCGGTCCGGCCGAGCCGCTCTAGCAACTCGCCCAGTGGCCACGGCGCGACGCCGTCGGCGCCGGTGGCGGAGCGGTAGGCGGTGACGGCCTCCTCCAGGCGGCCCTGTTCCGCCAGCAGCCGGGCGAGGTCGCTGCGGGCGTCGCGCTCACCCGCCGCGATGGCCGTCCGGTACGCCGCCTCGGCCTCGTCCACTCGACCGACCTTGGTGAGCAGCGCTGCCTGGTTCTGGCGTGCGCCGCGCTCGCCCGCCTCGATGGCCGTGTCCCACCGTGCGAACGCCTCCTCGATCCGCCCCGCGGTTTCCAGTAAGTCGGCGTAGGCGCTGTGCGGTGTCGGATGTCCGGCCGCGACGGAGGCGCGCCACTCGACGACGGCCTCGTCGAAGCGGCCGTGTTCGGCAAGCAGCCCGGCCAATTGTTCCCGGTCACTCCAGTCTCCGGCGGCGGCCTGCTCCTGAAGGATGGCGACGGCTTCCGTCACCCGGCCGCGGTCGGCCAACCAGTACGCACGCTCGTGGGGATCTGTCGGACCTTCAGTCGACATAGGAGCCACCGTATGCCGACGCGTGGTAGTCCGAAACCGGATTCGGACCGCCGCCAGCGGCCGGATCAGCCGCCCGACGGCGGCGAGGGCGACGGCGCCGAGGGCGAGGGCGGCGGCGAGGGCGACGGCGGCGGCGAGAGCGGCGAGGCTCGGCGGCGGCCGGCCAGGAGGAAACGGTCCGCCGCGACGCCGATCCAGGCGCCGAGCAGGAGGGTCAGCACGATCTCCGCCACGGACATGATCGACCGCGTCCGGGGGTTCTCCACCGTCAGCTCGACCTCCAGCGCGCCGAACGCGGCGCCCTGGGGCTGCGTCCACACCACGCGGTTCGCCTCGCTGATGTTCGCGTTGGCGACCACTGTGGACTGACGCAGGCGCAGCCCGCCCAGCCCCACCCGGAGTTCCCGAGCCGGACCGTCGAAGGTCGGCGCGTGCGGCAGGGCGCTCACCTGGTCCATCTCGACCATCGTGGCGTCGCCGAACTGGAGGGCGACGTATCGCACGCCGGCCGGGCGGCCGGTGGAGCTGAACCGCGACCGGTCCACCGTCGCCCGGATCTCGACGACCGTGCCGTACGCGCCGACCAGCGCGGGGATCCGCACCACCCGCAGGGACTGGGAGCGGTCGGTGTGCGGGGCGGCGCGGAAGACGGCGGTCCCCCTGGACAGCGGCAGATCGCCGGCGAAGCCCGCCGGGACGGTGACCCGTTCGCGTACGTCGCCGGCCTCGGAGACGGTGAGGTCGGTGATTCTCGCGTGCTCGGGGAGTTGCGCGACGACCTCGACCCGACGGAGGGTGCCGTCCGTCGACTGCAGCGCCAGGCTCAGCACCGCGGTCGGGTGCTCCGCCGCCAGCGAGGAGATCTCCAGTGTGGGGGCGCGGTAGAGCAGCACCCGGCGGTCGTGGGCCGGGGCCAGGTCGATGCCGAACGCGGTGTCCGCGCCGGTGGAGACGCGCTCGTCGACGGGGGCGTCGCTCAGGACGTACGCGAACGCGCCGACGCCCAGGAGCGCCGGCACCAGCCACCGCGGGAAGCGCCGGCGCCGCGCCGCCTTCGCGGACCCGGACGGGGACGCGGGCCCGGACCCGGACGCGGACGCGGGCCCGGCCCCGGACGCGCCGGCGCCCGGGGTCGCCGGCGCCAGCCAGCGCGGGCGGCGCGCCGTCATCGGGTCGCCATCCGGTCGACGAGGACGCCGAGGACCGCACCGAGCAACAGCAGCGCGAGCGTGTCCAGCTGCCGGAGCCAGTATCTGGTGTTCTCGCGTACCAGATAACCGTCCAGGCGCAGGCGGCCGTCCGCGGCCGCGTTCTCGGTCCAGGTGACGGTGCCGAAGCTCTGGTCGGTCGGCGGTGGCACCGACTCGAAGCGCACCTCGGAGAGGCTGACGCCGTAGGCGAGATCCAGCCGCAGGACCGCTTCCGTGGACGCGTAGTCCCGCACCGGGCGGATCCGGGGCGCGGCCCGGGCCGCTTCGGCGGTGGTCCCGAACTCCACGGTGGCCGCGCGTTCCCCGACGCGGTCCGGCCGGGAGAACAGGCTGCTGGGTACCGTGAGGTCGAGGGACAGCTTGAGCTGCCGCCACCGCGACGGGAACGGCACCCGGAGGAAGCGGGCGGTGGCCGTGTCCGGCGCGGCCGCGCGGTCGGGCTCCACCGTGAGGCCACCGGCGGCCGCCCCGTCCGCGGCGGCCACGGTCGTCGTGGGCATGAGCCCGGCGACGTCGGGGTCGGGGCGCGCCGCACGTTATCGCGGTGGTGTCGGTCATCGGCCTGCTCGTCGTCCTCGCCGACCTGGTGATCAACATGGTCCAGATCCGGGTGGCCGGGCGCACCGGCGAACGGCTGCTGTACTCCCTGCGCGTGAAGAGCTTCGCCCACCTGCAACGGCTGGGCCTGGACTACTACGAGCGGGAGATGTCCGGCCGGATCATGACCCGGATGACGACGGACATCGACGCGTTCTCGTCGTTCCTGCAGACCGGCCTGACCACGGCGGCGGTCAGCGTGCTGACGTTCGTGGGCATCCTGGTCGTCCTCCTGGCGCTCAACCTCCAGCTCGGCCTCGTCGTGCTCGCCACGATGCCGGTGATGCTGCTGGCCACGGCGGTCTTCCGGGCGAAGTCGGCGAAGGCGTACACCGAGGCCCGGGAGAAGGTCAGCGTCGTCAACGCCGACCTGCAGGAGAACGTCGCCGGCATGAGGGTCACCCAGGCCTACCGGCGGGAGGGGTACAACCAGGGCCGCTTCGCCGAGCTCAGCGACGACTACCGGATCAGCCGCACCCGGGCCCAGCGGTACATCGCCACGTACTTCCCCTTCGTCCAGATGCTGTCGAACGTGGCGGCGGCGCTCGCGCTGATCGCGGGCGCCCGCCTGGTCCACAGTGGAACCCCGACGACCGGCGCGCTGATCGCGTACCTGCTCTACATCGACATGTTCTTCGCGCCCATCCGGGCGAGACGGTGGCCCTGGTCGGCCGGACCGGTGCCGGCAAGTCCACATTGGTCAAGCTGGTCTCCCGGTTCTACGACGTCACCGGCGGCGCGGTGCGCGTCGACGGCGTCGACGTCCGCGCCTTCGACCTCGCCGGGTACCGGCACCGGCTCGGCGTCGTCCCCCAGGATGCCTACCTGTTCCCCGGCTCGGTGCGCGACACCATCGCCTACGGCCGGCCGGACGCCACCGACGCGCAGGTCGAGGCGGCCGCCCGGGCGGTGGGCGCGCACGACATGATCGCGCACCTCGCCGGCGGGTACCACCACCGGGTCGCCGAGCGTGGCCGCAACCTCTCGGCCGGCCAGCGGCAGCTGCTCGCCCTGGCCCGCGTCGAGCTGGTCGGCCCGGACATCCTGCTGATGGACGAGGCCACGGCGGCACTGGACCTCGCCACCGAGGCCGCGGTCACCCGCGCGGCCGACCGCCTGGCCCGGCGGCGCACCACGCTGGTCGTCGCGCACCGGCTCACCACGGCGGCGCGGGCCGACCGCATCGCGGTGCTGGAGCACGGCCGACTCGTGGCGGTGGGTACCCACGACGAGCTGCTGGCGGTGGGCGGCACGTACGCGGCCCAATGGGCCGCCTACAGCGGCGAACCGACCGCGACCCCCCGCGGGCGCCTGACCGCCCGCCGGCTGGTGGAGGCGGCTCCCCAGGGTTTCTGAAGGGCGCCTTGCCCATGGAGATGGTGGTCGGCGGCGTTTGTCCGTTATGGACGGCGGCGCCGACGGCGTTCCATGGACGGTAGTGGATGCTGCATGATTTCACCCTTGAGGGAACGGGTCGCGCACAAAAACTACAAGCCGGGGAGGGCTCGCGTGTCCCATCGTGTTCACGTCGCGTTCGAGGAGCAGGCGCGGCGTACTCCGGACCGGATCGCGGTGATTGCCGGCCTTGTGCGCATGCGCTATGCCGAGCTGGACGCCAGGGCGAACCGGGTCGCCCGGGAACTGCGCCGGGCCGGCGCCGGGCCTGGCGAACTGGTGGGCGTGTGCCTGGGCCGCGACGAGCACCTGCTGCCCGCGCTGCTGGGCGTGCTGAAGACCGGCGCGGCGTACGTGCCGATGGATCCGGCGTACCCGGCGGAGCGGCTGGCCTACATCGCGGCCGACGCCGGAATGTCCATTGTGGCCACCAGTCGGGCCGCGCACCAGCTGGTGGCCGGTATGGACGCCGTCGCGGTGCCGGTCGACGAGATCGCCGACGCCCCCTCCGAAGGCGCCCCCTCCGAAGGCGCCCCCTCCGAAGGCGCCCCCTCCGAAGGCGCCCCCTCCGAAGGCGGCGCCCGCTCCCAAGCCGACGCGGCCGACGGCGGCGCGCCGCTCGACGTGCCCGACGACGGCTCCGGCGCGGCGTACGTCATCTACACCTCGGGCTCCACCGGCCGGCCCAAGGGCGTCGTCGTCGAGCACCGCAACACGATGAACCTGCTGCGCTGGGAGGCGGCGGCGTACACCGCCGAGGAGCTGCGCGGCATGCTCGCCACCGCGTCGATCTGCTTCGACCCCTCCATCACCCAGCTGTTCCTGCCGCTGGTCACCGGCGGCACGGTGATCCTCGCCGACAACCTGCTGGCGCTGCCCACCCTGCCCGCCCGCGCCGAGGTGACCACCGTGTACGGGGTGCCGTCCGCGCTCGCCGCGCTGCTGCGCGAACCGTTGCCGGCGGGCGTGCGGGCCGTGTTCTCCGGCGGCGAGCCGCTGACCCGCGCGCTGGTCGACCGGATCTACGCCAACCCCGGGGTGCGCCGGGTGCTCAACCTCTACGGCCCCACCGAGTGCACCACCCACTGCGCGATCGCCGAGGTCGGCCGCGACGACGCGGGGGAGCCGCCGATCGGGCGCCCGATCGCGGGCGCGGTGCTGACGGTGCGCGACGGCGCGGGCCACCCGGTCGCCGACGGCGAGCTGGGCGAGCTGTGGATCGGCGGACCGGTGGTCGCCCGCGGCTACCTCGGTCGGGACACCGCCGGCACCCACTCGGACGCGTTCGTCACCGAGGCCGACGGCAGCCGGGTCTACCGGTCCGGCGACCTGGTCCGCAGTACCGGCGGCGTGCTGCGCTTCGCCGGCCGCCGCGACGATCAGGTCAAGGTCCGCGGTTACCGGGTCGAGCTGGGCGAGGTCGAGGCCGTCCTGGTCCAGCATCCAGGAGTACGCCGCGCGTGCGTGCTCGCCGCCGCCGACGCCGACGGGGCGTCCTATTTGGTCGGACATGTGGAGGCGACCGGCATCGAGGAGCGCGGTCTGGGCGCATGGTTGCGCCAGCGGGTGCCGGAGTACCTGGTGCCGACCCGCTTCGGCATCGCCGAGCGGCTGCCGCTGAGCCCCAACGGCAAGGTCGACCGGGCGGCCCTGCCCGCGCTGGCGGCGCGGCGCACCACCGAGACGGCGTACGTCGCGCCGCGCACCTCCGCGGAGGCGGCGCTCGCCGCGCTCGTCGGTGACGTGCTGGGCCTGGCCGAGGTGGGTGTCGACGACCACTTCACCGAGCTGGGCGGGCATTCGCTGGCCGCCGCCCGGGTCTGCGCGCTGGCCGGCCGGGAGTTCGGCACCACGGTCACCCTGGCCGACTTCCTCGCCGTACCGACCGTCGCCGCGCTGGCGGCGCTGGTGAAGGAGGGCGTGGCCCGGACCGGTGACGGCCCGGTGCGGCACCAGGGGATGAGCGAGTACCCGCTCACCCCGACCCAGCGTGAACTGTGGACGCTGCGCGAGATCAGTCCCGTGCCGACCGTGACGACGGTGGCGTTCCAGGTCCGGCTGATCGGCCCGGTCGAGCCGGCGGCCCTGCGGTCGGCGCTCGCCGCGGTGGTGTCGCGGCACGAGGTGCTGCGCAGCCGGATCGTCGAGTACGACGGCGAGCCGGTCGCGGTGGTGGGCGCGTACACGGCGGTGCCGGTGGCCGCGCACGACCTGCGCGACCTGCCGACGGCCGCGCGCACCGAACGGGCGGCCGCGCTCGCCGCGGCCGCGGCCGGGCACGCCTTCGATCTGACCGCCGCCGAGCCGCTGCTGCGCGTCGACATGGTCCGGCTCACCGGGGACGTGTCGGAACTGGTGGTCGTCGCCGACCATGTGGCGTTCGACGGTTGGTCCACCGGCTCGTTCCTCACGGAGCTGGCCGCGGAGCTGGCCACACCCGGCAGCCTTGACGCGCTGCCGCTGCAGGTGGGCGACCTCGCCCTGACCCGCGACGACCGGGTCGGGCAGGCCGCGCGGCTGTGGCGGGACGAGCTGGCGGGCGCGTCACCGCCGAGCGAGCTGTTCGCGGGTAAGGGCGGATTCCGGGGCGGGCGACTGACCCGCCCGGTGCCGCGACCGTTGATGAGCGGGCTGGCGGAGGTCTGCGCCGCGAGCGGCACCGCGACGTTCGCGGGCTGGCTGACCGGGCTCGGGCTGCTGGTCGCCGGGCTCACCACGCGCGCGGACGTCCTGGTCGGGGCGGTCGCGGCGAGGCGCGCCGAACCCGAACTGGACCGGGTGATCGGCCCGCTGGTGGACGTGCTGCCGGTGCGGCTGCGGCTGGATCCCACCGCCACCGTGCGCGACACGATCGCGGCGGCGGCGGCGACCACGGCCCGGGCGTTGGACCGGCCTCGACCGTCCACTGAGGACCTGTTCGCGGCGGTCGGTACCCAGCCGCGCGGCGCGATGATCACGCCGGTGGTGCTCTCCGCGCAGCCCGCCGGCCTGCCGGTCCGCGTCGAGCGCGGCGGGCTGCGGCTGGAGCTGCTGGGTGAGCTGGGGTGCGGCGGGGCGCAGAACCCGCTCACCGTCTTCGTCAACGAGACCGTGGACGGCACCGAACTGCAGGTGGCGTACGACCTGGACCTGATGGACCCGGCCGGGGCGGAGGCGTTCGCCGACCGGCTGCTGCTGGTACTCGCGGAGGTGACCGCCGACCCGGACCGGCCACTGGCGCTGCTGCCGCTGGTCACCGCGGCGGAACGGGGCGAACTGCTGGCCCGCGCGGCCGGGCCGGCGCTCCCGGCGGACGCCCCCGCCACGGTGGTGGACGCGGTGGCGCGGCAGGTGCGGCTGCGCCCCGACGACATCGCGGTGGTCGGCCCCGACGGCGTCGCCGGGGTTGGCCCCGACGGCGTCGCTCAGGTTGGCACAGCCGAGCTCACGTACCGGCAGCTGTGGGATCTGTCGACGGAGGTCGCCGCGGCGCTGCGGGCGCAGGGCATCGGCAAGGGCGACGTGGTCGGCGTGTGCCTGCCGCGCGATCACCGGCTGCCCGGGACGCTGCTCGGAGTGTGGCGCGCCGGTGCGGCGTACCTGCCGCTGGAGCCGGAGCTGCCCGCGCAGCGGTTGGCCTGGCTCGCGGCCGACGGCGGTGTCCGGACCGTGCTCTGCCGCACCGCGACCGCCACCGCGGCGGCGGGGGCGGCGGGGTCCCGGTCCGGGACGCGCCCGCTCAACCTCGACGCCGCGGAAACTCCCATGATCAAGGCGTCCTTCAAGTCTCACGAGTCGCCGTCAGAACGGGTAGGAGCCGTGGCGACCAACGACGGAGAACGACCTGAATTCCGGAAGTCTCACGAGTCGCCGTCAGAACGGGTAGGAGCCGTGGCGACCAACGACGGAGAACGACCTGAATTCCGGTTTGGGTTACTTGAAGGACGCCTTGATCATGGGGATCTGGCGTACCTGCTCTACACGTCCGGGTCGACCGGTGCCCCCAAGGGGGTGGCGATCGCGCACGCCAGCCTCGCCGCGTTCACCGAGGCGACCCGCCACGAGCCCGGCATGGGACCGGGCGACCGCATGCTCGCGGTGGCCGCGCTCAGCTTCGACGCTTCATGCGCGGAGATCTGGGCCGCGCTCGGGGCGGGTGCCTGCTGCGTGGTGGTGGAGCGGGACAGCGCGGTGGACGGCCACCGGCTCGGTGAGCGCATCGCCGCGCACCGGGTCAACCTCATGCTCATACCGCCGACGATGCTGCGCACCCTGCTCGCGTCGGGCTGGGCGGGGGAGCCGAGCATGCGGGTGTGGGCCGGCGGCGAGGCGCTCGACCTGGCGTTGGCGCGTGAGCTGCGGCCGCGGGTCCGGGAGCTGTGGAACGTGTACGGCCCGACCGAGGGCACCGTGATGTCGGTGGGATATCAGGTGTCCGAAGTGGACGACCTGGCGGTCGAGGGGACCGTGCCGATCGGGCATACGCTGCCGGGGGAACGGCTCTACGTGATGGATCCGCTGGGGCGGCTCGCGCCGCCGGGCGTCGCGGGCGAGCTGTGGATCGGCGGCGCGGGGCCCGCGCTGGGCTACCACGGCCGGCCGGAGCTGACCGCGGCCGCGTTCGTGCCGGACCCGGTCGTGGCGGGCGGGCGCTGCTACCGCACCGGCGACGTGGTCCGCTGGCGGCCGGACGGGCAGCTGGTGTTCGTGGGGCGCCGGGACCACCAGCTGAAGATCCGTGGGTACCGGGTCGAGCTCGGCGAGATCGAGGCGGCGCTGCGCGACCACCCGCGGGTGACCCACGCGGTGGTCACGGTGCGGGGCCAGGGCGCCGAGGCGCACCTGGTCGGGTACGTCGCCGGACCGGTCACCGGGTCGGAGGTGGCCGACTACCTGCGCGGCCGCCTGCCCGCGTACCTGGTGCCACACCGCTGGGTGGTGCTCGACGCGCTGCCGACCATGCCCAGCGGCAAGGTCGACGTGCACGCGCTGCCCGAGCCGGGCGCGGACCGGCCGCACGTGCCGCCCCGGTCGGCGATGGAACAACTGGTCGCCGAGGTGTGGGCGCAGACCGTCGCCGCGGACCGGATCGGCGTCGACGACAGCTTCTTCGGCCTCGGTGGGCACTCGCTCGCCGCGACCCGGGTCACCGGGCGGCTGCGCGACACGCTGGGCTGCGCGGTGCCGGTGCGGCTGCTGTTCGACCACCCCGTGCTCGCGGACTTCGCCGAGCGGCTGGAACGCCTCGTCATCGCGGACATCACCGCTAGTACCGGCCCTACCACTGACACCCCTGCTACCGCAGACACCCTTGCCATCGCAGATACCGCGGCCGGATCCGGTCGCGTCCACCCTGGAGAGCGACCATGACCTTGTCTGACCAGGACACCCTGCGCGTACTGATGGAACGGCGGGTGGCGGCCGCGCGCGCCGCCACGCGGGCGGAGACCGGAGCGGGGATCCCGCGCCGGCCCGACCCGGACGCGCCGCAGCCGCTGTCGCCGGCGCAGCGCCGGCTGTGGTTCAACGCCCAGTTCGAGCACAACACGTCGATCTACCACGTGCCCGCCGTGCTGCGGCTGACCGGCCCGCTCGACGCGGACGCGCTGCTGGCGGCGCTGCGCGAGGTCGCCGCACGGCACGAGGTACTGCGCAGCGTCATCTCCCACCTCGGTGACGAGCCGGTCGCGGTCGCCGGGTCGGCGGACCGGATCGAGCTATCGATTGTGGACAGCGACGAGGCGGCACTGGCCGAGGCGATGCGGGCCGAGGTGAGCCGGCCGTTCCAGCTGGACCGGGAGCCGCCGATGCGGGCGACACTGTTCCGCCTCGCCGCCGACCACCACGTGCTGGTGCTGACCGCGCACCACATCGCCACCGACGCCTGGTCGCAGGATCTGATGCTGGACGAGCTGGGCGGCCTCTACGCCGCCCGGCTCGGCCACGCCGCGCCACCCGCGCCGCCCCGGCTTCAGTACGCCGACATCACCGACTGGGAGGCGGCGCGGGCCGCGGACGACGACGCCGATACCGGTTGGTGGGTGGAGCGGCTGGCCGGGCTCGCACCGACGCTGGCGCTGCCCGTCGACCGGCCGTACCCGCCGGTCGCCGACTGGACCGGCGGCTACGTCCCGCTCCGGGTGCCCCCGGCGCTGGCCGCGCGGGTGCGGGAAACCGCGCAGCGCAGTGGTGCGACGCCGTTCATGGTGCTGCTGGGGGCCTGGCAGGCGCTGCTGGGCCGGCTGTGCGACAGCGTGGACGTCGCGGTCGGCGTGCCCGAGTCCGGGCGCCGCCACCGCGACACCGAGGGCGTCGTCGGCTGCTTCATCAACACCCTGGTGATGCGCACCGACCTGTCCGGCGACCCGACCGGCCGGCAGCTGCTCCAGCGGGTGCGCGAGACGACGCTGGAGGCGTTCGCGCACGCCGCCGCGCCGTTCGAGCGGGTCGTCGAGGCGGTCGCGCCGGAGCGCTCCACCGCCACCACACCGATCTTCCAGTCGATGCTGTTCCTGCTGGACGCGCCGCAGCGCGATCCGGTGCTGCCGGGCGTGCGCGCCGAGCGGCTCGACTCCCCGCTGGACTCCAACAAGTTCGACGTGAGCCTGTCGCTGACCGGCCAGTCCGCTACCGGCGAAGACGGCGGGTACGAGGGGTACATCAGCTACCGCCGGGAGCTGTTCGACCGGCTGACGGTCGAGCGGTGGGCGCGCTGGCTGCTCGTCCTGCTCGACGGCATGCTGTCCGACCCGGACCGCCCGCTCTCGCGGCTCGACCTGCTCGGCGGGGACGAGCGGGCCGCGCTGGTGGCCCTGGGTACCGGCCCGGACCTGCCCGCGGACGCCCCCGCCACGGTGCTCGACGCGGTGCTCGCCCAGGCCGAGGCGCGGCCCGACGCGGTCGCGGTGGACGGCCGGGACGGCACGCTCAGCTACGGCGACCTGGCCCGGGCCTCGGCGCGGATCGCGACCGCGCTCCGCGCGCACGGGGCCGGGCCGGGCACGCCGGTCGGGATCTGCCTGCCCCGCGACCGGCACCTGCCCGCCGCGCTGGTCGGGGTGTGGCGCGCCGGGTCGGCGTACGTGCCGCTGGAGCCCGACCACCCCGCGGAGCGGCTGCGCTACCAGCTCGCCGACTCGGGCGCGGGCGTGGTGCTCGCCGCGGGGGAGACCCTCGACGTCGCGCGGCGGCTCGTCGACGGTACCGGGGTCGACGGTAACGGGGTCGTGGTCGTCGACCTCGCCGAAGCGCTGACCGCCGAGCCGGGTGAGCTGCCGCCGGTCGGTCCGGACGACCTCGCGTACGTGCTCTACACCTCCGGCTCGACCGGCCGGCCCAAGGGCGTGGAGCTCGCGCACGGCGCCCTCGCGGCGTACGTCGCCGCGAACTGCGAGTTGATGCCGGTGACGCCCGACGACGTGATGCTGGGCCTGACCGCGCTCTCGTTCGACGTGGCCGGGCTGGAGCTGTGGGTCGGCCTCGGCCGGGGCCTGCGCCTGGTGTTGCTGGAGCGCGGCGTGGCCGTCGACGGGCATCTGGTGGCGCAGCGGATCGCGGAATCCGGAGTGACCGTGATGACCGCGACGCCGACCACGTTCCGGATGCTCGTCGCCGCGGACTGGCAGGCGCCGGCGGTGCGCGCGGTCGCGATCGGCGAGGCCGTCGACCCGGCGCTGGCCCGCGAGCTGACGGCCCGGCTGGGCGAGTTCTGGAACGGCTACGGCCCGACCGAGACCGCCGTGACGTCCACGATGTACCGGATCACCGCGCCGGTCGGCGACACGGTGCCGATCGGCTCCCCGATGGCCGGGGAGTGGGTGTACGTGATGGATTCTGATCGAGCAGGCAGGGTGGGCCGGCTCGCGCTGCCCGGGACGCTGGGGGAGCTGTGGATCGGCGGCGCCGGCGTGGCCCGGGGCTACCACGGGCGGCCCGACCTGACCGAGGCGGCGTTCGTCGCCGACCCGGTGCGGCCCGGCGAGCGCTGCTATCGCACCGGCGACCTGGTGCGCTGGCGCACCGACGGGCTGCTGGAGTTCTGCGGCCGCCGCGACCACCAGGTGAAGATGCGCGGCCACCGCATCGAGTTGGGCGAGATCGAGGTGCGGCTGCGGGCGGTGCCGGGCGTGGCCGAGGCGGTGGTGGCCGTCGCGGACCCGGGCGGTGACGCGCACCTGGTCGGGTACCTGGTGCTGGAGCCGGGGTCGGTGGTGGACCCGCCGGAGCTGGAGACGCGGCTGGGGGCCGCACTGCCCGACTACATGGTGCCGCGCCGCTGGATGACGCTGCCGTCGCTGCCGGTCAACGGTTCCGGCAAGGTCGACCGCACGGCGCTGCCCGAGCCGCAGGAGGCGGTCCGGGAACGGGTCGCCCCGCGCGGCGAGGCGGAGCAGCTGGTGGCCGAGGTGTGGGGTGCCGTGCTCAACCGCGACGAGCTGTCGGTGTACGACAACTTCTTCGCCCTCGGCGGGCACTCGCTGTCGGCGACGCTGGTCGTGGGCCGGCTGCGCGACGCGCTGGACTACCCGGTGCCGGTCCGGCTGCTGTTCGAGCAGCCGGTGCTGGCGAACTTCGCCGCCGCGCTGGAATCACTGTTGCTGGCCGAGGTGACGCAGGCGTGACCGTCACCGACGCCCAGCGCTCGCTCATCCAGCAGCGCCTGGCCGGCGCGCGCCGCGCCGCCGCCCGCGCCGCCACCACCATTCCGGTGTCCGATCCGGACACGCCCGCGCCGCTCTCGCGGGCGCAGGCCCGGCTGTGGTTCCTGCACCAGCTGGAGCCGGACAGCGCCGCCTACCACGTGACGGCGACCGTCCGGCTGGTCGGTGCGCTCGACGTGAGCGCGCTGGCCGCCGCCGTCCGTGACCTGGCCACCCGCCACCACGTGCTGCGCAGCCGGTTCGTCGACCGCGATGGCGAGCCCGCCGTGGTCCTTGGCGACGCGTCGGAGGTACCCGTCGACATCGTCGATATCGCGCCCGATGCCCCCGTCATGGTCAAGGCGTCCCGCACGTCTCACGAGTCGCCGTCAGAACGGGTAGGAGCGGTCGCGACCAGCGACCTGTCCGCGGTGCTGGACGCCGCCGCGCAGCGGGTGTTCCGGCTCGACGCGGAACCGCCGCTGCGCGCGCTGATCTGCCACACCGGCCCGGACGAGCACGTGCTGCGGCTGGTGGTGCACCACATCGCCTTCGACGCCTGGTCGGTCGACCTGGCCCTGGGCGAACTGGCCGACCTCTACGCCGCTCGGGTCGCGGAAGGGCCGGTGCCGGCCGCGCTCACCGTGCAGTACGCGGACTATGCCCGGTGGGAAGCCGGCCGCGCGACGTCTACAGCGGACCTGGACTGGTGGGTCGCGCGGCTGCACGGCCTGGCGCCGGTGCTGGACCTGCCGACCGACCGGCCCCGCCCGGCGGTCGCCGGCGCGGCGGCCGGGGAGGTGCCGGTGGCGGTGCCCGCCGCGCTGGCCGGGCAGCTGGCCGGCCTCGCCGCGGCCTGCGGGGCCACTCCGTTCATGGTGCTGCTCGCGGCCTGGCAGGCGCTGCTGGCCCGGGTGTGCGGCACCGACGACGTCGCGGTGGGCGTGCCGAGCGCGGGCCGGCACCACCCGGACGTCGAGAAGATGATCGGCTGCTTCATCGGCACGCTGGTGCTGCGCACCGACTGCTCCGGCGCCCCGACCGGGCGCGAGCTGCTGACCCGGGTACGTGAGACCGCGATCGACGCGTTCGCGCACGCCGAGACGCCGTTCGAGCGGATCGTGGAGCGGGTGCGGCCGGAGCGTAACCTGGCCACCACCCCGATCTTCCAGGTGTTGCTGAACGTGCTGGACACCCCGGCCGCGCCGCTGCGCTTCCCGCGCCTCGCCGCGCACGCGGTGAAGCTGCCGATCCGCACCACCAAGTACGACCTCAACCTCGCACTGTCGCGAGTGGACGACGGGTACCGGGGCTCGCTGCTCTACCGCACCGACCTGTTCGACGAGGGTACCGCCGAGCGGTTGACCGGCTGGTTCCTGGCGCTGCTGACCGGCATGCTGGCCGAGCCCGACCGCCCGGTCGGCGAGCTGCCGCTGGAGCCCGGCGTGCGGCCCGGTCCGTCCGGGCCGCGTGTGGCGTACACATTGGACCTGCCGCTGCACGAGCTGATCTCGCGGCACGCGGCGCGGACGCCGGACGCGACCGCGGTGGTCGCGGCGGACGGCCGGCTGTCCTATGCGGAGCTGGACCGGCGCGCGGCGGTGGTGGCGGCGCGGCTGCTGGCGGCCGGCGTGCGGACCGAGGAGCCGGTGGCCGTGTTCACCGAGCGCGGAATCAGCCTCCCCGTCGCGATGCTCGGCGCGCTGAAGGCCGGCGCGGCCTACCTGCCGGTCGACCCCGGCTACCCGGACGGGCGGGTGGCGGAGATCCTCGACGCCGCCGGAGCCCGGTTCGTGCTCACCGAGCCGTCCCTTGTGGATCGCGTCGCCGGCCGCACGGCCATTGTCGTCGCGGACGTGACCGGCGAACCGGCCGAGCCGGTGCCGGTGCCGATGGACCACCTCGCGTACCTCATCTTCACGTCGGGCTCCACCGGGCGGCCCAAGGGCGTCGCGGTCGAGCACCGGCAGATCACCCACTACCTGCACGCGGTCGCGGACCGGATCGGGTCGCACGCCTCGTACGCGCTGGTTTCCACGCACGCGGCGGACCTCGGCATGACCAACCTGTTCGGGGCGCTGACCACCGGTGGCGCGGTGCACCTGGTGGATCGGGAGGTCGCCACCGACCCGGAGGCGTTCGCCGGGTACCTGGCCGCGCACCCGGTGGACGCGATGAAGCTGGTACCCAGCCACCTGGAGCTGCTGGCCGCGCACAGTAATTCAGCCGAGCGCAGTAATTCAGCCGCGCACAGTAATTCAGCCGAGCGCAGGAATTCAGCCGAGCACGGTAATTCAGCGGAGCATAGTGATTCAGCCGAGCACCGTGACCTGGCCGCGCTGCTGCCCCGCGCGCTGCTCATCCTGGCCGGCGAGCCGTGCCCGTGGGAGCTGATCGAACGGGTCGAGCGGGCCCGGCCCGACCTGGAGGTGCAGGTCCACTATGGACCGACCGAGACCACGGTCTCGGTGCTCGGCTGCGACGTGCGCGAGGTCCCCGCCGCGCGCCGTCACGGCATCGTCCCCATCGGACGCCCGTTCCCGAACGTCGACTGCCAGGTCACCGACCAGGCGGGTCGGCCGGTGCCCGCCGGCGTGCCGGGCGAGCTGCGCATCGGCGGCCCGAGCGTGGCCCGCGGCTACCTCAACGCACCCGACGCGGGCCGGTTCGTCGACGGCTGGTACCGGTCCGGCGACCGGGTCCGGGTCGACGCGCACGGCCTCGTCGAGATCCTGGGCCGGGTCGACGATCAGGTGAAGATCCGCGGTTTCCGGGTGGAGCTCAACGAGGTCGCCTCGGCGCTGCGCGCGGTCGACGGCGTGGCCGAGGCGGTGGTGCTGCCGGTCGGCGAGGCGCACACCCGCCGGCTGGCGGCCTGGATCACGCCCGCGACCGCCGATCCGGCGCTGGTCCGGGCCGTGCTGCGGGACCGGCTGCCGGACTACATGGTCCCGTCGGCGCTTGTCGTCCTCGACGCGCTGCCGCTGACCGCGAACGGCAAGGTGGACCGGGCCGCGCTGCCCGCACCCGCGCCGCCCGGTGCGGCCACCCGGGTCGCGCCGGAGACGCCGACCCAGCTGCGGATCGCCGCGGTCTGGGCGGAGGTGCTCGACGGCGTGGCGGTCGGCCTGGACGACGACTTCTTCGCGCTCGGCGGCGACTCGTTCCAGGCCGTGCGCGCGGTCCGCGCCATCGACCCGCAGCTGCGCGTCATCGACCTGTTCACCCGTCCCACCGTCCGCGAGCTCGCCACGTACCTTGATGGTGCTGCCCTTGATGGCGCTGCCCTCGATGGGGATGGCGGGCCGGCCCGGTTGCTGCACCGGCTCGCGGGCCCGGCCACGGCGACCCTCAACGTAGTCTGCGTGCCGTACGGCGGCGGCTCGGCCGCGGCGTACGGGCCGCTCGCGACCCAACTGGCGCAGCGCCTGCCCGGCGCGGCCGTGCTCGCGATCGAGCTGCCCGGGCACGACCCGGCCCGTCCCGACGAGCCGACGCTGCCGATGGCGGAGCTCATCGACCGGGTGGTGGCGGAGCTGCCGCCCGGCCCGGTGCTGATCTACGGCCACTGCGTCGGCTCGGCGGCCGCCACCGAGCTGGCCCTGCGCCTGGAGGCCGACGGGCGGGACGTCGCCGGGCTGGTCGTCGGCGGCAGCTTCCCCGCCGCCCTGCTGCCCGGCCGGATCTCGGCCTGGCTGCACCGGCGCATCCCCGCGACCTGGTGGACCTCCGACCGGGCGTACCGCGACTTCCTGCGCGTGCTCGGTGGCCTCGATGAGGACGGTCTGGACGTCGACGTGATCCTGCAAGGGCTCCGCCACGACGTGGACGAGGCGCAGACCTGGTTCACCCACGAGCTGACCCGGCCGGACCGGCGTCGACTGCGGGCGCCGGTGCTGTGCGTGATCGGCGCCCGGGACCGGTCCACGGAGCTCTACGAGGAGCGGTACGCGGAGTGGGGCGCGTTCGCCGACCGGGTGGCGCTGTCGGTGGTGCCGCGGGCCGGGCACTACTTCCTCAAGCACCAGGCCGGGGTGGTGGCCGAGCGCATCGCGGACGCGGTGCGGGACTGGCGCGCGGGCCGGCTGCCCGCGCCGGTCGGCACCGCGGTCACCGGTGGCCGGGCCCGCCGCGACCTGCGCGAGTTCTACCTCATGGCGGCCGGTCAGACCGCCTCGTTGATCGGTGCGGCGCTCAGCTCGTTCGCGCTGGGCGTGTGGGCGTACCAGCGCAGCGGCCGGGTGGCCGACTACGCCCTCGTCACCATGCTGGCCCTGCTTCCGTCGATCGTGCTGCTCCCGCTGGGCGGCGCGGTCGCGGACCGCTTCGACCGGCGGCGCGTCATGCTGGCCTGCAACGGCGCGGGCGCGGCGGTGATGTCCATAGTGGTCACCCTGCTGGCCCTGGACCGGCTGGAGATCTGGAGCGTCGGGCTGCTGGTCGGTCTCCTGTCGACGGTGACCGCGTTCCACCGGCCCGCCTACCTGGCCGCGGTGGCGCAACTGGTGCCCAAGCCGTACCTCGGCCAGGCCAACGCGCTGGCCAACCTCGGCCCGGGTATCGGCATGCTGGTCGCACCGCTGGCCGGCGGCGCGCTGATCACGGCGCTGGGCATGCCGTGGGTGGTCGCGGTGGACGTGGTGTCGCTGCTGGTGGGCATCGGCACGCTGCTGGTGGTGCGGCTGCCGGACCGGCTGTTCCGCCGCCAGGAGGAGACGTTCGTCAAGGCCATCGTGGGCGGCTGGCGGTTCCTCGTCCGGCGCCGACCGCTGATGATCATGATCGGGTTCTTCATGGTGGAGAACTACCTGGCCATGCTCGCGCTGGCCGTCACCGTGCCCACCGTGTACGCCTTCGGCGGCGCCACGGCCGTCAGCATCGTCACCGCGTGCAGCGGCATCGGGGCGGGCCTCGGCGCGCTGGCGATGGTGCTCTGGGGCGGCTCCCAGCGCCGCGCCACCGGCATGGTCGGCTTCGTCGTCGGCGTCGGGCTGGGCGCGCTGCTCGTCGGGCTCCGGCCCTCGGTCGCGGTCGCGGCCGTGGGCAGCCTTATCTGGTACGCGTCGCTGAGCATCCTCAACGCCCACTGGCTCGCCATCATCCAGGTCAAGGTGGGCCTGGAGCTGCAGGGGCGGGTGCTCGCCACCAACCAGATGCTGGCCGTGGCGATGACCCCGGCCGCGTTCCTGACCGCACCGCCGCTGTCCGAGGCGGTCCTGCCGCTGCTCGAGCCCGGCGGCGCGCTCGCGGACACGGTCGGCCGGGTGGTGGGGGTCGGCGCCGACCGGGGCACCGGCCTGATCCTGGTCGCCTGCGGCCTGCTGCTGGCGGTGTGGGGCGCGCTCGGCCTCGCCTACCGCCCCCTGCACCGGATGGAGGACCACCTGCCGGACGCGGCGGCGGGCGCCGAGATCCCCGACACCCTCGACGAGATCCAAGCCCGCGCCTCATGATGTTTCCCTGGTCCGCGTCCGCGGGTACCGCTCGGTGGTGGGAGCCCACTTCGAGCCATACGTGCAGCTCGTCGACGTCACGGACACGTCGGCGCTGATCGCTTGGGGCGGCTTCCATCTGGGCGAAGGCGCGGGCGGGTGGCGGTCGGAGCGGTCCGGGGAGACGATCGGCGCCCGGTCCGAGCCGCGCGGCCGGGCGGTGGTGGAGGTGCTCGACGGCGACGGCGCGATCGCCGGCCGGGCGGTCACCGACGAGGCCAACCACGCGTGGGTGGAGGGGCTGCGACCGGCGACGACGTACCGGTACCGGGTGCTGGTCGACGGCGAGCCGTGGGGTGCGGGGGAGCGTGCCGACTGGGCGCCGGGGACGCTGGGCGCCGCCTGGCGGCCGCTGGACCAGCGGCTGCGGACCCACGCCGGCGGCTCGGAGCCGGACCCGGTGACGTTCCTCGCCATCGGCGACTTCGGCGTCGGCATCGACTCCGGTGCCGACGGGGCGCGGCAGCTCGCGGTCGCCCGCACGATGCAGCGGCTGGCGGACGCGCTCGACGTGCGGTTCGTCGTCGGTCTCGGCGACTCGATCTACCACGGGCCCAGCGGTCCCCAGGACAACACCGGCGCCTTCGACGAGGACTGGTGGCTGACGTTCTTCCAGCCGTACCGGTACCTGTTCGACCATCTCGCCTTCTACCCGACCGCCGGCAACCACGACAGCTCGGACACCGAGGCCAGCGACGACCGGGAGCAGCTGGAGGACAACCTCTACCTGCGCATCCGGTTCGGGCCGCGGGCGGAGCTCGGGCGGGCGTCGATCGACCCGGGCCTGTTCTACCGGCTACGGGTCGGCGCGCTGCTGGAGCTGGTCTGCGTGGACACCACCTGGGGAGCCACGCGGGGGATGCACTGGTTCGACGAGCCCGGGCAGCGCGGCTGGCTGGAGCGGACCCTCCAGAGCACCGACACGGTGTGGCAGGTGCCGTTCTCGCACCACCCCGCGTACTGCGCCGGGCCCGCCCACCGCTCGATGTCGGAGCAGCTGGACCGGCTGGTGCCGCTCTACCGGCGCACCGGTGTCCGGCTGTTGCTGCACGGCCACGAGCACAACTTCCAGCACGGGCAGGTCGACGAGCTGCAGTACGTGGTGTCCGGCGCCGGCGGGAAGCTCGACGAGCGGACGCCGACCCGGTTCGGGGAGGCCGGCACGCGGTCCTGGGCCGCCGAGCCGCACTGCCTGCTCGTGCAGGTGACACCGGACCGGCTGATCGTCGTCCCGTACGGGCCGACGCCGCCGGGAGCCGCGCCGGTCCCCATCGCCCGCCGGCGACCCGACGGGACCGTGACCCAGGAGCCGATCACCATCCGGCTCCAGGCGTAACACCTGTCGGAGCGGGGAATGGACAGGTGTACGAGAGGTGGGTGAGAGGTCGTGACCGACCAGCAGAACGTCCAGCCGGACGCTGCCATGAAGGATCCGGCTGCCATCAAGGACTCAGCTGCCATCAAGGATCCGGCTGCCATCAAGGACCCGGACGAATGGGTCACCGGTGACGAGCCGTGGACGGCCGCGCAGCGGTCGTACCTCGGCACGCTGGCGCGCGAGGCCGGCGAGCCGATGCCCGACGAACTGACCAAGCGTGCCGCCGCCAAGAAGATCGAAGAGCTGCAGGAGCGTACCGGCCGCGGCGCGGGGTAAGGCTCCCGTCATGGTGGATCGCTCCCCCGACGTTTCGAGGGTCGCTGGCTTTCCGGGCGGCGCCGACTATCCGAGGGTCGCCATCGTGACCGGTTCCGACTCCGGTATCGGCGAGGCGTGCGCGGTAGATCTCGCGCGGGCCGGGTTCGACGTGGGCGTCACCTGGCACGAGGACCGGAAAGGCGCTGAGGAGACCAGCGAGCAGGTCCGCGCCGCCGGCCGCCGGGCCGAGGTGCGGCAGCTGGACCTGACACGCCTGCCGGAGGCCGCCGCCGTGGTCGACGACCTGGCCGAGGCCCTGGGCGGGGTCGGTGTGCTGGTCAACTGCTCCGGTACGGGTATCAACACGCCCGCCGTGGAGACCACGTACGAGCAATGGCGCCACGTGTTGGCCGTCGATCTGGACGGGGCGTTCCTGTGCGCTCAACGGGCCGCCCGTCGGATGATCGACGCGGGCCGGGGCGGGCGGATCGTCAACATCACCAGCGTGCACGAGCACGCGCCGCGCGTCGGTTCGGCCGCCTACTGCGCCGCGAAGGGCGGCCTGGGCCTGCTGACCAAGGTCATGGCGCAGGAGCTCGCCGAGCACGGCATCACGGTCAACGCCGTCGCGCCCGGCGAGATCGCGACGCCGATGACCGGGCAGGAGGACCAGGATCCGCACAGCGAGGCGCGGCCCGGCGTACCGGTGGGCCGTCCCGGCGACGCGCGGGAGGTGGCCGCGGTGGTCACGTTGCTGGCCAGCCCGGCCGCCGCGTACGTCACCGGCGCGTCATGGGTGGTAGACGGCGGCATGCTACTGATGGGCCCCCAGGCCGGCTCCCACCTCCAATCCCAAACCTGGCGCCACCCCTAACCCTCCCCTCCCCAGACCCCCCTCCTCCCCACCGCCCCTCCTCCCCCACCGCTCTCCGCTCGCCGCTCTCTGCTCGCCGCTCTCTGCTCGCCGATCAAGGGCTTGGGCACATGGTTTGATCTCGGATCCAGGTGCCGGAGCCCTTGATCGGCGGGGAAGTCCTTGATCGGCGTCCGGGTCTGGGTCCGGGTCCGGGTCTGCGGAGGGCTGGGGTGGGGGCGGGGGTGGGGTGGGTGGGTATGGCGGGTCGGAACGCCCGGCGGTGTTGTGCCTGCGCAAGAGCGCGCCATGGCGTGCTTGTGTCGCTGCTGAGCCCGCAGCCGTGCCCCGCCGACTTCGTCGATCTCGCGCCTGTCGCGCACGCGACTCGTCAAGGGATCCATGACGCCGGCGCACTGCGTCACGGCGCCCGGGGAGAGCCCGTGCCAAGCCGTATCGGCGCGCCGATCGAGGGCTTGTCGTCGCCCTGCCACGCCGATCGAGGGCTTGTCGTCGTCCCGCCACGCCGATCGAGGGCTTGTCGTCGCCCTGCCACGCCGATCGAGGGCTTGTCGTCGCCCTGCCACGCCGATCGAGGCCATACCGTGGCGAGTTGATCTCAAAACCACGACGACAGGCCCTCGATCAGCGCGAGACCACGACGACAGGCCCTCGATCAACGGAAGGCGGCATGCGGCGGCGGGGCGTCGCTTGGCGCCACGCCGAGCGCTCTCGTCTACGGCGGGACGCCCCTCGAAGTAGATCTAGTCGAGTTAGGGTCGCCATTTCGCCCTAACTCGACTAGATCTACTTCGGTGCGCTAGCGATTAGGGACGCGTCCGAGTGCGTCGGCGGCGCGGTGGATCGTGGCTCGCGAGCGTTGCCTCTGCGACGCCACAACGTCAAGATCCGACCGAGTCGTCGGCCGTGCTGGCGCCGGGACGACTCGACGCCCCCTGCCGGGGCACCTTCGCCGCAGGTGCTGCCCCGCAGGCTGCCACTCCGCTGTTCGCCGCTTCGCAGGCACTGCCAAGCGGGCGGGGCTCCGCAGGCGTCGCTCCGGAGGTGGCGCTCCGGAGGTGGCGCTCCGGGGGTGGCGTTCCGCAGGCGTCGCTCCGGGGGTGCCGCTCCCGGGGTGGCGCTCCGGGGGTGGCGCTCCGGAGGTGGGGCTCTGCTGTTCGCCGCACCGGAGGCGGCGCTCCGGAGGCGGCGCTTCGCTGTCGGCGTGCGGGCGGGCGACGGTGAACGCGGGGCCGGATGAGACGTCGTGCCCCGCTCGCGAAGGGCATCGGGCCGCGCCGATGGTGCGGCGCTGGGCGTCGGCGGCCGCTCCGGGAGTGGCTGTGATCAACACGATTTGAAATTGAAAACGCTTGTCAACTAGTGGTATACCTCTGGCGCTGAGATTGGATGCGGGCGGGCGAGGAGAGTCGCTGGTGGCGGGTGTGAGGACGTTGTTGGGCGCGGCGGTGGCCGCGGTACTGCTGCTGGCCGGATGTGGTGACGGCGCGGATCAGGGCGGTGCCGGTGCGGATCAGGGCGGTGCCGGGACGTTGCGGGTGGCGACCAGCGCGTTGGCCGCGAGCGTGGATCCGGTGGCGGAGCTGAGCGCGTCGTACCTGCGCTCAGTGGGCGCCGCGGAGGGCCTGATGCGGATTCAGGCCGACGGCACCGTGGCGCCGGAGCTGGCGGAGAAGGTCGAGGCGACCGCCCCGACGGTGTGGACGGCGACGCTGCGGGCGGGGGTGACGTTCTGGCAGGGCGGCACCGTGGACGCCGCGGCCGTGGTGGCGTCGATGGAGCGGGCCCGCGCGGACAACACCCTAGCCGCCGGGTTGCTGAAGGACGTGACCGTGGCGGCGACCGGCGCGCGGACCGTCACGTTCACCACCAAGGAGCCGGCCTACAGCCTGCCGTACGCGTTGAGCCACTACCAGCTCGTGATCCACAACTACAAAGACGGCACCGCCGACCTGACCGGCCCGTACCGGATCACCGGTTTCGAGTCGGACCGGCGGATGGTGCTGGAGCGCAACGAGCGGTGGTGGGGCGGCACCCCGGGCCTGGCGCGGGTGGAGGTGCGCAAGGTGGCCGACCCGCAGGCGCGGGCGCAGATCGCGCTGTCCGGGCAGGCCGAGATCGTGCAGGATCTGCCCACCGAGCGGGCCGCCGAGCTCAAAGCCGCGCCCGGCATAGCGTTGGTGGCCAAGCCGGCCGCGAACACCGTCACCGTCTACCTGAACCCGGCCTCGGCCGCCGCCCCGGCGCTGGCGGACCGGCGCGTGCGGCAGGCGCTGGCATGGGGGGTGGACCGGCAGGAGGTGGTTAACCTGGCCACCAACGGGCTGAGCGTGCCGGCGCCGAGCTGGCTGGCGTCGAACCCGGCGTACCCGGACGCCGCCACGCAGGGGTACACGCGGTTCGACAAAGCCACCGCCGAACGCCTGCTCGACGAGGCCGGGTGGACGCGCGCCGGCAACGGCACGCGCGTCAAGGACGGCGAGAAGCTCACGCTGCGGCTGCTCACGTTCGGCGCGGAGGCGGCCACCGGCGAGGTGCTGCAGGCGCAGTGGGGCCGGCTCGGCGTCGACGTGCGGGTGCAGAACGTGGAGAGTTCGCTGATCAACCAGCAGATCGACAAGGGTGACTGGGATGCGGTGACGCAGGCGTGGACCACGCTCGGCGACACGGCGAAGCTGATGGCCGCGCAGGTCGGGCCGGGTGGTGCGGCGAACCACGGCCAGTACACCGAGCCGCGGATCGCGGGCCTGCTGGCCCAGGCCACCGGCGCGGCGGGGGAGGCGCAGCGGACCGCCGCCGTCTACGCGTTGAACGAGGTCATGGTGGAGCTGGCGCCGTTGATCCCGGTGCACCCGCGGGTGCTGGCGACCGGCGTCTCGGACCAGGTGACGGGCTTCGTGGCGCACCCGTTGCAGTACGAGAACATCGTCCAGCCGGCGATGACCGTTGGCTGACCGGCGGGTGGCGACCGTGGTCGCGCGCGGGGTGGCCACCGCGGCCGGGCTGCTGCTGGTCGCCTCGGTCCTGGTGTTCGCGCTGGTCCGGGCCGCGCCCGGGGACGCGGTGGACGTCGAGTTCGGCGAGTCCGGGGCGAGCGCGCTGCTCAGCCCGGCGGAGGAGGCCGCCGCGCGGGAGCGGCGGGCGCGCGAGCTGGGGTTGGACCGCAGCGTCCCGGAGCAGTACGCGCGCTGGCTGGGCCGGGTGGTGCGGCTGGATCTGGGTACCTCGTTCCGCACCGGGCGACCGGTGGCCGACGAGCTGGTCGAGCGGCTGCCGGCGAGCGCCGCGCTGGGTGGCGTGGGGTTCCTGGTCGCGCTCGCCGGCGCCTGGCTGGTCGCGCTGCTGTCAGCCCGCCGCCCCGGCGGCCCGATGGATCAGGCGCTGCGGCTGCTGTCGCTGACGGCGACGGCAGTGCCGACCTTCCTGCTCGGCAGCCTCGCGCTGCGGTACGCCGCCGACTGGGTCGGCTACCCGGTGGCGGGGGACGGGTCCGCTGGACGGCTGTGGCTGCCGGCGCTGGTCCTCGGGCTGGGCGCGTTGCCGGTGGTGGCGCGGCTGCTGCGGGCGTCGCTGCTCAGCGAGTACGGGCGGCCCTACGCGCTGGCGGCCCGGGCCCGGGGCGCGTCGCCGGCCCGGGTGACGTTCCGGCACGTCATGCGGCCCGCGTTCGCCCCACTGTTGACGCTCGCCGGGCTGACGCTGTCCAGCCTGGTGGCCGCGTCCGTCATCACCGAGGTGATCTTCACCTGGCCGGGGGTCTCGGAGTACGCGGTGGCCGCGATCTCGGCCAAGGACTACCCGGTCGTCCAGGCGTACCTGCTGCTGGTCGTCGTGGTCGTGGTGGTCGTCAACCGCGCGGTCGACGTCGTGCAGCACCTGCTGGACCCGCGGGTCGCCCACGCCGCGACGGCCGCGGCGTGAGGACGGCGCGCTGGGGTACCGGGTACCGGCTGTTCGTGGCGGGTGTGGTGCTCGTCGGCGCGATGGTGGCGTTGGCCGTGGCCGCGCCGCTGATCGCCCGCTACGACCCGGCGGCGCAGGGCGTCGGGCCGGCCCTGGCCGGCCCGAGCGCGGAGCACTGGCTCGGCACCGACCGGTTCGGCCGCGACCTCGCGGCCCGGGTGCTCCACGGTGGACGGACGACGCTGCTGGCCACGGCGGCGGCGCTGGCGCTGGTGGTGTCCGTGGGCACGCTGGTCGGGGCCGCCGTCGCGGCGCTGGGATCGATGGTGGACCGGCTCGCGTGCCAGCTGTTCGACCTGCTGGTCGCGTTCCCGGTGATGGTGGTGGCGCTCGCCCTGGTGGGGCTGTGGGGCCCGTCGCTGGCCACCGCGCTGATCGGTGTGCTGATCGTGCTGTGGGCACCGTTCGCCCGGCTGTCCCGGTCGTTGGTGCGCTCGGCGCTGGCGGAGCCGTCGGCGGTGGCCGCGCGGGCGCTGGGCGCCGGCCGGTGGCGCCTGCTGCGGTACGAGGTGTGGCCGCGCCTGCGCGGCCCGGTGCTGGTGCTGGCCGCGGTGGAGGCCGCCCAGCTGATCGGCGTCGTGGCGGGACTGAGCTTCCTCGGCCTCGGCGCGCAGCCACCCAGCGCCGAGTGGGGCGCCATGCTGCAGGAGGGCCGGGCGGCGTTGTGGTCCGCGCCGCACCTGGTGCTGGCGCCCGGCGTCGCGGTGCTCATCACCGTGCTCGGCCTGACCTGCATGGCCGAAGGGCTGCGGGACGTGCTGGACCGCGCCGGCCAGGCGGTGCCGGAATGACGGCGGGGATGTCGGTGACGGCGGGATGCCAGTGACGGCGGGGGTGTCGGTGATGTCGGGATGTCGGTGACGGCGGGGGTGTCGGTGACGGCGGGATGTCGGTGACGGCGGGGGTGTCGGTGACGGCGGGATGTCAGTGACTGCGGAGATGTCGGCGACTGCGGTGATGTCGGTGTCGGGACTGACCGTCGCCTACGGCTCGCGCCCGGTGCTCGACGGCGTCGACCTCGAGCTGGTCGCCGGGCGGGTGCACGTGGTGCTCGGTGCGAGCGGCTCCGGCAAGACCACGCTGCTGCGCGCCCTGATCGGGATGGTCCCGGCGCCGGGCCGGGTGTCGGCGCGGCGTCTGGTGTTGCGGGACGTCGACCTGTCCGCGCCGCGTGCCGCCGCCTGGCGGCGGGTGCGCGGCCGGCACATCGGCCTGATCGCGCAGGACCCGGCGCAGGCGCTCACCCCGCTGCGCCGGGTCGCCTCCCTGGTGCGGGAGGCGGACCGGCTGGCCGGCGGTGCTCCGGACCACGCCCCCCACGTCGATGCCCGCGTCGAGCGGGTGCTGCGCGCGGCCGGCTTCGCCGATCCGGGTGCGGTCGCGTCCCGGTACTGCTTCGCGCTGTCCGGCGGGATGGCGCAGCGCCTCGGCGTCGGGCTCGCCGTCGCCGCCCACCCCGCCGTGCTGCTGGCGGACGAACCGAGCACCGCGCTGGACGGCATCGCCCGCGCCCGGCTCGCCGCGACGCTCCGGGAGGTGGCCGACGCCGGGGCCGCGGTCGTGCTGGTCACCCACGACGTGGCGCTGGCCGCCGGCCTCGCCGACGACGTCACCGTGCTGCACGACGGGCGGGTGGTCGAGGCCGGGCCGGCCGCGGACGTCCTCGCCGCGCCGGGTCACGAGGCCACCCGCCGCCTGGTCGACGCCCGGCGTCCGCGCCCGGCCGCGCCGCCGGCACCGCGCGGTCCGTCGGACCAGCCAGTGCTGTCGGTACGGGGGCTGCGCCAGCGGTACCGGGGCACCGGTCTCGTGCTGGACGGCGTCGACCTCGACGTGGCCGACGGGGAGGTGGTCGGCCTCGCCGGGCGCAGCGGTGCCGGCAAGACCACGCTGCTGCGCTGCCTGGTCGGGTTGGAGCGGCCGGACGGGGGCGAGCTGCGGATCGGCGGCCGGACGCCGGCCGAGGCGGGCTGGCGGGCGGTGCGCCGCGCGGTACAGATCGTGCCGCAGGACCCGCGCGCCGCGCTGAACCCTTGGCGTACCGCGCGGGAGCTGGTCGCCGACCCGCTCGACGCCCACCGGGTCGGTGCCCGGGCGCAGCGGCGCGCACGCGCGGACGAACTGCTGGAGCGGGTCGGGCTGGACGGGCTCGCGCACCGGCGGCCCGGCCAGCTGAGCACCGGCCAGTGCCAGCGGGTCGCCATCGCGCGTGCCCTGGCCCTGCGACCCCGGTTGCTGATCGCGGACGAGCCGGTCACCGCGCTGGATACGCCGCTGCGCCAGGGCATACTCGACCTGCTGCGCGACGTGGTCCGCGAGCACGACATGGCGGCGGTGGTCATCTCGCACGACCTGTACGTCCTGGAGGCCCTCTGCCACCGCATCGCGGTGCTGGATGCCGGCCGCCTGGTCGAGGACCTGCCCGCCGCCGCCCTACGCGACCGCGCGTCGCATCCACTCACCCGCGCATTGATCGACTGTCACCCAGACTGCCACCAAACCCGATAGGAGCACCCGCGTGACCGCGGACCGTTATCTCATCCGGCGCGCCGTGACCCCGGCGGACCTGCGGGGCGCCCGGGAGCTGGTGTTGGACGTGGCCAACCGTGACTTCGGGTACGGCTACCTGCCGCAGTGGCACTGGGACCTGGACCGGATGCTGGAGACCTATGTGGACAACGACCGGCAGGCCATGTTCGTCGCCATCGCGACAGCGGATCCGGCGGTGGTGGCGCCCGTGGACCCGGCGGTGGTGGCGCCCGTGGACCCGGCGGTGGTGGCGCCCGCGGACCCGGCGGTGGTGGCCACCGCGGCGATCCGCATCGGCGGCCCGCAGAGCCCGCCGCACGCCGGATGGCTGGCCGACCGGTACGCCGACCGCGCCGGCGTCGCGCAGCTGATGCGGGTGGCGACCCGGGCCGACCATCGCCGCCACGGCCTGGCCCGCCGGCTGGTGGCCACCTGCCTGGACTTCGCCCGGCGGGACGGCCGCTACCGCACCGTCTACCTGCACACCAACGCCCGGGTACCGGGGGCGGAGGCGTTCTGGCGGTCGCTGCCCGTCGTGGAGGTGTACGACGCCCGCGGCGACGCCACCGAGGTGGACCAGCGCTTCGAGACCATCCACTTCGAACTGCCACTCGACGCGCCACTACCGTGATCAACCGGTGCGGCGTATCGAGTTCGACACCGCCAGGGGCGACAGCTGGATCCAGTCGATGTTCGGGCCCCAGGCGCGGTCGTTGCCGAAGGTGAGCGCCTCGCCCCGGGTCTTGAGGTCGAGCCGGTAGGTCTCCGGCCAGAACCCGTCCCAGGTGTAGTTGTGCCGGAAGTGCAGGCGCCCCACGGTCCGCCCGGAACCGTCAGTGTGCCTGGATCCTTCGGTCACGTCGGCGAACCGGGTGATGGCGTCGGTGTTGTACGGGTGGCCGGTGTTCTTGTCGGCCTGGGCGTAGCCGACGGTCAGCGCGTACGGGCCCGGGTGCCGCGCGGCGGTGGGACGCGGGACGGTCAGGGTGCCGCCGCTGCCGATGCCGCCGACGTACGAGCCGCCAGCGGCCCAGCGCCCGCTGGCCACGGCCGCGCCGCCCGCGAGGGTGCCGGTCTCGGCCTCCACGCGCGCGCTGGCGCGGTCCGCCGCGGCGTGCCGCTCCTGGTGCACCGCGCCGATCGCGACCCGGCCGGGACCGCGGTTGGTGAGGGTGAGCCGGGTGATGCCGGCGCGCAGGAACACAGTGGACGTCGCGGTCCACGCGCCGCCACCGGGCACCGCGATGGCGGCGCCGGGCACGGCCCGCTCGGACAGCGCCAGTGCCACGGTGCCGCGCGCGGCGGCGGTCAGCTTCGTGCTCACCGTGTAGTAGCCGTCCTCGGCCGCGGCGAGGAAGAACGTCGCGCCGCCACCGCGCGGCAGGTTCGCCGTACCGTCGGCGGGGTTGAGGCGCGCCCCGGCGGTCAGCCGGGCGGTGCCGGCCGGGTGCTGGGCCCGCTCCGGGCCGGTCACCTCGGTAAGCTCGACGCGGTCGAGGGTGATGTCGCTGATGCCGCCGAGGAAGCCGTCCGGACCGGTGGTGCGCAGCGAGAGGGTGTGCGTGCCGGCGGTCAGCGTCACGGGCAGATCCAGGCGTCCCCGGTACGACCAGCCGAGCGTCGCCGGGAACGTGATGGTCTGGCGGAAGATGCCGTCGACGTACAGCGCCTGCTGCCCGACGAACGCGTTGGTGCCGTAGACCACGCCCAGCGTGTAGATGCCGTCCCGGGGCACCGCCACGTCCACGGTGACGCGGGAGTCGGGCCGGTTCATGGATCCGACATCCCGGCCGCCGGAGGCGGTGTAGCTCCAGGCGTTCTCGTCATGGCGGTACACGGTGGCGTTCTCCACCGTGCCGGCCTCCGCCTCGTAGCGGGCCGACCAGGGCGCGTCCGCGCGCGGCGCCGGCCCGGCCGCCGGCTCGATGACGACCTGGTACGCGGCGAGCTTGTCGCCGCCGGGCACTAGGATGTCGACGGTGCCGTTGACCACTGTGGACCGGCTGGCCGCGAGCACGGGCGGCGCGCCGGCGTCGCCCTCGTAGCCGGACCAGGCGGCCCGGCGCACGTGCACGTCGACCTTCCGGCCGAACAGCCTCGGGTCGATGCCGGACACCGCCACGGTGACCGGCGCGTCCGTGCCGCCCAGCAGCACGGTGGCCTGGTTCCGCGCCTTGTCTACAGTGGCCAGTCCTTGCAAGGTGTCGCGGGTGCTCGGCCGCGGCGGGGTGACCCGGACGGTCTGCCCGGACAGATCCGCGTACCACTTGGTCAGCCACCAGCCGCCGTTGGCGCGCGACGCGCGGGCGGCGTGGTCGCTCAGGTTGCCCGCCAGCGTCCAGTAGGCCATCTGGGCGTCCACTTTGGTGTCCTCGAACATGGTCAGCCACTGGATGATCTGGCCCGGCACCGACGTGTCGCGCCGGTTGGCGTACTCGTTGATCTCGACCGGCAGCGGGCCGATGCCCAACTCCCGCTCGAGCACCCGGTACCGCTCGAAGTTGCCGCGGTAGTGCGTGAGTGAGTCGGGACTCAGCTCGTGCCAGGTGACGATGTCCGGCAGCACGTCGTTGGCCTTGGCGTAGCCGAGGAAGTCACGCAACCGGTTCTCGATGTAGTGGGTCTCGCCGGGGCCGGCGATGCGCGCCTCCGGGATCGCGGCCTTCACGGTCCGGTAGAGGGTCGTCCAGTCGGCGAGGAACGTGTCCTTCTTGGTCGCCCAGTCGGCGTACCAGATCCAGTCCGGCTCGTTGAAGATCGACCAGACGAAGCGGCCGCGATCCGGCCGCCGCGCCACCTTCTCCAGCTGCGGCCGCAGCCGGGACAGGTAGTCCTCGATGCCGAGATCCTGGTACGGCCAGCGGCTGTAGACGTCCTGCGCGTAGATGTGCACGTCCTCGCCGCCAGCGGCGAAAAGCTCGTCGGCGACGACCACGGCGTCGCCATTGGGGTGCTGCTCGCCGTCGGGGGCCTTCTGCGACACGGCGTGCGGGCGCATCCCGGCGATCAGGTCGCGGGACGGCACGCCCGGGTCGCCCAGCCCGTAGAGGATCCCGGTGGCGCCGCCCCGGACGTCCCCTGTGGTGGCCGACAGGTTCACGTGCAGCGTCTCGGCGTCGCTGGCTTCGACGGCCCCGGCTCCGCCTCCGCCTCCGGCCCGGGCGTTTGCGTTGGCGTTTGCGTTTGCAGTGGCGTTGGCAGCGGCAGTGGCGGCGCGGGCGGCGGAGGCAGCGTCGCCGGCGGAGGCGGGAGCGGCGGCGATCGGCAGGGTGGCGATTGGCACCGCGGCGATCGGCACGGTGGTGATCACGGCTGTGATGAGGCCCAGGGTCGTGGCGCGTCTGGGCCCGGCCCGCCGCGGGCGGGGGAGTCGGAGCACAGTCTGCATCGATGGTCCTTTCGAGCACCCATGGCGGCGCCAGTGTGACCGCTCACAGTACCTCTGCAGTGTGATCGGTCACATCGATGAAGGGAAAGGTCTCGTTATCGTTTTGATACGAGTGGACCTGGTAGTTGCTGAGAGAGTCGACCGCTGGCCGCCCCTCTTGCATCAAAAGATCTGAATGTGTAGGTTCACCTGCTACCGCCGGGTACGTCGTGCCCGAAGCCCCTGCTACCGACCGCCTTCACCGCTGGGCTTCCGACCCTGAGGAATCAGCCAATGTCGAACCTCCGTACCCTCCGCCCTGTCCTCGCCGCGGCGACCGCCGTCGCCACCGCGCTGGTCGGCTCGCTGCTCGCGGTCGCTGTCGCCGACCCGGCCGCGGCCGCCGTCGGTGCCGTCCGCGGCGTCCCCTCCGGCCGCTGCGTCGACGTGCCCGGCGCGAGCACGACCAACGGCACGCAGGTGAAGCTGTACGACTGCAACGGCGGAAGCAACCAGCAGTGGAACTACACCTCCGGTCGGCAGCTGCGGGCGTATGCGGGTGCCAAGTGCCTGGACGCGTACAACAACGGCACCACGGCCGGCACCCAGGTGGTCATCTGGGACTGCACCGGCGGCGCCATCCAGCAGTGGAACGTCAACAGCAACGGCACCGTCACCAGCGCCCTTTCCGGGCTCTGCCTCGACGCCAGCGGCGGCGGGACCGCCAACGGGACGGCGATCGTCCTGTGGACCTGCACCGGCGCCGCCAACCAGCAGTGGAGCAGCACGACCGGCAGCGCCGGCTGCCCGGGGTCCGGCGGCATCACGTACACCCTGAACCGCGCCTCGTCGCCGACCGCCGACCAACTCGACTCGTACAACCGGATCACCGCGGCCATGAACCTGGCCCTGACGCAATACAACTGCTACCTCAGCGTCAGCAAGGCGCTGTCGATCTACTACGAGCCCAGCGTGCCGACGGCCGACGGCAACTACAACGGCACCATCCGCTTCGGGGCGAAGTCGACCATGGTGCAGGCCACCGCCATGCACGAGATCGCGCACACCTTGGGGGTGGGCACGTACGGCGGCTGGGCCTCCCGCGTCTCCAACGGCCGGTGGACCGGCACCAACGCGATCAACCAGCTTCGCGCGCTGGACGGCAGCTCGGCGGTGCTCTTCGCGGACGGCGCGCACTTCTGGCCGCATGGGCTGAACCAGGTCAGCGAGGCCACGACTGCGGAGGAGTACACCCGGAACGTCCAGATGGTCGGCGCCCTGCGCCGGGACATGGGCCTCTAGACGTCGCTTCGACGCGCACCGAAGCGTTCCGGTCCTACCAGATCCTGTACTTCGGCACGCCGGTGGTGTTGCTGAGCACCGAGAACGACGATGCCACGAATGAGCCGGCGAAGTTCGATGCGGCGGGCCTGCGTCCACAGCCGTCTCATCATGTACGGCCGCCGCGAGTGGCCGACTGTCCGCTGCGAATGGAGGCCCGCGCCGTTCGCATCCGGACCGACGCCAGTGGCGGATTTGGCATCGTCGTACCCGGCACCCAGCACGTCGATCCCGGCGCGTGCCGCAGCTTCCGTCCGGAGACAGCCGCACCCTGCGACGCTGCGCCGGCTTCTCCGGCTCGACATGCGGGGATTAAACCTGTCGATCTGGGTACCCCCTTGTCAACGACCGACAACCAGGAGGGACGATGGCAACGCAGACGACGAACGCCCCGACCCAGCACGCTGGCGGGTCGGTGGCTAGCACCAACGTGATGGCGATCCTCGCCCTGGTCTTCGCCTTCGTTTTCGCACCATTGGGCATCGTGTTCGGCGCCGTCGCCAAACGACAGATCCAGCAGACCGGCGAGCAGGGCGCTGGCTTGGCGAAAGCAGGATTCTGGCTCGGTATCGTCTTCACCGCGCTAGGCGTGCTCTGGTTCGCCTTCGTGTTCGCTGTGGCGGCGTCCCAGACCTCAGCCTGATCGGTATCGCCTCCCCGGCGGTGGGGGGCCCCCACCCACCGCTGTGGGGGGCGTATCCCACAAAAACAGTG
>JBBEWH010000249.1:0-4191 GCA_037414955.1 Actinomycetes bacterium KLBMP 9797
CGCTTTGGTTTTGGTGGTGGCGGGTTCCCAGACCTACGCGTTAGGGTTTAGGCCTCCCCGGCGGTGACGCACCAGCACTACGGCTGGTGCGTCACTTCCCCATTAAACGGTGCGGGAATGGCGTCGAAGGCGTGCGGGAGTTCGCACCGGGATCATGGAGATTTGGTCGGCCGGCTCGGGCTCGTCGGCCGGCGCGGGCCGTTCGATGTTGTCGTTGGTGGCGGCCCAGCTGGCTAGCAGGTTCAGGGCGTCCTGGGTGGGTGAGGCGGGTTCGGCGGTGTAGGTGAGCAGGAACTGGCCGGGGTCGGTGCCGAGGGGGAAGGTCTCGAAGGGCAGGTCGAGGTCGCCGACGACGGGGTGGTGCAGGAGCTTCACGCCGGTGGTGTGCATCCGGACGTTGTGGGCGGCCCAGCGGCGACGGATTTCCTCGCTGCGGGTGGAGAGCTCTCCGATCAGGTCCGTGAGCCGCCGGTCGTAGTGATCGCGGCTGGCTGAGGCGCGCAGCATGGCGACCGCGTCGTTGGCGACCTGGTCCCAGTCGCGGAAGAACTCGGTCGCGTGTGGGTCGAGGAAGATGAACCGGGCGTTGTTGGGTGGCCGGGTCGGGTCGGCGTAGACCGGGGAGAACAGCGCCCGTCCGAGGAGATTGGCGGCCAGGATGTCGCCGCGTCCATTGAGGATGAGCGCGGGTGTGCCGGCCATCGAGTCGAACACGCGCTGCACCGTGGGCCGTACGCGTTGCTGGGCCGGTCGGCGGCGGGGTGGACGGGTGGTGCCGGCGCCACGCAGCAGGTCGAGCAGGTGGATCCGTTCCGCCTCATCGAGCCGCAGCGCTCGCGTGGCTTCTTCCGCACCGAGCTGCTCGTCGAAGGGTTCTCGACGATCTGGCCCGAGTTGTCCATCGACGACTACGCCCCGCGGACCGCCACGACGGTCGAGTTCTGGCAGAGCATGAACGGTCAGCAGCCCGGCGACCCCGCCAAGCTCGCCCGCGCCCTGCTGGCAATCGCCGACCAGGAGAAGCCCCTGCCGCGCTTCGTCGCCAGCGCGGACGCCATCGAAGCCGCCCAGGCCAAGGCCAGCGAACTCCTCGCCCAAGCCGACGCCTCCCGCGAACTGGACGGCAACCTGACCTACGACTACACCCACGCCTGAGCACCGCAACGAGTACTCGGGCCGAGGCGCAGACGGCCGCCGGCGCCACGACCACGTTCGCAATGTGGCGACGGGCAGGGTGCCGGGCCGAGCGGCCGACGTGGCGATGCTGCGCACCGAGCCGGACCCCTCGTCAGGCCCGTGGCCCGCGATCCGAGCATTCACCGGCTGATCGCCATGCCACCTCGAGTCGGAATCACCGCTCTCAACGCGATCCACAGCGCTCCCAGGCCACAACGCGTCAGGCGCCGGCCGGTGACGCCGCCCCGAGCCCGGCAGGACGTCGATCCAGCAGCGGCGTCGCGCGGTTCGTTCGCCCGACGCAGGATTCGTCGGCGTCGGCGTCGGCGTCGGTGGCGGCGGTGGCGGTGATGGTGATGGTGATGGTGATGGTGATGGTGTCGCGCACGGCCGGGGTCATTCGCGTCGGTGGTAGATGTTGCGGCGTGGCTTGCGTTCGCTGTCCACGTAGTGCGGTGGTATGAACTCGGGGAGCCCGTCGGCGGCGATCCGCACTTCCCAGTCGCCTTGGTGGATGAGGCGGTGGTGGTGGGAACACAGCAGCACACCGTTGTTCATGTTGGTTGGTCCGCCGTCGAGCCAGTGTTTGATGTGGTGGATCTGGGACCACTTCGCTGGGCGGTCGCAGGAGGGGAAGGCGCAGCGGCCTCGGTCGCGGATGATGATGGCGCGGCGCAGCGGTCCGTCGAACAGTCGGCGGGAGCGGCCGGCGTCGAGGACCTGGCCTTGCCCACCGAGCACGAACGGCATGATCCGTGCCTGGCACGCCCAGCGGCGCACCTGCTCCGGGCTCAGCCGCTCACCAGTGTCCAACTGCCCGATACCCACCTGCTGCCGCAGCAGGTCCCAGTCCACGACGATCGCCACGTGCGCGTGCTCACCACCTTGTTCGGGTAGGTCACCGGCGTCCATCGCCCGCTGGCACACGTCGGTCAACGCGTCCGCCCGCCGCTGCGTCGCGGTCCGGTCGTCCTCCGGCAGCGGCTTGCACAGCGGGTCGAGGGCGTTGTTGACGATCGCGGCCGCTTCGGCCGGCAACCACCCGCTAACCCGGTAGCGACCATCACCGTTGTTGGAGAGGTTGAACGCCTTCGTCTGCTCGGCCCGCTTCTCCTCCCGCCGTAGCGCCTCCTCATCCACCCTGTCGGCGATGTCGGGGGCGATGCGGTGCAGGATCGTGGGTGCCATCTCCCGCAACGTCTTCGGGTCGAAGCCGGCCTCACCCGCCCAACCGATCATGATCTGCTCGGCCAACTCGGTCAGGTCGGGGTCGAGGTCGTCGGGCAGTTGCCGCAACTGCTGGGCGATCACCTGCGCCTGCTCGCTGTTGACGGCGCCTTTGGACAGGGCGGCGTCCAGACCGGGGTGTTGGTCTAGTTCTTTGGCGAGGGTGACCCAGCGGGTGCCGGTCTGCGCCGACACGTGATACCGATGCCGCAACCACGCCGCCGTCGAGGTCAGATGCTCACTGTTGAGGGACGAGCGGCCGTCGATCTCCCGGATCAGGTGCAGCCGGGTCGCGGCCAACTGCTGCTCCAACCGGTGCACCTCGTCCAACGACGTCACCAGGTCGTCATCGGACAGCGGCCACGCTGGGGCGTCGACGACCCCGGTGGCCAGGCCACCGAGCTGCGTCAACGTCTCCAACATGCGCTCTATTCTCGTACAGCTGTACCCCCGCCCGCTGCCCCAAGCTATCGACCGACGGCGATGGACTCATGATCAGGGCGTCCCTCAAGTAGCTCTAACGACTTGAAGGACGCCCTGATCATGAAAAAAAGGGGTGCGAGATTTTTTGAGTTGTGGTCAGTGGTATTCGTAGGCGCCGCGGTCGGGTGCGGCGACGCCGTCGTGGTTGCCGTCCAGGGGGACGGTGATGCCGTCCAAGTCGGTCGGGTAACTGGTGTCGGTGGCCGTGTCGACCATCGGGCTGGCGGCGGTCGGGTGCAGGTCGCCGGCCGCCGCGTCGCGGAACAGCGGGTCGGCCCACGTGTCGTCCGCCGCGGGGACGCCGTCGAACGTGCTGCCGTGGTAGATGTTGTTGCCTCCGGCGTAGGCGCCGTCGGTGAAACCGGACCGGTAGCCCGCGACCAGCACGTTGTCGCGCGCTTCCAGGATCGTGGCGTCGCAACCGCCGTAACATGCCAGACCGTAGCTCTGCGCGCCGGTCAGGTAGACGGTGTTGTGCCGGAAGACGGTGCCGGTGACCGGACCGAAGCCGTCTCGGGCGCCGCGCGTGACCAGGCCCGCCGCGATGTCCAGAGTGGAGCGCACGACGTTGTACGCGTAGACGTTCCCCTGTGAGGTGGCGCTGCCGAGTTCGGCGAAGGCGACGTTGTCGACGGAGACGTTGTGGTGGATGACGTTCTGCCGGCCGCCGTAGACCTCGACCGCGCCGCCGTCGCGGCCGTAGTCGTGGGAGAACGCGTCGCTGCCGGAGATCCGGTTGCCGGCGACCTCGGTCCGCAGCCCGTGCAGCAGGATCCCGAAGGCGCCGTAGTCGTCGTCCCCGCCGTTGGGCGTGTTCACGATCATCCGGTTGTTGTTCACGATGTCGTTGTCCAGTATCCGGGCGTCCGCCGAGTTCTGGTCGACCTCGATGCCCGTGGTGTTGTTGCTGACGATGTTGTGACTCACCACGACCGAGCTGCCGCGGATGAGCACGCCGCCCTGCCATCCGGCGCAATTGTGGATGTCGAGGTAGGTCATCGTCAGGTGGGACCCGTCGAGGGTCACGCAGTGGCCGTCGGTCGGCGTCGACTCGATGACCGGGTGGTTTCCGGTGGCGCCGTAGGCGCTGATGAGGATCGGCGCGTCCGCCGTGCCGCTGGCGCCGATCACGAGCCGGTCCGGGAAGCGGCTGCCGCGCGCCAGCAGGAGCTGGTCGCCGGGGGTGAGCGGGGCGCCGTTCGCCCGCGACAGGGTCCGCCACGCCTGCGCCGGGGACGCGCCGCTGCGGGCATCGTCGCCATGGACACTGTCCACATAGTACACGGTCCCGGTCGCCGGTTGGGT
>JBBEWH010000250.1:0-35895 GCA_037414955.1 Actinomycetes bacterium KLBMP 9797
GAGCAATTGTCAAGACTTGTGGATGAGAGATCTTGATCAGGCGGCGGTGACGGCCTCGGAGGCCGGGGTAGGTACGGGGCGTTCGACAAGCTTGCCGCGTTCGAATCGGGCGCCGGCGCGGACGAGGGCGACGAGGTGAGGTGCGTTGACCGCCCGCCAACGGTGTTGTGCGGCTTCGATGAGCTTGAACGCCATGGCCAGGCCGGCAGCCTTCGAGCCGGGGCCCTTGGTGACCTTGGTGCGGTGCCGGACGGTGGCGAATGTCGACTCGATCGGGTTCGTGGTGCGCAGATGGATCCAGTGCTCGGCGGGGAAGTCGTAGAAGGCCAGCAGCTCGTCGAGATCGTCGGTGATCTTCGCGACGGCCTTGCCGAACTTGGCGCCGTAGGCCAGCTTGAACGCCGCGACGGCGCGGCGGGCGTGGTCGCGGTCCTCGGCGTTCCAGATCTCGGCCAAGGCCCGTTTCGCTGCCGGGTGTGCCGACTTGGGCAGCGCCGACAGCACATTGCCGATCTTGTGGAACCAGCAGCGCTGCTCACGGGTGGTCGCGAACACCTCCCGCAACGCCGCCCAGAACCCCAACGCTCCGTCCCCGACCGCGAGGACCGGGGCGC
The DNA here is from genome assembly GCA_037414955.1 of Actinomycetes bacterium KLBMP 9797. Lineage (GTDB taxonomy): Bacteria > Actinomycetota > Actinomycetes > Mycobacteriales > Micromonosporaceae > Phytohabitans. The sequence continues at coordinate 615 of JBBEWH010000250.1, forward strand.
GCATGCCGCGTCGGGCGCAGTCACGCAGCAGGTCCGCCCACGACCCGGTCGACTCCCGATAGCCCTCGGCCAAGGCGATGAGTTCCTTGGTGCCGTCGACGCGCACGCCGACGATGACCAGCAGGCACAGTTTCTGCTCGTCCAGGCGCACGTTCAGGTGCACGCCGTCGGCCCATACGTACACATAGTCCACACCGGACAGATCCCGGTCACCGAACGCGCGGGCATCGTCCTGCCACTGCACGGTCAGCCGGGTGATCGTCGCCGCGGACAGGCCCGAACCGCTGCCCAAGAAGCTCTCCAGCGCCGGCACGAAGTCCTGTGAAGACAGACCATGCAGGTACAGCAGCGGCAACACCTCGGTGACCTTCGGCGACTTGCGGCACCACGCCGGCAGGATCACCGAGGCGAACCGCTGCCGCTCGCCGGTCGCCTCGTCGACGCGCTTGTCGTTGACCCGCGGCGCGACCACCTGCACCGCCCCGGCCGAGGTCAACACCTGCCGCGGCTGGGCGCGGCCGTTGCGTACCACCAGACGCCGGCCGTCCTCATCACGCTGGTCGGCGTGCGCGGCGATGTACGCGGCGACCTCCGCCTCCAGAGCGGCGGCCAGCATCCGCCGCGCGCCGTCACGCACGATCTCGTCGATCAACGAGCCGCCCACCGTGGGCGCGTCCGGCGCGGTCGCTGGCGTGGCGTCATCGGGGTTGACTACCGTGAGCACGGGCGTACCTTCCCGACCCGCGTTGGCGCGCGGGCCTTACTCGATTCCCTGGACTGGACTCGTCGGGAGGGTACGCCTCCCGACCCTCATCCACAGGTTTCGAGCATTGCTCATCAGCCCCACCACGGAGCTAAGCGAGTTTCACGCCGCAGCCGATCGCTACCTGCCCGGACTGCCCCGACACATGTATGACGGCCTGGACCCCACATCGAGCCTCTACGACCTTCTGTCCGCGCGTTTCCCGAGCGTGGTGCGCCTATCCGAACACTTCCGCTCCATGCCCGAGATCATCGGATGGTCTTCAGCGCAGTTCTACCACGAACGGCTCATACCCCTACGTCAGTTCGGCGCCGACCGCCTCGATCCCCTGAAGGTCGTACACATACCGGACGCCATCGAGCAGGGTCGCGGTACCAGTATGAAAAACCGCGCTGAGGCCGACGCGATCATCGATCAGGTGCAGAAGATGATCGAAGACCCCGCGTACCAGGACCGGTCGATCGGCGTCATCGCCCTACAGGGCTCAGGACAAGTCAATCTCCTCGAACGCACGCTGTACGAGCGCATCGACCCCGCCGACATCAAACGCTTCGACATCCGAGTCGGACAACCGCCCGACTTCCAAGGAGACCAACGCCACGTCATCCTGCTGTCGATGGTCACCGTCAAGGCACCCCGCGCACTCGGCAGCGGCCGCAAGGAGAAACAGCGATTCAACGTCGCCGCCAGCCGCGCCCGCGACCAGATGTGGCTATTCACCTCCGTCACCGCCGCCGGCCTCAACCCCTCCGACCTACGCCACTCGCTGTTGACCTACATGACGAACCCGCCACCCACCCTCACCATGGACCCCGCCCTCGACGGCGTAAGCCGGGACCAACTTCAACAGCCCTTCGAATCACTGCTCGAGCAACAGGTGTTCCTCGACCTACGCCAACGCGGCTACGCAGTGATCCCCCAATACCAGGTCGACGCCCGCCGAATCGACCTGGTCGTCGTCGGCGACCAGGGCCGCCTCGCAATCGAATGCGAAACACCTGCACTACCTGTCACCGCTGAGCAACTCGAACACGACCTCCAGCGAGAGCGTGAACTTCGCCGGGCCGACTGGGAGTTCTTCCGCATCAGAGACAGCGAATACCTGTTCGACTCACGGGCAACTCTCGAACCGCTGTGGCGTCGCCTCCACGAACGCGGCATCGAACCACGGTCACTGGCACCACCACCTCGCACCCAGACCCACTGGACCCCGATCCTCCTACCCGACGACAACCCTGACGACGACGGCGACAGCTAGGAGACGACCTTGCTGGAACGACTCGACGACAACACCCTGGAAGAGATCGCCCGAATCTCCTGCGGCGGCGACGACCTACCCGTCTACCGACGCGGCGTCGAACTGCCCAAGCTTCTACAGCAGGCCGGATGGCCAAACGTCCCCGCATACGACGGGACGACACGTCGACAATGGCTAGCCGACCAGCTCTGCGCCCGCCGCAACGTACCCGGCGCCATCGACGCCGTCGTCCTACGCCTCGCTGACCGACGCGAGTACGTACACCGCAACGACCCCTTGGCCGCCGCGGAGACCACCCAAGCGCTCAACCCCGTCCTGGCGGCCGAAGGCTTCGAGATCGCCCACCGACGCGGCCAGCCCACAATCCGCCCCTACCAGCCGCCCTCACAACAGCAGCAAGACGAGCCAGACGTCGTACTCCACGTCACCATCGCCGACATCGTCCACGACCCAGAACTCGCCGACGTGCTGCAAAGCCGACTCGACGAAGCGCGCATCTGCCACCGCAACGGCGCCTACGCCAGCGCCATCATCATGCTCGGCAGCCTCCTCGAAGGCATACTCCTCGACGCGCTCAAAACCAGACTTCAACCCACCGCAAAACCTCTCGACAAATGGATGCTCAACGACCTCATCGAAACAGCACACAAACACCGATGGATCCAGGCCGACGTACGCGGCTTCGCCAGCAAACTCCGCGACTACCGCAACCTCGTCCACCCCAACGCTCAAGTCCGACTCGGCCACGCCCCCGACGAAGACACCCTCAGCATGTGCTGGCCAGTCATCAACGCAGCACTCAACGACCTCGCCGCAACCGCCGCCTGACCCACACGACAGCGCCAGGTACGAGCAGCACGCATGGCACATAGTGATAGTCCGAACCGGAGCGAGGGCCAACCGCCGCCCGAACCCACACCGTGTCAGCCCGGCGGGACTGACTCACACGGGGGACTGATCGTGACAAGACCACGACGAGGGTCCAAGCTGGAGGTACGTCGCATTCTGGGTGTGGCTCGGTCATCGGCCTGCAGGCCAGGTTCCACTGCGCCGCAATCGCGGCGTTCGGACCGTTATCACGACGGCACGAAAGTGCGCCCAGCCAAGGCAACCGCAGAAATGAGCGGAGGCGCCAAGATGGCCTGGGCGGAACAGCACGGCACCCACTTCCGGGTACGCTTCCGCCGCGCCGGTCGCGTCGTCACCGACGGCATCTTCGACGACCCGGACGCCGCCCGGGCCCGCGTGGCCAGACTCGACGACCTCACCCGGGCGATCAAACGCCAGCTCACCCCAGCCCCGCCACCAACACTCAACCAGTGGTCAAGGTATGGCTGCTCGCGCATCCGGTATCAGCGGCGACCAAGGCGAAATACGAGTCCGTGCTCCGAAACCACATCCTGCCCACCTTCGGTGACCAGCGCCTCAACGCGATCACCCGCAACGCCGTCAAAGCCTTCGCCCGCACCCTCACCCCGCGGCTGTCCCCCGCCACCGTCCGCAGCGTCGTCACCGTCCTCGGTCTCGTCCTGCGCGAAGCCATCGACGAGCACTACCTGTTCTTCGACCCCACCGCCAGACTGCGGCTAAGAGAGTGCCCCGGTGAGCCCCGCCCCGTGGCGACCCCGGAACAGGTACGCCGCATCGCGTGCCGAATGCCTGACCTGCACGCCCACACACTGGTTATCACCGCCGCCTACACCGGCATGCGCTTCGGCGAACTCGCCGGCCTGACCCGCACCAGCATCCACCTCGACCGCGCCCTCATCCACATCTGCGGCGTCGCTGGCGCCCTGCACGAGGTCAGCGGCCGCCGATGGCTCGGACCACCCAAGACCAAGGCGGCAGTCCGCGACATCCGCCTGCCGCCGTTCCTCATCGACGGCATCGACCAGTTCCTGCGCGCCCACCCGTTCGACACGGTCTTCTGCACCGACACCGGCAACTGGCTCTGGCGCACCACCTTCATCGAGCGCATTTGGCGGCCAGCATGCGACGGGCGCCTCCACCGCGACTGGGAGCCGATCCTCCATGGACTCCGCTTCCACGACCTCCGGCACGCCCACCGCACCTGGATGGATGAGGACGGCATACCGGAAGTACTCAAAGCTCAACGCCTTGGCCACCAGTTGCCCGGCATGCCCGGCATCTACGCCCACGTCACCGAAGCCATGCACCCACCCCTACCGGCCAGCCTCCAACAACGCTGGCTCAACAGCGGCGGCCACTGGTAGCCACACCGACGGCAACCCGACCCCTGCTCGGTAAGGACCTATCAGCAATTGGTCGGTTACCTGGGAGCAAAACCGCCCCCACAAACAAGAAGATCATCGATAGCCAGATCCCAAGTCAACGGGTCTGAACTGGGAAAACGTGTGGGCGATACTGGGATCGAACCAGTGACCTCTTCCGTGTGAAGGAAGCGCGCTCCCGCTGCGCCAATCGCCCTAGCGAGGACCGACTGTACCCGATGCGCCGCGCTTGCCGCACCTCCGGGGTCAGCGTGCCGCGAAGTAATCCAGGACCGTTGTGATCAGGTTGACGCCGAAGCTCAACCGGACGGTCAGCACCACCACCGCGCCGACGAAGACGAGGCCGACCGCGCCCAGCAGGAAGCGCACGGGCAACGACTGGCGGGTGACCCAGTGGGTCCAGGCCCGCACGTTGCGGCGGGTGAAGGTGAGCAGCTTGCGGGCCCAGGAGAACTCGACCGCCCAGATGGCCAGCCCGCCGATCACGATCAACCAGCCGGGGCCGGGCAGCGGGATGAGTAGCACGCCGAGCGCCACCACCAGCAGGCCGGCCACCGCGATGAACACCTTGAGCGCGATGCGGCCGGTCGGGTTGGCGCGGATGATCTCCAGCGTGGTGTGGATCCGGTCGCGCCACCGCGGCCGCTCGGGAGGCCGCGGCGGCAGGGAAGAAGACGCCGTGGTCTCCACCACAACGGGCTCGCCATCCGATGGCGGAGGCACCGCAGACGCCGCCATGGCGCCCACTCCGGCCTGATTTGCCACCATTTCACCCCCACGGTCACACGCCGCCCGTCACTCATCGGGACGACTGGACGTTACCGGAGTGAGTCGACGCATGAACCACACCCGACGCCGGCCGGACCCGATGACAAAAAAAGAACCGGACACCTTAGATGAAACCAGTTCAATGCAGTCGCAAATCGGGGCCGACTTCCCACAAGTGGGTGAGATCAGCGTATGGCGGAGCGTAATCAGGAGTATCCACTGAGTATGGGAGTCGCGGGACACGCGCGTCCCGCAGCGGTGCCGGGGGGAGAACGTCCATGAGTGTCATCCGACCGACGACCGTCGAGGTCGAGACGTCACTGCGGCTCGTCGCACCCGATGCGACGGCGCTGCCGGTCCGGGCCGGCCTGCGCTACGACCCGGCCGATCCGTACGCGGTCCACGTGCTCTTCCACGCGGAGTCCGCCGGCGGCGAAGCGGTCAGCTGGTCCTTCGCGCGCGAACTGCTGGTCGCCGGCCTGGACGAGCCGGCGGGCATCGGCGACGTGCGGGTGTGGCCATGGCCGCGCGGCGACTTCGTCGCGCTCGCGCTGTCGTCGCCCGACGGCAACGCGCTGTTCGAGGTGCCCCGCACCGTGCTCGTCCGGTTCCTGCGCCGGACGTACGTCGTGGTGCCGCGCGGCCGCGAGACCGACCACCTCGACGTCGACGCGGCGGTCAACCGGCTACTGGCGGGCCGTTGACGCCACAACGGGCCTTGTTACATCGACGAAATGTGCATTACCGTGAGGTAACTTAGCCGCGGTGGCCACCTCGGAAGCCTCGCCGGACCCCGTCCGGCCAGTTCCCCGCGAGGTGCCACCGTGCTCACCCGACGGCTACTGACCTGCGTGCTCGTCACCCTCACCCTGATAGCCACGACCCCGAGCAACGCGGTCGCCACCAGAAATACCACGGGCTTCACCACCGTCGACATCGCGTCCCACGACGGCGTCGTGCTCAAGGCCAATGTCATCGCACCCACGACCGCCGGACCACATCCGGCGGTCGTCTTCATCTCCAGTTGGGGGCTGAACGACGCCGAGTACCTCGCCCAGGCGCGCGCCATGGCCGAGGCGGGGTACGTCGTGCTGTCGTACACGGCGCGTGGCTTCTGGTCCTCGGGCGGCGAGATCGAGACGGCCGGTCCCGCCGACGTCGCGGACGTGTCGGCGGTCATCGACTGGCTCGTCGCGCGCACCGCGGCCGACCCGGACCGCATCGGGGTGGGCGGCATCTCGTACGGCGCCGGCATCGGCCTGCTCGCCGCCGGCCACGACGCGCGGATCCGCGCGGTCGCGGCGATGTCCGGGTGGACCGACCTGATCGAGTCGCTGTACGCCGACCAGACCCGGCACCCGCAGGCGGTGTGGCTGCTGGCGGCCACCGCGCGGCTGCTCGGGCGGCCGAGCGCCGAGTTCGACCGGATCGTCGGCGACTACTTCGCCAACCGGAACGTGGCGGCGATCCGGGCGTGGGGCGCGGTCCGCTCCGCGCAGACCTATGTAGACGGTATCAAGCGGAACGGACCCGCCGTGCTGCTCGCCAACGCGTACGGGGACAGTGTCTTCGGCCCCAACCAGCTCGTCGGGTTCTTCGGCGCGCTCACCGGGCCGAAGCGGCTGGAGCTGGCGCCCGGCGATCACGCCATCCCGGAGCTGACCGGCCTCGCCGGCCTGCCCAACCACGTGTGGACGAGCACCCGGAGCTGGTTCGACCAGTACCTGGCGGGCGTGGACACCGGCATCGACGACGACCCGGTGGTGCTGCGGGTGCGCAACGCCGGCGGCGCCGTCGAGGCGTACCGGGACTGGGCGGACGTGACCGGCTCGACGGTCCGGTACCACCTCGGGTCGGGCGAGCTCGCCACCACGGCCGCCACGGGCTGGACCGAGCGGTTCTGGGCGGTCGGCGACACGGTGGCCGGCGCCGGCGTGGTGCTGCTGACGAACGGCCTGGAGGCGCTGACCGGTACCCCTCCCCTGGCCTGGCTGCCCGCGGTGGACCGCACCCGCGGCGCGGTGTGGCGGAGCGCGCCGCTGGCGCGCGGCGTCGCGGTGCGCGGCATCCCCCGGCTGCGCCTGACGGTGACGCCGGCGGCGGCGTCCGGCACGGTCATCGCCTACCTGTACGACGTCGACGCGCTCGGCACCGGCCAGCTGATCGCCCACGCGCCGTACACGTGGTTGTCGGATGGCCGACAGACGATCGACCTGGCGCTGCCGGCGACGGCCTGGAACGTGGCGGCGGGCCACCGGCTGGCGCTGGTGGTCGACACCGAGGACCCGCTCTACCTGGACGCCAACGAGTTCGGCGCGGCGATAACCGTGATCGGACCGTCCTGGGTCGATGTCCCACTGCGATGATCATCATCAAATAAGCGGGATGACGTGCGAGATCAGCCGGTCACGGTTACGGTCGTGTGGATGTTCGGTTCCGGTCAACCCGTCCGGAGCGCGCTGGAGGCGATCTGCGCGCCGGGGGCCGCCGGGATGGGCACCCTCACGCTTCGTGACGTGACGACCGACGGAACGCTCATCCTCGACCATCATCTGCTGATGCTCGTGACCACCGGCCACGGCACGCACGAGGTCGACTTCATCGGATACCAGTGCCGGCCGGGCACCCTCGTCTGGGCCCGGCCGGGACAGGTGGTCCGGTTCGGCGGCGAGCCCGGCCTCGACGCGACGCTGGTGTGCTGGCAGCCGGGCGTGCTCGCGCCGCTGCACCCGCAGGCCGCGACGCTCGACAACCCGCTCGGCCCGACCCACTGGCAGCTCACCGGCGAAGACGAGGACGCGGTCATCAACGAGGTGAGCCAGCTGGTCGTCGACTGCGGGCGGCAGCAGACCGGCGACCTGCCCGCCGTGCTGCTGCGCCACCAGCTCGCGGTCCTCCTGCTGCGCATCGGACTACTGTCCGATTCGCCGACCATGGACGACGAGGCGCGGACATTCCGTCGCTTCCGGCAGGAGCTCGAGCACGGGTACGCCCAGAGCCGGCGCGTCGAGGACTACGCCGAACGGTTGGACTGCTGCGTGCGCACCCTCACCCGGGCCAGCCTCGCCGCCACCGGGCGCAGCGCCAAGCAGGTCATCGACGACCGGGTGGCGCTGGAGGCCAAGCGCCTGCTCGCCGGCACCGACCTGCCGGTGGCGGAAGTGGGCCGCCGGCTGGGCTTCCCGGAGCCGACCAACTTCGGCCGGTTCTTCCAGCGCGAGGTCGGGGTCAGTCCGGGCGGCTTCCGGGCCGGCGCGGGCCGCACGGCGCGGGTACCGGCACCGCGCCGACCAACCCTGGGACACGCGGCGCGGATCGTCACGGCATGATGGTGGTGTGCAGATCTCCGCGCGCGGCGACTACGCGGTCCGGGCCGCCCTCAGCCTGGCGGCGTCGTACCCCGCGCTGATGTCCGCGCAAGCCATCGCCCAGGAGCAGGAAATGCCGCGCAAGTTCCTGGAGGCGGTGCTGGCCGACCTGCGCCGCGCCGGCGTGGTCCGGGCGCAGCGCGGCGCGGAGGGCGGCTACACGCTGACCGCACCGCCCCGCGAGGTCACCATCGGAGCGGTGCTGCGGGCCGTCGACGGCCCGCTGGCGGGGGTCCGCGGCATGCGCCCCGAGGAGACCCGCTACGAAGGCGCCGCCGAGAACCTGCCCCGGCTCTGGGTCGCGGTGCGCGCCGCCGTCCGCGAGGTGGTCGACGAGGTCAGCCTCGCCGAGCTGGTGACCGGCCGGATGCCCGCGCACGTCCGCAAGCTCACCACCCGCCCCGACGCCTGGGAACCCCGCTAACTTCCAGTCCATTACTCGCCGGGCTGGATGGTGCTCATCCAGACCGGCAGCGGCAGTTCGTGGACCGGCGCGACCGGCCCACCGGTGGGGTTGCCGGGCACGCCCGTCGTGAGCGGGTGCAAACCGCCCTGGTGCAGCGGGTGATAGCCGCCGCGCAGCGCGGCCTGCCCCGGCACCGGCACCAGCTGGCGCGGGTCGACGATCTGCTGCCAGTACATGTCTTTCGGGTAGTTCCAGTGGTGGACGGTGGCGATGTCGTGTCCGGCGCCGCGCGCCGCCGCCAGGAAGCGCTGGTTGACGACGCCGAACGCCTCACCCAGGTCGCGGCTGGACCACGTCGTCACGGTGCCGTCCTGGATCGCCGCGAGGTAGCGCGTGTAGGCGTTGTTCAGGCCGGGCCGGGCGGACTCCCGCAGGGCCTGGTTCCACATCGTGAGTAGCTCGGCGTCGTCGGCGATGCGGGTCAGCCCGACGAAGTCGGTGGGCCGCAGCCCGCGGCCCATGTGCATGACCCCGCCGGCGCCCTGCGGGCCCAGGGGCAGCGAGTACGCCGGTGGCGCGCCGCCGAGCGGGCCGGTCGTGGGCAGCACGTTGACGGCTGGCGGACGGTTGCTGAACATGACGCCCCCGCTGCCCTCCGGGCCCAGCGGCATCACGAAGCGGCCGGGCGTGCTCCCACCGCCCGGTGGTGGCAGCAGCAGCGGAGACTGGGCCGGCGGCAGCGCCAAGGGCTCCCCGGCGGCGCCGGTGGATCCCGCCGGCGGCAGGCCGGCCGCGCGCCACGCGGTGCGGGCCTCCATCGCCGCGACCGCCCGCAGCCCGGCCGGCCCCATGCTCTGGTACACGGTCAGCGTGTTGCCGCGCAGGATGATGATGACCTCGGGGTTGTTGCGCAGCGTCGCCACGATCGCGCCGTCCTCCGCGTACGTGACGATGTAGGCCCCGCGCAGGTACGGCTGGCCGGCGGGCAGCAGGGCCGTCGCCGGGGCGCCCACCCGGGCCAGCCCGGTGCCGGCCCGCAACGCACCGGCGACCACCGCCAGCGGCGCCAGCACGACGTTGATGAAACCCTGGATGGCCATCGGGCCGCCGGCCTGCTGCTGGGCCGGGTCGAGCACGTCGTGCGCGCCGGTGCCCTGCTCGTACGCCGTGCCGCGCTCGATCGCCTGCGCGCCGCGGACCCCGCCGTAGACGCCCAGGCCCATCTCGAGCGCGCCGAACGCCGCGATCCCGACCGCCGTGGTGGGCGGGAACAGCGCCAGCACGAGCGCCGCGATGGACAGCGCGCCGACGACGATCGCCTCGGCCAGCCGCCACCGGTCCGCGACGGTCATCTCGTGCTCGATCGCCGCCCGGACGTCGGCGTCGGCCAGCGGCAGCAGGTCACGGACGATCGGGCCGAAGTGCTCGTAGCCCAGGTCGCCCGAGGTGATCTTGGCGGTCAGCGCGGCGTACCCCTGCTGCCGTTCCTCGATCGCCGCCGTGATCTGGGCCCGCAGCCCGGCCTCCGAGCCGAACTCCAGCTCCTCGAGGATGGACGGCGGGAGCACGCGGTACCCGGCCGGGCCCAGCGCCGCCAGGATGGCGCGCATCCGTTCGGTGCGCGCCTTGGCCTCGGCGGGGTCCGGCATCAGCTCGTGGAGGCGCGCCTCCGTCGTGCCCGGCACCGGCTGGAATCCCATCGGCGATGCCAGCCGCTGCGTGTTCGGCGCGACCCAGCCGCGGCCGCCGGCGCGCGCCCGTTCCTCCCTGGTGTTGTAGAGCGAGACCTCGACGTGGCAGCCGGTGCACGCGCGGTAGTGGCCGATGGCCTGCTGGTAGCGCAGCTCCCGCAGGTCGGGGTCGCTCATGTTCTGGGCGTCGAGGAACGGCTGCAGGCCACCGCTCTGCGCCAGGCCCAGCGCGGCCAGGTCGGCCGCCGGGATGGCCTGCTGGATCAGCGCCGACCAGGTGGCGAGGTTCTGCCGGTTGGCGATGAGGCGCTGGGCGGCGGTCGCGGTCACCAGCGACTTGAAGGCGCTCACCCGGTCCGACACGGGCGCGGCCGCGGTATCCGGCGCCGCCGGGGTGTCGGTCTCCGGCGCGCGGCGCAGCACGATGCCCGGAGCGTGGTCCGGCGCGGCGCCCGGCGCGTGGTCCGGCGCACGGTCGAGCGCGGTGCCCCGCGCGCGGTGCAGCGCGGTCTCGTCGACCGGCTGGAGGGTGTGCACGATCTCGTGGCGCAGCAGGCGCTGCCCGGTCGCGGAGTCGGGCGTGAACCGGCCAGCGCCGAAGTAGATGTGCGAGCCCACGGTCGCCGCCCGCGCAGCGACCGACTTGGCGAACGCGTGTGACCCGGCGTCGTCGTGGATCCGGACGCCGGACAGGTCGGCGCCCAACTCCGCCTCGGCCGGCGCGCGCAGGTGGTCCGGCAGTGGGCTCCCGGCACTGCCCGGCACGATGGAGGGCCCGCTGGGGTGGGCGGCGCGGGCCAGCCCGGCCACGTCTACGGGAGCCGAACGGTTCGCGGCGATCGCCTCCGCCTGCCGCTCCGCCGGATCCGACGGCCGGCTCACCACGAACTCCGCCGCGCCGCCGCTCTCGGTGCCGCCCTCGCTGTCGCCTTCGACCAGCCGCCGCACAGCGGCGTTACTAACCAGACCGGCGTTGCCGACCAAGCCGGCTATGCCCACCAGACCCGCGCCGCCGACCAGACCGGCTGCGCCCACCAGGCCCGCGCCGCCGACCAGACCGGCTGCGCCCGCCAGACCCGCGCTGCCGACCGGGCCGGCACTGCTGACCAGACCCGCGTCGCCCAGCCAGCCATCGGCCAGTGGCCCGCCGCGTTCGACCAGCCGCTCGACGGCCGCGTTGGCCAGCGGCACGTTGCCAGCCAGCGGGCCTCTCGTCGCGGCCGCGCTCGAGGGCTCCGCGACGGACGGCTGCTCGCGCGCGGCCCGGTCCACGGATCCACGATCCGCCACCCCGTACCGGCCGGCAAGAGCCCGCCGCGAACCTGCCCGTTCGGCTGCCCTCTCGGCCCGTGATCAGGGCGTCCCTCAAGTCGCGAGAACCTGAGCGCGCAGCTGCCTCAGCGATATTTCGTAAACCCGATTGGGCGATGTTGTTACGGTGCCTGGATGCCTTCTCGACGCGCCCTGCTGCCACGATCGACACCGGCCGCCTCGGGGATGTCGTCCCGCGCGATCACCGCGCTGCTGGACCGGCTCGAAGCGCGATCCATCGAGTGCCACTCCATCATGGTCGTACGCCACGGTCACGTCGTCGCTGAAGGCTGGTGGGCGCCGTACTCGGCCGAACGCCCGCACCTTCTCTACTCGCTGACCAAGTCGTTCACCTCGGTCGCCGTGGGGCTCGCGATCGCCGACGGGCTGCTCTCGCTGGACGATCGAGTGGTCGACGTGTTGCCCGACCGCGTTCCGGCCGACATCTCGGAGCAGGGCCGTCGCCTCACCGTGCACCACCTGCTGTCCATGACGACCGGACACCGCACGGACAGCCTCGCCGAGGCCTGGCAACTGGAACCGGACGACCTGGTGAAGGGCTTCCTACGCGTACCGTTTCCCGACGCCGAGGGCACCCGGCACGCCTACGACAACCCGACCACCTACGTCCTGGCCCGGATGGTGGAACGGGTCACCGGCCGTGGCCTCCCGGAACTGCTCGATGACCGCCTATTCAAGCCGATGGGCGTCGACCACGCCGAATGGGATCGGGTGGCGAGCGGTGCCGCCTTCGGATTCCACGGACTGCACCTCACCACCGAGGCCGTCGCCGCCTTCGGCGAACTGCTGCTGCGCGGCGGCCGGTGGGGCGACCGGCAGCTCGTCCCGCGCGCCTGGGTGCGGCTCGCGACCAGCCGGCACATCGAGACACTGCAGGTCGATGACTGGTCGGAGAACCCCGACTCGCTTTGCGGGTACGGCTACCAGTTCTGGATGTCGCGTCACGGTTACCGCGGCGAGGGCGCCTTCGGCCAGCAATGCCTGGTCGTTCCCGAGCACGATCTGGTGGTCGTCGTGACCGGCGCCATAACGCAGGGTGAGGCAATGCCCGGCGCCGTGTGGGACTGCCTGCTCCCCGGCCTGGACGGCGCGGGAAGCACCGGGGACGACGAGGTCCTCGCCGAGCGGCTGCGGCGGCTGTCACTCGCGCCGGTGCCGGGGTCGGCCGCCCCTGAGCGTTCCGTCAAGGCACGACTCGACGCCTCCGCCGAGGATTCGGCTCTGCCTGACGGAACCACGGTGATCGTCGATCCCGTGGACGGTGGGTGGCTCCTGCGACTCGGGTCGTCCCTCCACATCGAGGTCGGCCACGGCGAGTGGCGGGAAAGCTCACCGCTCGGCCGCCCTGTCGTCGCGGCCGGCGCCTGGCAGGGCAACACGTTCGTCGCCGACCTTTGCGTCATCACCACCCCGCACCGGGTCCGGCTGGTGGTCGACGCCGGCGCGGGCACAGCGGTCGCGACGTGGAGCACCGTGCCCCTGACCGGCCCCGATCTGGCGTTGCATCTGCGGTCGCCGCTGATGACGCGGCCCGATGTCGCGTAGGTGATGTGGCGAGGCTCGCCGGTGTTGGCCTGGTTCGGCGCCCGATCCCGGTGGCGAGACACGCCCGCGAACAGGTCGTTGCACGCCCGATCGGGGCCGCTCCGCGGCGCCGGCTTGGGTTTCTCGGGCCGATCCACCCGCTCGCCGCGACGGCTGCCGGACCGGTCGCATCGGATTGCGGCGGGCGTTGATCGCCCCGAGCGTCGATCATGGAACTCCTCGCCGATCATGGGCTCAGGCACACGGATCAGAGATCAAACCACGTGCCCAAGCCCTTGATCGACGAGGCGAGGCCGGCGGAGCCGGCGCGGCGCGGCGGCGCGGCGCAGCGGCGCGGCGCAGCGGGGCGGCGCAGCGGGGCGGCGCAGCGGCGCGGCGCAGCGGGGCGGGGCGGGGCGGCGCGGCGCAGGGCGGCGGGGGCGGGGGGTCAGGGGGAGGGGGTGATGAGGACGTCGCCGGAGAGGCGGCCGCGATCGGGGGTGCGGGTGACCGCGCCGGTCTGGAGGAGGGCGGTGATCGCCCGCACCGCGTCGGCCGACCGGTACACGGTGTCGGTGAGCGTGAACCGGCGCAGCTCGGTGACCGTGCACGCGCCGTCGGCGGCCAGCTTGGCGAGCAGTTCCCGGCGCAGCGGCCCGGGGTGCGGCTGCAACGAGATATCCAGCAGGTGGCCCTCCGGGTCGTGCGGGTCGCGGTACCGCACGCCGGCGTACTCGTCGACGGCCCACAGCGCGTCCTTGAACGCCTCCAGGCTCTTGCCCAGCGAGGTGCCGAACCCGACCAGTTGGGCGCCCGCGTCGTCGACCATCTCGACCCGAGCGGTCAACAAGAACGGCGACGGCACCGGCGTACCCCCGACGAGCAGGACCTCCGCGGGCTTGCCGGCGGCGGCGGCCTGGATCGCCGCGGACCCGGCGCCATCCAGGTAGGTGAGCAGCGGGGCACCGGCGGCGCCGGCGGCCTTGAGCGCGACGGCCAGCCGCTCGTCCGGGTCGCCGTCGATGGCGTGCACGCTCAGCCCGGCCGGCGTGCCCAGCTCGGCCTGGACCGCGTCGAGCCGGCGGACGGCGTCGGCCGTCGACGGCGCGACCAGCAGCACGGTCAGGCGCCGGCCGCGCATCCGGTCGGCGAACTCGGCCAGCGCCCGCAGCGCGGCCTCGGCGGTGTCCGGGTCGGCCGGCCCGGACCAGCATTGCGCGAACGTCGCGCCGCGCGCGGCGTGCAGCGCGCCGGGCGTCCACGTGTCGAGGTGCCGCACGAGCAGTTCACGGATGACGCCGGCGACAGACATACCCTATTGTGACCGGACCGTCGTGCTCAGGGCGTCCCGAGCGGGGTTACCGGGAGATGCCCACCCCGCCGGGGGTCTGGGCGCCGTACCGGGCCTTCTCCTTGGCCAGGTCGAGCGGCCGGATCTGCTTACGCGCCTCGAGGGCCGTGGGATCGAGCAGGTCGGCCGGGATCAGCCAGACCACCTCGAACTCCAGCCCGTCGGGGTCCTTGCCGTAGAGGCTCTTGGTGGTGCCGTGGTCGGACGAGCCGACCAGCGCGCCGGCCGCGGTGAGGCGGGCGGCGACCGCCTCCAGCTCGTCGAGCGTGTCGACCTCCCACGCGAGGTGGTAGAGGCCGACCGTGGTACGGCCGGCGGGCGAGGGCCCCGCGTCCGGGCCCAGCTCGAAGAGGCCGAGGTCGTGGTCGTTGGTGGAGTCGGGGGCCTGGAGGAAGGCGGCGCCGCGGAAACCGTCCGGGGTCATCGCGATCGGCCGGAAGCCCAGGACATCGCGATAGAACGCGACGCTGCGGTCGAGGTCGCGCACGAACAGCACGGCGTGATTGAGACGATGCACACCCATGCATATGACGGTAGCGCGGTAGTTGAGAACTCAACAGCGCGGTTACGCTGGATCCGTGACCCGGTGGCTGAATCCAGAGGAGCAGAAGGCGTGGCGGGCGTTCCTGCGCGCCTCCCGCACGCTGCTGGACACCCTCGACCGCGAGCTCCAGCGCGATGCGCGCATGCCGCACGCCTACTACGAGATCCTGGTCCGGCTGTCCGAGGCGCCCGAGCGCACCATGCGGATGAGCGAGCTGGCCGAGGGCACGTTCTCCTCGCGCAGCCGGCTCTCGCACGCGGTGGCCCGCCTGGAGGAGGTCGGCTGGGTGGAGCGGCGGGAGTGCCTCACCGACCGCCGGGGCCAGCTCGCCGTGCTGACCGACGCGGGCTTCGAGGCGCTGGCCGCCGCCGCGCCCGGGCACGTCGAGGGCGTGCGGACCCACCTGTTCGACCAGCTCACCCCGGCACAGGTCAAACAGCTCAAACAGATCAGCGAGGCGCTGCTCGGGCATCTCGATCCGGGCAGGCCCTTGTACTGATCGTGCCCAGTCCAGCACCATGAGGCACGTGTCGGCGGTGTTGGACGAATTGACCGCCCGGGCGTACGGCCTGGTGGCGGCGGGGAACCTGGGTGCGGCCCAACTGCTGCTCGCGGAGGCGCTCGCGACGGTCGACACCGACCCCCGGCACGCCTCCGCCGCGCTCGCGGACGCCGCCGGCCTCCACGCCCGGGTGCTCGTGCGGCTCGGCGACCTCGACACGGCCGAGGACTGGGCGGCGTACGCCTACGCGGCCGCCACCCGGCTCTACGGCACTGGGCACGAGCAGACCATCCAGGCCGCGGCCAGCTACGCCACGATCCTGCACAAGCTGCGGCGGCACGGCGAGGCCACCCAGCTGTACGCCGAGGTGATCGACGGCCTCACCACGCTCCAGGGGCCGGATTCGCGCCAGGTGCTCGCCGCGCACGCCGACCTCGCGACCGTCGAGTTCGCCCGCGGCGAGTGCGAGACCGCGCGCGCCCGGCTCGCCGAGGCGTGGGACATGACCCGCGAGGCGTACGGCGACGCCGACCCCGCCGGCATCAAGATGCTCGCCCGGCTCGGTGCGATGGCGCGCGACTGCGGCCGGTTCACCGAGGCGCACCAGCATCTCGCGCATGCCCGCGAGCTGTGCCGCCAGCACCTGCCGCCCGACCACCCCCTGGTCGCGCAGGTCGCCGCGCTCAGCCAGGCCCCCGCGAACCCCGACCACCTGTGCCACGGCAACGCCCTGCCGCCCGCCCCGCCACCCGACCCGGAGCTGGACGCCGCCCCCGAGCCGGAGGCGGACGGCGTCGAGGCCGGCAAGCCCCTGTCGGTGCCGCCGGCGGTGACGGAGTCCTGGTGGCCGCCGCGAGACGACGAGCCGCCGCCCAACCTGCCGGTGCCGGCGAGCCATCGCGAACCGTCCGCGCGCCGGCGCCGCCCGGCGCCGCTCCTGCTGATCGCGCTGGTCGCGGCCGGTCTCGGCGCGGTCGCGGTCATCGTCGGCCTGTCCGCCGTCGACCAGCAGCAGACCGCCCGCGACGCGGTTCCCTCCCCCACGGCGGCGGCGACGAGCGGCGCTCCGGCCAGCCCCACCGCCACGCGGACGCCGGCGCCGAGCGCGGCGCCGGCCGGCACGCCCCCCACGGGGGTACGCCTGAGCGACAACCGCGACACCATCGAGTTGCGGTGGACCTACCCGGCCGGTGCGAAGGGCCGGGTACGCATCTCCGGGGCGCCGCAGGGCCAGCAGCAGCGCGCGTTCCAGGAGTTGCCGGCGGGCGCCAGCAGCTATGTCGTGCACGGGCTGGCCCGGGACACCGACTTCTGCTTCACGGTCGCGGTGCTCTACCCCGGCAAGGTGGGCAGCGCCCGACCGGTCTGCACCAGCCGCGACCAGTAGCCCCGCCGCGGGCTGTCAAGGCCGGATCTCCGCTCGGGCCTCCCCCTCCTCCCCCTGTCGATCACGGGCTTGGGCACGCACTTTGATCTCTAATCCGCGGGCCCAAGCCCTTGATCGGCGCGGATGTCCTTGATCGAGGCGGCTCCGCTGGCCGACGAGCCGCAATGTCGGGGACATTGCTGCCTCACGCGCTCCGGAAGCAGCAATGTCCCCGACATTGTCGGCACACCTCGCCTTGAGCGTGGACGCTCGTGTCCACCACCGCGCCTCCTCCATGATCAAGGCGTCCCTGTAGTCGTTAGGACTACTACAGGGACGCCTTGATCATGGAGGGTTACCGGGGGGAGCGGCGGGCGCCCACCGGCCAGACCACCTCCACCGGCAGGCCGCGGCGCCGCGCCGCCGCCACGATCTCCGCGGTGCTGCCGACTCCACCGACGCCGCCATCCCACACCGCGAAAAGCTCATCGCATTGTTCGAGCATGCGATGGCCCGCCGCCGCGTAGGCGCGCGTGCAGGAAACGGGAAACGCGTGGCTTACCCGGTCCGCGTGGCGGAGCAGATGATCGAACGTGACGCGGTTGGCGGCGCCGACCGCCCGCGCGCGGTAGTCGCGGGCCGGCAGGATGACCTCGTACGTGCCGTGCTCGGCCAGCAGCGCCTGGGCGAACAGCTGATCCGCGCCGGCGGCCAGGCAGGTGACGCCGTGCAGGAGCCGATCTCCGTACCGGCGCAGGCGATCCCGCAGCGCGTCCCGCACGAGATCACGCGACCGGGCGGTCAACCGGATGTGGCCGGTGATGCCGATCCGCACGGTGGCCCGGTCGAGCTCCACCGCGTCCGCGTTCGCCGCGCACCCCACCACCGACGAGCTCATACGACCGCTCCCTGCTCACGTCCCGGCCCGTGCGACGCGCCGGCGGCCGCGGGCACCATCTCCAACCCGACATCGCCGAGCAGGTGCGGGATATTCCGCACCTCGGCCCGGTTCTTCTCCCGCGTCCGCTCCGGCAGCTCGGCCCAGGCGCGCAGATCCGGATGGGTGCGGCTGGCGCCGTCGCGCCGGTCGGCCAGCCGCCACCCGACCCGCTCCCGTTCGGCCCGCCACCGCGCGTGTTCCAGCGCGGCCAGCTCCTCCACCTGCTCGTCGGTCAGCCCGACGGACGGGTTGGCGCTCGCGCGCGGTACCAGCGCCAGGCCGATCGTGCGGAGCTTGCGCCCGATGTCCTCGGCCTGGGCCCGGTTGGTGTGCCGGAGTTCCTCGGCCAGCTCGGCCCACGGCACGAGCGCGTCGTACCTGCGCCCCACCGGCACCGCGTGGCCCCCTGGCCAGGGCGGCGACACCGGGTGGCGGCCGTGGGCCAGCAGGTACCGGTCGTGGATGGCCCGGGCCAGCCGCTCCACCAGGTCGTCGCCGATCTGGTCCGGGTCGCTCGCCCGCTGGACGACCGGATAGAGGCGCACGGTGCCGGACACGGCGTCCAGCAGTCCGGCGCCGTTGTGGAACGCCCGCGCCAATCCGCTCAGCCGGGACACCGGTACCCACACCGACCCGGCGCCACCCTGCCACAGCGCCGGTGTGGTCAGCGCCGCCTTCAGGCTGTGCTCCTCGTCGTCGTAGCAGACGAAGGTCCGGTCCGGTGGCCGGTCGTCGGGCGGCGCGCGGTCGGGCACCCGGATATCGCAGACGTCGGCCAGGAACGGGTACCGGTGGACCAGGTCGCGCCGGACCGTGTGGGCGTCGTCGGCCACCAGGTCCACGCGCAGCCGCTCGGCGGTCCGCAGCCGCCAGTGCCGCGCCGCCTCCACCAGGACGGCCCGGCCGAACGGTGACCCGCCCACGATCAGCACATGGACCGGCCGGCCGGCGGGCAGCGGCGCGTCCAGGAACAGGGACCGAGCGGCAAGTTCGTCGGCGTTGAAGAAGTCCAGCCGGGGCGCCGCGTGCTCGGCGAGGCTGAGCCGGCGCGCCTGCAACGACAGGCACAGGTCCGGGTCGTGGATCTGCGCGTAGACCCGCATCGTGGCGTTCCGGTCCCGCCGCAGGCGGCTGGCGGTGGTGGCGGCCAGCACGTTGTCCGCGCTGTCGTCGGTGCACGCGTAGATCACGTCGGCCCGGCCCGCGCCCGCCGCCCGCAGGACCTCGGCGTTGGTGGGGTCGCCGGGTACCCCGTACAGCCGGCGGCGCGGCAGGGCCTGGCCGGCGGCCGGCGGGGTGCCCACGACGATCACCCGGCGGCCGGCCGCGTGTAGCCGGGCGGCCAGCGTACGGGCCATCACGGAGTCGCCGCACACCACCACATGGTGCCGGGCGTTGCGGGCGCTGAGCCGCTGCAACTCGCTGGTCAGCAGCACCCGCGCGGTCTCCACGAGGGCGAACACGGTGGCCGCCGGCGCCGCGAACCGCGCCACCTGCAGCTGCCAGGGCAACCTGCTCTCGGCCAGCGGCGGCTCCGCGTCCAGGACGAACAGCTGCAGCGCGTGGTAAAGGATGTCCTCCGGCCGGCGGCTCAACGCGTCCTGGCCCGCCAGGTGCTCGGCGAAGCCGACGTAGCCGAGAACCAGTGCGATCACCGCCAGGCCGACGAACCCGAGCCGGAGCACCATGACCGGTGTCTGGTTCCGTTCCTGCTCGGTGTGGTCCATGCTCGCCGCCTACCGTCGCGCAATACATCGAGTATTGCGCATGAACACCACGCGTAGTCGTACGAGCGGCTCTTTACGGTGGCGGGGTGGCGGGCAGGCGGACCTCCGCGCGTACCCCGGGCGCCGCGTCCTCCAGGACCACGCTGCCGCCGTGCCGCCGCACCAGTTCGCGCACGATCGCGAGCCCCAGGCCCGCACCGCCCGCGTCGCGGGCCCGGGCGTCATCCAGTCGGGTGAAGCGGTTGAAGACCCGCTCGCGGTCCGCGAGCGGGATGCCCGGCCCGTCGTCGGTCACCGCGACCAGTTGGTACGGCCCATCGGCGGACACCTCGACACAGACCCGGGTGCGGGTGTGCCGGATCGCGTTGTCCACGAGGTTCGCCACCACCCGGGCGAGCGCGTCCGGCTCCCCGCTCGTCCACAGCGGACTGTCCGATCGGGACACCTCGACCGGCGGGCTGGGATAGCGCTCGGCGACCGCGGCGGCCAGCTCGCCGACCTCGACCGGCACGACCGCACCCCGCGCCCGGCGCTCGCCGTCGTCGGAGCGGGCCAGCAGCAACAGGTCGTCGACCAGCCGGCTCAGCCGCTGGGTGTCGGCGAGCAGATCGTCGGCCACCGTCGACCAGTCGGTGCGGTCGCCCAGCCGCTGGGCCACCTCCAGCTGGGTGCGCATGTTGGTCAGCGGGCTGCGCAGCTCGTGCGCCGCGTCCGCGACGAACGCCCGCTGCCGCACCCGGGCCGTCTCCAACCGGTCCAGCATGCCGTTCAGCGTCACGGCCAGCCGGTGGATCTCGTCGTGCGAGTCCGGCACCGGCAGCTGGCCGGGCCGGGCGCCCCCGGTGATCTCCTCGGCGCCCAGCCGCAGCGCCTCCACCGGGCGCAGCGTCAACCCGATCACCCGCCACGCCACCGTGGCCAGCAGGATCGCCAGCAGAGGGAACGCCACCAGCAGGATGTTGCCGACCAGGTGCACGCTGCGGTTCAGGTCGGCCAGCGGGCGGGCCACGAGGACCGTCTGCGCGTCGCCGGGACCGGCCGGCTCCGCCACCACCCGGACCGACCCGGTCAGGCCGATCCGCTCCCCCGGGATGATCAACGACTCGCCGGCCCGGGCCCGCCGGACCTCGCCGTCGTACAGCACCGGCACCAGCCGGTCCGCCTGGATCGAGGCGGCGCGGATCCGGCCGTCGGCGTCCAGCACCTGCACCCGCACGTCGCCCATGAGTGGGAGCAGCACGGGCACCTCGTTCTCGTTGACGAGCGCGGCGATGCCCCGGGCGCTCTCCCGGGCCTCGGTGTCGGCGGCGGTCTGCAGCGTCCAACTCACCGCGGCGACCAGCACGACACCCCCGACCGCCAGCCCTCCGGCCAGTCCACTGATCCCGATCATCATCAGCCGCGCCCGCAAGCTCAGCCTCCGAAGCAAGGAGGGGACCCTTTTTATCGTATTTTGCATAGGAAGGGCCCCTTCCTAACTTCGCGCCTCACGCGGACAGGCGGTAGCCGGCGCCGCGGACCGTTTCCAGGAGGTCGCGGCCGATCTTGCGGCGGAGGTAGCCCACGTAGACCTCGACCGCGTTCGGCGCGGTCTCGATGCTGGCGTCCCACACGTGATCGAGCAGCTCGGTCTTGGAGACCACCTCGCCGGCGCGCCGCATGAGGTACTCCAGCAGCGAGTACTCCCGGGCGGTCAGCGCGATCTCGGCACCGGCCCGGGTGACCCGCCGCTCGGCCGGGTCGAGGCTCAGGTCGCCGATCGTGAGCACGGCCGGCCGCTGGGGTGCTCCCCGCCGCAGCAGCGCGCGCAGCCGGGCCAGCAGCACCACGTACGAGAACGGCTTGGTCAGGTAGTCGTCGGCGCCGCAGTCCAGCCCATCGGCCTGGTCGTACTCGCCGTCCTTGGCCGACAGCATCAGCACCGGCAGCCAGCGCTCCTCGGCGCGCAGCTGCCGCACCACCCGGTATCCGGACAGGCCGGGCAGCATCACGTCGAGGATCATGGCGTCGTAGCCGCCGTGCCGGGCCATCTCGAGGCCGGTGGGGCCGTCGGCGGCCACGTCCACCGCGAACCCCTCGCCCTGTAGCCCGCGCTGAAGGGCGGTCGCCAGCCGCGCCTCGTCCTCCACCACCAGCAACCGCACGTCACCAAGCGTGCCATCCTTGCTGAGAGGACCACAGCGGCTCTCAGCACACTCACAGCGCTGGTTCCGCACGATGGCGGTCAGGAGGTGCGAAGGACATGGCACTCATGACATCCCGGCCAACACTGCGCTGGCTGGTGCCGGCGGCGGCCGCGGTCGCGGTCATCGGCGGCGGCGCCGCGGTCGGCACGCTCGCGGCGGAGGCCGACCCGAGCCTGCCGCCACGGAACGCGGCACAGTTGCTGGTCGACTTGCAGACCGCCCAGTTGGAAGGGCTCTCCGGCACCGTGGTGCAGTCGTCCGACCTGGGGCTGCCGTCGCTGCCGAACCTCGGCGGCGGGAACGGCACGGCCGATCTGACGTCGCTGATCACGGGGACGAACACGCTCCGGGTCTGGTATTCCGGGCCGGACAAGGCCCGGGTGGCGCTGATGGGCACGCTCGGTGAGACCGACGTGATCCGCAACAAGGCGGACGTCTGGATCTGGGCGAGCAAGGAGAACAAGGCGACGCATTACACGCTGTCCGAGGAGCAGGCGAAGGAGCCGCTGCACGAGGGCGTGCCGACCACGCCGCAGGAGGCGGCCGACCGCGCGCTGGCGGCGATCGACCCGACCACCGAGGTCACCACGTCCGGCACGGCGAAGGTCGCCGGGCGGGACGCGTACGAGCTGGTGCTCGCGCCGCGCGACAAGGCGTCGCTGGTCGGCCAGGTGCGTATCGCGATCGACGCCACCGAGCACGTGCCGCTGCGGTTCGAGGTGTTCCCCAAGGACTCCGACAAGGCCGCGTTCCAGGTGGCGTTCACGCAGGTCGACTTCGACCGGCCGGACGACCAGCAGTTCGCGTTCAACCCGCCGGCGGGCGTCAAGGTGGAAGAAGCCAAGCCGGACACCGGCGCGGCGGACCGCCACGAGCAGAAGTTCGACGACTCCGGGATGACCTCGGTCGGCACGGGCTGGACCACGGTGGTGGTCGCCAAGGCCGGCGACGCGACCGCGCCCGCGGAGGGCTCTGAGGGTGAGGCGGCGGACGCCGCCGGCCTGCTGAAGGCGCTGCCGGAGGTCAGCGGCGCGTGGGGTCGGGGGCACCTGCTCAAGGGCACCGTCTTCAGCGTGCTGCTCACCGAGGACGGCCGCGTGCTCGCCGGGCTGGTGAGCCCGGAGCGGCTGTACGAGGTGGCCGCTACCCCAGCGGGCAAGTGACGACCGCCTTCGCGGTCGAGAGCAGCGGGCTCACGAAGCGGTTCGGACGCCAGGTCGCGGTGGAAGCCGTCGACCTGGCGGTCCCCCGCGGCGCGGTCTACGGCTTCCTCGGCCCGAACGGCTCCGGCAAGACCACCACGATCCGCATGCTGCTCGGCCTGATCCAGCCGACGGCCGGCGCGCACGCCCTGCTCGACGCGGCGATGCCGGCGGGCGCCCAGTCGGTGCTGCCGAGGGTGGGCGCGCTGGTGGAGGGGCCGGCCTTCCACCCGTACCTGACGGGCCTGGACAACCTGCGCCGGCTGGACGCGGCCGACGGCACCGCCGATCCCCGGACCGCGCGGGCCCGCATCGGCGCGGCGCTCGACCGGGTGGGGCTGGCCGCCGCGGCCGGCAAGCGCTACCGGGTGTTCTCGCTGGGCATGCGGCAGCGCCTCGCGCTGGCCGCGGCGCTGCTCGCGCCGCGCGAGCTGCTGATCCTGGACGAGCCCACCAACGGGCTCGACCCGCAGGGCACCCGTGAGGTGCGCGCGCTGATCAGCACCCTGGCCGCGGAGGGCAGCACGGTACTGCTCTCCACCCACCTGCTGTCCGAAGTGGAACAGATCTGTACGCACGTCGGCGTCATGCATCGCGGCCGACTGGTGGCGCAGGACACGCTCGACGGGCTGCGCGCCGAGGCGGTGCCCCGGGTCCGCGTGGAGACCAGCCGGCCGGCGGCCGCCGCGCGGGTGTTGCGCGAGCTGGGCCTCACCGACGTCGCCGCGACCGAGGCCGAGGCCACCGGGGTGCTGGGCCCGATCGCGCCGGAGAAGGTGGTGACCACGCTGGTGCACGACGGCGTACCGGTACGCGGCTTCGGCGTGGTCGCGCCGGATCTGGAGGAGCTGTTCGTGTCGCTCACCGGGGAGGGCTTCGATGTCAGCGGTTAGCTTTCGCTTTGGCGTCTCGGAGCTCCGGCTCGTCGCGCACCGGCGGCGCAACCAGGCCGGGCTCGCGGCGCTCGCGCTGGTACCGCTGATCATCGCGTTCGCCGTCAAGGTCGCCGATCCGTCCGCGTCGGCCGGTGGCGGCGAGGGCCCGGCGTTCCTGGGTTCGATCACCAGCAACGGCTTCTTCGTGCCGCTGGCCGCGCTGGCCGTGGAGATCCAGTTCCTGCTGCCGGTCGCGGTCGCGATGGTGGCCGGCGACGCGGTCGCGGGCGAGGCGAGCCAGGGCACCCTGCGCTACCTGCTGACCGTGCCGGTACACCGCACGCGCCTGCTCGCGGTCAAGTACACCGGCATCGTCGCGGGCACGGCCGTCGCCGTGCTCACCGTCGCCGTCAGCGGCCTGCTCGCCGGTTGGGCGCTGTTCGGCGCCGGGCCGGTGACGCTGCTGTCCGGCACCGAGGCGGGCCTGGCCGAGGCGCTGGTGCGGCTGCTGGCGATGTGCGGTTACCTCACGGTGTGCCTGTCGGCGCTGGGCGCGATCGGGCTGTTCGTGTCGACGCTGACCGAGCAGCCCATGGGCGCCGTCATCGCGCTCACCATGCTGACCGTGCTGAGCTGGCTGCTCGGCGCGGTGTCCCAGCTGGACTGGCTGCACCCGTACCTGTTGACCAACTGGTGGAACGCCTTCGGCGACCTGATGCGCGACCCGGTCGCGTGGGACCCGCTGCGCAGCGGCCTGGTGAGCGCCGCCGTGTACATCGTCATCTTCACCACGGCGGCCTGGGCCCGCTTCGGCTCCCGCGACATCACGTCCTAACCATGATCAGGGCGTCCCTGTAGTAGTTCTCACGACTACAGGGACGCCCTGATCATGGGGCGGTCGTGTCGCGCATCGGGACAACGAGATACGTCAGGTCCACGCCGGGCGCCGTGACGGCGGTCGCCCGCAGGCCCGCCTGCATGCGCAGCGTGACCGTCTGGCCGGTGAACGGACGCAGCGCGTCGAGCAGCAGCCGGGCCTGGAAGTGGGTGGTCAGGTGATCGTCCCGGACGCTGGCCTTGACCGCTTCCTCCGATTCGCCGTTCAGTGGGTCGCGGCCGCTGATCTGGAGGACGCCGTCGCCGGTCCGGAGCGTCACCCGCCCGTGCGGTCCCGCGTATGGCATGGCTCGCTGCACCGCGCCCGCGAGGGCGTCGGCCGCCAGCTCGACCACGCACTCCGGCTGGATGTCGAGCAACCCCTCGAGCTGGCGGTCGGGGTACGGCCCGGCGAGCGACGCCGCCACCACCGTGCAGCCGTCCCAGGACAGGCCGAAGCGGTCGCGGCCCGCGTGCACGCGCACGGCCGCGGCCTTGCCGGCCTGCCGGCAGATCTCCGCGAGCAGGCCGGCCGGCACCAGCGCCGCGACCTCCACCGCCGCGGTGCCGGCCGCCGTGGTCGTCGTCTCGGCCGCCGCCGTCGTCGTCTCGGTAGGTGGCGCGGTGGCTGGTTGCCAGGACAGCGAGGCGGCGCCCATCCGGTACCGGTCGGTGGCGATCAGCGACAGCCGGTCACCATCGGATCGGACCCGCACGCCGGTGAAGATCGGCAGCGCGCCGTCCCGGGAGGCGGCGCCAGCGACCGGGCCAGCCACGCCCAGCGCGGTGCCGGCGATGGTGCCCGCCAGCGGCGGCAGTTCGGCGGGGCTCGATTGACTGGCGGCGTCCAGGACCGGTAGCGCGAACCGGGCACCGGCCGCGCGGATCGCCAGCCGGCTGCCCTCGACCGCGAGCCGCACCTCGGGCGCGTCCAGCGCGGCGAGGGTGTCGGCGAACGCCCGGCGCGGCACCGCCACGACGCCGTCCGTGTGGGTCATGGCCGACACCTCGACCCACACCGACAGCTCGGCGTCCGACGCGGTCAGCGACAGCCCCGCCGCGTCGGCGCGCAGCAGCACGGTAGCGGCGGCGCCGTACGGCGACCGGCTGGGCAGCAGGCGCGCGATGCGGGCGGCGGCCTCGGCGAGGGGCGCCGTGGCGGCGGTCAACTCCAGCGACATGACGCCACCCTAGCCTCAGGGGTACGGACGCCGGTTCACCCGCGACATCCGCTCGTAGCTGCCGCGTGGCATGGTCGGCGCACGTGAGCCGGCGGTTGTCGCTGACTCGGCTCTGCTGGGGTACCGACCGGCCAGCTCTGGCTCGGCGCTGCCGCGGCCTCGTTCGGTCGGCCAGCCGGTCTCGGCCCAACTCGGCTCGGGTGTCCAATCCGGCTCTGGTGTCCGTGCCGGCTCCTGTGTCCATGTCGGCTCTGGTGTCCGTGCCGGCTCTTCCGCGGCGCGCGGCGCGGGCGCGAGGTCGAGGCCGTCGGCGCCCAGCGGGCGGTCACTGGCCAGGCCGACGGGGCCGGTGTCGCCCGGCAGATCCGTTCTGGCTGTTTCGGGAGTGGGCCACCGCCGCCACCGGCCGATGCTGACGACTCCCAGGAGCAGTAACGCGCCGAGCAGCAGGCCGGTCCCGGTGCGCAGGGGCGTGGTCGGATCGCCGTCCCGGCCGGCGACGGACAGGGTGTTGGGGAACAGGTCCAGCAGAGCGTCGGGGTCAACCAGCAGGGCGAGGTAGCTGGTCGTGTAGAGGGCCCCGGTCAGTACGGCGCCGAGCGGGGAGACGCGGAGCGTGGCGATGAGTCCGAGGAGCAGCCCTACCGCGGCGAGACACAAGGTCGGCCGGACGAAGTCGCCGGTGTCGAAGGCGCCGTTGCTTCGCGCGTTGGCGAATGCTTGGACGGATCGGTCCTGCCCGAACGCGAGCAGCAGCCAGGCGAGCGGCGCGATGACAACGGCAGCGATCAAGGTCCAGACGTGTCGCATGCCCGCCACCGTAGAGGACTCACGGTCAGCGGCATCGGGCCAACGGGCCGGTGACCGGGCTTTTCGCGGCTGGTGCGGAGACTTCCGCACGGGTGTAACACGAGCGCCGGGTCGGGCGCTCCCGCCGGCAGCGTCAAGGTAACAAGATCCCCAACTGATACGCCTCTTTCAATGGTGTCACCGGGGAGGGGAGGCTGGGCCATGTCGTTGGACGAGGGTGCGACCGAGTCCGATATTCGTTGGGCCGCGGAGCAGGTCATCAGGATGCACGGCAAGCCGACCGCCGACGGTCGCGTCACTGGCCGATGTGCCCGGTGCCCGAGTGATGTTCAGAAATGCCCGATGTTGACCTGGGCCAAGGCTGAGCTGGCAACCCTGAACGCCAAGCGGCAGGGGACTGGCCGCGGCTGACCGCGCGTCCCCCGCCTACCCCTTCCTATGTGGGGTCGGGGTAGGCCGGTCGTTCCCCTTGCCGCTGGGACGGCTCGGGGTCGGCGGGGTCGCACCCGGATCCCGGGTCGGGCCGGGTGGCGATACGACCCGGCCCGGGTCGTCGGCCAGCAGCGGCGCGCAGAATGCCGCGATGCGCCGCTCGCCGCCGGCCGCCGCGGCCAGCTCGCGGAACGCCTCGGCAGCCAAGGGCTCGTTGTTCGGGTTCTGCTGGTTGGCCTGCCACCCGCGACACAACTCGGGCACCGCGGGGCTGCTGGGGCTCAGCGTCCGGCCGGGGTTGCCCGGACCGGCCGTGGGAGTGGGCATGGGACTGGGCGTGGGCGCGTCAACACTGGGACCGGTCGCAGCCGGACCGGCACCGGGCGGCGGCACCCCGAGCGACGAGAACAGGTCATGCGCCCGTTGCTGTGCGCCACCGGGCAGGTTGCCGGTCTGCGCGGCCAGCGCCGTACCGCCGATCAACGCGACGGCCACGCCAGCGGCCGCCTTGACGGCAACGGACCTGGCGAGCCAGTGCCTGCTCGCCGGCACGACCCGCACGCCGGTGGCCCGACCCGCCTCCTCGAACGCGGCCACGGCCGCCCACAGGCCGACCACCTCATCCGGCCGTGGTGGGGCAGCCGCCGCGCCGAGCAGGTAACCCAGCTCGGGGTGCGTGGACGCGTCCGGGCCGGCGGTGAGCAGTCGCTCGGCCTCGCGCGGCCCGATCCAGCGCTTTCGTAACGTAAACATCGCGTTGGAAGTGCGTCCCAGAGCCCCGCACCGTTACACCTACCCGCTGGGTGCGCGTGGTGTAACGCTGCGGACGCGAGCAACGCCCTATCCGAGGCATGCGCATCGAACCGACCCACCGTTCCCGTCCGTGCGGGCGGCCACGACCCCCGGCCGCCCGCACGGACACTCCCCGGAAGGCGGCCATGTCCCCATTCACCTTCGCCTTCAGCTACGACAGGCGCAGCCGGGTGGCCTGGTTGACGCTGGCCGGACGGCTCGACACCGCCGGCACCCAGCGCCTGCACGACCTCGTGCGGACCATCGTGCTGGCGTTGGCGCCCACGGACGTCCTCATCGACCTACGCGCGACGACCTCGCACGACCCGTCGGGCGACTCCGCTATCGACGCCCTGCGGTGGTTTCCAGCCGCCCTGTCAGCTGCGGGTGGCAACACCGACGGACGGGTCTGCGACATTGTGCTGCTCTTCCCGCCGGGTACGGATCGCGAGCTGGACACCTGGCGGCGCCGCGTCTCGATCCCGCCGCGACCGGCCACCGCCCAGCCACCGCGGATCGGCGACCCACCACGGCGGGCCGCATCGCGCGTGGCCTGAACACGGTGGCCAACGCCCCTGATCATGGCAAGGGCTTGTGGCCCATCGTCGAGAAGAGGGGGTGGCCGCGCAGGACCAGGCCGGAACCCGGATCGGTCATCAGTTGACGGACTCGCTCCAGGTCGGTCGCGGTCAGCCCGGCGGCCAGGAAGCGGTCCCGGAACCGCGACAGGCACACCGCGTTCAGCAACGCGCCGGGCGTGCCCGCCGTCCACACTGGAGTGTCGATGGCGGTGTCCACTTCGACCAGACCGGCGGCCGACATCATGGCATGCACCCGTGCGGCCCAGTACGGATCGGTGCCGCTGGCCGCCAGGATGTCCTCCACCAGCAGGCGGCGGAACCGCGTCACCAGCTTGGCGTCACGGGTGGTCGGCGCGGCGAGCACCATGTCGTCCAGCCACAGGTACCAGTCCTCCACCACCAGCGTGCCGCCGGGCGGCAGCGCCTTCGCGAGCCGGCGCAGCACCCGCTCCCGTTCCGGCAGGTGCATCAGCAGCAGGCGGGTCCGGATCAACCGGAACTCCCCGGCGGGTAGTGGATCGACGGTCACGTCGTGGGTGAGCACCCGGATCCGCGGATGCGGCGGCACGTGCCGCGGCTTGATGTCGGTGGCCACCACCTCCCCGGTCCGGCCCACCCGGTCGGCCAGCCATACCGGTACGGCGCTGCCGCCGGCGCCCACATCCAGGCATCGCGCACCGTCCATCCGGTCCAGACCGCCGAGCCGCTGGATGCTGACCGAGTCGAGCAGCGCCGCGAGGCACGCGTGCTGGCGGAGCGCGTCCACCGCGTCGTTGTCGAAGGCGTACGCCGTCCTCATCGGACACCTCCCACGGTCGCGTCGAACGCCACCACGTCGTCGGGCTCGAGGGGGCCGGTGAGCACGCCGGCGCCGGACAGGATCGCGATCGCCCGCGCCACCCGGGTCGACTCGATGTCGCCGACCGCGCCGTTCACCCGGACGTACGGCCGCATCAGGGTGAGCTCCGCCGCCGCGGTCGCCGGGTCCTGCGCGGGCACCCGCCGGTGCAGGATCTGCCCGGCCTCCTCGGGGTGCTCGACCGCGTAGACCAGACCCTTCAGCAGCGCCTGCCCGAACCGGCGGACCAGGTCCGGGTCGTCGCGCACCACCCGGGTCGCGGCGAGCAGCGCGTTGCCGTACAGGTCGGTCAGCACGTCGGAGTACGGCAGCACCACCACCGTGCGACCGCGGGCGGCCTTCTCCACGCCCGGCCGGGCCACCACGAACGTGCCGATGCCCTCGACCCGGCCGGCGGCGAGCGCGGGCGGCAGCTGCGCCGCCTCGGCGTGCACCCAGCGCACCGTCCGGAGGTCCACACCGGCCAGTCGGGCGTACGCCGGGAACAGCAGCCACGGCGCACCGCCCGCCACCCCGCCGATGGTGCGGCCGGCCAGGTCCCGCGGTGCCGCGACGCCGGTGCTCGACAGCGTGGTGACCGAGTTGAGCGTGCGCTGCTGGATCGCCGCCACGGCCCGTACGTCGTCGCGGTGCTTCCCGCCGCTCAGCACGATCATCACGGCGGACAGGTCGTTCGCCGAGAAGTCGGCCTTGCCCGCCGCCAGCAGGGCGAGGTTGTCGGTCGTGCCGGAGCCCGGCAGGATCTGGACGTCGATGTTCGCGGCGGCGAAGAAGCCCTTCTCCTGGGCGACCCAGACATACGATTCCCGACCGAACGCGCCGACCGCGGTCAGGTACGAGACCTTGTCGACGTGATCGGCGGCCGGCGCATTCCGGTCACCCGTACAGGCGCTGGCAGAAATTCCAACTATGGTGGCGGCAGCGGCCGCGACAAGGGGCTTGAGCACACATTCCTCCGAACGAGGTGTAGTCATTACAAGGGTGGGCGCACCCGCGCATAGTGGCGCGTATGCGGGAGGCGCGCGGGTGCGCCCACCGGCGTGATCACCCGGCGGCGCAGAGGCGCGGTCGTCACGCCGCCGGGGAGCTTCGGTGCGGTAATACCGCGACGCGTGGCCGCTCTGACCAGCGCTGGGCCGATACTTTCAACACAATTCCGTTGGCTTCAGACGCCCAGTGAAAAAATCATCTTGGCCCGGACTCCGCCAACTGGACTTTTGCATTTGTGCAACTACAAGGGCACCACTATAGGGTCGCCTACGCCATTGCGACCGTGATAGAAATTTGGCGCCGGTGGTCGCGCCGACCACCATTTCCCCGGTAACGCATTTCTGACACAAGCCCCCCGATAAGGCCCGCGCCCGACTGGCGGGCATCGCGAGAGAGGTGACCGGTTTTGCCCACCAAGCGAAGCGAGTTCGTGCAGACCATCCGCGCGCAGTGGCTCGGCCAGCGCATGCGCGAGCTACGCGACCAGCGAGGTCTCACGCTCAAGTACGTGGCCGCCTACCTCGGCGTGGAGTTCTCCACGCTGGCCCGGTACGAGCGCGCGGAGTGGCCGTTCCGGCGTGACCACGTGATGTCGCTGCTCGACGTGTACGGCGTCTACGACGAGCGCGAGCGCAACCAGTTGGTGCAGCTCGCCCAGGACGCCTGGCGGGTCAACAAGTGGGACGAGGACTTCGAAGGAGCCGTCTACGACAGCTCCTTCGTGGACTATCCGTGGCTGGAGTCGCGGGCGGAGGAGATCTGCGCCTACAGCACGATGATCGTGCCCGGCCTGCTCCAGACGGCCGGATACGCGGAGACGATGATCCGCCACTTCGAGGGCTCGATGGCGGCCGAGCACCGCGTGCAGAAGTGGCTGCATCTGCGCATGGATCGCCAGAAAGTGTTGGCCGACAAGGACACCCGGCTCACCGCGATCCTGGAGGAGTCGGTGCTGCGCCGGCCGGTCGGCAACCGGGCGGTACTGCGCGGCCAGCTCGAACACTTGCGGGAGATCAGCCGGCGACCGCAGATCGACATCCGCATCGTCCCGACCAACTCCGGCATCCACGCGGGCGCGCTGGGCACCTTCTTCCTGTTCCGCATGCCGGTCCCCTACCCGCCGGTGGCCTATGTGGAGCACCTGGCCGGACGACTTTTCATCGAAGCGGCTAGCGCGGAACGGTACGAGAAGGCGTATGCTTCGCTTCGGGAGGCCGCACTCAGCGACAGCGAGTCGGTGGCGCTCATCGCAACACTCGTGGAGGAGTTGTCATGAGCGAGACGATGCCAGGCGTGGCCTGGCACATCAGCAGCAAGAGTGACGGCACGAGCGGCATGTGCGTCGAAGCCGGCCCGCTCGGTGACGGCAGTGGCCGCGTGGCTGTCCGACACAGCAAGGCGCCCGACGGCGCGACGATCGTCTACTCCCGCGGTGAGTGGGAGGCGTTCGTCGGCGGCGTCAAGGAAGGCGAGTTCGACTTCTTCCCGGTCGCCTAGTCCCTGAAGGCCCAAGCCTCTGAAGTGGATTCCCTGGCGGGCGCAGCGTGCCAGCGCCCGCGCCCGCCAGGGAGTTCATGGGCCGTGCTCAGGGTCTGGGCCACCATTCGATTTCGGTGACCGTGCCACCCACGACCACGACGGTCCCGGCCGGTTCGGTGTCGTTGCGCCACAACACATACGGACCCGCACGCAGCCCCGGATAGACCGCCGTGTACCGGACGCCGCCCTCGACGTGCCGGGCCCGCACCGCGACGTGGGTGCGGGTGCCCGACTCGTCGTCCATAGGGCTGATCTCGATCTCCCGGCCGTGCCACTCGGGTCCGGTCACGAGGACCAGTGCGCCGATGTCGCCGCCGATGTCGAGCATCACCGTGCCCGGCCCGGTCGGGCCGTACGCGTGGTGGTGATGTCCGGTGCTCATGACGGGTTGTTGAAGCCGTCATACGGCAGGCCGAGGTACGGGAACCGGTGGAGGAAGTCAGCCGTCACGTCGGCCGCGCTCAACCCTTGCGAGAGGTCGGCCACCGCCTCGTCAGGCTTGAAGTTCTTGTCCACCAGAGCAAATGTCGCGCCGGCCACCGCGCGCAGTGCGATGGAGACCACGTCGTCCTTGACCCGCCGCCCGTTCGGGAATCCGGCCAGGTCGCCACCCAGCAGACCAAACCGGTTCTCCTCTTTGGAGGGTGGGATGTCGGTGTTCAGGCGCAGCATGTCGGCCTGGATGTCGCCGGTGTTGTTCTGGAAGCCCTCGATGAGGCCTTCCGGGATGCCGGTGAGCAGCACCGCCACCAGGTCGGCGCGGGCCGTCTTGGCCTCGTTGAGCTTCGCCAGGTTGTCGAAGACCCCCGGGTACAGCACGGGCAGCAGCCGCGCCAGCTCCGGCTGCTCGACGAAGCCGGCGAAGTTCTTGTCCTCGATCGGCGGCAGGCTGTTCCACAGGTCCTTCTTGGACATCGGCACGATGACCTCGTTGAACAGCGGGTTGCCGAGGCGGGAGACCTGCACGTTGGGTCCGACGTAGACGTTGTCGGAGCTGTTGCCGTGCAGCACCCGCACCTGGCGGCGGCTGGCCGTGGTCCATACCCCGATGACCGGCGACTTCTTGCTCACCAGGTCTTTCTTCGGCACCTGGATCGCGATGCTGTGCACGTTGACCCGGTCGGTGGCGTTGACCGCCTCACCGGCCTCCTGGAAGACCTTCTGGCCGAGCAGGTGCAGGTTCTGGAACGGCCGCAGCGTGCCCAGGTCGAAGATGGCGCCCAGGTCGACGAAGAACCCTTCGGCGCGCTGCCCGGCGAACACCTTCTCGCCGGTCTTCAGCTTGAACGTGGCGTCGTCCGCGAGCTTCTTGTAGTTGGGGATCGACAGCCGCCCGACGTTGACCGGTGGGCTCGGCACGTTCCGCGCGAGCACCTTCGCGTTGCCGTGCCCGTCCACCTTGGTCACGCTGTAGAACTGGCGGCGGTTCCAGGTCTCGCTGTCCAGTTCCTCGATCGGACCGGTGTTGTAGAGGAAGGTGTTCTCGTCGTTCAGCTTCGTCTCGAAGCGGAACTGGTACGTGACGTCGGCGTGGCCGTCGCCGTCGTTGTCAATGTGGATCTCGTACAGGACGTCGTCGCCGAACTCGAAGAAGTTGGGCCCGGACGCCGGGGACTGCAACGGCACGTAGTTCGCGATGAGCGTCACGGTGTCCGGATGATCGGGGCTGACGAAGGCGTACAGGTCAGTGCTGTCCGCCACCGGGTCCTTGGCGATCTCCGGGGCCTCACGATGCGAAGA
Organism: Actinomycetes bacterium KLBMP 9797; assembly: GCA_037414955.1. GTDB lineage: Bacteria > Actinomycetota > Actinomycetes > Mycobacteriales > Micromonosporaceae > Phytohabitans. The sequence continues at coordinate 34,470 of JBBEWH010000250.1, forward strand.
CATGTTGTTCCGGCCCCCCTACTTCTTGCTCGCGGCTTTGACCAGGCGAGCCGCCAGGTCCTTGTCGTGCACCTCGATCAGCCGTTCACCGGCGAACACATCGAGCCGGCCGTTCTTCGCATCCTTCACGTGCACGACGATCGCCTCGTCCGACGCGGACGCGGTATCCAAGGCTTGGCTCAGGCTGGCGACGCTGACAACCGCGCCACCGACTCCGACGGTAGCGGCGCCGAGCAGCACGTTTCGACGGGACAGCCTAGGGGTTTTCGCCCTGCGGGCACTTCTCACGATCGTCCTTTCCAGAACGCGGGCATGGCTCTTCCCGCACGTGGCGGATCGCCATCGGACACTGCGATTTCCGTCCGGCTACCCGTCCAGCCGCCGGCATCCCCAGATACGGATCACGGGTGTGGAGGGTTCAAGCGCGTCGTGCGCGAGTTGATCCAAAGATGGCGCACCGGCCCACACAGCGAACGGTGCGGAGACGACGCGACCGCCGACGCGATGGAGCTGCGGCGGCGGTCGATGAAACGTCGGTGAGAGCGCTTTGGCCAGGATAGAACCTAATCACTGTCCAGGGAAGGCGCGGCGACACCCCGGCTCCCGATCGTCCGAAAAAGCCAGAAATTTCGGTTACATGGGGTTACGTTCTGATCCGGACCGGTCCAATCCTGCCGTACGGGAGGAGGCAGTACATGGACAGCACGTTGATCCACTTGCTGGCGACGAACCCCGAGCCAGCGTCCGGCGGCTTGACCGACATGCTGTTCGTCGGCGGCGCCGGCGCGCTGATGCTCGCCGCCGTCGGCGCGCTCGCCGCGATGCAGAGCCGCGGTGACCCGGGTACGCCGCCCGGCGTACCCGACACTCCCGCCCCCGACGACGCCCAACCCTCATGATCAGGGCGTCCCTCACGTCGTGATAACTACGTGAAGGACGCCTTGATCATGAACGGTGCGGAAAAGCGTGGCGGGCACGAACCGGGCGGGCTATGGTGTGTGCATGATCTTCTGACGCCAGCTGAGACCGAGTGTTCACCCCCGTCTCGGGCGTCATCCTGCCTTCCTCGCGGCCGCGTTCTCACGCTGGCCGGCGCCCGGGACTCCCCATCAGCGGAAGGAGTCATCGTATGCGTACCGAATTCTCTGTTCATGTCGATCCGGCCGAGCTGGAAGCCCAGCGCCTCGCCGCCGCGGTCGAGCCCGCGAACGACACCGCGAACGGCGCCGGCAAGGGCGACCGGCGGTCGGTGAAGGGCGCGCCGCGCGAGTCGGGCCGCGCCAAGTACGCCGGACGTCCGCAGCCGGCCCACCAGCCGAAGCAGTACGCCTTCCGGCGCAGCTAAACCCTCGCAGCTAACCCACCATGATCAAGGCGTCCGTCACGTCGTGAGAACGACGGGGCGGGCGCCTTGAGCATGTGGGTG
>JBBEWH010000251.1:0-2320 GCA_037414955.1 Actinomycetes bacterium KLBMP 9797
CCCCCCATGAGCCTGGCGTCCTGCCCGACTTGAGACCGCGGTTAGGGACGCCTTGATCATGAGGTTAGGGGTCGCGGCGGCGGAGGGTCAGGTAGCCGCCGGCGACGGCGACCGCGGTCCACAGCGCCATGATGGCCATCCCCGTCCACGGACCGTAGCTGCGCGGGAACCCCGGGTCGTCGGGCGGCCCGACGACGTGCATGATCAACGACCCGGCCTGGTCGGGCAGGTACTGCGTGACGGCCCGCACCCGCGGCACGTTGCCCAGCCCCTGCGAGCCGAGGAAGAGCAGCGGGGTCAGGATCGCGAGGGCCAGCACGGAGCTGCGCAGCATCGCCGTGACGCCCATCGCGAGCAGGCAGATGAGCACCAGGTAGAGCACCCCGCCGACGGCCGTCCGCGCCGCCTCCGCGTCCAGCGCCGGACGGTACGGGCCGAGCGCCGCGCGCGCCGCGACGAACGAGAGCCCGACGGTGGCCAGCCCCACCAGCGCCACCGGCAGCGCGGCGGCGAGGAGCTTGCCGCCGTAGAAGGCGCCCCGGCGCGGCACCGCCACCAGCGAGGCGCGGATGGTGCCGGAGCCGTGCTCGCTGCCCACCGCCAGCACGCCGAACACCACGACGGCGAGTTGCGCGATCGTCAGGCCGTAGAAGGCCGCGAAGAGCGGGTCGAACGGGCCGATCCCCCGCAGCGTCCCGTTCGACAGAGCGGTGTGGAGGGTGCGCCCCAACAGGTAGGTCAGCCCCACGCCGACCACCAGCGTCAGCAGCAGGCTGACCATGGTGGATCGCAGGGTCCGGAGCTTCGTCCACTCCGCCAGCACGATGTCCACGACGAACCTCCGGGGGTCAGTCCTGCCGCGCGGCGGCGACGTGCGCCGCCACCGCGCTGGCCACCAACAACACGATCGCCACCGCGCCGAGGGCGGCCAGCGACCCGAACATCCGCTCCGGCGGGAGGTCCCGGGAAAGCAGCGACACCGTCGGCCCGACCGGGGGCAGGCCCGGCACGACCACCGCGACGCCGACCAGGCCGAGGCCGGTGACGACCGCGTACCCCGTGCGCCGCACCACGAGCCGCGAGCACAACAGGCCGACCGCGATGCCGGCCGCGCCGCAGATCAGCTGCGCCAGCGCGCCGACCCCGACCGCCGCGGCGGACACCGTGTGCTGACCGGCCACCAGCGGGTACCCGAGCCCGGCACCGGTCAGCGCCGCGCACCCGGCGGCCGCGGCGAGGACCTGCGCGACGAGCACCCGCCGGGAGCTGCCGGCCGCCACCACGGTCAGCGCGTGCTGCGTGTCGTCCTCGGCGTTCACCAGCGCCGCGGTGAGCCATGCCTGGCTGGCGAACAGGACCAGCGCGCACGCGGCGTACGTGCCGGCGAGCGGCCCGCGGTCGTTGGTGGTCAGCACGACCAGCCCGGTGGCGAAGAGCAGGACCGGGGCCAGGTATCCCTGACCACGCCCCAGCAGCGCCAGCGCGTACCGGACCAGCGCGCTCACCGCCGCACCCGCCCCTCGGAGATGTGGTAGCGGTCGGTGGCGACGCCGTCCACCACGGCTTCCCGGTGATCGGTGAAGACCACCGCGCCGCCGCGGCCGGCCACCTCGTCGATGAGGTCGGCGAGCACCTCGTGCGCGGCGGCGTCCAACCCGGACCACGGCTCGTCGAGCACCAGCAGGTGCGGCGGCACGAGCAATGCCTGCACCAGCGCCACCTTCTGCGCGTTGCCCTTCGAGAGGTGGCGCAGTGATCCACCGTCGACAAAGGACAGCAGCTCCAGGAGGGCGTCGGCGCGCGCCCGCGCGACCACTGTGGACAGGCCGCGGATCCGGCCCAGGTGTGCCAGGTACGCCCGCGCCGTCATGCGCTGGTGCGCGGCGAACCGCTCCGGGACGTACCCGATGCGCCCGGGCCGCCCGCGGACGGTGCCGGACGCGGGGCGGCTGACCCCCACCATGATTTTAGGGGGTGTCTCAGTTGGTGGCCTTGAGCCAGCGGCGGTAGCAGATCAGTACGCAGGCCAGGTCTGCGAAGGCTTGGAAGTGTTCGGCTTTGCGTTCGTAGCGGCGGACCAGACGGCGGTTGTTCATGTTGTTCATCAGCCAGGCCAGGCACGCTTCCACGATCCAGCGGTACCGGCCCAGCTTCTGCGAGGACTCGACGCCCTTGCGGGCGATCCGTACGCCGATCCCGCGCCGGCTGACCTCAGCACGCAGGGCGCGTTGGTCATATGCCTTGTCCGCGTGCAGCTTGTCGGGGCGGTGGCGGGGCCGGCCACGCCGGCCAGGGATCGGTGCGATCGAGTCGAGCAGGG
>JBBEWH010000252.1:0-36566 GCA_037414955.1 Actinomycetes bacterium KLBMP 9797
GCCGTCGATGGGTGGTCGGCGGGGGTGTTGTGGCGGGATTTGGCTGCCGCGTATGGGGCGCGGTTGGCGGGGGTGGCGCCGGTGTGGCCGGCTTTGCCGGTGGGTTATGTGGATTTCGCGGTGTGGCAGCGGGAGGTGTTGGGGGAGTCGGGGGTGGGGTATTGGCGGTCGGCGTTGGCGGGGTTGCCGGAGCGGATCGAGTTGCCGGTGGACCGCCGCGGTGTGGAGCCCTCTGATCGCGGTGATGTGGTGCCGTTCCGTTGGTCCGCGGAGCTGTCCGCGGGTATCTCGGCGCTCGCGGCCGCCGGTAATGCCACCGCGTTCATGGTGGTGCAGGCGGCGTTGGGGGCGTTGTTGGCTCGGTTGGGTGCGGGTGTTGATGTGCCGGTGGGGGTGCCGGTGGCGGGGCGGTTGGATGCGGCGTGTGCGGATGTGGTGGGGATGTTCGTGAACACGTTGGTGTTGCGGGTGGATGTGTCGGGTGATCCGAGTTTTTCCGAGTTGTTGGGGCGGGTGCGGGAGCGGTGTTTGGCGGGGTTGGGGCATCAGGAGGTGCCTTTTGAGCGGGTGGTTGCGGAGTTGAATCCGACGCGGTCGGTGGCTGGTCATCCGTTGGTTCAGGTGTTGTTGGCGTGGCAGGACGCGGCTTTCTTGGATGTGGTGTTGCCGGGTGTGGTGTCTTCGCCGGTGCCGCTTCATACGGGGTGTTCGCGGGTGGATTTGTCGGTGTCGGTGGGGCCGGATGGGAACGGCCTGGCGGGGGTGGTGGAGTTCCGGACGGATCTGTTCGAGCGGTCGACGGTGGCGTCGCTGATCGGCAGGTTGGAGCGATTCCTGGCGGCGGTGGTGACCGATCCCGAGCGGCGGATCGGCGACGTCGAGCTGCTGTCGGAGGCGGAGACCAGCCGGATCGTCACCGAGTGGTCCGGCTCCGGCGCCGATCCCGGTGGGCTGCTGCCGGACCTGTTCACCGCGCAGGCGGTGCGGACGCCGGACGCGGTGGCGGTGGTGTGTGGTGGCCGGGAGGTCACCTACGCGGAGCTGGACGACGCCTCGAACCGGTTGGCGCATCGGCTGATCGCGGATGGTGCGCGCCCGGAGCAGGTGGTGGCGCTGGTGCTGCCCCGCTCGATCGAGCTGGTGGTCGGGATCCTGGGCGTGCTCAAGAGCGGCGCGGCATACCTGCCGATCGACCCGGGATATCCCGGCGAGCGGATCGACTTCCTGTGCCGCGACGCCGGAGCCACGCTGACGCTGAGCGCCGGCGACGTCTTCGTCGACGGGCCGGCCGAGCCGGTCGCGGTGCCGCTGGACCCGCGGCACCCGGCGTACGTCATCTACACCTCGGGGTCGACCGGTCGTCCGAAGGGCGTGGTTGTCACGCACGCGAACGCGGTCCGGCTGTTCCGGCCCGGCGCCCACCCCTTCGCGTTCCGGCGGGACGACGTCTGGACCCTGTTCCACTCGTACGCCTTCGACTTCTCGGTGTGGGAGCTGTGGGGCGCGTTGCTGCACGGCGGGCGGCTGGTGGTGGTACCCGAGGAGACCACCCGCAACCCGGTGGAGTTCCTGGGTCTGGTCGTCGACGAGCGGGTCACCGTGCTGAACCAGACGCCGACCGTGTTCACCGCTCTCCAGGCGGCGGCGACCGAGCATCCCGATCTGGCGGGCGCACTCGCGGTCCGCGCGGTGCTGGTGGGCGCCGAGCCGGTGCCGGCCGAAGCGTTGGCGCCCTGGTCCGGATGCCGGCAGATGCTCAATGTGTACGGTCCGACCGAGACCACGGTCTTCGCCACGATGAGCGATCCCTACCGGGCCGGTGATGGCGTGCCACCGATCGGCCGCGCCTTCACGGCCAGCGCGGTCTACGTGCTCGATGACCGGTTGCGCCCGGTGCCGCCGGGGACGCCCGGCGAGCTGTACGTGGCGGGCGCCGGCGTGGCCTGGGGTTACCTCGGCCGGCCCGCGCTGACCGCCGAGCGGTTCGTGGCGTGCCCGTTCGGCCCGGGTGGCGAGCGGATGTACCGGACCGGCGACGTGGTGCGGTGGCGCGCGGACGGGCAATTGGAGTTCTTGGGCCGCGCCGACAACCAGGTGAAGGTGCGCGGGTACCGGATCGAGCTGGGTGAGGTCGAAGCCGCGCTCGCCGCGAGCGAGGGCGTGCGGCAGGCGGCGGCCGACGTGCGCGACGGGCGGCTGGTGGGCTATGTGACACCGGCCGATGTGGACACCGGCGCGGTGCGGTCCGCGATCGCCCGCCGGATGCCCGGCTACCTGGTGCCGGCCGTGGTGGTGGCGCTGGGCGAGCTGCCGCTGACCCTCAGCGGCAAGCTGGACCGGCGTGCCCTGCCGGCGCCGTCGTACCACCGCGCGGCGCAGGCGCCCCGAACACCGGAGGAAGACGCGCTCTGTCGCGCCTTCGCGGCCGTGTTGGGCGTGCCGCGGGTAGGACCGGACGACGCGTTCTTCGACCTGGGCGGCGACAGCATCATGGCGATGCAACTGGTCAGCAAGGTGCGCGAGGCCGGCCTGGTCATCACGCCGCGCGACGTGTTCACCGCCCGCACCCCGGCCGCGCTGGCCGCGGTGGCGACCCGGGCCGCCGAGCAGGTTCCGCCGGTGGCGGACGACCCGGTAGGCCCGGTCGGCGCCATGCCGATCACCGAATGGCTGGCCGAGCGCGGCGGCCCGATCGACGGCCTCAACCAGTCCCTGCTCGTGCGGCTGCCGCCCGGGGTGGCGTACGACGACCTCGTCGCCGCTCTCCAGGCGGTCATCGACCACCACGACGCCCTGCGTGCCCGCTGGGTCCGCACTCCGGACGGCCGCGGGACACTGCACATCCGCCCGACGGGTGCGGTCTCGGCCGCGTCCTGCATGCGCCACCTGCCGTCCGGGAGGGACCCGCTGGGTGCGGAGACCTTCCTGGACGCCCAGCGCGGGTTGGATCCGGAGGCGGGGGAGATGCTGCGGGCCGTGTGGCTCGATGCTGGACCGGACGTTCCCAGTCACCTCCTGCTCGTCATCCATCACCTCTGCGTCGACGGCGTGTCCTGGCGGATCCTGCTGCCCGACCTGCGGGCGGCCTGGCGCGCCGTCGTGGCGGGACGGGCACCCACGCTCGCGCCGGTGGGCACGTCGTTGCGCCGTTGGAGCCAGATCCTCACCGAACGCGCCGCGGACGCCGTCGACCAGCTTCCGGTATGGACGAACGTTCTGGACGGTGCGCGGCAGTCGCTCGCGGACCGGCCGCTCGACCCGGCGCGCGACACCCAGGACCGGGCCGATCACCTGACCCTCGAACTGTCCACACCTGAGGCCGCGCGGTTGCTGACCGAGGTGCCGGCACTGTTCCACACCGGCGTTCCGGACGTCCTGCTCGGCGCGCTCGCCGTGGCGGTGCGGTGGCGGTACGGCTGGGCGGATGGCGTGGTGGTGGACGTGGAGAGCCACGGCCGGCACGCCGGCACGGAACGGTCGGTCGACCTGTCCCGGACGGTGGGCTGGTTCACCGGCATCCACCCGGTGCGGCTCGATCCGGGCGAGGTCGATTGGGCGGAGGCCATGGCCGGTGGACCCACGCTGGGGCGGGCGCTCAAGCGGGTGAAGGAACAGCTCCGGTCCATACCGGACGGCGGTCTCGGGTACGGGTTGCTGCGCTACCTCAACCCGGAGACGCGGCCGGTGCTCGCGACCCTGCCGGCGGCGGAGATCGGCTTCAACTACCTGGGTCGGGTGGGCGTCGCCGGGGGCGCCGACTGGGCACCGGTGCTGGGTGGGGCACCGCGTCCGGGTGGCGACCCGGCCATGCCGCTGGCGCATGTGCTGGAGCTCACCGCACTGGCATACGACGGACCGGATGGGCCGCGGCTGTCCGCTACTTGGGCATGGGCGACTGATCTGCTGTCCGAAGAGGAGGTCCGGGAGCTGGCCAGGGACTGGCTGGCGGTGCTCCGCGCCCTGGCCGGGTATGCCCACCGGCCGGGTGCCAGCGGCCTCACCCCGTCCGACCTTCCGCTGTTGCGATTCGTCCAGGAGCAGATCGACCAGGTGGAGGCGTCCTGGGCAGAGGACGCCCCGGGGATACCGGTGCAGGACATGTGGCCGCTGACGCCGCTCCAGGAGGGGCTCTTTTTTCACGCCCTGACCGACCCATCGCCTTCCGATCCGTACACCGTGCAGCTGGCACTGGACCTCACCGGGCCGGTCGACGATACGCTGCTGCGCGCTGCCGGGCAGGCCATGGTGGACCGGCACGACAACCTGCGGGCCGCTTTTCCGCAGCACGGCTCGGCCGGCGTGGTGCAGGTCGTACCCGTCCGGGCGGTGCTCCCGTGGCGGCGGGTCGACCTCCGGCACATCGGTGCCGCTGCCCGGCCCGAGGCGCTGCGGGCGCTGATGGAGCGGGACCGCGCCGAACCGTTCGCCCTCCATCGTGGGCCGTTGCTCCGGATGACGCTGGTCGTTCTGGGCGACGACCGCCACCGGCTCGTCATCACCGCCCATCACCTCCTACTGGACGGCTGGTCGATGCCGGTCCTGGTGCGCGAGCTGCTCTCCGCGTACGCGGCCGGCGGCCAGACCGGCGACCTGCCGGCGCCGGTGCGGTATCGGGACTACCTGGCGTGGCTGGCCGGACAGGATCGCCCGGCCGCGCGTGCCGCGTGGCGGGCGGCGCTCGCGGGTATCGAGGAACCGACGCTGGTCGCGCCGGACAGCGTCGGTGGACGGTCGGCGCCCGCGTCGGTGTCCGCCCGGCTGGCGCCGGAGACCGGTGCGGCGCTGCAGCGCCGCGCCACGACGTTGGGCGTCACGCTGAACACCGTCGTACAGGCGGGCTGGGCGGCGGTCCTCAGTGTCCACACCGGGCGCGCCGATGTCGTCTTCGGCGCGACCGTGGCGGTGCGCCCGCCGGAAGCGGCGGAGCTGGTGGGCCTGTGTGTCAACACCGTTCCGGTGCGGGTCCGTCTCGACCCGGCCCGGTCGCTGTCGGAGCTGATCACCGCGGTCCAGGACGAGCAGGCCGCGCTCATCCCGCACCGGCATCTCGGGCTGAGCGAGATCCACCGGCTGAGCGGGCACCGCCGCCTGTTCGACACCATCACGGTGTTCGAGAACTATCCGGTGCCGGCGGGCGGGTTCGGGAGTGCGGTGGGCGGCGTGCGTGTCACCGCGGCGGACGGGCGCGGCGATACGCACTACCCGCTGTCGTTGTCGGCCGCTGCCCGGGACGGCCTGGAGCTGCACCTGGGGTACCTGCCGGACCTGTTCGACCGGTCCACCGTGGAGTCGCTGCTGGCCCGGTTGGAGCGGTTCCTGGCGGCAGTGGTGACCGATCCCGAGCGGCGGGTCGGCGACGTCGACCTGCTGTCCGATGCGGAGCGCCGCCAAGTGCTCGATGAGTGGACGGGGACGCCGGCGGGCACCGGTGACCTGTTGCCGGAGTTGTTCGCCGCGCAGGTGGCGCGGACACCGGACGCGGTGGCGGTGGTGTGTGACGAACGGCAGCTCACGTATGCGGAGTTGGACGCGGCGTCGAACCGGCTGGCGCATCGGCTGATCCGGTCGGGCGTGGAGCCGGAGCAGGTGGTGGGTCTGGCGGTGCCGCGGTCGCTGGAGTTCGTGGTGGGCATGCTCGGGGTGCTGAAGGCCGGTGGGGCGTTCCTGCCGGTGGAGCCGGACTGCCCGGTGGAACGGTTGGCCTTCATCCTGGGCGAGGCGCGGCCGCGGCTGTTGCTGACCGCGGACGACGTTTCTCCGGACGAGACGGCGGAGCCGGTGGCGGTGCCGGTGGATCCTCGTCATCCGGCGTATGTGGTTTATACGTCGGGGTCGACGGGTGTGCCGAAGGGGGTGGTGGTGTCGCATGGGGGTGTGCCGGTGATGGTGGGTGCTCAGGTTCGGCGGTTGGGTTTGGGGCCTGGCTCGCGGGTGTTGTGGTGTGCTTCGCCGAGTTTCGACGCGTCGGTGTGGGAGTTGTGGGGTGCTCTCGGGTCGGGGGCGGCGGTGGTGGTTAGCCGTGATCCGGTGGGTGACCTGGCGGCCCGTGGGGATGTGACGCATGTGACGGTGTCGCCGGGTGTGTTGGGGGTGTTGTCGGCGTCGGTGTCGGTGGGGACGGTGGTGTCGGCGGGGGAGGTGTTGCCGGCGGCGGTGGCGGCGCGGTGGTCGGTGGGGCGGCGGTTGCTGAATGCGTATGGGCCGACGGAGGTGACGGTGTGCGCGACGGTGAGTGCGCCGTTGTCGTCTGATGTGGGCGTGTCGATCGGGGGGCCGGTTGAGGGTACGCGGGTGTGGGTGCTGGATGGGTGGTTGCGTGCGGTGCCGCCGGGGGTTTCGGGGGAGTTGTATGTGGCTGGTGCGGGGGTGGCGCGCGGGTATGTGAACCGTCCGGGGTTGACGGCGGAGCGGTTCGTGGCGAATCCCTTTGATGGGGGTGGGGGGCGGATGTATCGGACGGGGGATGTGGTGCGGTGGCGGCCGGATGGGCAGTTGGAGTTCGTTGGTCGGATTGATGATCAGGTGAAGGTGCGTGGTCATCGGGTGGAGTTGGGTGAGGTGGAGTCGGCGCTGGCTGGGTGTGAGGGCGTGCGGCGGGCGGCAGCCGCGGTCCGCGACGGGCGACTCGTCGGCTACGTCGCACCGGCCGATGTGGACACCGCGGTGGTGCGGGCGACGCTCGACCGGCGGTTGCCGGCGTTCATGGTGCCGCAGGTGGTGGCGCTGGACGAGCTGCCGGTCACCGCCAGCGGGAAGGTCGACCGGCGCGCGTTGCCGGCGCCGACGCATATGCCGTCCCGTGGGCCGGCCACGCCGGCCGAGGAGGCGCTGTGCCAGGCGTTCGCCGCTGTCCTCGGCGTGGCGGCCGTGGGAGCCGAGGACAGCTTCTTCGACCTGGGCGGGGACAGCCTCCTCGTGACCCGACTGGTCGGCCAAATTCGAGGTGCTCTGCGTGCCGACATCAGCCTCCGCACGGTGCTGGAGGCGCCCACCCCCGCGGCACTCGCCGCGCGCCTGGACACCTCGGGCACGCCGGATACGCCGGACACCCGCCAGGAGTTCGACGTGGTACTGCCGCTGCGCGCGGGCGGAAGCCTGCCACCGCTCTTCTGCGTCCACCCGGCCGGTGGGCTCAGCTGGCCGTACGCCAGCCTGTTGCGGTATCTGGACCCGGAGCAACCGGTGTACGGCCTGCAGGCCCGCGGGTTCACCGAATCCGGTGCGCTGCCGGCGAGCGTGGAACAGATGGCGGAGGACTATCTCGAGCACATCCGCGCGATCCAACCGGAGGGCCCGTACCACCTGCTCGGCTGGTCCTTCGGCGGTCTGGTGGCTTACGCGATCGCCACCCGCCTGCGACAAGCGGGGGAACGGGTCGCGCTGCTGGCCGTCCTCGACGCGTATCCGATCGGGGTGGATGCGATCGACGTCGATGACGCGTTGGCGACCGTGCGGGCCGAGGTCGGCTCCGCCGGCCCGGTGCTGGACGGGGCGGCGCTGGCGGCCCTCGACACCATCGTCCCCAACCACATCCGGCTGCACAACCGGTTCCGGCCCGATCCGTTCGACGGCGACCTGTTGCTGTTCCAGGCGGAGCCGGGCGTCGCCGGAGCGGACGAAATCTGGCGGATGTACGTCTCCGGGCGGATCGACGTGCACCCGGTCGCTTGCGGACACCATTCGATGCTGCGCCAGAGCGGGGTCGCGCGGATCGGCCCGATACTCGCCGGGCAGCTCAAGGAGCTCAACCAGATGCCATCCCTAAGGAGCTGAGCAATGGTCAATCCATTCGAAGATCCGGATGCCAGGTACCTCGCGCTCGTCAACGCCGAAGGCCAGTACTCGCTGTGGCCGGCGTTTCTCGACGTGCCGGACGGGTGGGGGATCGCGCACCCCGAGGACACCCGGGACGCCTGTCTGGCGCACATCGAGGAGCACTGGACCGACATGCGACCGCGTGGCCTCGTCACGGCGATGGAGGAGCACGCGCGCGAGGGTGGGTAGTCACGATGGTGGGATCCAACCAGTACCGCCCGGCACACCGGGCCAACGCCGCGGTCCGCTCGCCGGTCGTCGTGGTGATCGGCGCGTCGCTCGTGGTCGTCCTCTTAGGATCGCTGGCGGTCGGCTACATCCGTGATGTCACGGGCTCCGGCCGGTGCGACACCCCGGCGACCGTCGAGGTCGCGGCCGCGCCGGTGATTGCCCCGGTGGTGCGGCAGGCAGCCGCCGACGTGCCGGCGGACACCGGCGGCGGCTGCTTCGAGATCGCGGTCAAAGGCGTGGACTCGGCGTCCATGGCGAACCAGCTCGCGGCGCCGGGGCCGGCCGGCCTCCCGCATGCCTGGCTGCCCGAGTCCACGTGGTGGCTCCGGCAGGCCAGAGTGGACGATGGCGCGGAGGCGGTCCCCGCCACCGGTACGCCGGTGGCCCGCTCGCCGGTCGTGCTGGCGATCAGCGCGGCAGTGGCCGAAGACCTCGGCGCGCCGCGGCAGCCGCCAAGCTGGCAGGAACTGTTGCGCCCGGACCGGCCGAGCCGGGTGCTCGGACTGCCCGACCCGGCGGGCGATCCGGTCGGGCTGTCCGCGCTGCTGGAGATCCGCCGGATCGCGGACGCGAGCGGCGATCCGGGGCCGGCGAACGCGGAGATCCTGCGCCGCCTGTCCCGCAACGCCGCGCCAGCGGGCCGGGATCTCCTGCCCCAGACCGGCGGCGACCGGCCCGGTGCGCTCGAGGGCGTGTTCGCCAGCGAGCAGGCCGTGCTGGCATACAACGGCCGGGCCGGTGCCGCGCCGCTCACCGCGGTGTACCCGGACCCGGCGACGCCGGCGCTCGACTTCCCGTTCGTGGTGTTGCCGGGCGTCGATGAGGTGCGGCGGCAGGTCGCGCAGCGCCTCCTCGGCGCCACCCTGGACCGCGGGGCGGCCGCGCTGGCCCCGCTGGGCCTCCGGAGCCCCGCCGGCGCGCCGGTGCGGGACGGCACGCCGCCGATCCGGCCGGACGCGTTGCCCGCGCCGGCCACAGTGGACCGCGTGCTCCGGGTCTGGGCGGGCGTCAACCTCAGCGCCCGCCTGCTCAGCGTCGTGGACGTGTCCGGCTCGATGGCGACACCGGCCGGCGGCGGGCAGACCCGGCTCGGCGCGACGGTGGTGGCGGCCGGCCGGCTGCTCGGCATGCTGCGCGACACCACCGAGGTGAGCCTGTGGCGGTTCGCGGCCGAGCTCGACGGCGCCCGCGACTTCCGTGAGGTCCTGCCGCTCTCACCGCTGTACGAGCGGCGCGGCGACGTGTTCGCCGCCCTGAGCGGCCTCCAGGTGGTGCCGGCCCGGCGGACCGGCCTGAATGACACCACGCTCGCCGCCTACCGGCAGGCCCGGGGATTCTGGAAGCCGGGACGGCTCAACGTCGTGCTGATCGCCACGGACGGCCGGAACAACGACCGGGACGGCATCAGCCGTCGGGAGCTGATTGACCGCTTGACGGGGTTGCGCGATCCGGCGCGGCCGCTGCCGATCATCTACTTCGGCCTCGGGCCCGATGTGGACGCTGCCGCGCTGCGGGCCATCAGCGGCGCGACCGGTGGGCGGACCTTCCTGTCCCCGGACGGATCCGGTGTGGAGGAGCTGTTCTTCGAGGCGCTGGACTTCCTCGCCCGATCCGCCGCGCCGAGGGTCGGAGCGCGGTGACCACCCCCATGATCAAGGCGTCCTTCAAGTCGTTAGAACTACTTGAAGGACGCCTTGATCATGCGTGGGATAGTGCGGTGGCCAAGCGGCCCAGCAGCAGCGCGGCCGCTTCCGGTGCGAAGTCCCGGCGGCGTGCGCGGACCGTCAGCACTGTGCTCGTCGCGGTGGTCACGGCGCCGAACGCGATGCCGGCCGGTCCGCTGACCTGCGGGTAGAACGCGAGCGACCGCACGGCACCACCGACGTCCACAATGCCTACATTGGACACCAGAAACGTGGCGCCCAGCCGGTCGGTGAGCAGCTGGCAGGCCAGCCGCGCCAACCGGCTCTCCCCGACCGGGAGGTCCGGTTCCGGTGCCTGTCCCGCCAGTTGGGCGCGCACCTCGTCCCGTCCGCTGCCCACGGGCAGCCGCAGTCGCAGGAAAGCCGCCCGATGCTCCGGACGCAGCGCGGCCCTGTCGTCGTGGCGGGACGCGCCGATCGCGGCGACCACCCGGGCGACCTCCGTCCGGTGCAGCCCGTTCCACCATGTGGTGACGTCGAGCGCCGCGGCCGCCAGCGCCGCCGTGCCGGTCCGCTCGGGCGCGACCCGCATCGCGAGCAGCACCTCGCCGGGCTCCGCGCCCCCCGCGGGACCAGGGGCGCGCCACAACCGGGTCGGTGGCCATAGCGCCGCTTCGGCGAGCCGGCGCGGTACCGAACCGGCGAACGACGTCGCCGGCGGCCGGTCGCCCACGCCGGCCGCGGAGGTGCGGGCGGGGTGCCCGAGAGCCGCGCCGAGCACGGCGAGCAGGCCGAGGCCGTCGACCGCGCCGTGGTGGGCGGCCAGCACCAGGGTCGGTTCGCGCACGCCCACGGCGATACGCAGCAGCGCGGCGCCGTCCCGGTACGGCGTCGCGGCGAACCGGTCCCGGACCGCCCCGACCGGGTCCACCGTGTGCACCATCGGGGAGGCGCCCAGATGCGGGTGTTGATCGGTCAGGGCGGCGAGTCGCCCCCGCACCTCGTCCGGGTCGGCGGGCGCGCGCAGGTCGGCCTGGAGCACGATGCTCGAGGCCACGGGAGCGCGCGCCGCCGCGTGCCCGGCACTGGAGGTCCGAGGTGCGGCTCGCTCAACGGTCGCCATATTGGTGCGCGTCAGGCGCGGCGGTCAGGCCAGATACGGCAATCTTCGTCACGCCGACGACGCTATCGAGGACGGCCGCCGCAAGCATCGGCCGCCGCGCAAAGCCTCTTGTCACCCCACGACGATGCTTTTCCCCATGATCAAGGCGTCCTTCAAGTAGTTAGAGCTACTTGAAGGACGCCTTGATCATGGGTAGCGCTAGCTCGCGGCTTTGGTGCGGCGGACGTTGCGGGCGCGTTCGGCCCGCAACGCGATCTCCAACTCGAAGCGCAGGTCCGGATCGCGGATCTGGGCGCCGAAGAGGGAGGTCAGCTGGCGCAGGCGATGCCGGACCGTCTGCGGATGGACGTGCAGATGGGCGGCCACCTCGTTGGCGTTCATGTTGAACTTCAGCCAGGCCAGCAGCGTATCGGCGAGCAGTTCGCGCTTGTCGTCGCGCAGGTCGGCCAGTGGCGCCAGCCGTCGTTCGGCGAGCGCGGTGAGCAACTCCTCGTCCTGGAAGACCGCCAGCGCGGCCAGGTGGTCGCCGCACCACATGATGTGTTGACGCGGGATCAGGCCCTTCCGGGCGAGATCGAGCGCGAGGCGGGCCCACCGCAACGACTTGCCGGCGCCCACGGGCGCCACCGCGGGGCCCACCGCCGCGTGATGGTTGGCCAGACCGTTGACCAGCGCCCGTACCTGTGCCAGACCCTTCGGGTCCGGCACGATGAGGCACGGCTGTGCCCGGTCGAACGCGGTCAGGATTTCCGGCGAGAGTACCGGTAGCTGGCTGGTCGGGGACGTCGTGGCGATCGCCACGACGGCCAACCGTCGTGGCAGCCGCCACTGGGCCGCGGCCGCGGCCGCCGCCAGTGCCTGTGTCGACGGCGGCGGATCGGAGATGAGCAGATCCAGCAGGCGACGCCGGCGCCGGTCAAGCTCGCCGGCTACGGTTTCCTGCGCGTGGGCGTACCCCTCGGCCGACGCCTCGGCGAGGTCGTCGATGTTGTCGAAGATGGCTTCGGCGAGCCAGGTCACCGCGTCCGCCGCCAGCGTGTGCCGCTCGGCGAACGCGCGGAGCCGCCGGTTCGCCACCCGCGCGCAGATCCGCACCGCCGCGTGCAAGGCGTCCAGGCTGTGCCCGGCGCGCATCTCGCTCGCGCCGACCTCGCGGTAGACATCGCGCCAGTTGACCGCCTGGGTCTCCTTAGGACCCAGCGACGCGCCCTGGACGTGCTGGTCGAGCAGGTCGATGTAGCGGCGTAGGGCCAGATCGACCCCGCGCCGCAGGCCGCGGGCTTGGCGTTCGTCGTCCGGCCGCGCGTACTCCGGCACGTGCGCCTGGATCTCGCGCACCATCTCCGCGGCCGACTCGAGCACATCGCGACGCAGTAGCTCGATGGTCGCCGGCGGGATCTTGCCGGTCAACCACGTGGCGCTCGTCCCATTGAGCACCGTTCCATTGAGAATTGTCATTGCTACTCCCGCCCGTCTGCGGCGGTCCGCTGACGCCAGCGGCCCCCAGATCCACCACCCCACCGTTCGGCCCTACCACCCTGTACGCAGGGAAGCACGTAGCCGTTCAGATCGTCGATACAAAGCGGCGTCAAATGATCACTAAGGGTCGAGCGCGAGCGGCCACCGCCGGGCTGTGTGCCCTGGTCACAACGGATTTTCCGGGCATCCGCGCGGGTACGTCCTCCCGGGGGATTACCCGCGCTGACTGAGCAACTGATCAGGACTGAGTCGATAGTCAGAGAGCGGCGAGCACCTGGTCGGCCATGTCTCGCATGCCGAGCGCGTTGGGGTGCACCGGCGCCGCGCCGGTCGCGCCCAGGATGCCCTCGACGAACCGCACCCCGGCGGCCTGGCAGGCGTCGTGACCCAGGCTCGACGTGAACGTGTCCACGAACGTGACCCCGGCGGCCGCCGCCTGGTCGGCCAGCACCCGGTTGAGCTGCTCGTTGATGGCGCGCAGGTACGGTATGTCGCCGGTCGCGATCGGCTGGTCGACTGTGCACTGTTCCTTCGACTTCGGCAGTAGCGCCGGGTAACCGACCAGCAGCACCCGGGCCCGCGGCGCGCGCTGGCGGATCGCGGTCAGTACCGTGCCCACCTTCGGGCCCACCGCGTCCACGGTCTGGGCGAGGCGGTCGACGCCGCCGCTGGTGAAGTGGGCCCGGCACGGCGCGCCGCCCGAGTTCAGCAGGCCGAGCACCACGCAGATGGCGATGTTGGGCGCGAATCCGGCGTCGTTACCGCCGATGCTGAGCGTCACCAGCGCGGTGTCCGGCCGCAGCGCGCCGACCTGGCTCTCGAGGACGTCACCGGTGACCGCCCCGCTGCAGCTCGCGTCCGTGAACGCGGCCGGGTTGACGGCCCGTGCGACGAGGGACGGGTAGTTGTTGTCGGAGCGCGAGCAGAGGCCGGCGTCCGGGCGCTGGTTCGGCACCCCGGGGCCGGACACGTACGAGTCGCCCAGCGCCACGTACGCTCCGCGGGCCTGTTCGGTCGTGGTCGCGACCGCCACCGATCCGGCGCCGAGGGCCACCGCGAGCAGGGCCAGGGCCGTCACGATCCACAATGGACCAGGGTGGAATTTCCGATGCACCATGTTCGCATCCACGCACGGACACATGGGTGCGGATTGTCAACGGCTGACAACGCTCTGGTGGCTGCCGCGCACGCCGAGCAGATGTTGGGCCCGATGCGACCGGATTAGCGTCATCCGCCATCACCCCCTGTTCAACGGGGCGGCAGCCGCGGGAGGACACATGACCACCATCGCCCAGCCACCGGTCGTCCGCGACACCGTGCCGGCCACCGCGCCGGCGGCGGTGCCGCTGATCGGGCAGGTCGCTACCTGGGCGCGCCGCCGCCCCACCGAAACCGCGTACACGTTCGTCGACTTCGTCGCCGATCCGGACGGCGTCCGGCAGGATCTCAGCTGGTTGGAGCTGCACCGACGGGCGACCGCGCTGGCGGCGCGGATCCGCCGGGTGGCGGCGCCGGGGGAGCGGGTCGCGGTACTCGCGCCGCCGGGCCTCGGGTACGTGGTGGCGCTGTACGGCGCCTGGTACGCCGGCGCGGTCGCGGTGCCGCTGTTCCCGCCGGATCAACCCCGGCACGCCGCGCGGCTGGCCGGGTCCTATGCGGACTGCGCGCCCCGGTGCGTCGTCACCACGACGGCCGTGGCGGGCGCGGTCGCGGACTTCGTGCGGGCCAACGGCGGCGGGGCGGTGCTGCTGGCCGACGAAGCCGCCGGACCCGACGCGGCCGGCGTCGACCCCGTCGGGCCGGGCCCGGCGACGTCCGACCAGGACATCGCCTACCTGCAGTACACGTCGGGTTCCACCCGGGACCCGGCGGGCGTGGAGATCTCGTACGGCAACCTGGCGGCCAACGTCCGGCAGCTTTGGACCGCGTTCGCCGGCGGCCGGATCCGCTTCGCGGCGGTGAACTGGATCCCGCTGTTCCACGACATGGGGCTGCTCGCGACCGTGGCGATGCCGCTGCTGCACGGCACCCGGTCGGTGTTCTTCGACCCGATGGCGTTTCTGATGCGCCCGGAGCGCTGGCTGCGCCTGCTCAGTGCGGAGGAGTCGGCGTACACGGCGGCACCGAACTTCGCGTACGACTACTGCGTGCGCCGGGTCGACCCGCTCCTCCGCGCCAGCTTCGACCTGTCCCGGGTGTTCATGTGGCTCAACGGCGCCGAGCCGGTGCGCGCCACGACCCTCGCCGCGTTCGCGGACGCGTTCCGTGCGTCCGGCCTCGACCGGCGGGCGCTGTGCGCGGCGTACGGCCTCGCCGAGGCGACCGTGTTCGTCGCCGGCGACCGTCCGGACCACCGGCCGACCGTGACCCGGTTCGACCGGGCGGCGCTCGCGGCCGGGCAGGCCCGCCCGGTCACCGACGAGCGCCCCGCCGCCGCCCTCGTATCGTGCGGGCGGCCGGTCGGCCAGCGGATCGCGATCGTCGACCCGCACCGCCGGGTGACGCTGCCGGACGGCCAGGTCGGCGAGATCTGGGTGTACGGGCCGAACACCGCCCGCCGGTACTGGCGGCAGCCGGAACGCAGCGCGGAGGTCTTCGAGGCGGTGCTCGCCGGATCGGCCGGCCTGCCGGTCGGGCCGTGGCTGCGCACCGGCGACCTGGGCTTCCTGGACGGCGGGCGGCTCTACGTCACCGGCCGGTGGAAGGACCTGGTCATCGTGGCCGGCCGCAATCACTACCCGCAGGACATCGAGGCGACGGCGATCGGTGGTTGCCGGGCCCTCGAGGAGGGCCGGGTGGTGGCCTTCTCGGTGCCGGTCGGTGCCGGGGAGGGCGCGGTCGTGCTGGCCGAGCCGCGGTCCGCGCCGGGTGGCTGGCATCCCGACCAGGTGGCGCGCGACGTACGCAAGGCGGTCTGGGCGGCACACGACCTGGCGCTGCACGACGTCGTGCTCGCCGCACCGGGCGGCGTGCCGCGCACGTCCAGCGGCAAGCTCTCCCGCGCGGTCGCCCGCGCGCGCTACCTGGCGGGCGCGTTCGCCACGCCGCGGGTCGGGTAGCGGCATGGACATCGCCGACTTCCTCGCCACCTGGGTGGCCGACCGGTGTGGACGCCCAGTCGCCGATGTGGACCGCGACCGGCCACTGTTCGAGTTCGGACTGTCGTCAGTGGACGCGGTCGAGCTCGCCGCGATGGTCGAGGCGCGGCTCGGCCGCTCGTTGCCGGCGACGCTGGTCTGGCAGTACCCGACCGTGAACGCGCTGGCGCGGGCGTTGGTCACGCCGGACACCGACCCTCGCCCGGTGCGCCACATCCGTCCGCCGCGCGCGGAACGGGAGGCGGTCGCGATCGTCGGGGTCGGCTGCCGGTTCCCGGGCGGCGTGGACCACCCGGACGCGCTCTGGCGGTTACTGACCGAGGGCCGGGACGCGATCGGGGCGGTGCCGCCGGAGCGCTGGCGCGACTTCGGGGCGGGAGCCGCCACCCGCGCGGGCGCGGCCGGCCGGTGGGGCGGGTTCCTCGACGACGTCGCCGCCTTCGACGCCGAGTTCTTCGGCATCAGCGCCGGCGAGGCCCGGCAGCTGGATCCCCAGCAGCGGCTGCTGCTGGAGGTCACCTGGGAGGCCCTGCAACACGCCGCGATCGAGCCGGCCCGCCTGGCCGGCAGCCGCACCGGCGTGTACGTCGGCATCTGCGTCAGTGAGTACACCCGTCTCACCACCGCGACACTGGACACAGTAGAGGGTTGGACGGCCACGGGTGGGGCGCTGTCCATCGCCGCCAACCGGCTGTCGTACCTGCTCGATCTGCGGGGACCGAGCATGGCGGTGGACACCGCGTGCTCCTCGTCGCTGGTCGCCACGCACCTGGCGGTGCGGGCCCTGCGCGCCGGCGAGATCGACGCCGCGCTCGTGGGCGGCGTGAACCTGCTGCTCACGCCGATCCTCACGGTCGCCTTCGGGCAGGCCGGTGGGCTGGCGCCGGGTGGGCGGTGCCGGCCGTTCGACGCGGCGGCCGAAGGCATCGTGCGCTCCGAGGGCTGCGGTGTGATCGTCCTCAAGCGACTCGCCGACGCCGTGCGGGACGGCGACCGGGTGCTCGCCGTGGTGCGCGGCTCCGCCGTGAACTCGGACGGCCGCTCGGGTGGCCTGGTGGCGCCGAACCCGCAGGCCCAGGAGTCGGTGCTGCGCGAGGCGTACGCCGACGCCGGGCTCGACCCGGCGGACGTGGACTATGTGGAGGCGCACGGCACCGGCACGCCGCTCGGTGACCCGATCGAGGCGGGCGCGCTCGGCGCGGTGTGCGGCATCGGCCGGCTGTCCGGCGAACCGCTGCCGATCGGGTCCCTCAAGTCGAACCTCGGCCACCTGGAGGCCGCGGCGGGGATCGCCGGCATCATCAAGGCCGCCCTCGTGCTCCGGCACGGCACCGTCCCCGCCACCATCCACTGTGACCAACCGAATCCGCGCATCCCCTTCGGCGACTGGGGACTGCGCGTGCCCACGGCTCCGGAGCCGCTCGCTGACCGGGGCCGACCGGCCCGCGCCGGGGTCTCCGGGTTCGGCTTCGGCGGTACCAACGCGCATGTCGTTCTCGAAGCCGCGGGCGCCGCACAGGCGGGCGGCGGAACCGGCACCCGGTACTGCGTGTTGTCCGACCGGTCCGCCGCCCGCGTCCGCGCGCAGGCGGCCGCGCTGGCGCGCTGGTTGGACCACGCGGAGGACGCGGCGGTGCCCGATGTCGCGGGCACGCTGATCCGCAGAGGCGCGCGTGGGTCGGCCCGCGCGGTGGTGGTCGCGGCCGACCGCGACGCCCTGCGCACCGGACTGCGGGCGGTCAGCGCGGGCACGCCGCACCCGGACGCCGTCACCGGAGAAGGTGGGCGGGCAGCTGGCGACGCGGTGTGGGTGTTCTCCGGGTACGGCACGCACTGGCCCGCCATGGGACGCGAGCTGCTCGCCCGCGAACCGGCGTTCGCGGCCGCCGTCGACGAGTTGGAGCCGGCGTTCACCGCGGAACTGGGTGCCAGTCTGCGCGGCGGCCTGGAGTCCACCGCGGAGCAGACCGGCGCGCGCGCTCAGCCGCTCACCTTCGGCGTGCAGGTGGCGCTGGCCGCACTGTGGCGGGCGTACGGCGTGGCGCCAGCCGCCGTGCTCGGCCACTCGATGGGCGAGGTGGCCGCCGCGGTGGTCGCCGGTGCGCTGGCACCCGCCGAGGGCGTGCGCGTCATCGCCCGCCGCGCCGAGGCGCTCAGCCGGCTCGGGCCCGGGGCGATGGCGGTGGTGGAGCTGGCGGCGGACGAGTTCGACGCGTTCGCCGACGGCCTGGACGGCGTGTACCTCGCCGTGTTGGCCAGCCCGCGCCAGATCGTCGTCACCGGCGCCGTGCGCGCGGTGCGCATGCTGGTCGCGCGGGCGGATGCGACGAACCGCATGGCGCGGATGCTCACCACCGAGGGCGCGGGCCACTCGCCAGCGGTGGATCCGTTGCTGTCCCCGCTGGCCGAGGCGCTCGCCGGGCTGCGGCCCGCGCCGCCCGCCGTCCCCTTCTACAGCACCGTCGTGGGCGACCCGCGTGCGGTGCCGCCGCTGGACGCCGCGTACTGGGCCGCGAATCTGCGCAGCCCGGTGCGCCTGGCGCACGCGATTGGCGCGGCGAGCGACGACGGATTCCGCTTCTTTCTGGAGATCTCGCCGCATCCGGTGCTGGTCCGCCCGATCCGCGCGACGCTTGAGGCGGGCGGCGTGCCGGACGCACTGGTGACCGGGACGCTGCGCCGCGACGGCGGCGCGGGCGCGTTCGCCCGCCAGCTCGCGATCCTGTACGCGCACGGGCTTCCCGGCCCGCCACCGGCGCGCGCACGCATCCTCGACCTGCCCGCCGCGCCGTGGCAGCGCCGGCGGTACTGGGTGGACGCCGCCGGGGAGGACGGTGCGCCGCCCGCGCTGCGCGGCCTGCTCGGTCTCGCGTGGGAGCAGACGCCCGCGCCGGCCGGCGGCACCGTCCCGGCGTTCGCGGTCTCTGGCCCGGCCGCCGACCCACTCGTCCGCGCCGCCGGCGCGCCAGACGGGGCCGCTCCCCCGGTGGCGGCGCCGTCCGGCGGCGCGGACTCCCACGTTGTTGTCGTTGCCCCGACCGGCGGTGCGGAACCCGATCCGGCCACGGCCGAGGCGTTCGCGGGTACCGTCGTGCGGCACGCTACGACCGCGCTGGCCGCCGGGACAACGCCGCGGCTCTGGTTCGTCACCCGCGGCGCGGCGGCGCTGCCGGCCGGCGCCGCCGGCCACCCCGATCTGGCGTGGGTGCGCGGCGCCGTCCGGTCGATCGCCGTCGAGCAACCACGGCTGCGCGCGACCTGGCTGGACCTCGACCCGGCGGACGACCCCGCCACGCAGGCGGCGGTCCTCCGGGCCGAGCTGGCGGCGGACGCCGCCGACGACGAGGTGGCCTGGCGCGCGGGACGGCGGTACGCCGCACGCGTGCGCGTAGCGGCGCCGGCACCCGGCCGGCGTGGGCCCGTGGTCCGTCCCGGCGCCGCCTACCTGGTGACCGGCGGTTATCGGGGTGTGGGCCTGCGCATCGCCCGGTGGCTCGCGGAGGCGGGTGCCGCCCGGCTTGTCCTCAGTGGACGATCTGGGCCGCCGCCGGAGAGCGAGGTCGAGCTGGCCGTGTTGCGTGAGCTGGGCACCGAGGTGCGGGTGGTCCGCGGCGACCTCGCCGAGCCGGGCGCGGCGGAAGCGGCCGTCGCGGCGGCGCGGGACGGTGGGATCCGGCTGGCCGGCGTGGTGCACGGCGCCGGAGTCCGCGCCGACCGCCTCGTCACCGACACCTGCCCGGCCGACCTGGCCCGCGTATGGGGTCCGAAGGCGCGCGGCGCATGGCGACTCGACGCCGCCGTGCGCGCCGCCGATGCGGCCGGCGAACTGGACTGGTGGGTGTCGCTGTCGTCGGCGGCGGCACTGCTGGGCTCACCCGGTCAGACCGGATACGCCGGCGCCAACGCGTGGCTGGATGCCTTCGCCGCCTGGCAGCGCGCTCGTGGCGTACCGGCATTGGCCATCCACTATGGAACGTGGGCGCGGGTCGGCGGCGCCGCCGCGCTCCAGCTTCCCGGGCTGCGGCCGATCGAGCCCGACGAGGGGATCGCGGCGCTGGCGGAGCTGCTCGCCCGCGAACCCGGCGCGTCGGGTGTCGTCCCGCTGGACGCCGCGACCGCCGCGACGGCCTTCCCGGAGATTGCCCGGCTGCCGTTCTTCGCCGGTCTGCTGGCGGCTGGCCCTGCCGCCAGCGCCGCCGGTGAAGCGGCGGCAGCTGGGCCCACCGGCGCCGCCGCGCACACCCCCCGCGGCGGCGCCGGGGCGGGCCAATCCGGCGCCGCCCCGCCCACCCCCCGCGGCGGCGCCGGTGCGGCCAAATCCGGCGCCGCCACGCACACCACTGCAAACATCGCGGCCGGCGGCGCCGGTGCGGCCAAGGCCGGCGCCGCCACGCACACCGCTGCAAACATCGCGGCCGGCGGCGCCGGTGCGGCCAAGGCCGGCGCCGCCACGCACACCGCTGCAAACATCGCGGCCGGCGGCGCCGGTGCGGCCAAAGCCGGCGTCGCCACGCATACCACTGCGGTGGGGGATCAGATCGGGGCGCGGATCGCGGCGGTGCTGGGTGCCGGCGGGCCGCCCGCGCGCGACACCCCGCTGCTCGACCTCGGGCTCGACTCGCTGGCCGCCGTTCGCATCAAGAACCTGGTGGAAACCGACTTCGGCGTCGCCATCCCGACCTCGGTACTGGTGCGCGGTGTCACCCTGCGCGACCTGGAGCGCGCTGTCGCAGCCGCGCTCGGCCTCGCGGTGCCGCCCGAAAGCGACGCCACCAACGGGTCCACCGGTAGCCTGCCCGCGGGCATCGCCACCGACAGGTCGGCCGCGTCCCCGTTCGCGGACATCGCGGCTGACGGGTCGGACGCTTCCCCGCCGGCGATGCCCGCGGGCATCGAGCCGCGGGACGCGGCGGAACGCCTGGTGCTGTGGGCCGTGCGGCAGGTGCTCGGTCCGGTCGACGCGGGCGTCACCGACCGCCTCGACCGGCTCGGTGGCCCGCCGGACGCGTTGCACCGCATCGTCGGGCTGCTGCGCCAGCGCAGCGGGGTCGACTTCGGTGCCGGGCTGCTGGCCGCGCCGACCGCCGAACGGCTGGCCGCGCCGCTGCGCGCCGCGGACGAGGCGGCGGTGCGTTGCGGCGGACCGCTGCGCGAACTGCGCGGCGGCAACGGGACGCCGCTCTTCCTGGCCCATCCGGCCGGCGGCAGCACCATCGTGTACCAGCAGCTCCTCGATCTGATGGGCACGGACAACCCGAGCTACGGCCTGGAACGGCTCGACGACGATACGTCGATTGTGGACCGGGCGGCGCGGTACGTCGCGGCGCTGACCACCGTGCAGCCGTGCGGGCCGTACCAATTGGCCGGCTGGTCCTTCGGGGGCGCGGTGGTGTTCGAGATGGCGCGGCAGCTGGCCGCCGCCAGGGAGCGGGTCGACGTGCTCGCGCTCATCGACGCGGGACTGCCGGTGCCGGTGCCGCCCGCGCGGGCCGCCGACCTGCTGGTCCAGCGGTTCGTGGGCTTCGCGGCATACCTGCGGGAGACGTACGGCGTGGCGGTGCGACTCACCGCCGAGGAGCTGCGGCTGCTGCCCGAAGAGAGCCAGTTCGAACTCGTGCTCGACCGGCTAGCGGAGAGCGGGCTGCGGGACCGGCTGCCGGCGGCGATCCTCCGGCACCAGATCACCTCGCACCGCGACACCCGCGCCCTGGACCGCTACCAACCCGGCGTCTACACCGGACCCGTCGTCCTGTACCGGTGCACGGAGCCGACCCCGTGGAACGTCGTCGACCCGCGCTACGAGCACGTCGACCCGACCCGCGGCTTCGGTGACTTCTGCCCGGAGCTGCGCGTCGTGCCGGTCGCGGCACATCACCTGAACGTCCTGGATCCGCCCGCGGTCGAGACCGTGGCGGCCGACCTGGGCGCGCTGCTGCGTGCGGCGCGCTACGTCCCCGTACCCGGAAGGAAGTGACCGCATGTCCGAACTGGCCGAGGCTGTGGTGGCCGGCGCGACCCCCGCGGAGCTGCTGGACTGCGCCGTGCCGGCGTCGTACCGGGCGGCGCACCTGTTACGCTCCGATGTGGAGCGGTTCGCCGGTGTGCCGGACCCGGACATCCGGCAGACCGTCCATGTCGGACCGGTGGCGATGCCGGAGCTCGCCTCCGATGAGGCGCTCGTGGCCGTCATGGCGTCCAGCGTCAACTTCAACACCGTGTGGTCGGCGACGTTCCAGCCGGTGCCCACGTTCGCGTCGCTTGCCCGCCTGGGCCGGCTGGGAAAGTGGGGCGCGCGGCACGACCAGCCGTGGCACGTGATCGGCTCGGACGCGTCCGGTGTGGTGGTGCGGGTGGGCGACGGCGTGCGGCGGTGGTCGGTCGGTGACCGGGTGGTCGTCACACCGGCCTATGTGGATGCCGAGGACCCGGCCGTGCACAGCGACGCGATGACCGGTGACCAGCGGGCGTGGG
This sequence comes from Actinomycetes bacterium KLBMP 9797, assembly GCA_037414955.1. Lineage (GTDB taxonomy): Bacteria > Actinomycetota > Actinomycetes > Mycobacteriales > Micromonosporaceae > Phytohabitans. Next base: position 21,861 of record JBBEWH010000252.1, read on the forward strand.
GGTACGAGACCAACTTCGGCGGGCTGGCCGACTTCGCCGTGGTGAAGGCGAGCCAGCTGCTCCCGAAGCCGGCGCACCTGACCTGGGAAGAGGCGGCGTGCAACACGTTGTGCGCCGCCACCGCGTACCGGATGCTGATCAGCCCGCACGGCGCGGCGATGCGGCTGGGCGACGTGGTGCTGATCTGGGGCGCCACCGGCGGGCTCGGCGGATACGCCGTGCAGCTGGTGCTGCGTGCCGGCGGCATACCGGTCGGCGTGGTCAGCTCGGAGGAGAAGGCGGCGCTGCTGCGCCGGCTCGGCTGCCCGCGGGTGGTGAACCGGGAGGCGCTGCCGCGGACCGCCGACGGCCTGCGGGACCCCAAGGTGTGGCGCGCGCTCGGCGAGGAGGTGCGCCGGCTCGCCGGTGAGGACCCGCACGTGGTGTTCGAATACACCGGTCGGGAGACCTTCGGTGCGTCGGTGTACGTGGCCCGCACCGGCGGCACGGTCGTCACCTGCGGCTCCAGCAGCGGGTATGCGCACGAGTACGACAACCGGTATTTGTGGATGCGGCTCAAGCGGATCATCGGCAGCCATGGCGCGAACTATCGCGAGGCCGCCGAGGTGAACCGGCTGATCCGGCTCGGCGCGGTGGTGCCGACGCTCTCCCAGGCGTATCCGCTGACGGAGGTGGCGGAGGCCACCCGTACCGTCCAGAGTGGCCAGCACGTCGGCAAGGTCGGCGTTCGGTGCCTGGCGCCCACCGATGGGCTCGGCATCGACGACCCCGCGGCCCGGGCCGCGGTCGGCGAGGAGCGGTTGGGGATGTTCCGGTCCGCGGCGGGTATGCCGGCGTGACACCGCCACCGCACCCGATCCGGCTGCCCATGCTCGCCGGCATCCGGGTGCTGCCGGCGCTGCTCGTCTTCGTCGGCCACGCCGGGATGCAGGGCGTCTTCGCCAACGGCACCGTCAACTTCCTGATCCTCGGGTTGACCGCGGGCGCCGGGGAAGCGGCGCTGAGCATGTTCTTCATGCTGAGCGGCTTCGTGCTGGCCTGGTCGGCGCGGCCCGGCGACCGCACCGGGCGGTTCTACCGGCGCCGGTTGGTCAAAATCTTCCCTAACCACCTGGTGGTCTGGACCGCCTGCGTCGTGCTGCTGATCGCGACCGGCGGCGCGTTGACCGCCGGGCAGGCGCTGCCCAGCTTGCTGCTGGTGCAGGCGTGGGTGCCGAGCATCCCGGTGCTCTCCGGCGTGAACGGCCCGTCCTGGTCGCTCTCCTGTGAGCTGGCGCTCTACCTGCTCTTCCCGTGGCTGGTGCGGCTGGTCGCCCGGATCCGGCCGGAACGCCTGTGGTGGTGGGTGTTCGGCCTCGGCGCGGCCATCGCCGCCCTGCCGTGGCTCGCGCTGCTGCTGCCCTACGAGCCGACCCTGTTCGGCCTGCCGGTGCCGTTCTACCGCTTCTGGTTCGCGGTCTTCTTCCCGCCGGTGCGGGTGCTCGACTTCGCCATCGGCATCGTGCTCGCCCGGATCGTGGCCGAGGGGCGGTGGCCGGAGGTGCGGCCGCGGGTGACGCTGGCGATCCTCGCCGTCTGCTGGGTGGGGGCCCTGCCGCTGCCGGTGCCGTTCAACTTCGTCGGGCCGTTCGTGGTGCCGGTCGTGCTGCTGCTCGGCACGGCCGCGGCGTGGGACGCGACCGGCCGGCGGTCGTGGCTCAGCAGCCCTCTGATGGTGCGGCTCGGCGACCTGTCGTTCCCGTTCTATCTGCTGCACTGGCCGGTCCTCCACTACGGACATATGGCGTTCGGTGCCGGAAAGTGGTCGCCACCGGTGGCGCTCGCGTTCCTGCTCGCCGCGCTGCTGGCCACCGTCGGGCTGAGTTGGCTGCTGTCCACACTGGTCGAGCGGCCGGCGCTGCGGCGCTGGAGCGAGCCGCGCGCGGCGCCCCGCCGGCCGGCCACCGTGCCGGCCTGAGGCCGCCGCATGGACCGGCCTTGGGCGATCCGCGCCGTCGTGGGGCTGACCGCCCTCGTCACCATGCTCGACAACACCGTCGTGACGGCGGCCGCCCCGGCCATCGCGCGCGACCTCGACATCGCACTGCCCACACTGGAGTGGGTGGCGGCCAGCTATCTGGTCGCGTTCGCCGGACTGCTGCTCGCCGGCGGCCAGCTCGCCGACGGGTACGGGCACCGGCGCGTGCTGGGGTACGGGCTGGTCGCGTTCACGGCCGCGTCCGGGCTCGCGGCGGTGGCCGGGGGCGCTGCCACGCTGATCGCCGCGCGCACCCTTCAGGGCGCGGGAGCGGCGCTGGTCGTACCGGCGACGCTCGCCATCGTCGCGAGCCGCGACGAACGGGAGCGGGTGCGGTGCGTCGCGGTCTGGACGGCGTGCGGCGCCGTGGGCCTGGCGCTCGGGCCGGTCGCGGGCGGCGTGCTGAGCCAACACGGGCACTGGAGCTGGATCTTTCTGTTGAACCTGCCCGCCGGCGCGGTGGCGCTCGCCTGCTGCGCCGCGATCTCCGACCGCCGCCGGCCGGGCGTCCCACGGATGGACTGGGCCGGATTGGGCACCGGCAGCCCGGCGCTGCTCGCCGCGGCGTACGCGCTCATCGCCGGCACCGCGCGCGGCTTCACCGCGCGTCCAGTGCTGTGCGCGGCGGTGATCGCGGCGGTCGCGACCGTCGCGTTCGTGCGCGTCGAACGCCGCACCGCCGCGCCCCTGGTCGATCCGCGACTCTTCACCGCGCGGGTGTTCCGCGGCGGCGTGGCGGTGCAGGTGCTGTGGGGCCTCGGCGTCAACGGCGTCTACTTCTACACCGCCGTCTACCTCCAGGACGTCCGCGGGTTCACGCCGAGCGGTGCCGGGTTGGCGTTCCTGCCGCTGGCGCTCGCGGTCGCGGCGGGCGCGTCGCTCGCCCCGGCGCTCGTGGCCCGCTTCGGTGCCGCCCGCACCGTCGCGGCCGGGCTCGTGCTGGTCGCCGCCGGCATGGTCGTGGTGGCGGCGGGCGGCGCGGTGGTCACTCTGCTCGGCGCGCTCACGGTGGTCGGTTTCGGCTCCGCGCTGACGGTACCGCTCAGCGCGTGCATCCTGGGCGCGGTACCGGAGGAGCGGGCTGGTGTCGCATCCGCCGTCTTCGGTGTGGCCCGCGAAGTGTCCGGGGTGCTCGGCATCGCCGGGGTGGGCGTCGTGGTGGCGCTGGTGGGGGATGGCGTGGGGTTCGCCACCGGATACACCGCCGGGCTCGTGGCGGCCGCGGGGCTCGTGCTCTGCGGCGCGCTGCTGAGCCTTCGCACCCTCCCCGGCCCCATGATCAAGGCGTCCCTCAAGTAGCTAGAACTACTTGAGGGACGCCTTGATCATGAGGAGGAAAGTTAGCAGCGGGCGGGGGAGAACGCGTTGTCGGCGTCCGACGGGCCGTCGCGCCGCAGGGCGTTGAGGACGATATCGGCGACCGCCGGCTCCTGGTCGAGCGCGTGGCCGAAGTCGAACCGGCCGAGACACGCGAATTCCATGCGCTCGTTGTTCACCTGGCCGGGCTCGCCGCCCTTCAGCGTCTGGCTGTCGGGTGGCGTGATGACGTTGTCGGCGACCGACCACGGGACCGTGTAGTCGGGGCCGGGCACGACGTCGCCGGCGGCATTGAGCTCAGTGAGGAACGCCGAGTCCGGCGCCAGGTCCGCACATGCCGCGCAGTTCGGGAAGTTCGGGTCCTCGAGCGGGGTGTCGGTGCCGCGGGTGGCGGGTGCGAGGGCCACGATGTCGTCCACCTGGCCGGCGAGGCCGAGCGGGCCCACCAGCTGGCGGGGGAGCACACCGCCCTGGCCGTGCCCGACGAAGTCCACAGTGGTCGCCCCGGTGGCTTCGAGTACACCGGTCATGAAGGTCTGCAACTGGGTCGCGCTGTCGGCCAGCGGGCCGGTGCCGTTGGTGCCGTAGTCGAGCGCGAAGACGCACAGGCCGGCGGCGGCGATCTCGGGCGCGAGAATGGCGAAGTTCGACGCGCCGTCGCGGAACGTGTCGTGTACCAGAATCACCGGCTCCGGCGTTTCGGCGTCTTCCGGTGTGGCCGGGTTGGCGACGCACGCGAAGTCGTTGGCGCCTTCCAGACCAGGGCTGGCAAGCGCCTCGGCGGCGTCGATCGCGGCCTGGTCGCCGCCGCTGGCCGCACCCATGTCCGGCGGCGCCGCCGCGTCGTCGGCGTTGGCCACCGCCAGCCCGACGACCAGCGTGACCGCGGTGGTGACCGCGAGTACGCCGGCGCGTAAGGCGCGGCTCTGGCGCCACCGATGGTGATACTCCTTGTGGTGCATGCTGCCTCCAAGGGGAGCGGGGGTTGACACCCGTGCGGTACGGCCGGCGCCGATGGTGAGTCGCGCAGCGCGGTGACAGTGTCGTGGTCCGCTTTTCCCGGTGCCGTGAGTACCGGCCCGCGCCATCGCGCGGCTACCGTCGGCCGCGATCCGGCAACTGACCGCGAGGAGAAGCTATGCGCATGACCGGTGCGAAACGAGTCATCCTGGCAGCGGTGACGGTGGGTGGGCTGCTCGCCGCGGGCATCACCGCAGCGCCCGCGGCCAGCGCCGTCGGCGAGCGGGAGGAGACCCCCGTGCCGTCGAACTCGCCGGTGACCGACGTCGTTGAGACGGCGGTGCGGGTCAAGATACCGTTACCGGCCACGGCGGGCAGCCGCCCCCCGGAGTGTGACTGGTTGTCGTATCTGCGGTACCGGCACGCGGGCGGCCCGGACGAGTCGGCGGAAGCCGACAAGGTTCTCATCGCTCAACCCGGGGTGCTGGAGGGCGCGGGCGCGTTCGACGCGGTGGCGCGCAACACGGTCAGCGTCGCCGCGGCTGGCGGCCAGTTCGTCGAGTTCTGGGCGCTGGACCGGCGGTCGAACTGCCTGGAGGACAACCGCGGGATACGTGCCGGGCTGGCCGCCGGGAACGCACGGATGGCGGTGGACTACTACTACCGGGGCGCGGCGGTGGACGGGCGCCGGTTCGCCGGTTACCTGGGCAACGACCAGGTGACGTTCCTGCAGCACGTCGGCCTGGAACAGACGATGCGCGACCAGTTCGACCTGCTGGCCGCGGAACTCCCCGACCAGCAGTTACGCAAGGAGAAGGTGGTGTGCGGTGGGCACTCGCTCGGTGGCGTCCTCACCGCGTTCTTCGCCAGCTGGGACTTCGACGGGGATCCCGCCACGCTCGAGGACGCCGGCTTCAATCAGTGCTCGGGATACTTCGCCCTGGACAGTCAGATCTCGACGTCGTTGCCCGACATCGCCGGCAGTCAGATGATGGTGCCCGCCGGCATGACGCCTGACCCCAACCTGGGCTTCACCGTGGTGCAGGCGGGCTTGCGCGCGGGCGCGATACCGCGGACGCTGTCCGGGCCGGCGGTGATCAACGCCGAAACGATGAACGTTTTGACCCTCGCCGGACTGGCCGCGCTGGTCGCACCGGACGAGGGGTCCACATTGGTCGCTGATCTGCCGCGCAACGTGAACCTGGACGTCACCATGCGCCTGCTGCTCTCCAAGAATGTGTTCACGTTCCTGAGCGGCAGCCCGCAAGCCGGGGACTTCCGGCTCACCAACGGCGCGGTGCTCGGTGCGTTGATGGACGACAACTCGCAGCCACTGGGCTTCCTCCAGACGAGCGTCGGGTTCTTCGCCGGTGGGCGGATCGTGGACAAGGAGTTTCCGTTGCCGCGCAACGCCTCCGACATTCCCGTCCTGTCCGGACTGGCCGGGATGTTCGGCAAGGAGCCGCGGGCCATCCCGGACGAGCCGAACGGGCCACTGTATGTCTGGCGCAACTATGACGAGGTCGGCCCGGACGATGACCCGGTGCCGAACGCGGCGGACGGCACGCCCTTCACGACGGCCGGCAAGGAAGTCACCGACCTCCAGCAACTGGCCCGCAGCATGGCGGAACAACCGCTGGACTTCACGGAGGACTACTTCCCGACCAAAATCATCACGGACATCCAGCAGTCCAGCGCGGCCGAGGTGAGCCGGAACGCGGTGCACCAGGACGGCATCACCGCCAACCCGACCATCACGCTCATCGCCGGTGACGGGTTGCGCGGCTCGGGCGCGCCACCGCCGCCGTTCGGCGAAACCGTTGTCGCCGCTGGCTATCAGCACCTGGACGTGCTCACCGCCGACGCGACGCAGAACGACGGCCGGCCCGAGCCGGTGTCCACCAGCCTCGCTCGGTTCGCTATGGAGAGGTAACAGCCGAAGCGGTTCTCGGGTACGGGCCAGGGGTGCGCCACCCCTGGCCCGTACCCGTTTGGTGTATCGGAGCGTGAAATTCCTTTATATAGCAGGCGATTCGGCAAAGCGCCAGGCCCGAATCCCAAACAACAGCGCGCGAGTACGTTCGCGGGACGCAAGCCGGATGGTGGGTGTGGTGCGTGTCTATAGGTAAGTGACCAACGACCGGCACCGAGCCGGCCATCGAGAAAGTGGGAGATCGTGGGAAATCTGCGCAATCGACGGGTACTGCTCGCAGGTGGCTTCGCAGCGGTCATCGTCAGCCTGGCAGTCGCCGGCCTGGGCGCCGCCAACGCGGACAGCCTGACCGGCTCCAGTGGCACCGCCGCGACCGGTACCGAGTCGGCGCCTCTGAGCGCGGCGGCGCGCGCTTCCCTGCGCGACGCGGCCCGCAGCCTCGCCGAGGCCAGCGAGACGGCCCAGGACGCGGGCCAGAACGTGTCGCGGGCCTGCCGCGGCGCGGACACCCAGGCCGGGCAGGACGCGGCGGCTCAGGGTGCGGACGCGGAGCAGGCCGGCGAGGCCGCTCGGGCGACCGCCCGGCAGCTGCTCGACGCCACGCGCGACGCCAGCGACGCCAGCCTGGTGGCGCAGGCTGAGGAGGCCTTCGCCGCCGCCCGTTCGGCGATGGTGTCCGCCCGGGGTGCGGTCTCCTCCGCGCAGGCGGCGGTGGCGGCGAACCCGAACGCCCGGTCCGGCGCGGGCCGCATGCTGAACGGCGCCGTGGAGGACCTCGAGTCCGGTGCGGCCGAGATGGCCGCCGCCCAGGTGTCCATCAACAACGCCGGGGGTTCGGTCAGCCTCGACTGACGCTACCCCCCTCCATGATCAAGGCGTCCGTCAAGTCGCTATAAAGACTTGAAGGACGCCTTGATCATGGGCGTCGCGGGCGCTCACCGGATGCGCCAAAGGCGCGCATGCGGTGCGCGGCCGCGACGCCCTACCGCCCGTACCCCAGGCTGCGTGACGGCGCCCCGTCGTCCCGTCGAGAGGAGAACCTTGCGGTGCAATCGTGGAAGAAGAACGGCATCATCGCCCTAGTGGCGAGCCTGGCTCTCGCCGCCGGAGTCGGCACAGCACTCGCCGGACAGTCGGCGTCCGACACCGGCGCGGACGCCTCGTCCGCCGTACAGATCACGGCGCAGGTCGGCTGGTCGGTCGACAGCGGCGACCCGGGAGCGGGCGCCGATTCCCTACGCGCGATGGCCGCCGAGCCGCCGCCGCGGCTACAGGCAGAGGGCGGCGGCTCGCCCGACTACATCGCGTTCAACGTCCGGGTGGCTGATGCGGACTCCGGCGCGGTGGAACAGCTCCAGCTGATCGTGGCCGCCGCGGAACGGCGCGTCGTCGGCGTGACCACCCCGACGAGCAATGAATTCTTCGCCCTGGACCCGAACGCTCCCAACTTCCTGCCACCGCCCGCCGGTGACGGCGCGGGCGGTGCCAACGTGAGCGCGGCGCGGGCCGCCGACGTACCGCTGGTCCGGCGGGACCTGTTCGCCAGCGACGCTGGGGCGGGCGACGCGGCGGCCGGCGAGGACGCAGCAGGCGGGGCGGCGGGGGAGGACGCAGCGGGCGAGGATGCGGCCGGCGAGGACGCGGCGGACGGCGCGGGTGAGGACGCGGCGGGCGAGGATGCCGCTGGCGGCGCGGGCCAGGATGCCGCTGAGGACGCGGCGGGTGAGGATGCGGCGGACGACGCGGCCGGCGAGGACGGGGCCGCTGAGGGCGAGGACGGCGGCGACGCGGCCGAGGAGCAGGGCGGCGGCGAGGCGGCCGTGCCCGGCATCCAGGACGTGCTCGGCGCCGTCAACACCCTGCTGCAGGTGGTGAATGGCGAGAACGTCCCCCTCGACCAGGTCATCAGCGCCGCCGGCATCATGGGCCAGGTGATCGGCCTCCTCCTCGGCTAGACGCCGGTAGATCTAGTCGAGTTAGGGCGCTATATCGACCCTAACTCGACTAGATCTGTCCGAAGCGCTCTACTGTGGAGCCAATGTGTTCGCGACGTAGGTAGCGGCTTCGACGATGATGGCCTGCTGGTATTCGGCGTCTTTGGTGGCTTTGCTGGACATGATCGCGATGACGAGCGGCGCGGAGTCCGGCGGCCACACGATGGCGATGTCGTTGACGGTGCCGTAGTCACCGGTGCCGGTCTTGTCGGCCACGACCCACCCCCGCGGCACGCCGGCCCGGATCCGTTGGGCGCCGGCGCGCGTGGCGTTGCGCTCCAGCAGGTCGCGGAGAAAGGCGCGCTTGTCGGCCGGCAGGACCTCGCCCAGCACGATCTTCTGGTAGTCGGTGCCGATCGCTCGCGGCGACGTCGTGTCGCGCGGATCTCCCGGGGTGGCTGACACGATCGCCGGCTCGAACCGGTCCATCCGGGTGACGTGGTCGCCGAGGCCGCGCAGATACGCCGTCAGCTGACCGGGCCCACCGAGATCGCGGAGCAGGAGATTGCCGGCCGTGCCGTCGCTGTAGCGCACCGCGGCGTCGCACACCTGGCGGATCGTCATCCCGGTGGCCAGATGCCGTTCGGTGATGACGGAACTCTTCATCAGGTCGTCCTTTGTGTACCTGACGACCCCGTCGAGGTGTGACAGCGGGTTCCGGTACAGGACGGCGGCTGCCGCCAGCCCTTTGAACGTCGAACAGAAGGCGAACCGTTCGTCCGCCCGATGAGCGATCGTCGTGCCGGTGGCGGTGTCGACGGCGAACACCCCCAGGCGCGCGCCGTACGTCCGCTCCAGCGCGGACAGGCGATCGTGGCGGTCCTCCGCCCGGGCAGAGGCGGCGGCGGAGGCGGAGGTGGCGGAGGAGGCGGAGGCAGAGGATGGGACCGCGGATGGAGGCGTAGCGGATGGCGCGTCCTTGGCACATCCGGCTATCGGCACCAGCGCTGCCGCCCCGAGGAGAGCGCGGCGGGAGATGGGCACGTTTCTTCCCCTATCCGGCGGGTGCGAGGGTGCGGGCGAGAAGACGGGCGGTGTCGGCGATCAGGGCGTCGTCGGGTGCCGCGTCCTCGGTGTCCTTGGTGGATAGCACAGCCAGCACGAGGGGGCTGCCGTCGGTGGCCCACGCCACGCCGACATCGTTGGCGGTGCCGTAGGCGCCAGTGCCGGTCTTGTCGCCGATCTCCCAGCTGCCGGGCAGACCGGCGCGGAACCGCTTGGCGCTCGTGGTGTTCGCCTTCAACCACGCGGCCAGCCGGGCGCGGTCCGCAGGGCAGAGTGCGTGGCCGAGCACCAGCTCACGATAGCTACGCCCGATCGCGCCGGGCGTCGTGGTGTCGCGCGGGTCGCCGGGAACGGCGCTGTTCAGCGCGGTCTCGTACCGGTCGAGCCGGCTGTGCGGGTCGCCGATGGACCGGCAGAACCGGGTGATGCCACCAGGGCCGCCGATCTGGTGGAGCAGCAGGTTGCCCGCGGTGTTGTCGCTGTAGCAGATGGCGGCGGCACACAATTCGCTGACGCGCATCCCGACGCCGGCGTGCTCGGCGGTGATCGGGGACCACGGCACCAGGTCGCTCTCGGCGTAGTGAATGACCCGGTTGAGGAATTCGCCGTCGCGGTCCCGATCGCGCAGGATGGCCGCGGCCGCGAAGGTCTTGAACGTCGAGCACATCGGGAACCGCTCTGCCGCGCGGTAGGCCACCGTGGCGCCGGTACGCGTGTTGGTCGCGTAGACGCCGAGCCGGGCGCCGTGCCGGCGCTCCAACGCGCGCAGTTCCGCGAGGTGACCGCCAGCCAGTGAGCCAGCCATGGGGGCGATGGGTACGACCAGCCCGGCGCGCAACAGTGATCGGCGGGAGAGGGCGGCGGAGGCGGCGCGAGGCATCGGAGCTCCTATGCGGTGGGTGGGCGCGGTCGCATACGAGCCAACCAACGCTCCCCGTTTCATGTCCAAGAGCGATATTTGAAGGACCTATAGCTTTTTGATATGTCTTGGTAGTGGATCTTCTCGCGCACCTCGAGGCGTACGTCGCCGTCGCGGAGGAAAGCAGCTTCTCCAGAGCCGCCGACCTTCTCTATGTGGCGCAACCGGTGCTCAGCCGTCGGATCAAGACCCTGGAGCAGTACCTCGGTGGCGAGCTCTTCGACCGCTCCCGGCGCCAGATCACCAGCACCGAGTTCGGCGTGCGGTTGCTGCCGCACGCCAAAGACGTGCTGAGCCGGGTCGATCACCTGCGCCAGGCAGCCCGGGCGGCGCGGGTGTCGGCGGCGCAGGTGCTGGGCGTGCCGCCCGACGCCGATCCGGCGGCTCTGGCCCGGGTGATCCGGGCCGGCGGCGAGCGCGGCGTGTCGATCAGTGTGCGGGAGTTGCCCGCCGAGGAGCGGGCGAGTGAGCTGGCCGCGGGCTCGCTGGCGTGCGCGCTGCTGCGCGTGCCGCCGGAAACGGCATCCCATCGGGTCCCGCTGGGCCTGGCTGCCAGCTCGATGCCTGCGGCGCCTGGTCCCCGCGTGCACCTGGAAAGTCTTCGGCCACGACGAGGTGTCGGTGGCGAATCGCCAGCGATCCTCGTCACCGTCGAGGACGAGATCGGGTTCGCGGCCGAGCGCTTCGACAAGGCCGCCGCCCGCGCCGGCCTGTCCGGCACCCGCGTCCGCCGGGCCGCCTCCACCGCGGCCGCGGTGGCCGAAACGCTCGCGGGGCATGCCGTCCTGCTGTGCACCGAACCGTTCGCCCGCCGCCACGACCTGGCGTGGTCGCCGCTCGCGGACGCGACGCTCCATCGTGGATACGACTTCGCGGTGGCCACCCGGTGGGCCGGTAGCCGCGATGCTCCGGTGGTCGACTGGCTGGAACCGTTGCTCGCCGAGGCGATCGGTGCGGCCGGCGACGCGTCCCCGGGCGCCACCGCGGCGGACCGAGGCGCCGATGGCCCAGATCCGCGCGCCCGGTTGGCGGCGCACGGATGAGGCCGGCGTACGTCGCCAGCACCGCGGACCTGCTCTCGGTCGCCGAGTCGATCGCCGCGCACTGGCAGGAGGTCGGCGCCATCGGGCACCTGCTGGCCCGCAACATCGACACCGGGGAGCAGCTCGGGTTCGACGTCGACACCGCGGCACCGCTGGCGTCGGTGGCCAAGGTTCCGCTGGCTTTGGTGGTGCTCGACCGGATCGCGGCCGGTGCGCTCGATCCGGCGATGCCGGTGACCATCGACCCGGCGACCAGGAGCGTCGGCCCCACCGGCGTGGCCGCGTTCCGGTACCCGGCGACGCTGGCCGTCGGAGATCTGATCCACCAGACGTTGACGGTCAGCGACAACGCCAGCGGCGACGCGCTGTTCGACCTGGTGGGTGTGGAACTGGTGGACGAGCGCATGCGGGCGTGGGGATGCGCGGGGATCCGGGTCCGGCACCGCATGCACCGGATGTACGAATGCGCCGCCGGTGTCGCCGGCGACGACTTCGGGCTTGCCCTGGAACTGGCGATCCGGGACGACGTCGCCGGCCAACACTCCATCGAGACGCTGGACCCCGCCTACGCGAACGCCGGCAGCGCGGCGGCCCTTGTCGACCTGCTGCAACGGATCTGGCTCGACCAGATCTCGACACCCGCGGCCACGGCCGAGCTGCGCCGGTTGATGGGGCTGCAGGTCTTCACCCAGCGCCTCTCCAGCGACCTGCGCGCCGACACCGTGCGGGTCAGCGGCAAGACCGGCACCTTCCTGCACCTGCGCCACGAGATCGGCGTGGTGACCGCCGATTCCGGGGACCGGGTCGCGATCGCCGCGCTCACCCGTTCGCACCGTCGGGCGAGCATCGCCCACGACATCGACCTCGCGATCGGCGCCGCCGCCCGCTCCGCCTTCGAGAGCCTACGCCGCCCATGATCAAGGCGTCCTTGAAGTCGTTAGAACGACTTCAGGGACGCCTTGATCTTGGGCGGCGTGCTGGCTGCGGGGCGGCGGGCTGGTCGAGGGGAGCGACGTCGTCCACGGCCAAGAGATGGACCGCCGGGTCGGCGTCGAGCGCACCTCGTATCCCGTGGGTGGCCCGGCTGCTGGCCAGCGGACGCCGGCCACGGTGCCGACCAGGCCGCTGAGCGGTCCGGTCAGCACCCGGACGCGGGTGCCGGGCGGGTGGCCGTCGTACGCCGTGACGAGGAGCGCGTCGAGGATGTGCCGGACGCCGTCGAGTGAGCCGCGCAGGCTCACCGAGCGCAGCTCCCGGTCGAGCGTGCGCGCGGCGTCCCGGACCCGCCAGTCCGGATTGGACTGGCCCGCCGCGAGCGCGGCGTCCACCCGGGTCCACAACCGCCATCGGTCGCCGTCCAGCAGCCGGCGGGCGGCGCGGTCCAGCGCGGCGCAGGTGATGTCGACGGCCGCCTCCTCGCCGAGCTCGGCGACCCAGGCGAGCTCGTCCGGCGGAGGAAGCAGAGCGGGTGACTCGTGCGCCACGACGGCGTACAGCATCGCCAGTGCGGTCTGGCGACCGGCACCGTCGTACATCCGTGGTTGCCGCCATCGCGGGAAGCGCTCCGTCAGGTGCGTGGCCCGACCCAACGGGAGGTCGGTGGCCAAGCGGGTGTCGCGGACCCGGGCGTGGAATGTGCGGTGTTCGCGCACAGCGAACATCGCCCTGCGATGCTCGTCGGCGCCGGCCGATTCGGCCGCCAGCAGGCGCGCGGCCACCGAATATGCCACGCCGAGCCGCGTCGCCAGGGCGCGGATCGCGCGCCTGCGGGCCCGATCGGGTACGGGTCGTCGCTGTTTCCTGCCGGTCATCGCGATCCTCCCTCGACTCATCGTAAGTCTGGGTGCCCCGTTGTTGTAATCTGGAACGGCAGCGCGCCTGCACGAGCGTAGCGAGGCCCCCCACGCGGGCCGCGCGTCAACGCCAAGAGGCTCTGACTCAGCGCACACCACCTTCGCCGTTGTCGTGCGCACGCGTGCGTCTGTCGGGTGGGGTGCGTGGGGCCTCGCCGCGAGGACGTGAGAGTCGTGTTCGAGCGATTTACCGACCGCGCTCGTCGGGTTGTCGTCCTGGCTCAAGAAGAAGCCCGGATGCTCAACCACAACTACATCGGCACGGAGCACATCCTGCTGGGCCTGATCCATGAGGGTGAGGGTGTGGCGGCCAAGGCCTTGGAGAGTCTCGGGATCTCCTTGGAGGGCGTCCGTCAGCAAGTGGAAGAGATCATCGGGCAGGGTCAGCAGGCGCCGAGCGGGCATATTCCGTTCACGCCGCGGGCCAAGAAGGTGCTGGAGCTGTCGCTGCGGGAGGCGTTGCAGCTCGGGCACAACTACATCGGCACGGAGCACATCCTGCTCGGGCTGATCCGCGAGGGCGAGGGTGTTGCCGCCCAGGTGCTGGTCAAGCTCGGTGCGGACCTTAACCGGGTCCGGCAGCAGGTCATCCAGCTGCTGTCCGGTCACGTGGAGAAGGCGCCGGTCGGCGAACCGGCTCCGGCGCCGTCGACGGTGCTCGATCAGTACGGCCAGAACCTGACCCAGGACGCCCGGACGGGCAAGCTCGACCCGGTGATCGACCGGGACCGGGAGATCGAGCAGGTGATGGTGGTGCTGTCCTGCCGTACCAAGAACAACCCGGTGCTGGTGGGGGAGCCGGGCGTCGGCAAGAGCGCCGTCGTGGAAGGCCTGTGCCAGCGGATCGTCCAGGGCGAGGTGCCCCAGACGCTCAAGGACAAGCAGGTGTACACATTGGACCTAGCCGCCCTGGTGGCCGGTTCCCGCTACCGCGGTGACTTCGAGGAGCGCCTGAAGAAGGTCGTGAAGGAGTGTCGCACCCGGGGCGACATCATCCTGTTCATCGACGAGATTCACACGTTGGTCGGCGCTGGCGCCGCCGAGGGCGCGATCGACGCGGCGAGCATCCTCAAGCCGATGCTGGCCCGTGGCGAGTTGCAGACCATCGGCGCGACGACCAGCACTGAGTACCAGAAGTACTTCGAGAAGGACGCGGCGCTGGCACGTCGCTTCCAGTCCGTGCAGATCGACGAACCGACGCAGGCTCAGGCGATCGAGATTCTCAAGGGTTTGCGTGATCGCTACGAGGCGCATCACCGGGTGTCGATCACCGATGGTGCGCTGGTCGCGGCGGCGACGCTCGCGGACCGGTACATTTCGGATCGGTTCCTGCCGGACAAGGCGATCGACCTCATCGACCAGGCGGGGGCGCGGATGCGGATTCGCCGGATGACCGCGCCGCCGGATCTGCGTGATTTCGACGAGCGGATCGCTCAGGTGCGCCGTGACAAGGAGTCCGCGATCGACGCGCAGGACTTCGAGCGGGCCGCGCAGCTGCGGGACAAGGAGAAGCAGCTGCTGGGGCAGAAGGCGCAGCGGGAGAAGGAGTGGAAGGCCGGCGACCTGGATGTGGTGTCCGAGGTCGACGACGAGCAGATCGCTGAGGTGTTGGCGAACTGGACCGGTATTCCGGTGTACAAGCTGACCGAGGAGGAGACTTCCCGG
>JBBEWH010000253.1:0-13006 GCA_037414955.1 Actinomycetes bacterium KLBMP 9797
CGCCGGCGGGCCCCGGGGGTGGGGGCCATTGATCTTTCCCCCACAACCTCAACGAAACGCCGATCTGGTTGAGGTTTTGGGACAACGATCAAGGTCCCGTGGGGGCGGGCGCCGCCTCGGGCGGCGGGATCGGTCGCCGGGCAGCGTCGATCAAGGGAAGGTGCATTGATCAAGGGCATGTGTGTCGATCAAGGGCAAAGGCACCCGGAATGGCGAGGTGGTCTCCAGGGGTCAGTGCAACAGGTGGCTGATCTTGGCCATGCCAGGCGATCCAGGGATGAACGTGCAGCTATGTATCCATGATCGCACTGGGATCACCGCGGTTAGGCCAAGATCGCGGGTGAGTCGCGGTGGCGTGTGTGGGTGCGTGGGTGCGTGGGTGCGTGGGGCGTGGTGATTGCTCGCGATCGACGAGGTGGTGTGTGGTGCCGGGCGAGTGGGTGATCGACGAGGTGGCGGGGCGCGCAGGGGCGCGGGGCTGATCATGAAATGTATGAGCGTTTGTGTGCCGGCGGGCGGCAGTCTCATGCCGTGACGGCTTCCACACGCGGTGCCGTCCTTTGGGGGGAGGGCACTGCCGTGCGGCGGTGGGGGATTCTTGCTGCGTCCGTTTTGATGATCTTGGGAATGGCGGTGGCGTCCGCGCGCCAGGAGGCGCCGGAGAGCCGGTACGCCGGCCCGCGCGTCGCCGAGGCGCCGGACACGGCGACCGCGGTGGTCGTGGCCGCGCGCCAGCAGTCGCGGGTCGCGGTGGCCGACCTGACGACCCAGACCCGGCTCGTGTACGCCCAACCGGACGGCACGCTCCGGGCCGAGCTCACGGCGAGCCCGGTCCGGGTACGCCAGGGCGGCCGCTGGGTCGGTGTGGACACCACGCTGGTGCGGCGGCCGGACGGTACGGTCGGGCCGCGCGCCGCCGACGTCGAGCTGGCCTTCTCCGCGGGCGGGAACGGCCCGCTGGTCCGCTACGGGCGGGACGGCCAGCGGATCGCGCTGACCTGGCCCGGCCGGCTGCCGGCGCCGGCGCTGGCGGGCGCGACCGCCACCTACGCCGAGGTGCTGCCGGGCGTCGACCTGGTGCTGCGCGCCAGCGTCGGCGGCTTCGCCCAGCACCTCGTCGTGAAGACCGCGACGGCGGCCCGCGACCCGAAGCTGCGCCAGATCCGGCTCGGCGTCACGGGCCAGGGAGTCACGGTCCGCGCCACCAAGGACGGTGCCCTGGAGGTACGCGACCGTAAGGGAGCGGTCGTGTTCGGCGCACCGCCGTCGGTCATGTGGGACTCGCGGCAGCCGGCGCGGCGCGAGGCGAAGGTCGGCGTCACCGTCGACCGGGGGACGCTGAGCCTGCGCCCGGACCGGACGCTGCTCACCGACCCCGACACCGTGTTCCCGGTCACCATCGACCCGGTCGTGGACAACCGGGTGAAGTGGGGCTGGGCGACCGTGCTGTCCGGCAAGCCCACCACCTCCTACTGGTGGAGCAGCGGCGACGGCGTCAACGCCCAGGTCGGCAACTGCTACAACGGCAACGGGCAGTGCAACGGCATCGGGGTCGCCTGGTCGTACTTCCAGTTCGACACCGGCTTCCTCAACGGCAAGCGGGTCATCGCCGCCGGCCTCAACACCACGGTCGTGCACAGCCCCAACTGCTCCGACTACGCGCACCAGCTCTTCATGGCCAACGCGGGCATCCACTCGGGAACGACCTGGAACAACCGCCCGCAGGGCTGGTTCGTGCGCGAGGTGAGCTCGCCGAACGCCTGCGGCGGGCGGCGCGGGGTCGGCTTCGACGCGCTCGGCGCGGTCAACACCGTCGGTCACTCGACGTACTTCCTCAAGGCCGCCGACGAGGGCAACCAGCTGGCGTGGCGCAAGTACGACCCGGCCGAGACCAAGCTGTACCTGCACTACAACACCGCGCCGAACGCGCCGTACGAGCTGCGCACCGACCCGCCGCTGCCGGCCGCCTGCCGGTGGTGCGAGGGCAGGCCGTACCTCGGCGACGACTGGATCCGCCTCCAGACCCGACTGTCCGACCCGGACAACGACCAGATCAAGCCGATCTGGAGCATCTACGGTGGACCGGAGGCCGAGCACCGGGACTGGGGTCCGTGGCAGGGCTCCGGCGCGGCCTTCAGCACCGACGTCGACCTGCGCGGCCGGCACGGGCAGCACGTCACCTGGACGGTGTGGGCGAGCGACGGCACCGACGGCGGGCCGTGGACGAACGGTCCGGGGCCGTTCGTGGTCGACCAGGTCGGTGTCGACAAGGCGCCCGGCGTCACGGCCGGGCTGTACCCGGCGGACAACCGCTGGCACGGCGGCGCCGGCGTGCCGGGCCGGTTCACGTTCGACGCCGCCGGCGTCGGCGACATCGACCACTACCTGTACGGCTGGCAGGACCCGCCGGCGACCAAGGTGGACGCGGCGGCGCTCGGCGGCACGGCGAGCGTCTTGCTCACCCCACCCGGCGACGGCCCGCGCGACCTGTACGTGCAGAGCGTCGACCGGGCCGGGCACCGCAGCCCGACGCGGGTGCACCACTTCTACGTGCGACCCGGCAACGGACCGGCCGCCCAGTGGGCGTTCGAGGGCAATGCGGAGGACACCGCGTACCTCGGCGACCGGGACGGCACGCTGGGCAGCGGCGCGACCTACGCGGAAGGTGCGGTCGGCACCGGCCTGCGGACGGCGGGCACCGGCACGATGACCGCGCCCACCACCGTGCGCACCGACGCCAGCTTCTCCGTCTCGGCCTGGGTCAAGCTGGACAGCGTGAACGACCGCTGGGTGAACGCGGTCGCCCAGCGGGGCGCCCAGCAGTGCGCGTTCTGCCTCCAGTACGTCGGCGATCGCAAACGATGGGTCTTCGTCATGCCGCAGACCGACGAGGCGAGCCCGAAGGGCTGGGACCACGTGACCGCGCCGGCGGCGCCCGTCGAGGGTCAGTGGACCCACCTCGCCGGTGTCTACGACGCGGAGGCCAAGCAGGTCGCGTTCTACGTGGACGGTGAACTCGCCGGTACGGCGCCGCGCGCGGCCTCCTGGCACGGCGCGGGCCAACTGGTCGTCGGCCACGGGCTGGTCGGCGCGGTGGACGAGGTCAAGGTGTACGACCGGGTGCTGGCCGGCGCCGAGGTGCGCGCCGAGGTCAGCCGGGACAACGTCCAGCTCGGACACTGGCGGCTCGACGAGGTGGCGGGCGACACCGCCGCGAACGCCGTACCCGGTGGGGTTTCCGGCGTCCGGCGCGGCGGCGCGCGGTTCGTGCCCGATGGCGGCGCGGTGGGTGGTGCCGTCGCGCTCGCCAACGCCAGCGGCACGCCGGCCGACGTGGTGTCGATGGCCGGCCCGGTGCTGCGGACCGACCAGAGCTTCTCGGTCGGCGGCTGGCTCCGCCTCGACGAGCTGCCGGCGGCGACGCACGCCTCGACGGCCATCACCCAGGAGGGCGCGGTGAACAGCGCGTTCTTCCTCGGCTACCGCAACACCGACGGCGGCCGGTGGGAGTTCCACCTGCCGTCCGCGGACACCGTGACGCGCGCCGAGGACGCCGCCGTCCGCAGCGCCGGCGGGACCGCCCCGCGCGGCGAGTGGGCGCACGTGGTGGGCGTCTACGACGCGGCCGCGAAGCAGATCCGGCTCTACGTCGACGGCGAGCTCGCCGGGACCGCGCCGCACACCAGCGGGTTCCACGCCACCGGCGAGTTCGTGCTCGGGCGCGGCAAGTGGGAGGGCGTGCTCACCAACCAGTGGCGGGGCGCTCTCGACGAGGTGCGCGCGTACAGCCGGGTGCTGACCACGGCCGAGATCCAGGGCATCGTGGCGCAGAGCGACGTCACCGCCGGCACCTGGAAGCTGGACGGCGACGCGGTCGACGCGTCCGGCCGCGACCGGAACGGCACGCTGGCCGGCAAGCCGGACTGGACCGGCGGTCAGAGCTCCACACCGGACCCGGGCGACCTGGCCGTGCGGCTGAACGGCACCGGCGCCCACGTGAGCGCGCCGCACGCGGTCGACACCAGCCAGAGCTTCGCGGTCACCGCGTGGGCGCGGCTGGACAAGGTCGGCGGCCACCCGGCCGTCGTCTCCCAGGACGGCAGCCGCGTCAGCGCCTTCCAGCTCCAGGCGACCCCGGACGGCCGCTGGGCGTTCACCATGTTCGGCGCGGACGCCGACGGCGGCGGCAGCGTGCACGACCGGGTGCTGGGCCCGGCCGTCCAGATCGGCGCGTGGACGCACCTGGCCGCCGTCCACGACGTCGGCGCGCGGCGGATCAGCCTGTACGTCAACGGGGTGCTGGCCGGCGCGCTGCCGCACGCGGGCGCCTGGAACCATGCCACCGGCGGCGTGCAGATCGGCGCCGCGCAGTGGAACGGCGCCCGGCTGGACTTCTTCCCCGGCTCGATCGACGACGTGTCGGTCTACAGCCGGCCGCTGTTCGCGGAGGAGATCCGGGTGCTGGCCGGCCGCGACCTGTCGCTCGTGCACCAGTGGGCGCTGGACGAGTCGAGCGGTTCCTCGGCGGCGGACGCGGTCGGCAGCCGGCGCGGCACGCTCGGCGGCGGCGCGGCCTTCGCGCCCGGCCGGTCCGGCAACGCGGTGCGGCTCGACGGGGTCGACGACACGGTGTCCACCGCCGGCGTCGACCTGCGCACCGACAAGAGCTTCACGGTGACCTCCTGGGTGTACCTGACCGCCAAGGACTGCGACCTCGACCGGTACACCCGGTGTGTGGTCGACGCGGTCACCGTGGACGGTGCGAAGACCAGTAAGTTCCGGCTCGGTCACGTCATCGACGACGGGCAGAGCCCGAGCGGCGCGTGGACGTTCGAGATGCCCGAGTCGGACGCGGCGGACGCCCGGATCACCAAGGCGGTCGTCACGACCGAGCCGTCCGAGCTCAACCGCTGGGTGCACCTCGCCGCCGTCTACGACGCGCCGACGAAGAAGCTGTGGCTCTATGTGGACGGTGTGCGGATCGGCGACGGCACGCTCAACACCCCGTGGCACGCCGAGGGCGGCGTGCAGATCGGCCGGGGACGGGCCGGCGGCGAGCCGGCCGAGTACTGGCCGGGCCGGGTGGACGACGTCCGGCTCTACACCGGGCCGCTGGACAAGGCCCGCGTGCTCGCGCTCTACCGGTCGTACCCGGCGCAGGAGGGCCCGGCCACGCTGCCGACCGCGGACGCCGGCCGCTGGCGCTTCGACGAGAGCACCGGCACGACCGTCGCGGACAGCAGCGGCAAGGGCCGCACCGCCACCCTGAAGGGCGGCACCGGCTGGATCGGCGGCCGCGACGGCGCCGCGGCCTGGCTGGACGGCACCTCCGGGTACGCCGAGACGGCCGGCCCGGTGCTGGACACCAGCCGCAGCTTCTCGGCCGCGGCATGGGTGTACCTGACCCAGGGCGGCGGCACGGTGAACCGGACCGTCCTCGCGCAGGACGGCAACCGGGTCAGCTCGTTCGCCCTGCAGTACCACCCGGGCGACGGCAAGTGGGGTGTCGTGGTCATCGACAGTGACAAGGACGATCCCACCGGCACCGTGCTGACCTCGGCGGAGCCGGCCGCGGTCGGCGACTGGACGCACCTCGCGCTGGCGTACGACGCGGACCTGCGGCAGCTGCGGCTCTACGTCAACGGCGTGCTGTCCGCCGCCCAGGTGGGCATCACGATGTGGAACGCCACCGGTCCACTGTCGATCGGCCGGGCGAAGTACAACGGGCAGCCGCTGAACTTCTTCCCGCGCGGCATCGACGACGTGCGGGCGTTCTCCCGGGCGCTGTCCGACGGCGAGATGCGCCGGCTCCACGACGACGTCGCGGTGCCCACAATGGACCTGTGGAAGTTCGACGACGCCAACGGCACCGACAGCACCTGGCAGAAGAAGGAGCTGGCGGTGTCCGGCGGCGCCTCGTACAGCCCGGGCGTGGCCGGCACGGGGCTCCAACTGGACGGCGTCTCCGGCGCGGCGGTGGCCCCGTCGTCCGGGACGTCCATGCGGGACAGCTTCAGCGTCTCCGCGTGGGCCAAGCTGTCCCGCACCGACCAGGCCGCCACCGTGGCCGCCCAGGACGGCGCCCGGATGAGCGGATTCCAGCTGCAGTACCGGCCGGCGCTCAAACGGTGGGTGTTCGGCGCGCCCACGCACGACGCCGACGCGTCCGAGCTGGTCTACGCGGCCTCGCTGACCGCGCCGCCGGCCGGCCGGTGGACCCATCTCACCGGCGTCTACGACTATCCGGCCCGGCAGTTGCGGCTGTACGTCGACGGCACGCTGGCCGGCATCCGCGACAACGTCACGCTGTGGCGGGCCACCGGCGCCTTCACGGTCGGCCGGGGGAAGGTCGACGGCCAGCCGGCCGACTTCTTCCCGGGCACGCTCGACGAGGTGACCGTGGCGTTCGGCGCCCCGCCGGACGCGTCGGTCGCGGGGCGGGCCGCCTGGCCGGCGCCGCTCGCCGGCCAGTTGGGCCGGTACGTCAACGGGGCCGGCGACCGCTACACCGGCAGCACGACGGCGGCCGCCCGCGCGGGGTACCACTTCGAGAGCGCGCTGGGCGCGCTGGTCGCCGCCGGCCAGCCGAACACCCGCACGCTCTACGCCTGCCTCTTCGGCACCGACGGCTTCACGTCCGTGGACCCGGCCTGTGAGGGCCAGACGGCGGTGGGCGCGATCGGCGCGGTCTACACCACGCCGCCGACGAACCTCGCGACCGTCCCGGTGCACCGGTGCAACACCGGACCGGACCATTACGAGTCGCGGTCCGGGTGCGCCGGCGCCACCGCTGAGGGCGTGCTCGGGTACGCGCCGGCCTACGCGCCGCTGTCCCGGTACTACTTCGACGACGGGTTCGCCGACCACCTGTCCACGGTGGACGGCACGCCGCCGGCGTACCGGCAGGAGGGCTCGGCGGGCCTGTTGTCGCTGGTCGCCCAGCCGGGCACCACGCCGCTGCTGACCTGCCGGACCGGTGGCGACCAGTTCGTGTCCACCGACCCGGCCTGCGAGGGCGGATCGGTGCTGAGCACGATCGGCCACGTCTGGACGGCGGCCACCGACGGGGTCGGCACCGCCATCTACCGCTGCGTCTACGCGGGGCAGCGCTTCGTGTCCAGATCGGCGACCTGCGAGGGGCAGACCGTCGACCGCCAGCTGGGCTACCTGCGCGCGTCCCCGCCCGACGTCACGCCGGTCTTCGAATGAGCGCCGGTCGTCGGGTGAGCGTCGGTCGTCGGGTGAGCGCCGGTCTTCGGGTGAGCGCCGGTCTTCGAATGAGCAGGGCTTCGCACAAGCAGACGGGGGAGTACCGAATGAGCGTGTTCCGCAGACGGCTGGCCGCCGTCCTGAGCGCGGCGGTGGCCGCGACGCTGCTGACCGCCGTGGTGGCGCCGGCGGCGGCCGCGGGTCCGTCCGTGCCGTTGCCGTCCACATCGTCCACCCCGGTCGCCCGGGAGACGGTCGGCGCACGGCCGGCCGACCAGGCCAGCCAGCAGGCGCTGACCGGTGACCAGCCGGCGGGGAGCGCGCCGAAGGAGGGCGGCGGCAGGCCCACCGCCACCCCGCTGGCGCCCTCGTCGACCTGGCAGGTCTCCGCGCAGACCGGCGACTTCACGTGGTCGTACCCGCTGCGGGTGCCGCCCGCGCCGGGCGGTTTCGCGCCGGAGCTGGCCCTGTCGTACGCGTCGTCCGCCGTGGACGGCCGCACCAGCGCCACCAACAACCAGGCGTCCTGGGTGGGCGACGGCTGGGACCTGTCACCCGGGTTCGTCGAGCGCGCCTACGGGGCGTGCGCGGAGGACGCCGGCAACCAGACCGGTGACCTGTGCTGGCGCAGCGACAACGCCACCGCCTCCTTCAACGGCGGCGGCGGCGCGCTGATCTGCTGCGACGCGGACGGCCGCTGGCGGGCCAAGGGCGACGACGGCTCCCGGATCGAGCGGCTGACCGGGGCCGGCAACGGCGACGACAACGGCGAGTACTGGAAGATCACCACGGTCGGCGGCACGCAGTACTTCTTCGGGTCACGCCCGGACGCCAGGTCCACCTGGACGGTGCCGGTGTTCGGCGACGACGCGAACGAACCGTGCCACGCCGCCACCTTCGACGCCTCGCACTGCGCGCAGGCCTGGCGGTGGAACCTCGACAAGGTCGTCGACCGGCACGGCAACACGATGACGTACGAGTACGACGCGGAGACCAACGCGTACGGGCGGAACCTCAAGGACGCCGCCGTGTCCTATGTGCGCGGTGGCACGCTGCGCCGCATCGAGTACGGCCAGCGGGACGGCCAGCCGGCGACCGGGCGGGTGGAGTTCGCGGTGGCCGACCGGTGCGTGCCGGGCAGCACGTGCACCTTCGACAAGAAGGACAACTGGCCGGACGTGCCGCTCAGCGAGCGGTGCGACACGGCCACCTGCAAGGACCGGTACGCGCCGACGTTCTGGTCCACCAAGCGGCTCGCGACGATCACCACCCAGGTCCGGCGCGGCGACGCCTTCACCGACGTCGACTCGTGGGCGCTGGACCACCAGTTCCCCGACCCGGGCGACGGCGAGAAGGCCACCCTGTGGCTGAAAGGCATCGTCCACACCGGACACGTCGGCGGCACGGCCGCGCTGCCGGGCGTGCGGTTCGAGGGCTCCCGGCTGCCCAACCGGGTGCTGAAGATCGACGGTCTCGCGCCGCTCAACCGGTACCGGGTCACCGGCGTCGTGTCCGAGGCGGGCGGCGTGCTGTCCGTGAAGTACGCCGACCCGGACTGCGTCGAGGGCCGCTCGATGCCCGGGAACGCCGAGTCGAACACGCTGCGCTGCTACCCGGTGCGCTGGAACAAGAAGGACTACGCCGAGCGCACCGACTACTTCCACAAGTACGTGGTGCAGAGCGTCACCGAGTCGGACCGGATGTCGACGTCCAGCGAGCGGGTGACCGGGTACGAGTACCTCGGTGGCGCGGCGTGGCACTACGACACGTCCGAGTTCACCAAGGACGACAAGCGCACCTGGGACGAGTTCCGCGGCTTCGCGCGGGTGCGGATCCGCACCGGCAAGGCCGGCGACCCGAGCGGCCCGGTCAGCGCGACCGAGCGGCGGTACTACCGGGGCATGCACGGCGACAAGCTGCCGTCCGGCACCCGGACGGTGACCGTGGCGGCCACCGAGGGGCCGGCCCGCGCCGACGAGGACTGGCTGCAGGGCAGCGAGCTGGAGAGCATCACGTTCGACGGCGACACCGACCGGGTGGTCAGCAAGAGCATCAACGAGCCGTCGTGGCAGGGGCCGACGGCGACCCGGGGCGCGTTCAAGGCGTACCTGGTGCGGGTCGGCGCGACCCAGGCGTACACCGCGCTCACCGGCGGCGGCTGGCGGACCACCCGCACCGAGTGGGCCTTCGACGACCGCGGGCTGCCGGTGCGCACCGACGACCTGGGCGACACCGGCACCGAGGCCGACGACCGGTGCACCCGCGTCTGGTACGCCCGCAACGCCGACCGGTGGCTGCTCGACCGGCCGGCGCGGACCGAGACCGTCGCGGTGCGCTGCGGCGCCACGCCGTCCTTCCCGGCCGACGCTCTCGCCGATACCCGCACGGCGTACGACGGCCAGTCGTTCGGTGCGGCGCCCACGACCGGTAACGCCACCCGGGTCGAGGAGGCGGCGGCGCGGCCGGCCGCCGGCCCGTCGTACGTGACCTCCGGGACGACGACGTACGACGGATACGGCAGGGCGGTGGAGCGGGCCGACGCGCTCGGCCGGGTCACGAAGACCGCGTACACCCCGGCGGCGGGCGGCCCGGTCACCCAGACCGTCGTCACCAACCCGCTCGGACACACCTCCACCACGACGCTGGAGCCCGCGTGGGGCCTGCCGACCCTGGTGGTCGACGCCAACCGGCGCCGCACCGAGACCGCCTACGACCCGCTGGGCCGGACGGCCGCCGTGTGGATGGCCAACCGTCCACGCGGGACACACGAGGCGTCCGCGACGTTCGCGTACCTGATCCGGGACGACGCGCCGTCGGTGGTCACCGCGACCGCGCTCGGCCCGAACGGCAACTACACCACCACCAAGAAGATCTACGACGGGCTGCTGCGGTTGCGCCAGGAGCAGGCACCGGCGGTGGGCGGCGGCCGGCTGCTGACCGACACCCGCTACGACTCGCAGGGCCGGGCCTACAAGACGACCCAGCCGTACTTCAACGACGCCCCGGTCGACGACAACCTGTGGGTGGCCAGCGACACCGAGGTTCCCGGCCTGACCCGCACCGAGTTCGACGGTGCCGGCCGGAAGACCGCCGAGGTCTACGTGGCCGGGGCCACCGAGAAGTGGCGCACCACGTTCGCGTACGGCGGCGACCGGGTGCACGAGACGCCGCCGGCCGGTGGCACCCCCAGCACCCGCGTCTCCGACGCCCGCGGCCAGGTCGTGGAACTGCGCCAGCACCACGGTTCCGGCGCTGACGATTCCGGCGCCAACGGTTCCGGCTTCGACGCGATCCGGTACACGTACACGAAGGCCGGGCTGCTGGAGAGCGCCACCGACCCGGCCGGCAACACCTGGCGCTACGGGTACGACCTGCGCGGCCGGCAGACCACGATGGACGATCCGGACAAGGGCCGGGTCACGATGGCCTACGACGCGGCCGGTCAGCTGACGGCGACCACCGACGCGCGGGGGGTCACGCTGACCACCGAGTACGACGCGCTCGGCCGCAAGACGGCACTGAAGTCCGGCGACACGACGCGCGCCGCGTGGACCTACGACACGGCCGTCAAGGGCAAGGGCCAGCTGGCCACCGCGACCCGGTACGCCGGCGACGCCGCCTACACCCGCCGGGTCGCCAGCTACACCGAGCTGTACCACCCGTACGAGACGTCGGTCACGATCCCGGAGGCCGAGCAGACGCTGGCCGGCACCTACACCACGTTCAGCACGCTGAACCCGGACGGCACGCCCTATGCCACCACGCTGCCGGCCATCGGCGACCTTCCGAAGGAGACGGTGCACCAGGAGTACGACGACTTCGCCCACCCGACCGGGCTCACCGGCGGCCTCAGCGGCGTCGGCACCATCAACTACGTGACCGGCACCGAGTACACCCGGTACGGCGAGGTCTCCCGGGTCCAGCTCGGTGAGGACGGCAAGCGGGTGTGGCTGTCGTACTACTACGACGCGAACACCCGGCGGCTCGCCCGGAACATCATCGACGCCGAGGTGCCGCGGCCGATGCTGGCGGACGTCAACTACGCGTACGACCCGTCCGGGAACATCACCTCCGTCGCGGACCCGACCGCCGAGACGCAGTGCTTCCGGTACGACCACCTGCGCCGGCTGACCGCGGCCTGGACGCCAGCCGCGGGGTGTGCGGCCGACCCGTCGGTCGACGGTCTGGCCGGCCCGGCGCCGTACTGGCACTCCTACACCTACGACGCGGTGGGCAACCGGCTCACCGAGACGCAGCACGCGGCGGGCGGCGACACGGCACGCCGGTACGCGTACCCGAGCGCCGGGGCGCACCAGCTCGCGTCGGTCACGTCGGACAGTCCGACCGGGACGGTCACGGCCGGATACGCCTATGACCCGTCCGGCAACACGACCGCGCGCCCCGGCCAGACCCTGGACTGGGACGCCGAGGGCAAGCTCGCCACCGTCACGTCCGACGAGGCGACCACCGAGTTCGTCTACGACGCGGACGGGTCGCGGTTGGTCCGGCGGGATCCGGACGCGATCACGCTCTACCTCGGCGACCAGGAGCTGCGGCTGGACCGGTCCACCGGCACGAAGACCGGCACCCGCTACTACGCGCACGGCGACACGACCGTGGCCACCCGCACCGCGGCCGGCGTCACCTGGCTGGCCAGCGACCACCAGGAAACCGCGCAGATCTCCGTCGACGGCGCCAGCCAGCGGGCCGTCCACCGTCGACAGGCGCCGTTCGGCGCGCCGCGCGGCGCCGCCGTGCCGTGGGTCGGGGAGAAGGGCTTCGTCGGCGGTACCCGCGACGCGTCCACCGGCCTCACCCACCTCGGCGCCCGCGAGTACGACCCGCTGCTGGGCCGGTTCATCTCGGTGGACCCGGTGATGGACCTGTCCGACGCGCAGCAGATGCACGGCTACACGTACGGCAACAACAGCCCGATCACGAACTCCGACCCGAGCGGCCTGTTCTGGAAGGAACTGTGGGAAGGGGTGAAGACCGTGTCCACGCACGCCGCGCCGGCCCTCGGTATCGCCGCCATGTTCGTCAGCGCGGCCACCCCGCTGGGTATCGCGGTCATCGCCGGCGCCGCCATCTTCGGGGCCATCAACGCGGTCAACAACTGTGGCGGCGGGGGCAGCTGGCTCGACTGCACGTCGGACATCGTCGGCGCCGTCCCCGTGGTCGGCAAGATCGCGGTGGGCGCGGCGAAGACCGCCCGGATCGCCGCGGACCAGATGGTCTACGCCCAGGGGCTGGCCAAGCACAGCCCGCGCGCGCTCGGCACCGTCACCAAGTCGCACGCCGACCGCCAGATCGCCGGCCTGGCGGCGGAGCAGGGCCGGCTGGGCACCAACCCGTACCACTGGATGGCCGGCGGCAGCACCGCGGGCGCGGCGGGTGTGTTCTCCGAGAAGGTGGCGCTGGCCACCGGCACCGAGCACTACATCGCCTGCGACGTCATCGATTTCGAGCGCTGCCCGCAGGCGCCGGAACCGGCCGCGCAGCCGCAGAAGACCGTTCCCTACAACTTCATCGGCCCGATCACCCGCGACACCGTGCGCCTGCCCCCGAAGACCGTGCCGCACAACTTCGTCGGCCCCATCACCCGGGACACGGTCCGGCTGCCGGCGCCGCCGCCCCCGCCGCCGTCCCAGCACAAGAGCTACACCACCAAGGACGGCCGACTCTGCAACACCGGCAGCCGCGTCTGCGCCATCTAGGTTCACCATGATCAGGGCGTGGGGCAAATGGGTGAAACGAAATGTAGGGACCCCCGATAAGTTGGGCACCCGGGGGCCGC
>JBBEWH010000254.1:0-22403 GCA_037414955.1 Actinomycetes bacterium KLBMP 9797
GCCGCCCGGGCCCGCCCCCCCCCGCCCCCCCCACCCACATCACAACACCCCCCCCCCACGCCCTGATCATGGGGACACCCTGGGCACGCCGGCGCCCGGTCGCCTAGAGTCGCGGATCATGACTCCGCGACTACTTCGCCTGGCGGCGTACGGCGTGTGCATCATCGATGACCGAATGCTGTTGGCTCGGTACGTCTCGCCGGATGCGACGCAACGGCACTGGACGTTGCCGGGTGGCAAGGTCGAGCACGCGGAGGACCCCTACGACGCCGTCGTGCGAGAGGTTGGCGAAGAGACCGGGTACGTCGTCGAGGTTGAGCGTCTCCTCGGTGTCGACTCCCGGACCTGGCACGTGGCCTGGGCGGGACCGTCGGGCGGCGAGTTGCACAGCGTGGGCGTCTTCTACGGCATCGCCATCAAGGGCGGTGAACTTCGCAACGAAACCGGCGGCTCCACCGACCTCGCCGCGTGGATCCCGACGTCCGACATCGGGCGACTCGAACGCACCGTCATCATCGACATCGCTCTGGACATGCACCGCAGCCAGCCAGCGACTGGGCACGTGGATCCCGTCGAGGTGGGCGGCCTGCTGCGCTTTTGACGGATTCCCAACGTCGCACCGGTGGGCCGCTGACGAGGTACTGATCCGAAATGCCAAATAGGCGAGCAGTTCATCAGGTCATCTCTGACAGAACCGCACCGCCGACGGCTTCAACGTGTGCAACAACGCTTGCCACTGTCGCCGAACGTAGACGTGCGGGCGATTGATGCGAACCGGAATAGGATGATCGCCGGCACCCGCACGCGCGACTACAACAGCTTCCGCCAGGACGCGTGGCTTACCGCGACGGCAGATTCACCCTGCTGTCCGGGCTGAGGGCGACCGACGCCACAGTTTCGACCGCCATCAACTCACGCGGCGACGTGGCCGGGTACAGCATGGACACCACGGTCACCCGCGACCTTCCACGCCGTGCTCTAGCCCCCGCGTAACCCGAGCGCGGTACGGGAGTTGACCGTCGCCAGTCAACGCGGCGTCTGGGCCATGGCGCTCGACATCGACGATGACGGCACCGTGCTCGGCTGGGTCGGGGCGGCCGGCCGGGACAAATCAACTACATCTGGCAGCCCCGCAGCGCCGCCCACGCCCTGCAGGCCAGCTAGCGACCCCATCGTTGAGGCGTCAGCCATCCGCAACGGCTGGGTCGTAGGCCAAGGCAGGTAGGGGAGCAACCGTGGGCCTACGATGGAGTCTCCGCACCGGCGGCGGGATGAAAATCATCTCGACCGAGTAAGCCTCAGCGATCAGCGTCAACAGCAGGGGCACGGTGGGTGCCGTCGGCGCCATCATCCACCGAAACGGTCATGCCGTTCCGCTCGGTCCGGGCGCCATACCCGTGATCATGATGGACAACGGCAACGCCGCCGGCAAGACAGGCTCCCAGGGCTCGCCGCTGCTATGGACCGGCTGCGGCGGCCATCCTTTAGGAGGCTCACCGCGTCACCGACGGCTGTCTTCCCAATCGCGAAGATCACCAGGCGGTTCAATTTCGCCGGTGGTAGATGTTGCGGCGCGGTCGTCGCTCCGGGTCCACCCATTGTGGTGGGATGAACTCGGGGAGCCCGTCGGCGGCGATCCGTACCTGCCAATCCTCCTGGTGGATCAAGCGGTGGTGGAAGCGGCACAGGAGCACACCGTTGTCCAGCGAGGTCGACCCACCGTCTGTCCAATGTATTATATGATGGCAGTCGCACCACTTCGCCGGCCGGTCACACGACGGAAACGCGCAGCCACGGTCACGCACGATGATGGCGCGGCGCAGTGGTCCGTCGAACAGTCGGCGGGAGCGGCCGGCGTCGAGGATCTGGCTCTGCCCGCCGAGCACGAACGGGATCAGGCGGGCGTCGCACGCCCAGCGGCGTACCTGCTCGGGGGTGAGCCGTTCACCGGTGTCCAACTGGCCGATGCCGACCTGGCGGCGCAGGAGGTCCCAGTCCACGACGATCGCCACGTGCGCGTGCTCACCGCCCTGTTCGGGTAGGTCGCCGGCGTCCATCGCCCGCTGGCACACGTCGGTCAACGCGTCCGCCCGCCGCTGTGTCGCGGTCCGGTCGTCCTCCGGCAGCGGCTTGCACAGCGGGTCGAGGGCGTTGTTGACGATCGCGGCCGCTTCGGCCGGTAGCCATCCGGAGACCCGGTAGCGGCCGTCGCCGTTGTTGGCAAGGTTGAACGCCTTGGTCTGCTCGGCCCGCTTCTCCTCCCGCCGTAGCGCCTCCTCATCGACCCTGTCGGCGATGTCGGGAGCGATGCGGTGCAGGATCGTGGGTGCCATCTCCCGCAACGTCTTCGGGTCGAAGCCGGCCTCATCCGCCCAACCGATCATGATCTGCTCGGCGAGGTCGGCCAGGTCGGGGTCGAGGTCGTCGGGCAGTTGCCGCAGTTGCTGGGCGATCACCTGCGCCTGCTCGCTGTTGACGGCGCCTTTGGATAGGGCGGCGTCCAGACCGGGGTGTTGGTCTAGTTCTTTGGCGAGGGTGACCCAGCGGGTGCCGGTCTGCGCCGACACGTGATACCGGTGCCGCAGCCAGGCGGCGGTGCAGGTGAGGTGTTCGCTGTTGAGGAAGGAGCGGCCGTCGATCTCCCTGATCAGGTGCAGCCGGGTCGCGGCCAACTGCTGCTCCAACCGATGCACCTCGTCCAGTGAGGTGACCAGGTCGTTGTCGGACAGCGGCCATGCGGGGGCGTCGACGACTCCGGTGGCCAGGCCACCAAGCTGCGTCAACGTCTCCAACACGCTGTCTATTCTCGTACAGCTGTACCCCCGCCCGCTGCCCCGAGCTATCGACCGACGGTGATGGATTCATGATCAGGGCGTCCCTCAAGTAGCCCTAACGACTTGAAGGACGCCCTGATCATGGAAAAGGGAGGGTTCATTATTTTTGAGTCCGATCCGGTGGGTCGCGATCAGCGGTCGAGTGCGCAGGAGTTCGTACCCGAGGACGATCTGGCGTTCGCCGATGCGGCGGACTGGCCGCGGGCGCACGCCGACCGGCGCGGATGTGAACCAGCGGTACTGCGCGCCAGCGGCCTGCCGGATCACGGTCAGTACCCCGTCGAGCAGTGGCAGCGCAGGTGCGCCGGCTCGGCCGCCGCGGGCGCCCGGGTGAGGCGGGTGCACAACAGGACCGGCCCGGTCGTGGATCGCACGACGAGGGAACCGTCCTGTCCCCTGCTGACGACGACGGTGGCGCTGCCGGGCCGGTTCGATGCCTGGCCCGGCTCGCCGGTCCGCTGACTGTGGTCGCGGGTCCGCAGGTGGAACGCGACGAGCCCGAAGATGGTGAGCGCCGCCAGCCACTGGGCGCTCGCCAGCAGACATCGAGGCGCGACGTCGTCCGTGAAACCGGCCCCGACGGCGGTCTGCATGGCGCCGTACGTGGGCAGGAGGACGAGCAGGTCCGTGTCGGACGCCGGGTTGATGATCGGGTTCTGCACCATCACGTCGACCAGACTGATCATGATGATGAGGAACATGCCGGGCAGCTCGCTGGTGAAGACGACGCCCAGCGCGATGCCGATGCCGCCGTACACCAGTCCGGCGGTGCACAGGCTAACCAGGACGAGCCAGGATTGCCGCGGCTGCCAGAAGAGCAGCATGACGAGCGTGGCGTACCCGGCCACCACGGCCGCCGAGAGCGCCAGTGCGAGCAGCTTCGCGACGAGCAGGGACGACCGCGAGTAGCCGGCGAGAACCAGGCGTTGGTCGAACTCGCCGGTGCGGCGCACGGCGGCGAACATCATGAACCCGACGATGAGCGTGACGGCGTTGATGGCTCCCGAGATCATCGCCAGGTGGGTGGCGTCGACGGTGAGCGCCGTGTCGGCCGGGCGGTAGCCGAAGTCGATGTCCTCGCCCGGAATGACGGCCTGGATGACGCCGAGCCAGCTCGGGATGAAGAGAAGGACCAGGATCAGCGCGAACGTGTTCCGGACGTGCTGGACGAGCTGGAACCTGGTCGCCTCCCGCAGGGATGGGGTCCACGCGCTCATGCCGGCGCTCCGTGCCGGGCCTCAGTGCCGTTCGCGGTGGGTTCCGGTGTCCCGCCGGCCAGCTCGACCCGGCCGGCGCGCAGCTGGAAGATGCGGTCGAACCGATCGGTGTCGTGCGCGATGTGCGAGATGACCAGCACCGCGCAACCCCGCACCCGCAGGTCTTCCGCGATCGTCCAGAAGTTCAGGTAGTTCTGCCAGTCGAAACCCTGGTACGGCTCGTCCATGAGCACCACGTCGGGGTCGTGCATCAGCGCCAGCGTGAGGTTGAGCTTCTGGCGGGTGCCACCGCTCAGCGCGCCGGCGCGCGTTTTGAGGTACTGCGAGTAACCCAGCCGCTCGACGAGTTCGTACGCCCGGCCGAGTCGCGGGATGCGGTAGGCGTGGCGGAAGAAGTTGAGGTGCTGGTCGACGGTGAGTTCGTCGTTCACCACGATCCGCTGTGGACAGTAGCCGAGGCTGCCGTTCACGACGGCCTCGCCGCGGTCGGGGCGCAGCTCGCCGGCGAGCACCCGCAGCAGCGTGCTCTTGCCGGCACCGTTCTCCCCGATGATGCCGAGCATCTCCCCGGGGTCGAGGGTGAACTCCACGCCGGCGAGCACGCGCCGCCGGCCGTACGACTTGTGCACGTCGCGCACTTCCATGATGTGTTCCTCGTGAAGCATGCGTCACTCCCGGGCTGGGACGGCGCGCCCACCGTGGCCGGATCCGAGCGGCGGGCGCGCCGCTAACTACGGTGCGGGCGAGGTCAGCGATCGACGTACAGCGTGCCGTCGTCGTCGCAGTACCACTCGTCCTCCTCCCACAAGCCGAAGACCTCGCCCGCGTGGCCGGCGGCCTCGCAGACGTCCTCGTTGTCGAAGTCCCACAGGCGTTCCCAGTCGTCGTCGTCATCGTCGCCCGCGGGGCTCACCACCGCGGGCGTCGGGGTCACCGCGACGGCGGGCGCCGCCGCGACCGCCGTCAGTCCCACGGCGACGGAGGCCACGAGGGCCAGCTTGGCGAACAGGGTGTTGGTCATGGTCGTCTCCTTCGAAAGTTCACGGTTTCCAGCAGCGTGGCGATCTTCACCGGCAGGAGCGCACGGAGGCGCCCGCGCCGCGAAGCCGAGTGTCAGATGGGGTCGCATCCGGCGGCCCGTCAGGCGTCCCGCCGGGTGGCGGCGCGGGCGAGGTCGGTGAGCACCTGCCGTGCGGCCGCGGAGATCGGCGCCCGCCGCACCGCCTCGATGGCGGCATCCTCGCGGCGCGCGAGCAGCTGCTCGACGAGCGCGTCCGCGCCGGTCGCCCGGATGATCGACCGGATCTCGTCCGCGCCGGCCTGGTCCAGCGTCGCGCGGCCGTGCAGGCGCCGCAGGACCGCCCGCTGCGCGGGGGTGGCCCGCTGGTAGGTCAGCAGGATCAGCACGGTGCGCTTGCCATCCCGCAGGTCGTCGAGGTTCGACTTGCCGGTGAGCGCCGCGTCTCCGAACACGCCGAGCAGGTCGTCGCGGAGCTGGAACGCCTCCCCGAGCGGCCGGCCGTAGGCGGTGCAGAACGCCAGGAGCCGGTCGTCGCCGCCGGCCAGCGCGGCACCGATCTGGAGCGGCCGTTCGACCGTGTAGGCGGCGGTCTTGTGGCGGATGACCCGCCACGCGCGGTCCAACGGATCCGCCGGGCTGTCGGCGCAGATGTCCAGGTACTGGCCCGCCATGAGCTCGGTGCGCATGGCGGTCAGGAACGGGCGGGCCCGCCGTGTCCGGTGCGGCGCCACGTTGACGCGCATCAGCTCGTCCGACCACACCATGCACAGGTCGCCCACGAGGATCGCGGCACTGGTGCCGAAGCGGGCCGCGTCCAGGGCTTCCCCCCGCCCGGGGGACCGGCTCGCGAGCACCCGGTGGACCGTCGGGCGGCCGCGGCGGCTGTCGGACGCGTCCATGATGTCGTCGTGGATCAAGGCGAACGAGTGGAACAGCTCGAGTCCCGCCCCCGCCTGGACAATCGCCTTGCTGGCGGGGTCGCCGCCCGCCATCGTCCAGCCGGCGTAACAGAACATCGGACGCAGTCGCTTGCCGCCAGCGAGGAATTCTCGGATGACGTCCACGAGCGGCGGGATGCACGGGTCGGGTGCGCGAGCCGCCTTCGTGTCCAGAAAGGCGTGCAGGACGCCGTCGACGGCGGTGCGGACGCGATCGGCGTCCCGCGGGCCGGGGGAGGACCCGGCCCTTCCCGCCGCGCGCGCTGGTTGTGTGATGGTCATTTTCCCTCCAGGATGCGGCGTCGACGCGAGCGATGCTCGCGGCGTGACCAATGTGGGGAGTGGTGCGGTCCGTGCGACGCCGGGCTGCCGGCGTGCCGGGTGCGGCTCTCCGCCGGGCGAAACGACTGCTCGCCGCGAGCGTCCATAATGGTGCCGCCGAGAACGGACCATAACAGCCCTTCGCGGGCCTCGTACCGAGAATCCGGAACGCGCGGTGCGTTGGCGAATTCCCCTGAAACCCCTGTGCCGATCCGGCAAACTCGCTGACGAGGATCGCACGCCGCGTCCATCCGATATGGAGCGAGCCGCGACACCCGCCGTCTGCCACGGGCGGACCGGTGCCCGCCTCACCACCACGAAACCCCACCGAACCAGGGAGTTGCCATGACCGCTGTGCGTACCGAATTCGAACTCCTGCCCTTCTACTGCCCGATCGACTCGGCGATCCATCCCTTGGTGGACGAGGTGGAGAGGGGGGCGCTCGCGTGGGTGGACAGCCTCCCGCTGCCGGCCACCGACGTCGAACGTGCCTGGATCGCGGGTACCAACAGCGCCGAGTTCTACGCCCGGTTCGCGCCGTACGGCGATCCGTACCTCGTCCAGCTCGCGGCCCGCTGGGTCTATTTCGGGTTCGCCTTCGACGACGCCCGGTGCGACGCCGGCGAGCACAGCCGCCGGCCGGAACGGTTCCTCCCGGTGGCGGGCGCCATCCAGCGGGCGCTGGAGATTCCCGGCGATCCGCCGGACGGCGCCGACCGCTTCACCGTCGCGGTCCACGACATCGGCCGCGCCTTCCGGGAGCACGCCACGCCCACCCAGGTACGGCGCTTCGCCGAGGCGCACCGCCGCTGGCTGCTGGACGTGGCCTGGCAGGTCGGCAACCGGTCCCGCGGCTACATGCCAGATCTGAACGAGTACACCGCGATGCGGCTCGGCAGTTGCGGCGGGCCGCCGACGTTCGCGATGCTCGAGATCGCGAACGGCGCCGAGGTGCCGGCGAAGGAGATGGACTCGCTGCCGGTCCGCGCCCTCACCGAGCTGGCCTGTCTGGTGGCCGGGTGGGACAACGATCTGCACTCCTACCGGAAAGAGGCCGACCGGGACCACAGCGACCAGAACATCGTCAACGTCCTCGTGCGCCGGCAACAGCTGCCCTTACCGGAGGCCCTCCTCACCGCGGTGCGCATGCGCGACCGCGCGATGTCGCTGTTCCTGCGGTTGCGGGAGCGGGCGCTCCGGCGGGCCAGCCAGGAGCTGACGGACTACCTGACGTGCCTGGGACACGGCATCCGGGGCAACATCGACTGGGCCCTGCGGGTGCCGCGCTACACCAGTCCGGCGACAGGGGACGGCGCGCCGGTCGCCGCGCCGGCGTGGGCGTCCGGCTGGGCGGACCGGCCCGCCGACACCAGTGCCGATCCGTTGCCGATACCGGCCATAGCCTGGTGGTGGCAGCTCGAGCGCTAGCGCGAGCCGTTTCCGGGCGCCGCTTCGGGGAGGCCGCCGGCGGCGTGGAGGGCGGCGAGGTAGCCGAACGCCATGGCGGGGCCGAGGGTGGCGCCGGCGCCGGCGTAGCTGTGGCCCATCACCGAGGCGCTCGCGTTGCCGGCGGCGTACAGGCCGGGGATGACCGCGCCGTCCTCGCGCAGCACCCGGGACCGCGCGTCGGTGCGCAGCCCGCCCTTGGTGCCCAGATCGCCGGGCACGACCCGGAACGCGTGGAACGGCGGCTTGCGCAGCGCGCCCAGGCACGGGTTCGGGCGGTTGCGCGGGTCGCCGTAGTAGCGGTCGTAGGCCGAGTCGCCCCGTCCGAAGTCGACATCGCGGCCGGTGGCCGCGAACGCGTTGAACCGGGCCACCGTCGTGTGCAGCGTCTCGGCGGGTACGCCGATCCGCGCGGCCAGCTCGTCCACCGTGTCCGCCCGGTGGGCCACGCCGGCGGCGTACCACCGGCGGGGGAGCGGCGCGCGCGGCGGGCGGCCGGCGAACGGGTACCGGTCGCGGTACTCCTGGTCGGCGATCAGCCAGGCCGGCACCGCGTCGTGGTCGTACATGGCGTGCACGGCGTCCACATAGGGCGCCGCCTCGTTGGCGAACCGCCGTCCGGCCGGGTCCACGATCAGGCAGCCGGGCAGGCTGCGCTCGGCCAGGCAGAAGTACGGCCCGTGCGGCAACGGGATCGCGGGCCCCCACCACGCGTCGTCCATGAGGTCGAGAGCCGCGCCGAGCCGCCGCCCGGCCTCGATGGCGTCGCCGGTGTTGCCGGGCGCGCCGACCGTCCACGCGGTGTCGACCGGCGCCCGCTGGTGGGCCTTGCGCATGGCCTCGTTGCGCTCGAAGCCGCCGGCGGCGAGCAGCACGCCGCGCCGGGCCGGCACGAGGCGGCCGCCGGTGAGGCGTACCCCGGTCACCCGGTCACCGGTCACCTCCAGGTCGGCCATCGGGCTGCCCAGCCAGACCGGTACCCCGGCGGTGCGCAGCCCGGCCCGCAGCCCGGCGGCGAGGGCCTGACCCATGCCGAGCGGCTTGCGGCGTAGGGCCCGGGCGAGCAGTGCGCGGGCGCCGAGCCGGGCGGCGGTCAGCGCGGCGCGCGGGTGGCGGGTGCCGAGGGACAGCCAGCGGTAGTCGGCGGCGCTGACCACCATGCCGTCGGGCACCGGCAGGTACGGCGGCGCGAGGGTGTCCAGATCGGATCCGAGCAGCCGGCCGTCCAGCGGCAGCGGCTCGACCGTGCGGCCCTCGGGGCGGCCGCCGGGTGCCTCGGGGTAGTAGTCGGCATACCCGCGCACCCAGGCGAACTCCAGCGGCGTGTGCTGCCGGACGAAGGCCAGCACCGCTGGCGCGTACTCCAGGAACGCGTGTTGGCGCGCGGCCGGGACCGCCGGCCCCGCGACGTGCGCGAGGTACGCGCGGACCTGCTCGGAGCTGTCCGTGCTGCCGGCGCGGCGCAGCACGTCGTTGCCGGGCAGCCAGAGGCCGCCGCCGGACCGGGCGGTGGAGCCGCCGAAGGTGGCGGCCTTCTCCAGCACCACCACGCGCAGGCCGTGGTGCGCGGCGGCGAGCGCGGCCGTCATGCCGGCGGCGCCGCTGCCGACCACGACGAGGTCGAAATCTTCCACTAGAACAGGTTATAGTTTCCGACGAGAGAAACCTAGGAGGCGTGGTGGCCGACCCGTGGGACGAGTACGCCGACGTGGTCGTCGTGGGCTTCGGTGGGGCGGGCGCCTGCGCCGCGATCGAGGCGGCCGAGGCCGGTGCCAGCGTCGTCGCCCTCGACCGGTTCGGCGGCGGCGGCGCGACCGCGCTCTCCGGTGGCGTGGTGTATGCCGGCGGCGGCACCGCCCAGCAGTGCGCGGCCGGGGTAGCGGACACTCCCGAGGCGATGGAGGCCTACCTGCGGCACGAGGTCGGCGACGCGGTGTCGGCGCGGACGCTGCGCCGGTTCTGTGCGGAGAGCGCCGGCCTGCTCGGGTGGCTCGAGGAGCGCGGCGTGCCGTTCGAGGGCAGCCTGTGTCCACACAAGACCTCATACCCCGATAACAGGTTCTACCTCTACTATTCGGGCAGCGAGCTGTCCTATGCGGACAGCGCGCCACCGGCGCCGCGCGGGCACCGCGCCCGCGGGCCCGGCACGTCCGGCCGGCTGCTCTACGCGCGGCTCGCCGCGGCGGCCCACGCGCGCGGCGTCCGGGTCCGCGCCCAGACCACCGCCCGCCGCCTGATCGTCGAGAACGGCCGGGTGGTCGGCGTCGAGTGCGGCACGCTGGACGCGGCCCCCGCGTGGGCGCGCGCCGCGCACCGGTCGCTGCACCGGTTCTCCGTCAAGCCCGGCCTGTACCTGCCGGCGCTCGGCCGCGCGCTGCACCGGCCGGTCCGGTGGCTGGAGCGCCGGTACGCCCGACCGCTGCGCGTCGCGGCCCGGCGCGGCGTGGTCCTGGCCGCGGGCGGATTCGTGTTCGACCGGGCGATGATGGCCGAGCACGCCCCCGCGTACCGGGGCGGCCTGCGCCTCGGCACGCCCGGCGACGACGGCAGCGGCATCAAGCTCGGCGTCGCGGCCGGCGCGGGCACCGGCCGGCTCGACAAGATGACGCTGTGGCGCTTCCTCACGCCGCCGGCCGCGCTCGTGCACGGCCTGCTCGTCGACCGCGCCGGGCAGCGCGTGTGCGACGAGGCGCGGTACGGCGCGGCGATCGGCGACGCCGTGCTGCGCTGCCCGGACCGGCGCGCCTGGCTGCTGATCGACGGCGCCGTCCTGGCCGCGGCCCGCCGGGAACTGCGCGCGCAGACGCTGTGGTTCCAGCGGATCCAGGCGCGCTGGCTGCTCACTGTGGACCGGGTGAGCGCGCCCACGCTCGCCGAGGTGGCCGCGAAGGCGGGCGTCGACCCCGCCGGCCTCGCCGCGACCGTCAAGGCCTACCACGCGGCGGCCGAGGCCGGCGAGCGCGACCCGGCCGGCAAGCCGGCCGACCTCGTCCGGCCGCTCACCCAGCCACCCTATTCCCTTGTGGACTGTTCGGTACGCCCCCGGCTCGGCTCGCCGGCCCCGATGCTCACGCTGGGCGGCCTGCGGGTCGACGAGGAGACCGGAGGGGTACGCCGTGGCGACGGCACCCCGGTGCCCGGCCTGTACGCCGCCGGCCGCACCGCCGTGGGCGTCTGCTCGAACTCGTACGTCAGCGGGCTGTCGCTCGCCGACTGCGTCTTCTCCGGCCGCCGGGCCGGCGCCCACGCCGCGGCGGAGGCGGCGGCATGTTGACGGCCGACGAGCGGGCGGCGGTGGCCGATCTGCTGCACGCGGCGGAGCGGGACCGGGCACCGATCCCGCCGCTCGTGGCGTCCCGCCCCGACCTGTCGGCGGCCGACGCGTACGAGATCCAGCTGCACAACGTCCGGCGGCGCGGCGCGCCGGTGGTCGGCCACAAGGTGGGCCTGTCGTCGCGCGCCATGCAGGAGATGATGGGCGTCGACGAGCCCGACTACGGCCACCTGCTCGCCGACATGCGGCTGACCGAGGCCGAGCCGGCCGACGCCCGCCGCTACTGCTATCCCCGGGTGGAGATCGAGGTGGCGTTCCTGCTCGGCGCCGACCTGCCCGGCGCGGACTGCACCGAGGCCGACGTGCGGGCCGCCACCGCCTATTACGCGCCCGCGATCGAGCTCATCGACAGCCGCATCGCTGATTGGAAGATCAGCTTGGCCGACACGATCGCCGACAACGCCTCCTCGGCGGGCTTCGTCGTGGGGGCGGCCAGGGTGCCACCGTCCGCTGTCGACATCCGGGCGATCGACGCCGAGCTGTGGCGCGACGGCCAGCTCCTCGCGAGCGGGCGCTCCGACGCGGTCCTTGGCGATCCGACGACCGCCGTGGCCTGGCTGGCCCGGACGGTGGCCCGGCACGGCGTCCGGCTGCGCGCCGGCCACCTGATCCTGCCCGGCGCCTGCGCCCGGGCCGTGGACGTCCACCCTGGCGACGCGTTCCTCGCGACCTTCTCCGGGCTGGGCGACGTGACCGTGCGATTCGAGGGGTGATTCCGTGACCGCCACCGCGGCCATCGTCGGGTCCGGCAACATCGGCACCGACCTGCTCCACAAGCTCCTGCGGTCGGCGGTGATCGAGCCGCGCTGGATGGTCGGCATCGACCCGGACAGCGCGGGCCTGCGCCGCGCCGCCGAGCTCGGTCTCGCGACCACAGTAGACGGTGTGGACTGGCTGCTGGCCCAGGATCCGCTGCCCGACCTGGTGTTCGAGGCCACGTCGGCGTCGGTGCACGCCGGGAACGCGCCCCGGTACGCCGCGGCCGGCATCCGGGCGGTCGACCTGACCCCGGCGGCGGTCGGGCCCGGCGTGGTGCCGCACGTCAACCTCGACGCCCACCTCGGCGCGCCGAACGTCAACCTCATCACCTGCGGCGGGCAGGCCACCATCCCCATGGTCTACGCGGTGTCCCGGGTCGCCCCGGTCAGCTACGCCGAGATCGTGGCCAGTGTGGCCTCACGGTCGGCCGGCCCCGGCACCCGGGCCAACATCGACGAGTTCACCCGCACCACGGCGGCCGGCCTGGAAACGGTCGGGGGAGCGGCGCGCGGCAAGGCCATCATCGTGCTCAACCCGGCCGAGCCGCCGATCGTCATGCGTGACACGATATTCTGTGCCGTGCGTGCGGACGCCGACCGGTCCGCCATCAGCGACTCTATTGTGGACATGGTGGCCGACGTGGCGCGATACGTGCCCGGCTACCGGTTGCGCGGCGAGCCGCAGTTCGACCCGTACGACGGCGGCGTCCGGGTGGCCGTCTTCGTGGAGGTCGAGGGCGCCGGCGACTTCCTGCCCCGGTACGCCGGCAACCTCGACGTCATGACCGCCGCCGCCACCCGGGTCGGCGAGGAACTGGCCCGCTCGATAGGAGACCACAGTGCGTCGCTTCTCCGCGGAGCTTGACCTGCGCATCACCGACTCGTCGCTGCGGGACGGCTCGCACGCCAAGCGGCACCAGTTCACCGTCGCGGAGGTGGAATCCATCGTGGCGGCGCTGGACGCCGCCGGCGTACCCGTCATCGAGGTCACGCACGGCGACGGCCTCGGCGGGTCGTCGTTCGCGTACGGTTTCAGCCATACGCCCGAGCAGGAGCTGATCGCCGCGGCCGTGCGCACCGCGAAGCGGGCGCGGATCGCGTTCCTCATGCTGCCCGGCGTGGGCGTCAAGGACGACATCCGGGCGGCGGCCGACCACGGCGCCAGGGTGTGCCGGATCGCCACCCACTGCACCGAGGCCGACATCGCCACCCAGCACTTCGGAGTGGCCCGCGACCGCGGCCTGGAGACCGTCGGCTTCCTCATGATGGCCCACGCGCTGGCGCCCGACGCGCTCGCGCGGCAGGCCCGGGTCATGGCGGACGCCGGCTGCCAGTGCGTCTACGTGGTCGACTCGGCCGGCGCGCTGGTCCTCGACGAGGTCGGCGACCGGGTGGCCGCCCTGGTGGCGGAGCTGGGCGACGACGCGCGGGTCGGCTTCCACGGCCACGAGAACCTCGGCCTCGGCGTGGCCAACTCGGTGCTCGCCTACCGGGCGGGCGCCACGCAGATCGACGGCAGCACCCGCCGGTTCGGCGCCGGGGCCGGCAACACCCCGGTGGAGGCGTTCGTCGGCGTCTGCGACAAGCTCGGCATCCGCACCGGGGTGGACTTCTTCGCGATCGTGGACGCCGCCGAAGACGTGGTCCGCCCGGCCATGCCGGAGGAGTGCCGGCTGGACCGGATGGCGCTGGTCATGGGGTACGCGGGGGTGTATTCCAGCTTCCTCAAGCACGCGTACGCGCTGGCCGAGCGGTACGGCGTATCGGGGGCGGAGATCCTCGTCCGCGCCGGCGAGCGCAAGCTCGTCGGCGGCCAGGAAGACCAGCTCATCGACATCGCCCGCGACCTATCCTCATGATCAAGGCGTCCCTCATGTCGTTAGGGCTACGTGAAGGACGCCTCGATCATGGGGGAGTAGCGTGGATGGTGTGGGCGAGAAGACCAAGCCCGGCCTGGCCGGCGTGCCGGAGACGCTGCTGTGGACGCTGTACCACCGCGCGGCCGAGGCCCGCCGACCCGATGCGGTGCTCACTGATCCGCTGGCCGTGGAGCTGATCGACGCGATCGAATACCCGTTCGAGGACCTCTTCGGGGCCGACGTCGCGTTCCGGGCGCAGTGGCAGGCGTTGCGCCACCGGCGGTTCGATCATGAGGTCCGGCGCTTCCTCGACCGGCACCCGGACGGCACCGTGGTCGCGCTCGGCGAAGGGCTCGAGACGCAGTTCTGGCGGGTCGACAACGGCCGCGTCCGCTGGGTCGGCGTCGACCTGCCCGAAGTGATCGCGCTGCGCGACCGGCTGCTACCCGCTTCACCGCGCCGCACCAGCGTCGCCGGTTCTGTCCACGACGACGACTGGTTCGCGGCCATCGACCCGTCGCGGGGCGTGCTCGTCACCGCGCAGGGCCTGCTGATGCACCTCGACCGCGCCGATGCGCACCGACTCATCGCACGCTGCGCCGAGCGCTTCCCCGGCGGCACGCTGGTCTTCGACGTGGTCACCCGCTGGTTCAGCGATCTGGCCGAGCGCGCCGTCGTGCGGTCCCGAGGCTACGTCGCGCCGGCGATGCCGTGGGGCTTGAACGGCCAGGAACTGGACGCGCTGCGCCGCGTCCACCCCGCCATCGCCGAGGTCCGGCGGCTGCCGTGGGGTCGCGGCCGCGGGGCGCTGTTCGGGTACGTCGTGCCGGCGCTGGAACGCCTCCCGCTGGCGCGCGCCGCCCTCCCCATCTGGATCCTCCGCACCGATTTCTCATGATCGGGGCGTGGCGCCCCGGGGCGTTAACCACGGGGGGGGGGGCCGCGCCCCCCGCCCGCACGTCGCTATAACGACGTGAGGGACGCCCTGATCACGGAGGTAGGGTGATGGCCGTCAAATCCGGCTGGGCCCAGTCCTCATGATCACACGGGCCTCTGCCGACAGGCACCTGTGACAACCTGAGGGATGAACGGTCCGAGTCGCTGCGCGGTGCTCGCGCACGACGCGTATGCGACTCGGACGTTCGATGCCCTGATAATGGAGGGTCAGGCCGAGTAGTACTCGGCGTAAGACACCATCGCGTACGTCGTGTCGTCGAAGTACGCCCCGAAGACCTCGCCGGGCAGCACCCGGTCGAGGATGTTGCCGGAGACGCTGTAGATGTGGCCGCTCCCGGTGGCCTGGTTGTAGGTCAGGAACCATGGCCCGCCGCTCGCCCCGCCGGTGAAGTCGCAGTTCGAGATGCCCACCTGGAGCGGTCCGAACTGGAATGTGGTGCCCGCGCAGGCCTGCTGCACCTTGTTGGTGGCGAACCCGCCGAGCGCTGGGTAGCCCACCGCGGTCACCGGGTGGCCCACCCCGTAGTTGATCGCTAACCCGTTCCCGCCACCGACCGCGGCGACCACCGACGCGCCGCCCAGTGGCAGCAGTTCGGCGACCGCCACGTCATACCCGGAGTTGCCGTTGGTCAGCCACAACGTGTACGTCGTGAACGCGACGGCGGTGAACCGGCCGACCGGGTCGCCGCCGTTGTGGCCGGGGGAGAACATCCACTGTGTCATGTACTGCCGGCCGGTGCCGCCACCGTGCACGCAGTGCCCGGCGGTGAGGACCAGCTTGCCCTTGGCCGTGTGCAGGACCGCCGCGGAGCACGCGCTGTCGCGGTTACCCCGGTTCGGGTCCACGAAGAAGACCTTGCCGATCGTCCGCGACGTGGGGAACGGCGTGGCGGCGAGCACACCGGTGTCGGCCGTCTCGGCGGCGCGCATGCGCTCCGGCGTCCAATAGCGCAGGACCTCCGCCGCGGCGGCGGGCCCGTCGACCGCGCGGCCGGTCGCGGTGCGGGCGACGCCCTGCTGGAACTGTGCCGCGCCGGCCCGGGCCTGCGCGCCCGTGGCACCGGTCACCGAGTCCACCAGGGTGGGCCCGGCGGGCGGCGCCGCGCCGGCGGGTGCGGCCGCCAGCGCGCCGGCCACGACGGTCGCGGTGACCAGGACGGCGCACCACTTGCTGCGTACCCTCATCTCTTCGTCCCTTCCGACGTGGTTTTCCGACAGCGTGGCAACGGCGACTGGACCCCCTCTGGACCGAAACTGGACGGTCCTGACCACGAGCAAGGAGGTCCTGATCACGGGGGTAGGATCGCGGGGTGGCGCGCCTGCTCGGCATCAGTGACCTGCATGTGGCGTACGCGGAGAACCGCGCGTTTGTCGATGGGCTGCGGCCGGCCGACCCGGCGGACTGGTTGCTCGTCGCCGGCGACGTGGGTGAGCAGAGCGCCGACATCGAGTGGGCGCTCGGTGTGCTGCGGGAGCGCTTCGCCGAGGTGGTGTGGGCGCCGGGCAACCACGAGCTGTGGACGCACCCGAAGGACCCGGTGCGCCTGCGCGGCGTGGCGCGGTACCGGCATCTGGTCGCGATGTGCCGGCGGCTGGGCGTGCACACTCCGGAGGATCCGTATCCGGTGTGGGACGGGCCGGGCGGCCCGGTGACCGTCGTGCCGCTGTTCACGCTGTACGACTACACGTTCCGGCCGGACGGCGCGACGACGAAGGAGGAGGCGCTGGCGGTGGCGCACGCGAGCGGCGTGGTCTGCACCGACGAGGCGATGCTGCACCCGGACCCGTACCCGAGCCGGGACGCGTGGTGTGCCGCCCGGCTGGCGGTGACCGAGGCGCGGCTGGCGGCGCTCGATCCGGACGTGCCGGTGGTGTTCGTCAACCACTACCCGCTGGTGCGGGAGCCGACCCGGGTGCTGTACTACCCGGAGTTCGCGCAGTGGTGCGGCACCGTCCACACCGGAGACTGGCACCTGCGCCACCGCACCGCGGCGATGGTGTACGGGCACCTGCACATCCCGCGCACGACGTGGCACGACGGGGTGCGGTTCGAGGAGGTGTCGGTCGGCTATCCCCGCGAGTGGCGCCGCC
The DNA here is from genome assembly GCA_037414955.1 of Actinomycetes bacterium KLBMP 9797. GTDB lineage: Bacteria > Actinomycetota > Actinomycetes > Mycobacteriales > Micromonosporaceae > Phytohabitans. The sequence continues at coordinate 16,777 of JBBEWH010000254.1, forward strand.
GGGCCCTTACCCCGCCCCCGCCCCGCCGCATCCTGCCCCGTTGATCGAGGAAAAGTCGTGGCTATGATATCCCGGTTTATCCGGACTTGATAGCCACGACTCTTCCTCGATCAACGGGGCAAGGGGCGGGGTGGAGTGGGGGAGTTATTCGTAGGTGACGGTCACCGTGGACGAGCGGGGAATGGCCTGGCAGGCGAGGATGTAGCCGTCGGCGAAGTCCTCGTCCTCCAGCACCTCGTTCGCCACGAGGTCGACGTCGCCGTCCAGCAGGCGGCACGCGCACGCGCCACAGGTGGCCTGGCGGCAGGAGTAGGGCGGGTTGAGGCCGGCCTCGATCAGCACGTCGAGCAGGCGCGCCCCGGGCGGCCAGGGCAGGTGGTGGGTCTGTCCGTCCAGCGTGACGACCAACGTGACGCCGATCATCCAACCCCCAGGTGCCCGTCGCGGACGGCCTGTTCCACGCTGGCGCGCAGCCGGGTACAGGTGTGCACCAGCGCGTTCGGCCCGTCGTGCGCCTCGAATTCGGCGCACGACCGCACCGCGCACCGGCTCCACTGCACGCTGGTCTGCATCGGGCTGGCCTTCTTGACCCGCACCCGGGCGCCGCAGTGCCCGCACGCCAGCGGGCTCAGTCCGCCCTCCAGATAGGACTGCCGGTCGGTCACGTGGACCCCGCCGCCGCCCGCCGAGCCAGGTTGTCCGCCACCTCAGCCTCCCACGCCTCCACCGCACGGGTGGTGTCCACTTCGAACTCGTACCGCGCGACCATGTCGTCGGCCACGTCCTCGACGTCCACATAGAACTGCTCGTACCAGCGCCGCAGCTGGTACACCGGGCCGTCCTCGGCGCACAGCAGCGGGTTGTCGACGCGGGCCTTGTGTTTCCAGACCTCGACGTCCTGCAGGAAGCCGACGCCGACGTTCTTGCCGAACTTCGCGGCCACCCGGCCGGCCTGCTCGGTGCTGAGGCCGGGCAGCCGCTTGACGATGACGCCCCACTGGAGCACGAACGACGTGGGCGTGACCGGGTAATGGCAGTTGATGAGCACCGACTCCACGGTGATGCCGCGGTAGTCGTGGTACAGCTTGTCGATCATGTACGAGGGCCCGTAGTACGCGGCCTCCGAGCGCAGCGTGGTGTCCGGGGTGCCGGCGTAGTTCGCGGCGCCGTCGACGTCCGGCCGGGCCCGGGTCTCCAGGAACTGCGCGGCCACGTGCCCCTCCAGGACGTTCTTGAAGTACGTCGGGAAGGCGAAGTGGATGTAGAAGAAGTGTGCCATGTCGACCACGTTGTCGATCACCTCGCGGCAGTTCGCGCCGTCGATGCGCACCGAGTCCCAGGTCCAGGGGCTCCACTCGTCGGAGAACGCGCCCTCGACGCGCGGGATGGTGACCTCCGGTGGTGGTGGCGCGCCCTGCGGGTCGTTCCAGACGAAGAGCTGCCGGTTCTCCTCGAGGGTGAGCCAGGACCGGGTGCGCGCCCGCGGCGGGATGCGCCGCGCGTACGGCACGCCGGCGCACCGGCCGTCGCCGCCCCACCGCCAGTCGTGGAACGGGCAGGCGACCGCGTCGCCCTTGATCGTGCCCATCGTCAGGTCGCCGCCCATGTGCCGGCAGTACCCGTCGAGGGCGTGCAGCGCGCCGGTGGAGTCGGCGAAGACGACGAGCTTGGTGCCGAACGCCTCGACCGCGTGTGGCTTGCCGTCGCGGAACGTGTCGGCCAGCCCGAGGCAGTGCCAGCCGCGCGCGAACCGGGCCGGCGGTTGCCCCGCCTCGATCTGGCGAACCGCCTCACCGTCGGACATGTCGCCTCCCGTACAGAAGTAGAACGTGTTCTAGTATAGTGGTCGTCGGGCGGACCCGGCTAGCGAGACCTAGCGAGACGGAGTGGCGAGATGACCGAGGAAGCGGTGCTCGACAGCGTGCGTGACCTGCTGCCGGTGCTGCGTGAGCGGGCACAGGAAGCCGAAGACCGCCGGGCGCTGCCCGCCGAGACCATCAAGTCGCTGAGTGAGATCGGGTTCTTCCGGCTGCTGCAGCCGGCCCGGTTCGGCGGCTATGAGGCGCACCCGTTGAGCTTCCTGCGCGCGGTGCGGATGCTGGCCAGCGCCTGCGGCTCCACCGGGTGGGTCAGCTCGGTCATCGGCGTGCACAACTGGCAGCTCGGGCTGTTCCCGGACCAGGCGCAGCAGGACGTGTGGGGCGAGGATCCCGGCACCCGCATGTCGTCGTCGTACGCGCCGACCGGCAAGGTCGAGGTGGTCGACGGCGGTTACCGGCTGACCGGGCGGTGGAGCTTCTCGTCCGGCTGCGACCACGCGACGTGGGTGTTGCTGGGGGGCATCGCACCCGACCCGGCCATGCCGGGCGGTGCCGACTTCCGCACCTTCCTGCTGCCGCGGGACGACTACGCCATCGACGACGTGTGGGACACCGTCGGGTTGCGCGGCACCGGCAGCAACGACATCGTCGTCGACGGCGCGTTCGTGCCCGCGCACCGGTCGCTCAGCTTCACCGACACCGCGCGCTGCGTCTGCCCCGGCCAGGAGCAGAATCCGGCGCCGCTCTACCGGATCCCGTACGGGTCGCTGTTCTCCTACGCCATCACCACGCCCATCATCGGCATGGCCACCGGGGCCTACGAGGCGCACGTGGCCTACACCCGGGAGCGGGTCCGCGCGTCCTATGTGGGCGTCAAGGCGGCGGAGGACCCGCACGCGCAGGTGCGGGTGGCCGAGGCCGCGAGCGACCTCGACTCCGCCTGGCTCGCCCTGGAGCGCGACATGACCGAGCTGATGTCGCTCGCCGCCGGCGGCGAGCGGCTCCCGATGCGCCTGCGTCTGCGGGTACGCCGAGATCAGGTCCTCGGCACCGCACAGGCGATCCGGGCCGTGGACCGGCTGTTCGAGAACTCGGGCGGGCGGGCGCTGCGCACCGGCACGCCGATCCAGCGGTTCTGGCGCGACGCGCACGCCGGGCGGGTGCACGCCATCAACGACCCGGAGCGGGCGCTGACCATGTTCGGCAAGGGCGAGTTCGGCCTCCAGATCACCGACGCGATGGTGTGAGATGAACCACCCAACGAAAACGCTCCGCTTCGCTCCACGTTCCCGTCGGGGCCCGGCATGACGGCAACCACAGTGGACTTCGGGGCCACCAGCCGGTACGCGCCGGAGCTCGGCGACGTCCGCCTGCACTACCACGAGGCCGGACCCGCCGACGCGGCCACCGTGGTGCTGCTGCACGGCGGCGGCCCGGGCGCCTCCGCGTGGAGCAACTTCGGCCGCAACGTGCCGGTGTTCGCCGAGCGGTTCCACACCCTCGCCGTGGACCAGCCGGGCTACGGGCGCTCCACCGCCGGTACCCTCACCGGCCACTACTTCACGCACGCGGCCGATGCGGTCCTGCGGTTGTTCGACGCCCTCGGCGTCGACCGCGCGCACGTGGTGGGCAACTCGCTCGGCGGCGGCACCGCCGTGCGGCTGGCGCTGCGCCACCCCGACCGGGTCGGGAAGCTGGTGCTGATGGGGCCGGGCGGCCTGAGCCTCAACGTGTTCGCGCCCGACCCGACCGAGGGCGTCAAGCGGCTCATGGAGTTCGCGGCGCCGCCCGGGCCGACCCGGGAGAAGCTCGCCGCGTTCCTGCGCACCCTCGTGCACGACCAGCGGCTCATCACCGACGAGCTGGTCGACGAGCGGTTCGAGGCCGCCAGCGACGCGGCCGCGCTGCGCGCGATGAAGTCCATGGGCGCGTCGTTCGCCGACCCGGCCCTCTTCGAAGAGGGCCTGCTGTGGCGCGAGGCGCACCGGCTGCGCCACGAGGTGCTGCTGATCTGGGGCCGGGAGGACCGGGTCAACCCGCTGGACGGCGCCCTCGTCGCGGTCAAGCTGATCCGCCGCGTCCGGCTGCACGTCTTCGGCGGCTGCGGGCACTGGGCGCAGCTGGAACGGTTCGACGAGTTCAACCGGCTGGCGATCGACTTCCTGAAGGGAGAGCGCGTATGAGTCTGATCCGTTCGCTGGGCTACCTGCGGATCGAGGCGACGGACCTGGAGGCGTGGCGGGAGTTCGGCACCAAGGTGCTCGGCATGGCCGAGGGTCGCGGGCCCGACCAGTCCGCGCTGTACCTGCGGATGGACGACTTCCCGGCCCGGCTCGTGGTGGTGCCCGGCGAACGCGACCGGCTCGCCGCCAGCGGCTGGGAGCTGACCGACCCGCCCGCGTTGGCCCACGTGACCCGGGTGCTGGAGGAGGCCGGCGTCGCCGTGAAGCCGGCCGGCGCGGCGGAGCTGGCCGACCGCCGGGTCGCGGGCATGGTGAGTGTGGACGATCCGTTCGGCAACACGCTGGAGTTGTTCTGCGGCGCGGCGCTCGACAGCCGGCCGGCCATCACCCCGTACGGCACCCGGTTCGTCACCGGCGACCAGGGCATGGGCCACGTGGTGCTGCCGGCCGGCGACGACCCGGCCGCGCTGCGCTTCTACACCGAGGTGCTCGGCTTCCGGCTGCGCGACTCGATGCGGCTCATCCCGGAAACCATCGGCCTGCCGGCCATCGACACGCCACTGTGGATGCGCTTCCTCGGCTGCAACCCCCGCCACCACAGCCTCGCCGTCGCACCGATCCCCGCGAAGAGCGGCCTCATCCACCTGATGATCGAAGTGTCCTCCTTGGACGAGGTGGGACGGGCCATCGACCGGTGCGGCAAGCACGGCGCGCGGCTCATCTCCACGCTGGGCCGGCACGCCAACGACAACATGGTGTCGTTCTACGTGCGCACGCCGAGCGGCTTCGACATCGAGTACGGCACGGATGGCCAGACGGTCGACGACGGCACCTGGATCGCCCGCCAGACCACCGCGCACAGCGTGTGGGGCCACCGCTTCATCCGCGCCACCTAACCATGTATCAAGGCGTCCCTCAAGTCGTCATAGCGACTTGAGGGACGCCTTGATCATGGGGGAGAGAGAGGATGTCCGGGTGGATAGCGTGGTCACGGTGGACACCCAAGAGTTCCGCCACGTGTTCGGGCACTTCTGCACCGGCGTGACGGTGGTGACGGCCGCGCCGGACGGCGTACCCGTGGGATTCGCCTGCCAGGCGTTCGCCGCGCTGTCCCTCGACCCGCCGCTGGTGCTGTTCTGCCCGCGCGCCACGTCGCAGACGTGGCGGCGGATCCGCGCGGGCGGCCAGTTCTGCGTCAACGTGCTCGCGGAGGACCAGCGCGACCTGTCGCGGCGCTTCGGCACCGCGGGGACTGGTGGCTCCGACCGGTTCGCGGGCGTCGCGTGGCGGCCGGCGCCGAGCGGCGCCCCGGTGCTCGATGGCGCCCTGACCTGGGCCGACTGTCGGGTCGAGGCGGTGCACCCGGGCGGCGATCACGACATCGTGGTCGGCCGGGTCGGCGCGTTGGGGGAGTCCCGCGACGCGCGCCCGCTGCTGTTCTACCGCGGCCGCTACACCGGCACCGCCGCCGTGTCGCCGCACGAACCCCCCGAGGTCGTCGACACCCTGCTCGCCTGGCCCCGCCACACCGACTGGATCTAACCCCTCCATGATCAAGGCGTCCTTCAAGTCGCTATAACGACGTGAAGGACGCCTTGATCATGGGACAGGGGGCGTCACGGTA
>JBBEWH010000255.1:0-35296 GCA_037414955.1 Actinomycetes bacterium KLBMP 9797
GCGTCGTGCGCGGATATCGCCAGAACGATCGGGGTGCACCGTAGTTCGGTGGGGCGGGAGCTGGCCCGTAACCACTCCTACCGGCAAGGGGTGAAAAGTCCTCGCCGGGGGACACCGTACCGGTGGGGGTATCGGGCGGACTGGGCGCAGCAGAAGGCACGGCCGCGGCGGCGCCGGCCCAAGCCGCGCAAGATGGCCGCCGACCCGCGGCTACGGGCGGTGGTGGCGGCCGGGCTGCGCGATAGGTTGAGTCCGCAGCAGGTGGCCGCCGGTTTGCGGGCGGACTTTCCCGGTGATGCGGGGATGCGGGTGTCACACGAGACGATCTACCAGGCGATCTACCTGCAGGCGCGGGGCAGTCTGCGGCTGCTGGTCGACGACGCGTTGCGGGTCAAGCGTAAGGCGCGCCGTTCGCAGTCCCGGGCGGCGCTCGCGGCCCGGTCCGCGATCCGGGGCAAGCCGTGGATCACCGAGCAGGTGCACATCTCGGCCCGGCCGGCCGAGGTCGCCGACCGGGCGGTGCCCGGGCACTGGGAAGGCGACCTGCTCATCGGCGCCCATAAACGGTCGGCGATCGTGACCTTGGCCGAACGGTCGACCCGGTTCGTGATGCTCGGCGCGTTGCCGACCGACCGGTCCAGTCCGGAGGTGATCGCGGTGATCCGGGCCCTGTTCGGCCGGCTCCCGGCCCGGCTGCACCGTAGTTTGACCTGGGACCAGGGCGTCGAACTGGCCGGCTACGCCACTTTCGGACTGGTCCAGGACTGCCAGGTGTTCTTCTGCGACCCGCACAGCCCGTGGCAGCGCGGCACCAACGAGAACACCAACGGCCTGTTACGCGACTACTTCCCCAAGGGCAGGTTCGACTTCACCACCATCGGTCAGGCCGACCTGGACGCCGTGGCCGACCAACTCAACCGCCGGCCACGACAAACCCTGGGCTGGCATACTCCGGCACAGAAGCTCAACGAGTACCTCGCGTTGCACTGACCGCTTGAGACCGCCAGATCAACTCGCCACGATAAGCCCTCGATCACGAGGCAGGAGCGACGATAAGGCCTAGATCGACCGGGGACAGGGCCGAACGGGACGATGCGCCCTCGAGCGGCGTGCGCCACGGGCACCCGGAAGGTCGCTTAGCCGGGCAGCGACCCCCATGATCAAGGCGTCCTTCACGTCGTTAGAACTACTTGAAGGACGCCTTGATCATGGGGAGGTGGGGTGGGGGCGGAGGACGCGGTCGACGGCGGCGCCGAGCAGGCAGGCCAGGAGCACCACGCCGACGCCATCGTTGACCGTCGACAGTGCCCCGGACACCGGCATCCAGATGGTCTGCAGGTCCTGCGGCCCGATCAGCAGCCGCTCGGCTTCCCACATCCACTCCCGCGCGGTCTGCGCGAGGAGGAACGCCAGGCAGAAGAAGAGCATCGGCGCGAGCCCGGCCCGGAACATCACCCGCAGGCCGTGGATCAGCGGCGTGAACCGGTCGCGGACGTCGGTGGTGAGGTTGGTGCCCACGACCCGCACCGGCCGGGGCAGCGCCTGCCACCGCGAGGTGGCCCGTTGCAGCAGTTCGGAGGCGGGTGGCCCGGGCTCGGCGAGCCGGTATCCGTAGACCACCGCGCCGACGGCCAGCCACGCCAGCGGTACGACGATGACCGTGTCGGCGGACGCGAGCGCGCCCGCGAGCCACTCGCCGGCGCCGCGCACGGCGTTGGTGAAGGGACCGAGCCACGACGTCACCTGCTGCCACAGGTCGAGCAGCCACTGCACGACCTTGCGGTCACGTACCCATTCGGTGACCGGGTCGCGGGTGGCGTTGAGCGCGACCATCGTGACGAGGATCCAGATGACCTCGACGTACGCCCCGAGGATGCCCAGCGCCGGCCAGCGCCGCGCGCCCTGCCAGGTCGAGAGCACCCAGCGCAGCAGCACCGCGAACACCACGACCACGACCAGCGTCGTGGTGATGCCCCAGGGCAGCCGGTCCTGGAGGTTCTCCTTGATCACGCCGGGGTCCGTGAACACCGCCGGGTCGTTGAACGCCGCGTCGGCCCAGACCTCGTAGAAGTAGTTGGACACGTCTTCGTTGAGGTAGCCCCACGAGGCGTACACGGCGAGGAACGGCACGAGCGCGCTGGCCAGGTGGTCCATCAAGGTCTTGGGACGCCCGGGCCCGTCGTCCCGAGATGAGCTGGCGGCGGCGGCCAGCCAGGGCAGCGACGGCAGCAGCGCGCGCAGCATCAGGACCAGCGCGACGAGCGTCGCGACCGGGCCGAGGATCAGGATCAACATCCCGAGCACGTCGTTGAGCTTGCTCGCCCACACCGCGCCGATGAGGGAGAACGCCCGGATCGCGGCGCCGGCGAAAAACAGTGCGAACAGGACGGGCCAGTGCCGCCACAACAGCCGTGCGGCGGTGAGTAGGACCGCGCCGGTCTCCAGGAGCGCGGAGCCGAGCGTGCGTCGTCGACGCGGCCGCGCCGCCGTCACTGCCCCCGTGCCGATCACCAAGACACGCTAGATGACCTGCGGCTTCATTGCGATATCATACTTTCGGCTAGTTCTTTCATGACTCTTTGGGTTAGAGTCACTCCACCTGTTGGGTATAGACGCCGCGGACAAGGTGCAGGGAGGGACCACCATGACCGCCACATACACCCCCACGTCGACCACGGTGGACGATCGCCCGGTCGCTGAGACCGCCAGTGAGCTGCTGGCCGCGATGGCCGAGCTGCCGCCCGACCATCCCAGGCGTAGCGCGCTGCGCGAGCGAACCATCGAGGCCTGGCTACCCTTGGCCCGCCACCTGGCGCAACGCTTCGCCGGCCGCGCCGAGCCCATGGACGACCTCGTGCAGACCGCGATGGTCGGGCTCATCAAGGCGGTGGACAAGTTCGACCCGAGGCGCGGCGTCGACTTCACCGGATACGCGATCCCCACCATCATCGGCGAGCTCAAGCGCCACTTCCGTGACCGCACCTGGGACGTACGGGTGCCGCGGCGGCTGCAGGAGCTGCGGATGAGCATCGCCGAGGCGAGCAGCGCGCTGCACCAGACCCTGGGCCGCTCGCCGACGGTCACCGACATCGCCGCGCACCTGAACATCTCCGAAGAGGACGTTCTGGAGGGCTTGGAGGGTGCCCGCGCGTACAACGCGGTGTCACTGTCCACACCGACCGGTGACGGCGACAACTCGGTGTCCCTGGGCGACCTGCTCGGCGGCGAGGACCCCGAGTACGAGTTGGCGGAGCTGCGGGTGGCCCTCGGCCCGGCGCTGGCCACGCTCGACGAGCGCGAGCAGCGCATCCTCACGCTGCGCTTCTACGGGAACATGACGCAGACCCAGATCGCCGAGCAGGTGGGCGTCTCGCAGATGCACGTGTCCCGACTGCTGGCCCGCGCGCTGGTCAAGCTGCGCGGCCAGCTCATCGATCTCTAACGCCCCCTCCCCCAGATCAAGGCGGCCCCGGTACGACTACCGGGGCCGCCTTGATGATGAGAGGTCAGGTCACGGAGCAGGAGGTGCCGTTCAGGGCGAAGGCCACCGGTTTGGCGTTGCTACCGGTCCAGCTGCCGAGGAACCCGAACGTCGCCGATCCGCTCGGCGCGATCGTGGCGTTGTAGCTCACGTTCCGCGCCGTCACGGTCGCGCCGCTCTGCGTCTGCGTGGCACCCCAGATCTGGCTGATCTGTTGCCCGTTGGCGAACGTCCACACCAGGCTCCAGCCGTTGACCACCTGGCCGCCGGTGTTCCGGATGGTCACGTCGCCCTGGAATCCACCGGTCCACTGCCCCGCGATCGTGTACGTCACCGCGCAGGTGCCCGCCGGGTTCGAGGTCGGCGGGGTGGTCGGCGGCGTCGTGGGTGGCGTGGTAGGCGGCGTGGTAGGCGGTGTGGTGGGCGGCGTCGTCACCGGCGTCGTGGGCGTGGGGCCGGTCCGGTCCGCGTAGAGCACGCCCCGCCCGTTGGTGCCCAGGTAGACCCGGCCGTAGATGCGCGGGTCACCGCTGAGCGCCTCACCCATGTTGCCGTACTGGTGCTGGTCGTCGTTGATGCGCAGCCACGTGCCGCCGGCGTCGTCCGAGCGGTACACGCCCTTGACGCCGTCGACGGTGCCCACCAGGAAGAGCGCCTGGTACGACTGGCCGGGCGCCGCCCGGCCGTGGGCGATGTTGACCGCCTCGGTCACATTGGACAGCTTGGTGAAACTGGTGCCGGAGTTGGTGGAGTGGAACACCCCGGTGCTGCCGGCCAACCAGATGTCGCCCTCGCGGCCGGGGATGGCCTTGAACTTCACGCCGCTGGTCGGCAGGCCGGTCGCCGCGGCCGTGAACGTCTGGCCGCCGTTGGTGCTGACGTAGAACGTGCCGTTGCTGACGCCGTAGAACTTCTGCGGGTTGACCCGGTCCGACTCGACGACCGCGTTGGCCGGGATGCCCTGCGACTGCTGCCAGCTGTTGCCGAACCCGACCGAGTAGTGCACCTGGATTCCCGCGTCACCGGGCGCCCAGACGAACCGGCTGCCGTCGGCCGCCGCCGCGATGGTGCCGCCGGAGTTGACGCCGCCCGGCTCGGTGCCCTGGAACCAGTTGGCGCCGCCGTCGGTGGAGAACGCGGCGTGGCTGTCGTTGGGCCGGTCCGCGTCGGTGAAGTTGCCGGACCGCACCATGACGCTCGGGTTGGTCTCCGCGTAGTCCAGGCTGGTGGTGCTGGTGAAGCCCGGCTGGAGGAACATCATCGGCGGCACCGCGTCGAGGTTGGTGTGCCGGAAGCCGCCGATGTCGCCGAGGCCACTGACCAGCGGCGTGCCGGACGGCGGGCTGATCAGGTCCAGTACGGCGGTCTCCTCCAGCCCCTTCACCATGGGCCGGATCGTGACGGTGCCGCCCGCGTCCCACTGGGTCAGGTTGGTGCTGCCGTAGATGGTCGCACCGGTGCCGTACATGAACCGGTTGGAGTCGAACGGGTCGATCTCCAGCGACTCGGTCATCCAGCCCAGCTTCGGCGTCTCCTCCGGCGGCTGCGGGTTGCCACCGAAGGTGAGCCACGGCACCGAGGAGACGTCCATCGCGTACCGCTTGGTCTTGTTGGGATAGCTGCTGAACTCCCAGATCCGGCTCCAGGTGGCGCCGCCGTCCGTGCTGCGGAAGAAGATGACGTCGGGCCACCACGAGATCTGGGTCGCCACCATGATGGTGTTGGGGTTCTGGCGGTCGATCGTCAGGCCGCTGTAGCCGAAGTAGTCGTCGGCGCTGCTGGACGGGATCGGGCTGATCTGCGTCCACGCGCCGGTCGCGGTGTTGTACTTCCACACGTCACCCTTGGCCCCGTCGTAGGGGCCGCCGGTGTCGCTGGTGGCGATGTAGAGGAAGCCGCCGGCGGTGTCCAGCACGCCCTTGTGCGGCAGGTAGCCGGTCGGCTGGCCAGCGACCCGCTCCCACGACGTACCGCCGTTGGTGGTGCGGTAGACGCTGTTCTCCTTGTCCGCCACGCCGACGTAGATGGTCTGGGTGGCGTTGCCGGCCGTGCCGGTGCGCTTGTCGAACGTCACCCAGACGACGCCGGGCCGGTGGCTCAGGTAGCCGTTGGCGTCATTGGGATCCTGCGCGTAGTTGCCGACGTTGGTGAAGCTGGTCACGCGCGCCCAGGTGGCGCCGTAGTCGGTGCTGCGCCACAGGCCGTTGCCCTCCGGCGCTCCGAAGTAGACGATGCTGTTGCGGTTGGGGTCCACGGCCAGCCGCTCGCCCATGCCCCGGCCGGGCATGTTGCCGCCCAGCTTGAACGGCAGCGCCGTCTCGGACCACGTGTTGCCCTTGTCGGTGGAGCGCAGGATCGCGCCGTTGTTGGGGTCCCAGCTGTTGGTGTACATGCCGACCGCCGCGTACACCCGGTTGGTCTGCACCGGGTCGGTGGCGAGGCTGTGCACGCCGTTGTATCCCCACTTGTCCCAGCCGTACTTGTCGAGCAGCGGGATCCACGACTGGCCCGCCTGGTCCCACCGGTACGCCCCGCCGATGTCGGTGCGCGAGTAGATGAGGTTCCGCTCGGTGGGGTTGAAGATGATCCCGGGCACGAACCCGCCACCGTCGATGCGGACGTTCTTCCAGTTGTAGGGGTCGGAGGCGGCGGCCAGCGCGGGCGACGAGGGGCTGACGACGACCTGGGCCGCCACGGCGGTCACCCCGGCCGCGACGGCGAGCGCGACCACGCCGGCAAAGCTTCTTCGCATTACGGCTCCCAAGAGTGAGCATGCGCGTTCGACTAGATGTCGGAAGCTGCCCGATGCTTCCACTCCGGCTCCGAACTAGAGATTCACACACCTCTCTCCAGCACGTCAATAGTTTGAAAGGTCAACAAACTCCGATCATCTGCCGGATCATCTGCGCCTCCGGCAGGTTGGTCATGGAGAGGCCGCCGGCGGCGAGCCGCGCGGCCGCCCGATCGCCTCCTTCGCGCGGTGGTGCGTGGACGCGCGGCTGTCGAACGGGGTGTCCGCCGTGGCGAGGGCGTCGGTCCGCATGGCGCCGCCGTGGGTACGCGCCAGCACCCGGCGCTCGGCCAGGTTGTCGAGGTCGCGGCGGATTGTGTCTCCCAATTGCAAAAATACGCATACGCTCGCAAGAGTGGCAGCGTTAGGTGGCAGAAAACCGCAGTAGCCGGCGCCTGCGACGCCTCCACATCCTCCCGCACCACGAGGAGCCGCGATGACCCCCGATCCCTCCGGCACCGCTGCGGTGCCTGGCGGCGTCGGTCTCATGTCGAGCATCGAGGACGAGGACTACCAGCACCCGGCGGGCCCGCGCCACACCCGGATCCGCGAGGACTGGAACGCCACCCGCGTCAAGCTGGCCGGCGTCGACGTCGGCAAGCTGCTGTGGTTCTACCGCCCGGACGGCGACGCCGAGGTCGCCGAGGCGCAGCGCCAGCTCGTGCGCGACCTCGTGGCACGGTGCGCCGACCTGAGCCTGCCGCTCGTGGTCACCCGGCAGTACGGCCGCCCGTACACGCCGGCTCGGGACCACGACGAGGTTCTCCAGGAACTCCCCGCTGGGTGGCACCGCACATGGCACTGATTCCGTTGCCGGCCAACACCCCGCGGTCGTTCTACCGCGGCGCGGGCCGCATCCACCGGTTCCGGGGCGTGCCGGCACCCGCTGACGCGTATTACCCGGAAGACTGGGTGGGCTCGACCACCAGCCGGTTCCGCGCGGCCCCGGCCGGGCTGACCGTGCTGCCGGACGGCCGGCCGCTCGCCGACGAGATCGCGGATCGTCCACAGTGGTGGCTCGGCCCGGAGCACGTGGCCGCGTACGGCGCCAACCCGGCGATCCTGGTGAAACTGCTGGACGCCGGCCAGCGGCTGCCGCTGCACGTGCACCCGGACCGGCGGTTCGCGACCGCGCACCTCGCCTCCCCGTACGGGAAGACCGAGGCGTGGATCATCGTGGAGGCGGCGCCCGACGCCGTCGTACACCTGGGGTTTTCCCGCGACGTCAGCGCCGCGGAGCTGGCGCGGTGGGTGGCCGGCCAGCGGGTGGCGGACATGCTGGCCGCCACCAACCGGGTGCCGGTGCGGGCCGGCGACGCGGTGGTGTGCCCGGCCGGCCTGCCGCACGCGATCGGCGCGGGCATCCTCCTCGTGGAGGTGCAGGAGCCGACCGACTTCTCCGTGCTGCTGGAGTGGGACGGATTCGCCATCGACGGCGCGGCCGAGGGGCACCTCGGGTTGGGCTTCGACGTGGCGCTGGCGTGCGTCGACCGGGCCGCCCGCGCGCCGGACCCGCTGCGCCGCGCCGCGCGCCGCGCGACCGAGCGGCCCGGCGTGCGCCGGCTCTTCCCGGACACCGCGGACCCGTTCTTCGCCGCCGAACGCCTCCAGCCCGACCCCGACAGCGTGCTGGAACCGGCGTTCTCCGTCGTCGTGGTGATCGCCGGCTCCGGTGTGCTCGCCCCGGAGCACGGCGAGCCACTGCCGGTGCGGGCCGGCGACACGGTGCTCGTGCCCTACGCGGCCGGCCGGACCGTCCTGCGCGGCCAGAGCACCGCGATCCGCTGCAAACCCCCAACCCCATGATCAAGGCGTCCTTCACGTAGTTCTAACGACTTGAAGGACGCCTTGATCTTGAAGGGATCAGCGGGACTGGAGGGCGTCCAGGCCGATCGCCATCGCCATGACCAAGCGGCGGTCGATGCGCGGGTCGGCGATCGTCACGACGTACTTGTCGCGCAGGCCCCACTTCTTCACCACCGAGAACGCGGGCTGCCCGCCCTCGTACACGAAGTCGAAGTGGTATGGCAGCCAGGACAGCGAGTCGACGAACCGACGCAGGATCGCGACCGGCATGCTGCGCTCCTGGCCCGTCGCGGGCGGCAGGCCGGACTGCTCGACGATCCAGGTGGACCGGAGCAACGAGCGCTTGAAGTCCTTACGGAACAAGCCGACCGGCGTGCCGGTCGCGTCCGTCACGTCGTAGGTGGCGCCCAGGTCGATGGCCTGGCGGGCCTTGAAGCCGAGCACCGGGTACTGCTTGGTGTCGTCGCTGTAGAGCGTCACCTGCTCCTTGAACGCCATCCGCTTCTGCTGGGCGAACGCGAGCAGTCCGGCCTCGGTCCCGTCCGGACCGGCGGCGTGCACCTCGTATTGGTTGACCATCATGCGGATCCGCTGCCGCACGATGAACTGTTGCTGTGCCTGGAGCTGCTGCAGGTCCATCTATGTGTCCTTTCGAGGGGGCTTCGTCGGGGTCGGAGTCTGCCACATCTCCACAACCCCCCATGACCCCTCCATGATCAGGGCGTCCCCTCAAGTAGCTCTAACGACATGAGGGACGCCTTGATCATGGGGTAGCATCGATGGCGTGAAGACGCTGTCGTGTCAGGTGATGATGCCCCGCTAGCCGGGGCCCACCGACGCATGACCAACGAGGCCCTACTGGGGCCTCGATTCGTATCCGGACTCGGAGCCCCATCCCGGAGGTTCCGATGAGGTTCTATGTCACCACCACCATCCCGTACGTCAACGCGCGCCCACACATCGGCTTCGCGCTCGAACTCGTGCAGGCCGACGCGCTCGCCCGGCACCGAAGGCAGCGCGGCGCCGATGTCCGCTTCCTCAGCGGCACCGACGACAACTCGCTGAAGAACGTGCTCGCGGCGGAGGCGGCCGGCGTACCCACGCGGGATCTGGTGGACCGCAACGCCGCCGCCTTCGCGGCGCTGCGCGAGCCGCTCGCGCTGTCCTTCGACGACTTCATCCACACCAGCCGCGACCCGCGACACCGGCCGGGTGTCGAGCGGTTCTGGCGGGCCTGCGCGGACGCCGGCGACCTGTACCGCAAGCACTACGAGGGCCGCTACTGCGTCGGGTGCGAGCAGTTCTACGCCCCGGACGAGCGCTGCGCCGAGCACGATGCCCCGCTCCAACTGGTCGCGGAGGAGAACTGGTTCTTCCGGCTGTCCCGCTACCAGGACCAGCTCTACGAGCTGATCAGCAGCGGGCGGCTGCGGGTCGAGCCGGCGGCGCGGCGCAACGAGGTGCTGGCGTTCATCGCCGCCGGGCTGGCGGATTTCAGCATCTCCCGCTCGCACACCCGCGCCCGTGGCTGGGGCATCCCGGTGCCGGACGACCCGAGCCAGGTCATCTACGTGTGGTGGGACGCGCTCGGCAACTACCTGACCGCGCTGGACTACGCCCACGAGGGACCGGACTACCGGCGCTGGTGGCTGGCCGGCGACCGGCGGGTGCACCTGGTCGGCAAGGGGGTGGTGCGCTTCCACGCCGTGTACTGGCCAGCGATGCTGCTGTCCGCCGGCGCGCCGCTGCCCACCGATGTGCTGGTGCACGACTACCTCACCGTCGACGGGCAGAAGATCAGCAAGTCGGCGGGGACCGCCGTCGACCCGGTGACGCTCGTCGACCGGTACGGCACCGACGCGGTGCGCTGGTGGCTGCTGCGCGAGGTGCCACGGGTCGGCGACGCCGACTTCACCGTCGACAAGCTCGTCGCCCGCGCCGACCGGGACCTCGCGGGCGGCCTCGGCAACCTGGTCAACCGGGTGGTGAGCATGGTGCACCGGTACCGGGACGGTCGACCGCCGTCGGCGGAGCTTCCGGATGGGCCGCTCACCTCGGCCATCGTCGAATGCCCGGCCGCCGTCGACGGGGCAATCGGCGGGTACGACCTGCGCCGCGCCACGGCGGCGGTGTGGCGCGTCGTCGAGGAGGCCAACCGGTACGTCGAACGGGTGCGCCCGTGGCACCTGGCGAAGGTGGGCGACGAGGCGGGGCTGGACGCGGCGCTGGCGCTGCTGGTGCGCGCGTGCCGCGCCGTCGCGACGGAGCTGGCGCCGTTCCTGCCGGAGACCGCCGCCCGGGTGGCCGCCCAGTGCACCCCCATTGACGGCCGCCTCCCCACCGCCCACCCCGTCTTCCCCCGCCTCACCCCATGATCAAGACGTCCTTCAAGTAGTCCTAACTACTTGAAGGACGCCTTGATCATGACTGCGCCAGTTCCTGTTTCTACAAGCCGGCGCGCGCCGCGCGCGCCCATGATGGGGGCATGGACGACTTGTTTCCCCGATTGGTGGTCGCCGGCGCGGCCCAGGCGATCGACTTCTACGTGGCGGCGTTCGGCGCCAAAGAGATCAACCGGTACACGGACAACAGCGGCCGGATCGTGCACGCCGAGCTGGAGATCGCCGGCCAGACGGTGGCCGTCAAGGACGAGGGCGACGGCGACCTGGCACCACCCACGATCGGCGGCACGCCCGTGATCATGGCGCTGTACGTCGAGGACGCCGACGCCGTGGGCGAGCGGATGGAGAAGCACGGCGCCACGGTCATCTTTCCCATCGCGGACCAGCCGTACGGCGAGCGGGGCGGCCGCCTCGCCGACCCGTTCGGCCACCAATGGATGATCGCCCAGAAACCATGATCAAGGCGTCCTTCACGTAGCTAGAGCTGCGTGAAGGACGCCTTGATCATGGGCGGGTCCAGGGGTTGTAGTCGACCTCCAGCGACTCCTGCTCCGGGCGCTCGGCCTCCGGCACGTGTTGCAGGTTCACCCGGATCCGGTACCAGATCGAGCTGCGCCCGCGCATGCCGTCGACCAGGACGTCGGCCGCCCGCAGGTGCCCCACCACCGACGGATGCCGTGCCTTCCACCGCTCCAGCCCGGCCAACGCCTCGTCCTTGGTCTTCGCGCGCGCGATCTCCACCAGCGGCATCGTGGACTGCCGGCGGCCGGTGCCCTTCGGCGGCTTCTCCGCCGGACCGAGCCGCTTGGCCAGATCGAGCAGCGCCTCCAAGCCGCCGGCGGAGGCGTCCATGCCCGCCCACGGGTCGCCGACCTGCGCGTACCGGTCGATCATGGTCGCCAGCGTGAAGTCCTCCGGCCGGCAGTCCGGCACCTCCGCCCAGCTCAGCGTCGCGGAGACGCGGGCGTCCGCGGTCGGGCGCACCGAGTACGCCGACGCGACGGTGCGATCCTTCGCGTTCTGGTTGAAGTCGACGAACACCCCCTCGCGCTCCTCCTTCCACCACTTGCTGGTGGCCAGGTCGGGCGCCCGGTTCTCCACCTCCCGGGCCACCGTCTCCGCAGCGAGCCGCACGTCCCGGTACGACCAGCGCGGCTCGATGCGCGCGTAGACGTGGAAACCGCGCGACCCCGACGTCTTCGGCCAGGCGGCGAGCCCGTGATCCGCCAGCACCTCCTTGGCCACGAACGCCACGTCGACGATCTGCCGCCAGTCCACCCCGGGCACAGGGTCCAGGTCGATGCGCAGCTCGTCGGGATGGTCGAGGTCCTCCGCCCGTACCGGATGCGGGTTGAGGTCGACGCAGCCGAGGTTGACCACCCAGGCGAGCCCGGCGGCGTCCCGGACCACGACCTCGTCGGCGGACCGGCCGGAGGCGTAGTTCAGCTCCGCCACCTCGATCCAGTCGGGGCGCTTGGTGGGCGCGCGCTTCTGGAAGAACGCCTCCTCGTCGAGGCCCTTCACGAAGCGTTTGAGGATCATCGGCCGCCCGACCACGCCGCGCAGCGCGCCGCCGGCGACAGCCAGGTAATAGCGCACCAGGTCGATCTTGGTGTGCCCGCTCACGGGGAAGAGCAGCTTGTCGGGGTGCGTGATGGTGACCTCGCGCCCGGCTATCTCCAGGACCTCTGATCCCGCCATGCCCTCACCCTGCCCATGATCAGGGCGTCCTTCAAGTAGTTAGAACTACTTGAAGGACGCCCTGATCATGAAGAGGGGTCGCGGCGGTTGTAGGCATCCCGGGCGGCGGCGATCGCCGGCATCTCGTCCTCGACCAGCTCGATCAGGCTCATCATCGTCTTCGCGACCCGCTGCCCCAGCGGGGTCAGGCTGTACTCCACCCGGGGCGGGATGGTGGCCTGCACGTCGCGGGTGACCATGCCGTCGCGCTCCAGTGCGTGCAGGGTCTGGGCGAGCATCTTCTCGCTCACGCCGTCGACGCGGCGGCGCAACGCGTTGAACCGGTAGCTCTCCTCGGCCAGCGCGACCAGGGCCAGGCTGCCCCACTTGCTGGCGACGACCTCCAGGGTGCGCCGCGACGGGCAGGCGCGCGCGAAGACGTCCGCCACCAGCTCGTCAGTGGGATCCACCATGGCTCCACGGTAGCGTGCCGGCCAGCACTGGCCAATGTAACGGCACTCACTTAGGGGTGGCACTTTCGAAAAGTTAGTGCATTCTAGGGGCAGGCAACCCGTATGGAGGAACTGATGATCGCTGTAACCGGAGCCACCGGACACCTGGGCCGTCTCACCGTGACCGCACTGCTCGACCGCGGCGTACCCGCGAACGAGGTCGTCGCCGTCGTACGCGACGCGGCCAAGGCCGCCGACCTCGCCGCGCTCGGCGTCCAGGTGCGCGTCGCCAGCTACGACGAGCCGGAGGCGCTGGCCGCCGCGTTCGCCGGCGTCGAGAAGGTGGTGCTGGTCTCGGGCAACGAGTTCGGCAAGCGGGTGCAGCAGCACAGCAACGTCGTCGAGGCCGCCAAGGCCGCGGGCGTCTCGCTGGTCGCGTACACCGGCGTGCTGAACGCCGACACCACCGGCATCCTGATCGCCGGCGAGCACAAGGCCACCGAGGAGGTCATTCGCCAGTCCGGTGTCCCGTACGTGTTCCTGCGCAACGGCTGGTACTTCGAGAACTACACCGAGAACCTGGGGCCGGCGCTGGAGACCGGCGCGCTCCTCGGCGCCGCCGGCGACGGCAAGATCGCCGCGGCGAGCCGCGCCGACTACGCCGCCGCGGCCGCCGCCGTGGTCGCCACCGACGGGCACGCCGGCCAGGCATACGAGCTGGGCGGCGACGCGCCGTTCACCATGAGCGAGCTCGCGGCGGAGGTCGCCGCGCAGAGCGGCAAGCAGGTCGGCTACCAGAACCTGGCCCCCGAGGAGTACGCCGCGACGCTCGTCTCCTTCGGCGTGCCGCAGGAGTACGCGCAGGTGCTGGCCGACAGCGACCAGGGCATCGAGCGCGGTGACCTGACCACCGACAGCGGCCACCTGCGCACGCTGATCGGCCGGCCCACCACCCCACTCGCCGACGCGGTGGCCGTCGCCCTCAAGTCCTAGCGACCATGATCAAGGCGTCCTTCACGTAGTTAGAACTACTTGAAGGACGCCTTGATCATGAAGAAAGGGGGCGGCGGCCTCGGCTGAGGGCGGCCAGCGCCTCGTCGTCGTCGCCGCGGGGGCGATGCTTGCGCTGGCGGCGGCTGCTGCCGCCGCCGACGACCGTCACCATCGCGGCGAGCGCGGTCGTGATCGGCACCGCGGCGATGAGCCCCATCGTGGCGACCGCGCTGCGCACGATCTCCTGCGCGATGAACTCGCTGGTCAGCGTGTTGGTCACTTGCTGCCCGGCGGCGACGATGAGCAGCAGCACCGGCAGCGAGGCGCCCGCGTACGCCAGCACGATGGTGTTGACCGTGGACGCGATGTGCGCGCGCCCGACCCGGGTCGCGGCCCGGTAGAGCTGGAGCCGGCTCAGCGTCGGGTTGGCCCGGGCCAGCTCGGTGACGGTGGCCGCCTGGGTGACGGTCACGTCGTCCAGCACGCCCAGCGAGCCGATGATGATGCCGGCCAGCAGCAGCCCGTGCAGGTCGACCCCGGACTGCACGAACGACAGCGTGGTGGCCTCCTCACTGCCGTAGCCGGTCAGGTGGGTGGCCGCGGTCGCCCCCGCCCCGAGCAGGCCGGTCAGCACGAGGCTGGCGAGGGTGCCGAGCACGGCGACGGACGTCTGGGTGTTGACGCCGTGCGTGAGGTACAGCACCACGAACATGATCAACGCGGCGCCGACGACCGCGACCAGCAGCGGCGGCTCGCCGGCCCGGATCGCCGGCAGCACGAAGATCAGCAGGATCGCGAAGCTGGCCGCCAGCCCGCCGAGCGCGGCCAGGCCGCGCCAGCGGCCGAACCCGACGATGGCCGCGGCGAACAGCACGACCAGCCAGATCAGCGGCTGGCCACGCTGGTGGTCGGCGATGTTGTACTCGCTGACGGCCGGATCATCCGGATCCGTGAGCACCACCAGCACGACCTCGTCGCCGACCTCGACCGTGGGCGCGCCGGGCCCGGCCGGGATGGGCGTGGTGACCTCTTTGCCCGCGTCCGGACCGTCGGCCACCCGCACCGTCACCGTGCCGCACGGGCCGGTGGGCACGCCGGTCGGGGTCTCCGGCTGGGCCGGGCACTCCTCCCGCACCACCTGGGTCACCGTGCCGCCGTGGCGGGTGGCGTCGCCGGCGTCGGCCGGCCCGGGCGTGTCGCGCGGCCACAACAGCGCCGTCGCCACCACCGCGAGGACGAACAGCGGCACCACCGTGGCGATCAGGATTTTGCGTACCCGTGGCGGCGCCGGCGGCGAATCGCCCGGCGGCGTGTGCACGTGGTTGTGATCGTTGCCCATGACCCGGCCAGGCTACCGTGACAAACATGGCGGTTGTGAAGATCAACGCGATTGAGGTACCCGACGGCGCCGGCCCGGAACTGGAGCGCCGGTTCGCGGCCCGCAAGCACGCGGTGGAGCACCAGCCGGGGTTCCTCGGCTTCGAGCTGCTGCGCCCGGTGGCCGGCGAGACCCGCTACTTCGTCTACACCAAGTGGGAGAGCGAGGAGGCGTTCCAGGCGTGGGCGAACGGCCCGGCCAAGGAGGCGCACGCCGGCCACCGCGGCAAGCCGGTCGCCAGCGGCGCCTCCCTGCTGGAGTTCGAAGTCGTCCCCGAGGCTAGCTAGCCCTCCGGGCTGGTGGTCGGCCGCCGTCGGGGTCGTCGTGCCCCTCTCCAGGCTCGTGGGGGTTGGCGCCAGTGTGCCCGTCTGAGCTACGCCTTGATCATGGAGGCGGGCTACTGGTTGAGGTAGGCCAGGACGGCGCGGACGCGGCGGTGGGCGTCGTCGTCCGGCGGCAGCTCGAGCTTGGCGAAGATGTTCGTGATGTGCTTCTCGACCGACACCGGCGCGAGCACCAGCGCGGCGCAGATCGCCGAGTTCGACAGGCCCTGCGCCATGAGGTCGAGCACCTCCCGCTCGCGCGGGGTCAGCGCGCCGATCCCGCTCTTGCGGCTGTTGCGGGTGAACAGCTGCCGGACCACCTCCGGGTCCATCACGGTGCCGCCGGCCGCCACCCGGTCGATCGCGTCGAGGAAGTCGTCCAGCGCGGTGACCCGGTCCTTGAGCAGGTAGCCGACCCCGCCCCGGCCGTCGGCCAGCAGCTCCTCGGCGTAGGCGCGCTCGACGTACTGGGACAGGATCAGCACCCGCGCGCCCGGGTCCCGCGCGCGCAGCCGCAGCGCGGCGCGCAGCCCTTCGTCGCGGAAGCCCGGCGGCAGCCGCACGTCCACGATGGACAGGTCGGGGGCGTGCGCGGCGACGGCGTCGACCAGGGCCGGTGCGGTGTCCACCGCCGCCACGACGGTGTGCCCCGTGTCGGTGAGCAGCCGCACGATGCCGTCGCGCAGCAGCAACAGGTCCTCGGCGATCACGATGCGCATGGGAACTCCGCCCGCAGTACCGTCGGCCCGCCGGGCGGGCTGGTGATGGTCAGCACGCCGTCGAGCGCCTCCACCCGCCGGCGCAGCCCGTCCAGGCCGGCACCGGCCGGGTCGGCCCCGCCGCGCCCGTCGTCGGTGAGCGCCACCACCACCGAGGTGGCGGTGCGGGCCAGCTCGATGACGCAGGTGGCGGCGAGCGCGTGCTTGCCGGCGTTGGCGAGGCCCTCGGCGACCACGAAGTAGGCCGCCGACTCCACGGCCGGTGGGTACCGCGCCGCCGGGTCGCCGCGCAGCTCCACCGCGAGCGGGCTGTCGGCGGCGAGGGCCGCGAGGGCCGCGTAAAGCCCGCGGTCGGTCAGGATCGGCGGGTGGATGCCGCGCACCAGCCGGCGCAGCTCGGCGAGGGCCTCGTCGAGCTGGCGTCGGGCCAGCTCGACGTCCGGCGCGGCCGTCCCGCCGGTGCGCAGCTTGCGGGCGGCGAGCGCCATGGTCATGCCGGCGGCCACGATCCGGGCCTGGGCGCCGTCGTGCAGGTCGCGCTCGATCCGGCGCAGCTCCGCGGCCTGGGCGTCGACCACCCGGGCCCGGGTCCGCGCCAGCCGGGCGGTCTCCTCGACCAGGTGGGCGTGCAGGCCGGGCGCCAGCAGCGCGCGGGCGGCGGCGGTCTGCGCGCGGGCCAGGGTGCGCAGCAGCCACACCGCCAGCGGCAGCACCGCGAGCCCGATCATGGTGAGGCCGAACCGGCCCGGCGTGGTGGTCATCAGCGGCTTCATGGGGAACGGCGCGTGCGGGTTGGGCACCGCCCAGGCCCACGCCGGCGCGACGATGGCGCTCAGGTCGACGACCGCGATCACGATGCCGGCGATGCCGCCCGCGAGGCCGACCGGGAACAGCACCACCAGCCAGGCCACGTCCCGCCAGGTGGCCGGCTGGCCGGCGACCGCGGCCACCCGGCGCCCGATCGTGTCGGCGGTGGTCGGCACGTAGGGCGCCGCGATCGGCTGGCCGAGGACCCAGCCGGCCCGCCACCGCTCCACGGTGGCGAGCCGGCGGGTCACCCAGGCGGCGCCGAGGAAGGCCGGACCGCCGAGCTGGGTCACCGCGAGCAGGCCGACGGCCAGCGTCGCGGTGAGGGTCCAGGCGAACCCGGCGGCACCGGCGGGGATGCCGGTGGCCAGGTACGCCAGGGCCCGCGCGGTCGTCCTCACCGGCACCACCATAGCCAGCATGATCATCGGGCGTCGGCGGCGGCCGGCCACTCGCGGCGCGACGCGATCATCGCTCGTCCGCCACGGCCGGCAGCGCGTGGCGGCGCAGCACGAGCCGGATCGGCAGGGCGCCGGCGGCCATCCCGAGGGCGGCGACCCCGGCGAGCATGCCGCCGTACGTCGCCGGGTCGACGATCAGCCGGAAGATACCGTCCTGGGCGGTGCTGAACGCGCCCACCACGATCCCGCTGACCGCCGCGCCGAGCAGCAGGCCCACGGTGACCGTGACCGCCGCCTCGCCGGTGACCATCCGGTGCACCTGGCCCGCGGTCGCCCCGGCCAGCCGCAGGTCGGCGTACTCCCGGCGGCGGGCCGCCGTGGCGATCGCGAACGTGTTGACCACCGCGATGGCCGTGAAGCCCAGCGAGATGACCACCATCAGCTCCCAGGCGCCCTGCTGGTTCTGCGCGTCGCCGGCCCGGACCGCCTCGACCGTCGGGGTGACCCGCAGCCCGGGGACCTCCGCCCGGATGCGGGACGCCACGTCGCCGTCGTAGCGCAGGGCCACGGCCGCGACCAGCCCGCGCGGGTCGTGCGCGGCGACCAGGTCGGCCGGCAGCGCCAGGTCCCCGAAGCCCCGGGCCCGCTCGTACACCGCGGCGAGGCGCAGCGTCACCTGGTGCCCGTCGGCCAGCCAGATCGGCACCTCGTCACCGACCCGCCACCCGTGCTGCCCGGTGAGGTACGCGCTGGCCGCGAACGTGCCCGCGCCGCCCAGCTCCCCGTCCCGCACGTCCAGGTCGATGGCGGCCTCCCGGCCGGCGGTGAACAGCCCCTGCGAGGGGTAGTCCTCCGGCTTGCCGCCCTGCGCGACGATGGCCCGGGTCGGCAGCGTCGCGGCGGCGCCGGTCACGCCGGGCAGCGCGGCCAGGTCGCCGACCGCGTCGAGCGGCAGGCCGGCGGGGCCGGTGACCTGGGCGCTCGCCGGAGCGCTGCGAGCGGCGTGCTCGTCGCCGGTCAGCTCGCCGAGCAGCGAGCTGTTCAGCAGCATCGTGGCGTTGATCGCGAACATCAGCACCAGCGGCACGGCGACCGCCGCGACCCGCCGGCTCTCCGCCCGGGCGACCGTGCCGGCCAGCCAGCCGGTCACCCCGCCGAGCCCGGCGAGGCGCCCGACCACGGCGGTCAACGCCCGCACCAGCACCGGGCCGAGCGCGGCGACCGCGCACAGCAGCAGCGCGGAGGACACGAAGCTCATGCCCATGCCGAGCGGCCCGCCCAGCGGTACGAAGATCAGCACCGTGACCGCCCCGCCCGCGGTGACCAGGGCCGCCAGCACCCGGACCACCAGGCCGCCGCGCGGCGCGGTGGCCGTCTCGGACAGCGCCTGGGTCGGCGCGATGCGCACCGCCCGCCGGCCGGCGATCCGGGCGGCGACGAACGTCACCAGCACGCCGGCCACGCCCGCGCAGATCAGGACCAGCACGTTCAGCCCGACGGTGAACTGCGCCGGCACCGCGCCGAGGGTGCGGAACCGCTCGGCCACCAGGTGGGCCACCACGACGCCGAGCGGCATCGCCGGCACCGCGGCGACGGCCGCGAGCACCACGCTTTCCAGCCCGAGCAGCCGGCGCAGCTGCCCCGGCGTCGCTCCGGCCGTGCGCAGCAGGGCCAGCTCGCGCAGCCGCTGCCGCACGCCCAGCGCGACCGTGCCGGTGAGCACGAAGACGGCGGCGAACGCGGTGATGCCGATCGTGAAGCCGAAGATGGAGATCGGCCCGATGTAGTCCGGCAGCGCGCCGGGCAGGTCGCCGCGCACCTTGTCGGCGCCGGTGAGCACGCTCGCGTCGCCGGCCGCCGTCCGC
Organism: Actinomycetes bacterium KLBMP 9797; assembly: GCA_037414955.1. Taxonomy (GTDB): domain Bacteria; phylum Actinomycetota; class Actinomycetes; order Mycobacteriales; family Micromonosporaceae; genus Phytohabitans. The sequence continues at coordinate 19,099 of JBBEWH010000255.1, forward strand.
AGCGCGGCCAGGTCCGCGCCGGGCTCGGCCAGCACCCCGATCGCCGTCGGACCGTCCAGACCGGACACCGCGGCGACCTCCCGGTCCGCCAGGAACACCGCACCCTGCGCGGGCAGCCCGTCCCGTCCGGCGGGAGCGGCGACGCCGGCGAGGCGCAGTGCCCGTACCCCCGTCTTGGTCGTGATCTGGACCTGCTCCCCGACGGACAGGCCGCCGCGCGCGGCCAGGTCCGCGTCGATGACCACCTCGCCGGGCGCCGGCGGGCGGCCTTCCTTCAGCGTGTACGGGGTGAGCGCGGCGGACGCCCACCCGTGGCCGATGACGGGCGCGTCATCCTTGCCCCGCACCGGGAACGCCACCGGGAACGCGTAGTCGGCGACCGCGCCCGCGACCCCGGGCACCGCGCCGATCCGCCCGGCGAGGTCGGCCGGCAGCGTGCCGGCCCCGGTGAGCCGTTCGGTCTTGGTCTTGGTCTTGACCTTGTCCTTCTTCTTCTTTTTGGTGGTCGTCATGCTGACCTCGCGGTCGCCGGAGACCACCGCCGTGGCGGCGGCGAACCGGTCGGCCGGCGGCTTCGCGGTCAGCACCGAGAACAGCAGCAGGCCGGCGCCGGCCAGCAGCGCCACGGCCAGGAAGGCCGCGAGAAAGGTGCCGAGGTACGCGCCGCGGTGCCGGCGCAGCGAGCCGAGCGCGAGCCGCATCATCGGGCGCTCACCGCCATCATCTGCGCCGCGACCTTCTCGGCGGTCGGGTCGGCCAGCTCGGTGACGATCTGCCCGTCGGCGAGGAACACCACGCGGTCCGCCCAGGCGGCGGCCGCCGGGTCGTGGGTGACCATGATGACCGCGGTGTTGCTGCGCTCACCACTTCGGCTCCCAAGGTCGCCGAAGCCGTCCACGGCCTCGCGCAGCAGCGCCAGCACCTCGCGCCCGGTGGACAGGTCGAGAGCACCGGTGGGCTCGTCCGCGAAGATCACTTCGGGCCGCGCGGCGAGCGCGCGGGCGAGCGCGACGCGCTGCCGCTGGCCGCCGGACAGCTGCCCGGGCCGGTCGTTCTCGCGGCCGGCGAGCCCCACCCGCTGCATGACCTCGCGCGCCCAGGCGCGATCCGGCCGCACGCCCGCCAGCCGCTGCGGCAGCAGCACGTTGTGCCAGACCGACAGCGAGTCCATGAGGTTGTACGACTGGAACACGAAGCCGACCCGCGCGCGCCGCGCCTCGGTGAGCTTCGGTTCGCGCAGCCGGCTGATCTCCTGGCCGGCCAGCAGCACCCGGCCGCGGTCCGGGCGGTCCAGGCCGGCCGCGCAGTGCAGCAGCGTCGACTTGCCGGATCCGGAGGGGCCCATCACCGCGCAGAACGTGCCGGCGGCGAAGCCGACCGATACGCCGTCCAGTGCCCGCACACCCCCGCTGCCCGGGTAGCTCTTCGTCACGTCGAGGACCTCGACGACCGTGTGTGTCATGGTCATCAGCCTGGTCGGCGGCGCCCGCCGAAAACACATGGCGACCTTGGATCCTGACGGTAGGGCCAGCCCTACCCCCGGATCGCCGCCGATCAAGGCCCTCCCCGCCGATCAAGGGCCTGCCCCGATCAAGGCCCTGCCCGCCGATCAAGGCCCTCCCCGCCGATCAAGGGCTCGGGCACATGGTTTGATCCCTGATCCAGGTTCCCCAGCCCTTGATCGGCGCGGTTCTCCTTGATCGGCGGGTTCTCCTTGATCGGCGCGGCGCGGTGGGCTTGACGCGGTTGAGCTATTGGTATTAGCTTTAAGGCTATGGAAGGTAGCTATGCCTAGGGCCGGGCTCTCCCCCGCCGCCGTCGTCGACGCCGCCCTGGCGATCATCGACGAGCAGGGCCTGGAGGCCCTGACCCTCGCCGCCGTCGCCAGCCGCACCGGCGTCGCGGCTCCCTCGCTCTACAAGCACGTGGCCAACCTCGGCGAGCTGCGCAGCCTCGTCGGGCTCCGGGTGCTGGAGGAGATGACCGAGCGGTTCACCACCGCGGTCGTCGGCCGCAGCGGCGCCGACGCGGTCGGCGCCCTCCTGCGCGAGTACCGGCGATATGTGGTCGAGCACCCCGCCCGCTACGCGGCGATGCCGGTCGACGCGTTGCACGACCCGCTCCTGGCCGCCGCCGGCAAGAAGATGCTCGAGGTCTTCCTCGCGGTGCTACGCGGTTGCGGCCTGGAGGGCTCCGCCGCGATCCACGCCACCCGCTGCGCCCGCGCGATCGCCCACGGCTTCGCCTCCCTGGAGGCAGCCGGCGGCTTCGGCCTCCCGGAGGACCTGGACAAGACCTACACCCACCTAATCCACATGTACACAGCCACCCTCTAGCCCTTCACCCTTTTTCGGCCGTCGATCAAGGCCTTGGGCACGCGCCTTGATCTCTGTTTCGCGTGCCCAAGCCCTTGATCGACGCATGAATCCTTGATCGACACACACCCTGGAGCGTCCGAAATGTCCGCATCCCTCACCCGTACCCGTACCCGCACCCGGCTCGGCGCGTCCGCACTGGCCGCCGCGGGTGCGATGTTCGTGCTCTACCCCGCCGTGCGGCCATGGGACGACGAGTCCACAGTAGAAGGCGCCACCGCGGCGATGAGTTCGAGCGCCTGGGTCGCCTCGCACCTGTTCGCGATGATCGGCTTCATCCTCGTACCCCTCGCCCTGCTGACGCTGCGAGACCTGCTCGGCGGCGGCCGGCTCCCGTCGGCCGCGATGGTGACGTTCTGGATCGGCGCCGGGCTTACCCTGCCTTACTACGGCGCCGAAGACTTCGGCCTGCACGCCGCTGCCCGCGAGTCGGTCCCCAACCTGCTCGACGTGGTCGACACGTTCCGCTACGGGCCGGTCGCCGTCACGCTGTTCGCGCTGGGCCTGATCGCCATGGGCGTCGGCGCGGTGCTGGCCGCCGTGGCGGTCTGGCGGTCCGGCGCGCTGTCCCGCGCCAGCGGCATCCCGTTCGCCGTCGGGTTCGCGCTGTTCCTGCCACAGTTCTTCACGCCCGCCCCGGTGCGGATCGCGCACGGTGCCCTCATCGGACTCGGCGCGGCCTGGCTGGCGTGGCAGCTCGGGAAGGCCACTCCCGCGCAGCTCGGGAAGGCCACTCCCGCCCGCTAGGGCGGACGGTGTCGGCGACGTCGGAACCGTCAGTGGCGAAGATCCGGACAGCTGTGCGGCACTGTCCTGCCCCTCATGCGGAAATCGACACAACTATCGGGAAGTTGGCGTATGTGTCCGATATGGACAGGGTGGGTTGGAGGATCCAACGGTGGCGGTTCGGATCGAGAACGCTGCCCGGATCACGCGCAACCACCGCGAACGGGCGGCGCTTCCCGGCACATCGTATGACCACAGTGGACTATGTCACATCGGTAGATTCAACAAGTCAGTAATCAACTGGATCTATCTCCATGATATAGAGACCACGGGTGGCCACATGAGACACTGGGCAAGGATAGCAAGAACGCTGGTGACAGCGTCATTGATAACGACGACGGTGGTTGCGATCGACCAGCGGGCCGCGTCCGCCGCCGACCCGGCCCCGCCGCACTCGGTCTGCACTCAGCACAGCTTCACGGTGACCCTGTCCGCCAGCGATCCCACGCCATACACCATGGCCGGCCAGTTGTGTCTCGAGCCGGACGCGCTGCGCGGCGGCCGGGCGGTCATGTTGATGATCTCCGGGTTGACCTACGACCGGCGCTACTTCAACAATTCGCACGCGCCGTACTCGTACTCGTGGGTGTATTCCGCGACGACCCACGGATACTCGACATTCAACATCGACCGCTTGGGGGTCGGGCTGAGCAGCCGGCCCGTCGCCGACAAGCTGACCGTCTACAACCAGGCGTACGCCATCGAGCAGATCGTCCGGAAGCTGCGCGCCGGCGCGATCGGCGGGCGGGCCTTCCCCATCGTCATCGGCGTCGGCCACTCGCTGGGCGCCGGCATCCTGCAGCACCTGGCCGGAACGGTCACCGACCCGGCGGGGGTCCCCGACTACCTGGTGTTCTCGGCCTGGCTGCACCAGGGCTACGGCCCGGCGGTCACCTATCTGGGCCAATCCCTGCACCCCGCCAGCAGTGATCCCGTCCTGGCCTCGGCCGGTTTTCCCAGCGGATACCTGACGACGATGCCGAACACCCGGGCGGCGAACTTCTACCACACGCCGGGCGCGGACAGCGCCGCGATCGCGTACGACGAGGCGAACAAGCAAACCGGGACGCTGTCCGAACGGCAGACCCTCGGGGCGGTGCGCACCTCGAACGTCACCCTTGGCATCAAGGTGCCGGTCGCGCTGTCCGTCGGGCGGTTCGACACGCTGCAGTGCGACGAGGCCACCCCGGGCCTCAGCTGCGCCACCGGCGCGGCCATCAAGGCCCGGGAGACCTCGCACTACGGGCCGCGGGCCTGCCTGACCGCGTTCTCGGTCCCCGACACCGGCCATTCGGTCACCATGCACTGGAAGGCGGTTGACTCGTTCAACTTCGTGCACAACTGGCTGGACGACAACATGATCACCAAGGCGCACCTCAAGGACGCGAACGGCTGCGTCCCGGCCTGACCCGCAACATGATCAAGGCGTCCCTCATGTCGTTAGAACGACGTGAGGGACGCCTTGATCATGTGAGGATCAGTCGCCGGGGCCGCAGGCGGTGCCGTCGCGGTTGCGGTCCAGGCCGTGGCGGTCGCGGCCGTGGACCGGGAACGGCTCGAAGTCCCGCTCCTTGAGCCACCCGCACTTGTCGGTGACACCGTCGGGAAACTGCCACGGTACGCAGATCGCGCCGTCGCCGTACGCGAAGTCGCAGCCCGCGATGCCCTCGCTCAGCGGCTGGCCCGCGGTGGGCGAGGGCAGCGGACCGGCCGGCGCCTTGCCGGGCTGCTCGGCGAACGCGTGCACCCGCGGCGGTGCGGAGCTGGCCGACCCGGCCTGGTCGCCGCCGCTGCGTCCACTCCCGGCCGGCCCGGACCCGGTTTCGGTGCCCGCGTTCGCGTCCGTCGCCGTGGAGTCCGGCGCGGCGCCGTCGGACCACAGCGCCACGCCGCCGTCCCGGCTCAGGGCCAGCCAGCCGCCGGCCACGACCAGGGCCGCCATGAGCGCCACGGCCGCCGCGGCCATTCGCTGCCGCGGGGTCATCCGACGCGGACCCACTTGGCGACCGACGGTACGCCGTTGGCGTCGTGCACGAACAGCATGTACCAGCCGGGCGGGGCGATGTTCGGGTTGCTGGTCACGTTGAGCCCGATGGTGTTTCCGTTGACGGTCATCGGCAGCTCGACGAACCGCTGGTTCGGGTCGGAGGAGTGGGTGACGGCGGCCGGCCGGATCAGCGACGCCCGGGTCACCGCTCTGTCCACAGTGATCTGTTGGGTGGTGCCGTACCCCCACTGCGTCGACGCGACCGTGCGGATCGCGGGGCGCGCGCCCTTGAACAGGTACGGCGGCGAGTAGACGGAGATCCGCATGTCGAACGAGCCGTTGACGGGGTTGTCGCCGACCGCCATGACCCGCCCGTCCGGCAGCAGGAACGCCGAGGAGTGGTAGGTGCGCGGCACCGGGTCGGCGGCGACCGGGGTGAACGTGGTGGTGGCCGGGTTGAAGATGGACGCCTCGAAGACCGGGTCGGCCCGGTTGTGCAGGCCGCCGCCGGTCTCCAGGACCGTGCCGTCGGGCAGCAGCACCGTGGAGACGTACATCTTGCCCTGGTCACCGGTCTGCCGCTGGCCGTTGGCGAGGACGCCCTGCGGCAGCAGCGGTCCCGCGGTGTAGCGCGGGTTGGCCGCCTTGAGGTCGATGATGTCGGTCAGGCGGCCGGCGGTCGCGCCGACGTCGCCGTTGCCGCCGCCGACGGTGAGCACCCGCTGGTCCTGCGCGGGCGGCAGCAGCACGCTCATCGACTGGTCGCGGAAGTCCTTGTCCTGCAGGCCGGGCACGTCGGTGATGGCCTTGGTCCCGTAGTCGTACAGGGAGGCGCCGGCGCCGGGCAGGCCGTTGCCGAACGTGTGGCTGCCGGTGTAGAAGAGCCGGCCGTCCTGCAGGAGCACCATGGCCGGGTAGAGGCCCCACCACGACCAGGTCTGCTGCGTCTCGTTCGGGCCGAGCCAGCGGCCTTCGGAGGCGTCGTAATATTCGGTGGTCGTGGTGCCGGTGGAGTCGTCGCCGAGGCCGCCGAGGGAGATGACGTCGCCGTTGCCCAGGATGGTCGCCGACGGATACCAGTGCGCGGCGAGCATGTCGTTGGTGGCCTGGTAGGTGTTGGTGGCGGGGTCGAACAGGTACGACTTCTTGAGCCCGCGATAGCCGACCGAGCCGTCGGGCTTGGGGTAACCGGCGGTGCCGCCCATCACGAGCACCTTGCCGTCGGCGAGCTGCACGTGACCGGCGCAGAACAGGTCATCGGGCGTGGCGACGCTGGCGAACTGGCCGGTCGCCGGGTCGTACAGGGCGGTCTTGAAGGTGCCGGCCGCGAACTCGCCACGGTCGTTGCTGGAGCCGGCGATCAGCAGCACCTTGCCGTTGTGCAGCATGACGGCGTGGATGCCGCGCACCGTCGACTCGTACGGCATGACCTGCCACTTGCCGCTGGCGCAGCCCTTGCCGGCCTGGCAGATGGGCTTGCGCACGGTGTTCGGCACGGCGACCATCCGGTACTCGTCGGTGACGAGCGTGCCGGCGCCGTACAGGCTGACGCCCCAGGTGACCTGGTCGGTGCCGGCGGGCACCGGCGGCGTGCGCACGGTTTTCTGCTTGTAGCTCCCGGTCACCGGCAGCGTGGCCAGGTCCATCCAGTACTGCCAGCCGGCCTTGGCGTCGTGGCGGTAGAGCGTCATGCCGGTGGCCGCGCTGGTGGAGGTGTACCAGACGGAGAGGTCGTACTGCCGGCCCGGCGTGACGCGGGGGGCACATCCGGCGGTGCGGGCCATCGTGACGCCCCGTTCGCCCGATTTATGCCGACTAATGGTGACTTTTAGTGCCGTATTACCGGTGCGCGCACTCGACGTGGTGGCGATCTTCTGCGCGTGCTCACCGGTTCCGGACGCCACCCAGCACGTCGGGAAACCGGCCGTGCGGGTTTCGAGGCTGGCATTGCGGATCAGATTGGTGGCCGCCTGCGCGGGCGTCGCGACCAATCCGACGGAACACATCAAGGCGACGGCGAGTAGCCGCCCGAGCGCCCTGCGCAGTTCCGGACTCCACATTGGAATCTCTTGCCTCGAAGGCACGCCGCGTCTCCCCATCATCGGTTCGTCCTACTGGCCGTCGGGCAGCATAACGGGCAGGACAGACCAGACACCATGGCCGTGCGTACACGGACAAACAACGCTCCGGTATGACAAAGCTTAAGCACTCTTTGGGGAGCCTGATTTGTGCCTTAAACTCCGGCACTCATGAGCCGCTCCGCACTTCCCGTCGTGGGCCCCAATGGTGAGGTCCACATCCCTATGCCCCGGCGGGCGGGCGTGGAAGCGGCCAATGTCGATGCCGACGCCACGGTGATAATTCCCCCGACAGAGTCGCCGCAGACTACCAAGAGTGCTCAATCAATTACCGCGTGGCTCGGTCGCGCGTACTGGCTGATTCCCGCCGCGATGGCGATCACCATCTGCCTCGTCGGCATCGCCGGCCCCGGGCTCTGGGCCGACGAGTTGGCCACCTGGGGCATCACCGCGGTGTCCTGGTCCGAGTTCTGGTTGCAGCTGGAGGGCACCGACGCCTCGATCGGGGCCTACTACGTCATCGTCCGGGCCTGGGTCACCGTCTTCGGCGACTCCGACCTCGCGCTCCGCGCGCCGTCCGCCATCGCGATGGCCGCGACGGCGGCCATCGTCGCGATCACCGCCAAGCGGATCGGGTCGACCCGCGCCGGCCTGGTCGCGGGGCTGATCTTCGCGATCCTGCCGACCACCTCCCGGTTCGGGCAGGAGGCCCGGCCGTACGCGATGGCGACGCTCGCCGCGGCGGTGGCCACCCTGCTGCTGGTGCGCATGCTGGAGCGCTTCACGCTCGGCATCGCCCTCGCGTACGTGGCCGCCCTCACCGCCCTGGGCTACCTGCACCTGGTGGCGATGCTGATCCTGGCCGCGCACGGCCTGGCGGTGCTGCTGGTCAAGCCCAAGCTGCTGTGGCGCTGGACGCCGACCGTCTTCGGCGCGCTCGTCCTGATCGCCCCGCTGGTGCTGGTGGGGCGCCAGCAGCAGGGCAACCAGATCGACTGGATCCCGTTCGCCGACCTGAACCAGCTGGAGGCGTTCCCGAACGACTTCTTCGGCAGCGCGCTGGTCGGCGGCGCGGTCATGGTGCTGGGCGCCTCGGCCGTCTCCCGGACCCGCGGCCCGCTGGTCGCCGCCAGTCTGGCCGTGCTGCCCACCGCGCTGCTGTTCGCGCTCGGCACCTTCGCCCACCTGTGGCAGCAGCGGTACGTGCTGTTCACGCTCGTCGGCTGGACGCTGCTGGCCGGGCTGGCGCTGGCCCGGCGCGGGCGGGCGGCCTGCGTCGCGGCGGTGAGCGTGCTGGCGCTCATCGCGATCCCGGGCCACCTCAACGTCCGCGAGCCGGCGTACCGGCTCCAGGACACGGCGGCGGTGGTCGCGCTCCTGCGGGAGTCCTACTGGCCGGGGGACGGCATCGTCTACGGCTTGCAGGACAGGGGACCAGGCGTGTTGAATCGGGACATTCTCGCCCACTACCTGCCCGCCGACCGGCAACCGAAGGACCTGCTCGTGGATCGCCCGATGCGCACCGACGGCTGGATGGTGGCCAGCGAGCACCAGGACGTGGCCGCGCGCCTCGGGGACACCCGCCGGATCTGGGTGCTGCGCCTCGGCGACTACGGCGACCCGCTGGAAGGGCTCGACGGCACCAAGACCCAGGTGCTCGGCGAGCGGTACACCATCACGGAGACCTGGCACACGACCGGCTACACCGTCGCCCTGCTGACCCGCAAGACGCCGGCATGACGTCGCAGCTCGACGCCGTCCCCCGCGACGAGTGGGACGAGTGGGACGGACATACCCGGCGCACCCCGCCGCTCATCCCCGCGCCTCTCATTCCCGCGCCGCAGTTCCTCCCGCCGCCGGTCGCCCATCCCCGGCCGGTCGTCCCGCCGCTCGCCGTCCCGCCGCCGCTCGCCGTCCCGCTGGCGGCCGTCCCGCCGCCGCAAGTCCCTCTGCCCCGGCAAGCGGCCCCGCCCCGGCAAGCGTCCCCACCCTGGCCCGCGGCCCAACCCCGGCAGGGCGCCATCTCCCGGCCGGCCGTTCCGGAACCGTCCGGCTCGGAGACGTTCGTGCTGCCCGCCGTGCGGATGCCGATCACCACGCGGGCGACCACGATGGCGCAGCGGCACGCGGGCTGGCTGCCCCGCCTGTGGCCGCTCGCGCTGGCGTTCGTCGCGGTACTCGCGACAACGCTGCTACTGAGCGTGAAGTCGACCGGCCCGCTCGGCCCGGTGGTGACCATCCTCTGGACGTACCCGGTCATCGGCACCGTCATCGGCCTGGCCGGCGCGGTCATCACCCGGCGCCAGCTGCGCCGTGACCGGCTGACGGTGGCCGATGACAAGATCATCCGTTGTCACGACCGGCTCGTCGTGGTCGTGCCGACCATCGGCCGGCACGACACGTACCCGGCGTTGGACCGGGTGGTCCGCTCCTACATCACCTACCTACCGGAGTGCTTCCCGAAGCTGCGCGTCGACGTGGTGGTGGAGGAGGGCTGCGAGGCCGCCGAGAAGATCAACGAGCTGGCCGCGATCAGCCGGTACATCCGGGTGGTCACCGTGCCGAAGGCGTACCGCACCCAGAACGGCACCCGGTTCAAGGCCCGCGCCAACCACTACGCCCACGAGCTGCGCATCGCCCAGCACGAGGACCGCGACGACGTCTGGGTCCTGCACATGGACGACGACACCGGCGTCGGCCTGGACACCGCGATCGCGGTGGCGCGGCTGATCGAGCAGCAGCGCACGCTCGGCGACGACGCGAAGCACCTCGCGCAGGGCATCCTCACCTACCCGCGCGAGCACGCACGCAGCCGGATGTCCTGGCTGGCCGACGCGTCCCGGCCGATCGCGGACGTCACCGTCTACTCGGCGTTCACCGGCAGCGGCACCCCGCGGGCCGGCCTGCACGGCGAGCTGCTGCTGGTGCGGGCCTCGGTCGAGGCGGAGATCGGCTGGGACTTCGGCCCCGACGTGATCGTCGAGGACGCGCAGTTCGCGCTGGTCTTCAGCCGCCGGTACCCGGGTCGCAGCGCCTGGTTCGCCGGCCGCTGCTACGGCGCCTCGCCGGCGACCGTGCGCGACTTCTTCCGCCAGCGCGAACGGTGGTCGTGGGGCCTGATCGGGCTCGCCCTCACCGAGGAGATCCCGCTGCGCGACCGGCTCTACATCGGATACTCCATCTTCACCTGGATCGTCAGCCCCTTCCAGCACATCGTCACCGTGCTGGCGCTGGGCTTCCTGCTCGGCTCGTACGACACCGTGCCGGTCACCCTGGCGGTGCTGCCGATCTGGGCGCTGAACATGGCGTACGCGGTCTGGCTCTACTCCGAGGGCCTGCGCATCAACGTGAGCGTCTCCCGGCGGCCCCGGTACCGGTGGTGGGAAGGCGTCGCGGTGATCCTGCTCATCCCGGTGTTCTCGTTGATGGAGGGCGCCGGTGCCCTGCGCGGCCTGGTGCGCTACCTGCGGGGTGGCCAGCAGACGTTCGTCGTGATCGCGAAGCCGGTGTAGGCGGTGCGCGCTCTCGTCCTGTTGACCGCGGTGGTCGCGCTGGCCGCCGGGTGTTCCGCGCAGGGTGGTGACCCCCGGAGCCGGATCGTGCCGGAAAGCTCCCTGACACCCTCGCCCTCGTCCTCGCCCGCGCGCGCCGTGGCGAAGGTCCGGCAGCCGTGGCAGCCCGGCGCACGCCAGCACGGCATCGCGATCTACTGGGAGAACAACCCCAACGACAGCGACCAGATCGTCCGGGCCAAGGCCGAGAAGATCCTCGACCACGTCGTGGCGCTCGGCGCGAACGCGGTGTCGCTGTCCTTCCCGTTCCAGATGGACTCGGCCACCGCCAGCGAGGTGCGCGCCGACGCCGACTTCACGCCGCCGCCCCGCCGGGTCGCGATCGTGCTGGACGAGGCGAACCGGCGGGCGCTGCGCGTCGCCGTGCGGCCCATGCTGCACGAGCGCAACCTGACCGCGGCGGACCCCGACATGTGGCGCGGCGCGATCCGGCCGGCGGACCGGCAGCGGTGGTTCGCCTCGTACCGGGACATGCTCGTCGGGTACGGCAAGGTGGCCGCGGCGGCGAAGGCGGCCACGTTCGTGGTCGGCACCGAGCTGACGTCGCTGGAGGGCAACACGTCCGGCTGGCGCACCGTGGCCGACGGGCTGCGCGCGGTCTACGACGGCGAGCTGGACTACAGCGCCAACCACGACCGGCTGCGCAAGGCCGGCCCGGCGCCCGGTGTCACCCGGTCCGTCGACGCGTACCCGCCGGTGGAGGTCGGCGACAGCGCGTCCGTGGCGCGGCTCGCGACCGGCTGGAACGCGTGGCTGGACAAGAACCGGGGCACCGGCGAGCTGCGCGACCTGGTGCTGGCGGAGGTGGCGATCAGCGCCCGCGCCGGGGCGTACCAGGAGCCGTGGTCGCCGTACCGGGAGGGCAAGAAGATCCGGCCGGAGATCCAGCAGCGCTGGTTCGACACGGCGTGCCGGGTGATGGCCGAGCGCAATCTCGCCGGCATCTACTTCTGGATGATCAACCTGGACGCCGATCCGTCCGCGGAGCCCTCCGACGACTCCCCCATGGACTGGCTAGGCCGCCCCGCCGAAAAAACCATCAAGAACTGCTTCACCACCCCATGATCAAGGCGTGGGGGTAGTATGTGTGGGGGGAGTGGTTGAGGCGTGGTGTGAGGTTGGGGGGGCCCCCCCTGTATCAAGGCGTCCTTCAAGTGTTTCTCCCGACTTGATGGACGCCTTGATCATGGAAGGGCCGCTCAGCGGAAGTCCGCCGCGTGGTCTACCGCCCACTCCCGGAAGGATCGGGCCGGGGTGCCCGTGATGCGCTCCACCTCATCGTTGACCGGCTCCGGATTGTCGAGCATCTCCGCCTGGGCCGGCATCACGGCCTCCACCAGCTCTGCCGGGTAGCCTGCGGCCTTCATCCGCTCGATGGCCTCGTCAAGTGAGACCTCCTCGAACCGCACCGGCCGCCCGATCGCCTCGCTGATCAGCGCCACCTGCCGTTCCTGGGTGATCAGTTCCGGGCCGGTGATCAGGGGGCGGGCGCCGAGCAGGGCGTCGGTCGTCAGCGCCTGAACGGCGACCGCGGCCATGTCCGCCTCGTGGATCAGCGGGCGGGCCAACCTTGCCAGCGGCGCCCGCACCGCACCGGTCGTGCGGATCTCCTCCGCCCAGCCCAGCGTGTTGCTCGCGAACCCGGTGGGCCGTAGCGCCGTCCATTCCAGGCCCGATGCCTCGATCAGCCGCTCCAGCTCCGTGTGGAACATGGTGATCGCCTCGCCCGGCTCCTCCTCCTCGCTGCCGACCCCGGCGGATGACAGGTACACCACCCGTCGGGCGCGCTTCCCGATCACGTCGATCACGTCCGACGCGCCCTCGGCGCCCAGGAACGGCCACACCAGGAAGACCGCATCGACGCCCTCCAGAGCCGTGTCCAGCGAGGCGGGATCACCGAGATCGCCGCGCACCGCCCGCACACCCTCCGGTAAGTCCGCCTCCCGTCTCACCAGCGCCCGCACGGGCACGCCCGCCGCGTGCAGCTGGGTCACCACCGCGCCGCCGACGTTTCCGGTCGCGCCGGTCACCAGGATGCTGGGCTGTGTCATCGGAATCTCCTCGTCTCGCCGTTCGATGACACGACTCTCGTACATCAACCAAGGTTCAGGTCAAATACCAGCCAGCCTCCATGATCAAGGCGTCCCTGTCGTCGTTCTCACGACTTCAGGGACGCCTTGATCTTGAGGGTTAGAAGCGGGCTCCGACGTCAGCGCCATTGGACGGGCGCAGGAACGTCGAGGACGGGATGTCGCCGCTCGCCGTGCGCGGTCCGGTGATCACCGACGGGTCGGTGCTGACCAACGACCAGCTACCGCCGATGTCCCACGAGTTGCCCGAGCCGGTGGAGGTCGAGCCCAGCTGCACCGCGGTGCCGTTGGCGACGGAGAGGTTCCTCGTCAGCGTGCTCGTCGACCGGTCGAAGTCGAACCCGACACCCGGGTTGTCCCACGCCGTGCACCGCTCGATCCGGTGCTGGCCGGGGTTGTTGTTGTCGATGAACCCACTGACGGCGTTGTCCCAGGTCATGCTGTTGCGCACGGTGTGGTTACCGACCACCGCGTTGCCGCCCAGCTTGAACCCGTTGCCGTCGCCGGTGAAGTTCGGCAGGTTCCACCGGTTGAACCCGTTGCCCCAGGCCAGGCTGTTCTCCACCAGGATCGGCGAGGAGAACATCCACCAGTCCAGGCCGTCGTCGGAGTTGTTCCACAGCCGGGCGCCGCGCACCACGTTGCCGGTACCCGAACCCTCCTTGATGGCCAGGCCGTCGGCGCTCTCGCCCTCGTTGCGCGGGTCGAAGTTGCCGTACGAGTCCAGGTTGATGATCTGGTTGTTGTTGGAGGTCAGGAACAGGTGGAAGCCGGACTCGTAGTTGTCCCGGGTGACCAGCCGCTCGTAGTAGTTGTTGCTGGAGTCCAGGCCGAACACGCCGTACGGGCCGTGGATGATCTCCAACCCGATGAGCCGCCAGTAGTCGCCCTCGATGTGGATGGCACCGCGCTCCGGGCGGGGGATACTGCCACCGACCGGCGCCGGGGTGTGCGGCATGTTCTCGCCGTCGAGGATGACGCGCTCGTTGTTGTAGTTGCGCATCGTGATGGGCTGGCTCGCCGTGCCGTTCTTGAGGATCTGGATGTTGGTGCTCGGCGCGTAGGTGCCACCCCGGATGAGGATGGTGCCGCCCGGCTGCACCAGGTCGACGGCCCGCTGGATGGTCGCGAGCGGTGCGCTGAGCGTGCCCGGGTTGGCGTCGTTGCCGTTCGTGGCGACGACGAGCCCGTTGGCCGGCGGCGGCGTCGAGGGTGGTGGGGAGGTCGGCGCGGTCGCCGTCGGTGTTGGCGTGACGCCTCCACTGGAGACGGTCACGTCGTCGAAGTCGGCGGTGGCGTAGTAGGTGGCGAGCCCGACGCCACCGGCCGCGTACTGCGCGTCGGTCGCGGTCAGCACCGCGCCGCCGTTGACGCTGCCGCGCAACGTCGACCCGCTGACCTCCAGGCTGAGGGTGTACGCCGTGCCGGCGCTCACCGTCACGCTGCCCGAGGCCAGCGTGGTGGCTGAGCCGTTGGTCAGCCGCTTCAGCTCGACCGTGTTGTTGGAGCGCAGCGCCACGTAGTAGTAGCTGGTGGCGGACTGGGTGCGGGCCAGCAGCGCCACGAACCGGTTGCTGCCGTTGAACGCGGTCGGGGTGACCTTGGCGGTCACCGTGTAGTCGGTCCACGAGGCGGTGCCGGCCAGGGACCGGGCGTCGAGGGTGGTGCCGGACTGCCGGTACGCGCCGCCGGCCACCGCCCAGGTGCCGCCGCTGCTGGTCCAACCGGTGCTGTTGCCGTCAGCGAAGTCGTCGGCGAGCAGGGTGTCCGCGAACGCGACGTTCGCGATACCCACCGCGCCGGCCGCGAGCGCGGCCGTGACGACGACAGCCAATCGGGTACGCCGAGCCATCAAGCCACCTTTCCGTAGCCGGCGCCGGCGCGTACCGCCGAAGGCACGCCCGCCGGGCTGTCCACTGTGTAGCTGTAGTAGGTACGCGGTTCGACGACGGAGCCGGCCGTCTCGCACGCGCCCGAGCCGACGAAGATGTTGTTGCGCTGCACCAGCCGGCCGGGGTCGCTGTCGGCGTAGCCGCTGGCCGAGAAGCACGGGAACGGCACGTTCTCGAAGTAGTTGCCCTCCACCAGGGTGCCACCGTTCATTGTGGACGCAACCGCGTAGAGCTCGTTGTTGAGGAAGTAGTTGTTGTAGACGTGCACCGGCTCGCCGAAGCGCAGGCGCGGGTGCCGCTGCCGGCTGTTGTCGAAGAAGTTGTGGTGGATGCTGACCTTCAAGTGCCCCACGTCGGTGCTGGCCGCGCCGTCCGAGTGGCCGATCAGCATGCTCTTGTCGGAGTGGTCGAAGTGGTTCCAGGACACCGTGACGTACTCCGCGCCGCGCACGATGTCGACGGACCCGTCGACCGCGCCGCGGAACGTGTTGTGGTCGACCCAGATGTGGTGCGAGTTCTGCCCGACGTTGACCGCGTCGTCCTCGGCGTTGGTGAACAGCAGGTTCTGCACGATCACGTTGTACGAGCGGTAGAAGTCCAGCCCGCCGCCGTTGATGTGCCCGGACGTGCCGACTCCGATGATCGTCTTGTTCGGACGGACGCCCTGCTTGCTCTCGATGTTGATGGTGCCCTGCACCCGGATGATCAGCGTCTCGGTGCTGTCGATGTACTCCAGGAACTGCTCGGCGTTGGTGGCGGTGACGGTGCGCCCGCCCGCGCCCCCGACCGTGCCGTTGGTGCCCAGCGCGTTGACGGCCGCGAACCCGACGGGCGCGCCGACGGCGTAGGCGGGACTGCCCGGCACGGCCGCGAGGCCGGCGGCCAGTACGGCGGCCGCGCTGGCGGCGAAGAGGCGTTTCATCGTGGGGATACCCTCCTCAGATCTTGCCGACGCCCGCGCCGGCGGGCACGACGGTGGGGACGCTGGACGCGGGGTCCGCGGTGTAGGGGTAGTAGGTGCGCGGTTCGGTGACCGTGCCGCGGACCTCGATGGCGTGGTTGCAGTCGACGAGGATGTTGTCGCGCTGGACCATCCGGCCCAGCGGTCCGCTGAAGTCCACCCGGCCCGGATTGTTGACGCTGTAGAAGTAGTTGCCCTCGACGAACAGCCCGGACTCGTTGGTGGACGCGATGCCGTAGCTGTTGTCGTAGTAGTAGTTGTTGTAGACGTGCACCAGCGCGGAGAACCGCACCCGTGGGTTGCGCTGATCCGAGGTGTCGAAGAAGTTGTGGTGGTAGGTCACCCGCAGCCGGCCGCTGTCCTGCGCGCCGTTGTCGTCGTCGTGACCGACCAATGTGGTCTTGTCGTGGTCGTGGAACCGGTTCCAGGACACCGTGATGTAGTCGGAGCCGCGCTT
>JBBEWH010000256.1:0-35070 GCA_037414955.1 Actinomycetes bacterium KLBMP 9797
GCATTGGCGGCCTTTTCAAATTCCTCGTCAAGATCAAAGCGGGCGGAAGCGCGCCGTGGTTCCCAAAGTGCAACGACTCCTCGTCTTCTAAGCATGTCGGGCAATATACACTTAGTGGTGTCGGCGTTGCAGAGAGTTGACGAAGCTCCCAGTGTCTCGTTGCTGACAGATAGGAAGGGGGTGGCTCGCCGGATCCAAGCGGGGTCATGTCGCACGAGACCCGCCCTAGGGACCAGGCGGCCGAGCGTTGAGGGAAGGCCTCGGCGTCGACCGTCAATCTGCGCGTCAATCTGCGCGCACGCTCCCGGATGCCTGTGGACGCGGATGGACGCTCCGACGCAGGTCAGCGGGTGCGTAAGTGGAGGTCAACTAGCCGTGATCGTTGCTTGACACGGAAGAGGTCACTGGTTCAAACCCAGTATCGCCCACCATCTATTTAGCCAGGTCACAGGCTCGTTGCCATTTCAAAGGTAACGAGCCTGTGTGTTGTTGCTCCTTACATTGCGCCAGGATCCGGATGGTCGCCGGCACGACGGTGTCGACGCCGTCGGCGGACACCGTGACGGTCAACGGGGACCGCTCGGTCACCCACGACGTGCCGACATTGAGGACGGTCACGTCGACGATCTGCGCCCAGCGCCCGCGCCCGTAGCCCATCCGCCGGGTCGTCCCGGCCGCCCGCAGCAGGCGCACCGCCGCCCCGGCCACTGCCGGCTGCATTGACAGCGCGAAGACGTGCATGCTCGACACACCCTCGGCGGGCGCCGCCGTGACGGGCAGCGTGATGGACCGGGCCGTGCGTGCCGGGTCCATCCAGACCTGCACGGCGTAGAGGGCCACCGGATGCTGGTCAGTGCCCCAGGGGCTGTATCGGTACGGCGCGGTGACCGCGCCGGCACCTCCCGAATACCAGTCCGGGGCGAAGATGTCCGCGCTGGAGGTCGTGCCATCGGCGTAGTGGACGGTCGCGGTGCCGCCCGCCGAGCCGTAGCTGGAGGCGGCGAGCAGAAACGCGGCGACGTACTGCCCGGCCGGCACGGTGACCGTCTGGCCCAGCGCCACCACGTTGTCGTTCTGGCCAGCTGCGGTGGAGGCCGCGAGCCGATAGGGCACGCCGTCCACCGTCACCGCGCCGGTGGGCAAGCCGGCCGCCGGGAAGCCGTAGCCCGACCCGTCCAGGTTCGCGTCGCCGGCGGCGACACCGATCCCGTTGTTGTCGAACAGATCGTCGAGCGGGACCGGCACCGGATCGGTGGAACTCGCCCCGCGCGCCACACCGGGAACGCCGATGATCAGCGCCCCGCTCACGGCGCCCGTCGCGGCGAGCAGCTGACGCCTGTCCATGCGCATCCCGAATCCTCTCGTCATTGACAGCGGTTTCTCGTTACCAGCCCGTCTTGGTGGCAGGCCGCCGAGCGATGCACCTGATCAGCGATCGCACAGCTCGATCCGTTGACGGTGAACCTCGTCGCGCCTCCCCATGCGTGAGCTCACCACGTCCGACGCGGGTGAACAGGGTTCCTTTCGGCCGCCAACCGTGAAAGTTTCCGTGATAATCCTCGATACTTTCCGAGGCAGAGCGTAAATGAGCGCAGCGATCCGGGTCAATGGTTGGATCACTTGCGCTACGCCAGTGGATCTCTGTAGCACCCGACGGGCGGCGGCCCGCTGGCCGCACTTCGACCGTATTGGCTGTTCAACCCATCACAGGCGCCCGGGCTGTGCACGACCGCATCAGCCCTCGCCGGACTACAACTTTCAGAAACTGGCTGTCGGGGAGCAAGGCTCAGCCGATACATCCAATGATTTCCGGCGGCCTGGCCCGGCTCCGTCCCGGTATGGCTGGTCGCCGTCGGCCCGCGTGCCGTCGCCGCGCCGCCAGCGGTGAGGGTGATACCACCGCCGCGATCGTCGGCGGAATCGTGGCCACCGACACCAGCACTGGCGTACCACGGAAGTGGATCGAGGCTCGTGAGCCGTTACCGGCCTGGGCAGCTCACGCCCGGCGGCGGCGAACCCCGCCAAAAACAACCTTGATCACGTTTTCGCTCATGCCAATCGTGCGCGCCGGCCCTCAAGCCGGCACGCGCAGCGGCCGAATAATCCATCGCCCCGGTGCCCTCGAAATGCCCCGAAGGGGGACGTGCCCGCCCCGACAACCTCCGGTGATGCCATGTCACTGGAGACTCCGCGGCTGCTGTTGCGCCGCTGGCGAGACGAGGATCTGGACGGGTTCGCCGCCATCACGGCCCAACCCGAGGTGATGCACTACATCCATGACGGCCGCACCCTGGACCGGCCCGCAGCCGCCGAACGCCTGGCCATCTATCAGCGGCACTGGGACGAGCACGGCTTCGGCCTATTCGCGGTGGAGATCAAGGAGACCGGCGAACTGGCCGGCTTCACCGGACTGGCAGTGCCGGCGTTCCTGCCCGAGATCATGCCGGCCGTGGAGATCGGCTGGCGGCTCGGCCGGGCGCACTGGGGCCGGGGCCTGGCCACCGAGGCGGCCCAGGCCGTGGTCGCCCACAGTCGTGCCGAGCTCGGCCTACGGCGGCTGGTCAGCATCCACATCGTCGGCAACGAGGCGTCCGCGCGGGTGATGGTCAAGCTGGGCATGTCGCTGGAGCGCGACACCGTGCAGCCGGACACCGGCCGCCAGGTCCGGGTCTACGCGATGGACCTGTAAACCGCGTCGAGGCATCGAGTCTCCGCCGGCAGACTCTGAGATCGAAAGCGCACGGATCTGCCGCCGTCCGGGCATTGCAGATCGCCATCGATCATCACACTAGGCACTCCCCGCGACCTACGGACAGGGGCCACAGTGCGGTCGGTCTGGGGCAGGGGGGTCGGCGTACGCCGGTCCTGCCAGGCTGGCGCTGGCCAGTGCCAGCAGCCCTCCCATCAGCAACGCGGCGACGATCCTGCGGCGGGTACGGGTCATATGGGTTCTCCATTCCTTTGGGACGCGGGGTTCACGAAGCCGGCCGTTGTCAGTGATCCGCGTCTGGGGTGGTTGGCCGGGGATTGCCGGATGAGGCTAGCCTGCTGGACTGGCTGGTGACTGGTTGCCGACTGGTCCGGATGCCGGCTGCGAACGTGCGGCGTTCGGATGGTGGGGAGGCAGCATGCGCTTGCAGGTGCTCGGTCCGGTCAGGGCTTGGCGCGACGATGATGTCGTTGACCTCGGGCCGGCTGGCCAGCGGGCGGTGCTGGGGCTGCTGGCGCTCGCCGGCGGCCAGCCGATGTCGCGTGCCGACCTGGTGAACGCGCTCTGGGGGGAGCACCCTCCGCCCAGCGCCACGAACATGATCCAGAGTCGGGTGAAACACCTGCGACGAACATTGGAGCCAGACCGCCGGTCGTACATGCCCAGCGCGGTCCTACCCACCGTGGGGGACGGCTACGCGCTCGAACTGTCCGGTGTGGACCTGGACCTGTCCCGGTTCCGGAGCCTGCTGGCGAACGCGAACGCGGCGCGGCGGCGCGACGACTTCCGGCAGGTGTCGGCGCTGCTCGCCGAGGCGCTGCAGCTGTGGCACGGCTCGCCATTGGCCGACCTGCCCGTGCTGGCCGCCTATCCCAAGGTTGTCACCCTCGCTGATCAGCGGCGCACCGCGCTGGCGCAGTACGGCGAGGCACTACTGGCAACCGGCGCCGTGGTCGAGGCGCTGCCCGCGCTGGAGGAGGTAGCCGCCGCCCAGCCGGTGGACGAGGCCGCCTGGGCCAGGCTGATCCACGCCTACCGGGCTGCCGGGAGACGGGCGCAGGCGTTCGCCACGTACCACGAGATGCGACGTCGCCTGGCCGACGAGCTCGGCGTCGATCCGGGCGCGGACCTGGCGGCCGCCCACGCCGCCCTGCTGCACGACGATGGCGCCGCGCCCGTGGCCGCCTCGACCGCCGTCATGCCGGCCGATACCCCGGCCGCCGCATCGGGCGGTGGTGCCGCCGACGAGGCCGCCCCGGCAGGCTGGCCGGCTGACCGGCGCCGGCCGCGGCCAGCTCAGCTCCCCGCGGACGTGGCCGGGTTCACCGGGCGGGACACGGAGCTGCGGCGGCTCGACGAGTTGCTCGAGGCCGCGCCCGACTCCGCCATGGCGCCCGTGTTCATCTGCGCTGTCTTGGGTACCGCCGGAGTCGGCAAGACGGCACTCGCGGTGCGGTGGGCACACCGGGTCCGCGATCGGTTCACCGACGGCCAGCTGTACGCGAACCTGCGCGGGTTCGACGCGATGGGTGCCGCACTCAAGCCGGCCGAGGTGATGCAGGGTTTCTTGGACGCGTTCGGGCTGCCCCCGCAGCAGATGCCGGCAAGCCTGGAGGCGCTGACCGGTCTGTATCGCAGCGTGCTGGCCGACAAGCGGATTCTCATCGTGCTGGACAACGCCCGCGACGCCGAGCAGGTTCGTCCACTCCTACCGGGCGCGCCCGGCTGCCTGGTGGTGATCACCAGCAGGAACCGGCTCTCCAGCCTGGTCGCCGCCGAAGGGGCGCGGCCGGTCGCGTTGGACGTGCTGTCGGTCGACGAATCGCGGCAGTTGCTGGCCCGCCGGCTGGGTGCGGACCGGATCGGCGCGGACCCAAGCGCCGTTGGGGAGATCATCGATGCGTGCGCCCGGCTGCCACTCGCCCTGACCATCGTGGCCGCCCGGATCGCCACCGATCCCGGGCTGGCGCTGGCCGAATTGGCCGGGCAACTGCGCGGGGCGCGGAGCACCCTGGACGCCCTGGCCGGCGAGGACCCCAGCACCGACGCGCGGGCGGTGTTCTCCCTGTCGTACCAGGCTCTCGGCGACCGGACAGCCACGCTGTTCCGGCTGCTCGGGCTGCTTCCGGGGTCGGACGTCACGGTCGCCGCGGCGGCCAGTCTCGCCGGCGTACCCATGGAAACCGCCCGGGCGCAGCTCGGCGAGCTGGCCCGCGCCCATTTGGTCGCGATGTCCACGCCCGGCCGGTACCGCATGCATGATCTGCTTCGCGCGTACGCCGCCGAACGTACCCGCGACCTCGATCCCGAGCCGCGGCGGCAAGCCGCGATGGGCCGAATGCTCGACTACTACCTGCATACCGCGCACGCCGCGGCCATCCTGCTCGATCCCTACCAGGAAGCGCCCGCGCTGGAGCCGCCCGAGCCCGGTGTGACGTCGGAGCCGCTGACCGATCACGCGGCTGCGCTGGACTGGCTGGCAACCGAGCACTCTTCCTTGGTACGGACGGTCGAGCAGGCCGGCAACCGCGGCTGGGACACCTACGCTTGGCGGCTCGCCTGGGCGCTGGAGGAGTTCCTCAACCGGTGTGGACGCTTCGCCGACTGGGTTGTCACCCAACGGACCGCGCTGACGGCTGGCGAACGGCTGGCGGATCCGGCGGTGCGGGCCAGGGCGCACCGTGGCCTGGCTCGTGCGTACGCCCGGCTGGGCGAACACGAGTCGGCACACGCCCACTTCGACGCGGCGCTCGACCTGTTCACCGCGCTGGCCGACGTCGCCGGTCAGGCGCAAACCCTGCTCGGCACCAGCTTCACCTGGGCCGGCCTGGGCGAGTACCGGAAGGCGCTGTCGCAGGGCGAGCACGCCCTTACCCTGTACCGTACCGCCGGCGACCAGCGCGGACAGGCCGCCACTCTCAACATGATCGGCTACTACCTCACCGCCCTCGGCGACCACGGCCCCGCACTGAGCCATTGCCAGCAGGCGCTGGCCCTGAACCAGGCGATCGGCGACCGCCGGGGTGAGGCCGACGCGTCGGACAGCCTCGGCTACGTCCACCACCGGCGCGGCGAGTACGCCGAGGCCACCGCCTGCTACCGGCATGCGCTCAGCCGGTACCGGGAGGTGGGCGCCCGCCAGTATGAGGCCGACACGCTGGCCAAGCTCGGCGAGAGCCAGATGGCCACCGGTGACACCCACGCGGCCCGCTCCTCCTGGCGAGAGGCGTTGGCGCTCCTCGACGAACTCGGCCATACCGCATTCGTCGACTGTGACGCCGACAAGATCAGGGCAAGCCTCGGCCTGCTGGACCGGTCCACTCTGGCCGGCGGCCCGGGAGCCAACTGACCGGGAGCCAACTGACCGGGGCGGCTCCCAACCAGTTGGCAACCAATCGCGGCACACCCTGCTGCCAATCTCGCCTGCCAAAGTTTGTGCCAGTTGCCACGTGCGGTCGCACGATCAGGCGGCTGCCGCACGAACCTGAAGGAGGTGAATCAGATGAGCGTGCTCAAGCTTCAGACGCTGAAGCCGCAATTCAATGCCAGTCCTATGGTCGTCAGCGTGACCAGCAGTTCGAGCCACTGCTGCTATGGGCCCAAGGATCCGGTGTAGCGCCCGCGCTGCCCATCAAGTCTGGCGGTGACCCGTGCGGGGGTGTGATGTGTGCACCTCCGCACGGGTTCTGTCGTCTTCACCGGCCGCCCGCGGCGGCCCTTAGCCGAACACGGAGGCAGGCGTGCGCGACGAACGATGGGTTGACCGATTCCTCTTCGCCTGGAACGACACGCTGTTTTTCGATCCGCTCGATGTCTACTACGAGCCGAGGTCGGACCATTTTCTCGCATCGCTCGATGAGTCGGCGCGGGCCCTGTTCGTCCGCAGTGGCATCTGGTGGAGCTACCGGCACAATCCGGTCCTGCCGGCGCAGGGCTGGAAGATCCATGTGTCGGCGAATCAGCGCAACGTGCACGATGTCGCCGCCGCGGTGATCGGCTACCTGACCGCAAACGACATTGACTTCAAGATCGCTCTTGACCGCAACATCTTCGAGATGCTCAATCTCAAGTCCATGTCCCGAGGCAGCAGCGGGAAACTGGTCACCATCTACCCGCAGGATGACGACCAGTTCCGGACCTGTCTGGCCGATCTTGCCCGCATCCTGGGCTCCGTCGAGGGGGCCTACGTACTCTCGGACCTGCGGTACCGGGACTGCAAGTCGCTCTACTTCCGGTACGGCCAGTTCCTTCGCACCCACACCATCGACGTCCTGGGTCGACAGGTGCAGCACATCGTCGGACCGGACGGGCCAATCGCTGATGATCGACGCCCCGAATATGTACAGCCGTGGTGGCTGCCGTGGCCGTTCACCGACTGGAAGCCCACCGACGACACCGACGAGGGTGACCTGCTCGGGGGCCGTTTCCGGGTGACTGAAGCCATACAATTCTCCAACAGCGGCGGAGTGTACAAGGCCGAGGACACGGCGGACGGCAACCGGCTCGTGGTGCTCAAGGAGGCCCGCCCGTACACCAACATCAACCCGCGCCAGGACCACGACGCGGTGGACATCCTCGCCCGTGAGTGGATTTTTCTGAACCGGCTGGCCGACGTCGGCTCGTACCCGGCTCCGATCGCCACGTTCAACCATTGGGAGCACCACTTCATCGCCGAGGAGCTTATCGACAAGTCCAACATCCGCTCGGTCCTGCTCGAACGCAACCCGCTCGCCCGGCCCGGGTTCGATATTGAGCGGTCGCGGGAATTCCTGCGGATCTTCCTTGCCGTCTTCCGCGGACTTGCGCGCGCGATCCGCGCGGCGCACGAACGCGACGTGATCCTCGGAGATCTCAGCGCGGCGAACGTGCTCATCGATCCTGACACCTTCGACATCGCCATCGTCGATCTGGAGTCGTGCCGGCTGGCCAAGGCCGATGCGGAGAACGCGGCCCTGGAGGGCCCGGTCGAGATGTTCACACCGGGGTTCAGCCACTCCCGGAACCGATTCGTCACCCCCGGGCCAGAGGCCGACCTGTACAGCCTGTCGACCGTCATGGCGTACTTCATCTTCCCGATCGCGGCGATGTCTTACCTGCGCGAGGACGTCCTCGACGTCTACCACGTCTTCACCGACGCCCTGGGCTGGCCGGCGCGGATCCACGAGTTGCTCACGGACCTGGCCCAGGCGCGGATCACGCTCACGGACGTGCTCGACCTCCTGGAGCATGCGGCGGAGGACCTTGTCGACCAGGTCAAGGCCGCACCGCCGCGACCAGTCGACGAGAAGCGGCTCGGGCTGCCGGAGGCCGAGGCCGGGGTGGCCGCCTTCGTCGAGGCCGCCGCCGACACCGACCGGGCCACGCTGTTTCCCGTGGACCCGTTCGCGCACGTCACCAACCCGCTGAGCCTGGGCTTCGGGGCGAGCGGCATCCTGTGGGCGCTGGACGCCTCCGGTGTCCCCATCCGACCGGAGTGGCGGCGTTGGCTACGGGACAGGCTGGCCGACATCGACGTGACCGGGTATCCGGACGGCCTTATGAGCGGCCTGGCCGGCATCGCCTGGGCGGCCGACTCGCTCGGTCTCCGGGCGCATGCCAGGCAGTTGCTGGCGCAGGCCAACCGGCGCGCCCCGGAGACCGGCGACTACACCTTCTACTATGGCCTCGCCGGGCTGGGGATGACGAATCTGCGCTTCTACCTCCGCAGCCATGCCGACAGCGATCTCGCCGCGGCACAGGAGTGCGCGCGGGCGCTGTGCGACGCCGCGCTGCACGACGGTGCGCACACCTACTGGCTGAACGAGTTCGCGACCAACGGGCCGCTGACCGGCCTGGGCTTCGGCCAGGCCGGTGCCGCGATGTTCCTGTTGCGGATGTACCAGATCACTCGGGACGAGTCCTATCTGCGGCTCGGGCGTCGCGCGTTGTCCTGGGAGATGGCCAATGTCGCACCCCTCGGCGACGGACTGGTCATGTTCGAGCACGAGGGGACGATGGAGCCTTATGTCGAGGTCGGGTCCGCAGGCGTCGCGCAAGTGCTGTTGCGCTACGGCGACCTGGACTCCGCACGAACCGTCCTACGTGGATTGGACGTCGGATACTCGGTACTGCCGGGGTACGCATTCGGCATCTCCGGGATCGCCGACGCCCTGCTGGACGCGGCCGAGATCACCGGCGACGCTTCGTACCGCGACACCGCCTTACGGCAACTCGACTTCGTAAGGAAGGTGCTTCTGTTCGAGCCCGCCGAACGGTTCGCGGTGCCGCGTCGCGATGGGACGGTACCCCTGGGCGTACCCGGTGAAGGTCTGCTGCGCTGCGCCTGTGACTACATGACCGGCTCGGCCGGCGTGCTGCGGGTACTCCACCGTGCGAACCGCGGCGGGACGACCGACTTCCTGCTGGACGAGGTGTCGCGGTGAACGAGTTGTGGCGCATTCTGCGGGGACACCGGACCCAGTTCGTGGTGATCGTCGCCCTCGAAGCGACCATGGCCGGAGTCGAGGCCCTGCTGCATCCCCTCCTGCTCAAAGCACTGTTCGACCAGGCGATCCTGGCCAAAGACTTTCACCGGTTCCTCACGCTCGGTGCCTTTTACCTGCTGATGGGTTTCACCCTCAATCTTGGGGGCTACTGGGTCTCCTGCTGGCGCAAGCGGTTCGAGAACTCGTTCATGCTGTCGCTGGAGATGGAGCTGCTCGACCGCGCGCTGGGCCTGGACGCCCGGCGGGTGTCGGAGGCCGGAAACGCGTCATACGTCAGCCGGATCCACAACGACGTCAACGAGGGCGTCCTGCCAGCCATCGACGTTTGCGTCCGCATCGCGAGGACGGCGATCGCGTCGGTCGTCTTCGTCGGTGTGCTGCTGTATCTGTCCTGGCAGGCCAGCCTCATCCTGCTGGTCATCTTGCCGCCGCTGGTATTCGTCAGCAACCGCCTGGCCAAGCGGATCGAAGGCAACACCGAACCCGAACGCGATGCGGAGGCGCAGTACATCAACAAGCTGACTCGGACGCTGGAATCGTTCCACGCGCTCCGCGGCCTGCCGTTGCTGCTGCCCGGTGCCCGGGCGGTGAACAGAGAGGCGCTGCGCGGATTCCTCGGCATTACGTTCGTCAATTTCCGGCTCGCCCGGAAGCAGAGCACACTCAGCGACCTCGTCATGAACCTGTCGGACACCGCTTCGATGATCATTGGTGCCTACTTCGTGTTCGCAGGCAGGATGACGTTCGGCAGCTTCCTCGCCTTCGTGAACTCGTTGTGGCGGGCCGTCACCGGGATCTTCGACCTCGTCAACATGATTCCACAGGCCCGCCGGAGCACCGCCGTACTCAAACGGATCGACGCCTTGCGCAGTTCCCGAGCCTCGTCGTACCACGACGAAGGACCCGCGGTGCTGGTCCACGGCGCTCGCGTCCGGTATGGCGACGGCGCCACCGTATCGATCGACGACTTCGAGCAGCACGCCGGCGAACATGTTCTCCTCCGCGGCCCCAACGGCTGTGGAAAGACAACACTCCTGCACATCATCTCTGGGACACTCGCCCCCGACGCCGGGGTGGTCACGGTGCCCCCCCGGGTGGCGAGCCTGACCGCTCCGGTGAGCCTGCCCCCGTTACCGGTACACGACCTGGTCCGCGACGAGCGGCTACGCGCACGGATGGAGTTGACCACCCTGTCCGCCCGGCTACCCGGGGAGCTGTCATCCGGCCAGCGACAACGGGTTGGGGTCGCCGCGCTGCTGGGTGAGGACGCGGACGTGTACCTCGTCGACGAGCCGTTTGCGAACCTCGACGAGACCGGCCGGGACCTGGTACTCCGGACGCTGAAGGAGTGGACCCGGGGGCGCGGCCTCCTCGTCGTGCACCACGGTGACGAGGACCTCGACAGCCACTTCGACCGGGTGGTGAACTTGTCGATGGCCACCGCGCGCACCTAACCCCGCCGATCTTGCACTGGTCAGGTGCCACATCGGACATTCGGGCATGACAAGTGCAAGATCGCCGGGTGGGCCGGTCGCCTCGTCGTCCGGTGGGGCGGCGGAACCGCGGGCTTGTCTTCGGTGCGTCCCCTGGCCACCGGGCCGCCTTACCGAGGGTGATCATGCGGCGCGAAGGGGACGTCGCTGGGGGGGTGGTCTGTGGAGGGCGTCGGTGATGGGTTGCTGCATGGCGGGGGTCGCGGTGCCCGTGGTGCGCGGATGCAGGTACTGCCCGCGCGATCGTAGGCTGGTCGGAGCCGTCCACATCGGACGGCATGCGACGATCCAGGACCGATTCGTGGTGACTGTTGCGCAAAACAGAATGGCGCGGCCTTCTTACGATCCTGGTCATGACGCACTACGACCCGTTGAAGCCTCGCCGGACCGGCCGCATCGCCTTGATCATCGTCGGGGCGGTGTTGGCCGTGTGCTGCCTGGGCGGTGGCGGCATCGGGCTGTGGACGTACCTGTCATACCGTGACGCGGCTGGGCCGGCACGCGAGGCCACGAGGGCGTTCGTCGATGATGTGATGGCCGGCCGTTACGAGAGCGCGTACGGCCGGATGTGCGAACGGACCCGTGAATCCACCACCCAGGAGGAGTTCACCCGGATCCAGTCCGCCCAGCTGAAGGTGACCAGCTATGAGATCAGCGGTGTCAGCGTCTCCAATCTCAACGGCCGCGTCCAGGCGGCCGTCACGGCTCAGATGACGCAGGAGACCGGCGCGGCGTTCACGCAGACGTTCCCACTGATCAAAGAGGACGGTGAGTGGCGCGTCTGCCAGTGACCAGGCCGAGGTCAGCTGCGACCTGCATGAACAGGCCCTAGCCCGTCGGCCACAGCCACGGCGTTCGAGCCCTGGGGTGCGCAGTTCGACGTGCCGCAGGCGGTCGCCGCCGCACTCGACGGGCTCGACTTCGGCGAGATGGGCAGCCGTACGGGTAAGGGCCTGGTGGCGGTCGAGCGTTTCACTGGCCGGGGCATCACAGCGACGCAGTAACCGAACCCGGCGGCGCGGGCCCGGTTGCGGACCGCCGCCGTCCTGCCACCGATGCTGCGGCGCCTGCCCGGCGCTCGCCGGGCGCTCCGACCCGCCGGCACCGGCCCCGCTCCGCACGCTCATGCCTGATATGCGGCGTGATCGAGGCGCTGGACTGACCATGACTGTGCGGCGAAGATCCGTATGATTCCGTGCCTACGTCTGATCTTGCGGGCGTGTTGTATTGGTCGGCGACAATGTATCGGATCGGGCACTGCGTCAGGACAACGTGGGATCTTCCGGGAGCTGTCGATGTTTCGATCGCGGGACGCGGTGGTGGTGGGGCCGCCGGTACCGTCGCTGGTGCACTGGGGACGGTCGGCCGACGCCGACCTCATCTACCGGACCTTGGTGATGTTCGGGCCGGGCACGGCCGGAGACCTGGAGCGGGAGTTGGGTCTACCGCGCCGGCGGGTCGCCGCCGCGCTGGAGGAACTCGTCTCGATCGGCGCGATCACGACCCGGTCCGCGGAGTCGCGGCGGCGGACCGTGTGGGTCGCGGAGGCACCGGTGAAGGTCATCGAGGCGTTACGCCGCCGTCGCGTACCGTCCGGTGGGCCCGCCGGCGGCAGCCATGAGCCGGGCGCCGTCCCCGATCACCTGTCCGACGATCTGCTCGGGCCGGCCGCCGGCCTGCGCCACCTGCGCACGCGGGCGCTGACCCGGATCCGACTGGCCGAGCTGACCGCGGTCACCAGCCAGGAGCGTCTGGCGATGAACCCGGAGCCGGTGTTCGACGCGGACGCGGCGCGAGCCGGAGTGACCATGGATCGCCTGATGCTCAGCCGTGGGGTACCGATGCGGGTGCTGGGCGTGCAGCACGGCGACCCGGACCCCTTGCTCAACTACGGGCGGCGACCGGCCGAGACCAGGCCGGACTACCGCGTGACGTCCACCGTGCCGATGAAGCTCATTGTCGTCGATCGGAAGATCGCATTGTTCCCGGTCGATCCCGGAAACCTCGAGCGGGGATATCTGGAAGTGGCGCAGGAACCGGTCGTGGCCGCCCTGGTCAGCCTCTTCGAGCGGCATTGGGAGTCGGCCCGAGACCCCTGGGAGTGGGCGGTGCCCACGATCGCGCTCGCCCCGCGCGAGCGCGCCTTGATCAAATTGCTGGCGCAGGGCCACACCGATCCCAGCGCGGCGAGAAAACTGCACATCAGCACCCGCACGGTCTCCACCATCATGCGCGGGCTGATGGACCGGCTCGGCGTGGACAACCGGTTCCAGCTCGGCCTCGCGCTCGGCGCGCTGCGCGCCGCCGAGCCGGGCCCCCGCACACCCGACAACGACCAGGAGCCCCGATGACCCACGTTCGCGTCCGCCGCCTCGTCGCCGCCACGGCCATGGCCGCCCTGCTCGTCCTTGCCCCGGTCACACCGGCGGCCGCGGTGCCGGCGATCTGGCACGGAACGGCCTGCGCCTCTGGCGCGATCACCGAGTACGCCGGCAGCGTGACCACCAACGGCACCCGCCAGGTGTCGGTCGCCGGCTGGGTCCAGCCCTGCGGCGAGCCCACGGCGTCGGCGGCCTTCGCCATCATGCGGTACTACCCGGACGCGGCGGTACGGGACGGCGCGCAATCGTACGAGGCGTGGGACACGCCGACCGGGTTCCGCCGCACCGTGACCCTCGACGACCCTGCCGCCTTCGTGACGTTCGAGGAGCAGTACGGCGGCCCGCTAGATGCGCTCTGTGTCGTGCGTGACTACTGGAGCCCTCTGGCGTGCGTCGACGTCGACGCCTGGGGAGGCGGGCAGCCCACCGTCATCCCGATCCCGATCGACGCCAGCCCGATGAGATGCGTTCCCAAGGCCGTCGGTGAGCGGATACCCGTACTGAATCCCACCTGTGGCAGCTGCGTCTGAGCCGGGCGCCTCCTCGGGAGGGAGGTCAGTTCCTCCTCACGGGTTGCGCGATCGCGCAGTGGTTGACTGCGGGAACATGCGAATCGCCGGCCCTTGCACGGCCGCGGGCGTCCGGATCCCTTGACCATCTCGAATGCTCGATCTGAGCATGGTCCCGGCATGCCAAGACATTGTTCCTGCGGCGTACCGGTAGGGACGCGGCGACGGCCGTGTCCCACCGGAGAGGGGAGGGTCGATGCTGCACCACATCAGCGGGCAGGCGGATTCCATGCCACATTGAGACGGCTGGTAGTGGCCGCTGTGGCGGTCGATTGCAACGCCAATGACTTCGTGAACGGGGGCAACGACGGCTCGGAGAGGCGTAAGACACCGCCTCCTCGGTGGCCAATTCGGCGCCACCCGATGCTCCGCACAATCAACGTTTACTCGCTGTACCTGACCATTTCGGAGAACCTGTTCGCTGAGAAAGGGATTCCATGAAGCAATCTGTCCGAGGGACGGCGCTGCTCCTGGGTGTCGTCGCGGCGCTGCTGATAATGGTCGTCCCCACCGCTGCCCAGGCGACCGGGCAGTCAAGGAGCACTGTCCTTGCGACCCCCACGCCAGGGGCGCTTTACCAGTTGCTCAATCTGGGGCGGGGACAATGCCTCGCAGGGCAATCAAGCAACAGAGTGAACATCTCAGGATGCAACGTCACCTTCACCGACCAGTACTGGGTCCTCGAACCGATCGGAGAGCCAGGATTCTTCCGGCTGCGCGGCCTCGCCACCTCAAGATGCCTGGCGATCATTTCCAACGGTAACGTCCGGGTATCGGGCTGCGTCGACACCTTCAATGACCAATGGTGGCGACTGGATCCCGCTCCGGGCACCAACTCCTACCAGCTATTCAACCATCTGCGCGGGCGATGCCTCGCGGCACCCAGTGCGAATGGCGCAGCGACCAGTTTCCGATGCGAGCCCACCTTCACCGACCAATGGTGGAGCTTCATCCCCCGATGATAGTGGAAAGCACATCGTAAGTCGTGATTCTGCCGGGAAGGGACCCCTTCCCGGCAGACCGGCGGGCAGCGGCATAAATGCTGGCAACAGGCGCTCCACTGTGGAACTTCAGCTCCGGGCCGACGCTTGGGTCGTCCTTCGCGAGCGTCCTTCGCGAGACGACCCAGGCCCCCCACGCGCGGCGACCGCAAGGATTGACCACGCCGGTCAGGTGGTGCCGGTGCCGGCCGTGAGGGTGCGGGTCGCGGTGAGACCGGCGTCGGTGGTCCGGCGGAGGAAGTCGGCGAGCAGCTCGAGCTGCTGCTCGTCGTAGTCGCCGCAGATCGAGTCCATCGCCGAGTTCATGCCGGCGAACAGCTTGTACATCTCGCTGCCGCGGTCGGGCAGCGCCCGGACGGTGACCGCGCGCCGGTCCGCGGGGTCGCGTTCGCGAGCGATCCAGCCGGCGTTTTCGAGCCGGTCGAGGATTCCGGTCATGGTGGCCGGGTGGAGCCCGGCCTGGCGGGCGAGGCTGCTGGGGCTCAGCGGCCCGTGCCGGTTGATGAGGTCGAGACAGTCCATGTCGGTGTCCTTGATGGCGAGTTGGGCGCCGACCTGGCGGTTGAGCGTCGACAGCTGGTTGTGCAGGTCACGCAGGGCGTCCTTGATCTGGGTGGTGAGTTGCCTGCGGACACGTCCGCTCCCGGATGTTACGTGACTCATATTGTTTGGTCCCCAAAGTTCGGATAGTTTGAGTCTCATATGATACGACCCAGAGAGGGGTTCAGTCATGATCCTGGTTACGGGCGCCACCGGCGTCGTCGGCAGGGAAGCCGTCCGGCTACTGGTTGAGCAAGGGGCGAAGGTCGCCGCGGTCACCCGCGACCCGCACGCCGACCTCCCGGCGGGGGCACAGCTCGTCCACCCCAGCGAGGTCGGCACCCTCCACGGCGTGGAGGCCATCCTGCTCAGCCCGCGCGCCGCCGGAGCCGCCGCCGTCGACCTGTTGGCCCGCGCCCACGAAACGGGTACGACGAGGGTCGTCGTGCTGTCCGCCCTGACCGTGCAGTACCCGGCCGGGCACGCCCGCTTCCGGCAGCAGTTCCAGGCGGTTGAGAATCTCGCCAAGGAGTGCGGCCTGGACTGGACGATCTTGCGCTGCGCCGACTTCGCCGCCAACACCCTTGCCTGGGCCGGACAGGTCCGGGCGACCGGGACCGTGCGAGGGGCGTACCCGGACGCGAGGACCTCGACCATCGACGAGCGCGACATCGCCACGGTGGCGGCCCTCGCCCTGACCCAGCCGGACCACACCGGCCAGACGTACCTGCTCACCGGCGAGCAGTCGTTGAGTCAGCCGGAGAAGGTCGCCGCGCTCGGCGCCGCGCTCGACCGGACCCTGTCGTTCGTCGAGGCCACACCGGACGAGATCCGCCGCGGCATGCTCGCCGCCGGCCTGCCCGACGAGGTACCCGACCGGCTGCTCGGCTCGCTGGCCGACTACACCCGTCAAGCCGGACCCACCACCGACACCGTACGACGCTTGCTGGGCCGCCCGGCCCGCACGTACGCCACCTGGGCGACCGACCACCGCGCCGCCTTCACCGACTTCACCGCCGGAGGAAACCGATAAAACTCACCATCATCGCCGCCACCGGCGGCATCGGAGGCACTTGGTGGAGCAAGCAGTCGCCGCCGGGCACGATGTCGCAGCCGTGGCCCGCGACCCCGTCAGGTGCCAGCCGGTGTCCGCGCGGTCGCCGTCGACCTCACCCGGCCCGACATGCTGGCACTCGCCTCGGCCGGACGCGGAGCCGGCGCTGCTCGCCATGATCAACCAGCCGGACACCGTCAACCAGATCGTCGGCATCGCGAGCTGACGAGACCAGTCCACACACGACACGACCCAGGCGGCGGGAAGGGAAACCTCACCGCCTGGGAGGCCCACACCAAGGGAACATGGTCATGACAAAATACGCACGTGTGGCCAGCCTGCTGTTCGCCGGGCTGTTCGCCGGATTCCTCACCGCGGTCCTCGTCCTCGAGTTGTCGCTGCGCGGCGCCGACGGCACGGTCTACACCCAAGTCCGGCTGGTCGAACTCGACTCCCTCGACAAACTCGCCGTCGCCACGCTGCTGCCGGCGTTGATCGCCACAGCGGTACTGGCTTACCGGACCCTCCGAACGAACACCCGATGGCCGACCGTGGGCGCACTCACCCTCATGCTTCTCGTCGCCGCCCTGACGATCACCGTCAATCTACCGATCAACGCCGATCAACTCCACTGGAACACCGCGTCCCCACCGGCCGACTGGACCGACGTGCGCGACCGCTGGCAGATCGCCCATGCCGCTCGGACGGCGGCCGCGGTCCTCGCCTTCGCACTCCTCGCTTTCACCGCACCGGCATCCACCCGCAGCCGATAACAGCAGGCACCGCCTCGCCGGGGCGGCGGATCACCGGCGCACCGGGCGATTCCGCGGCACGCGGGCATACCTGGGGCGGCGCCGAGCAGCCGGCCTGCGCCGCGAGGAGCTGGCTGCGCTCGCCGGGATCTCGGCCGACTACCTGACCCGCCTCGAACAGATACGAGCGACCCCGCAGTATCGACGTAGCTAGGATGTCTGGCGCGGCAGATGCGGCCGTACTGGTTTGGCGACGGGAACTGGACAGTGACACTCACCTACTGCGTGGACTTGGCGGCCGCCGACTGGATCGTCCGCAGCACTCTGCCATGGCAGCGGCTGGTGTCCTTCGGCCCTGCCGGCTTCGACGCCTACGCGCGGCTTCGATTCTTGCCTGATCCGGTCCGCCCGGGCCAAAGCGAGAACGACGTGGAGGCCGAGGACTGGCGGGCAGATCAGCTGCCCAGGCTGTTCGAGCTACTGGCGGCCGGTACCACCACGCCGGATGACTGCTACTTCTGTGTCTGGGAGGGCTTCGGCGACGCCGAGTCTGCCACCGCCGACGATGCCGGTTTCGCGGGCGTTGACAACTCGCAGGATCAGATCGAGCGGGCAGCTGCCCGGCCAGGGCTGGCCCCGACGTCCGTTGCCCTCCCCTCGGTCCTGCCCGCGCCGAAGGTGGCGATCCCGCACCGCGCGTACTGGCTATTCCGGGGACCTCTGGCCGAGATCGGCACATGGGACAGCGCCGAGGCTTGGCCGGGTCAAAGGCGGCTCGACGCGTCGCAACCGGCGTTCGTCTGGCCTGCCGATCATGCCTGGTGTGTCGCCTGGGACGTCGATCCTCATTGGGCCGGGATCGGTGGCGGTGCGTTGCTGATCAGCCAGCTGATCGCGGACCCGCTCCTCGATGTGGTCTCTGCCGATCCCAGCACTGAGCAGCCGTTCTACCAGTGAAGGAAGCGGCACCCAGCGCTGCCAAGCGCATATGAATGGCGTGGCACGGACGTAGGTTCAATGGCCGACCCGAACCCTCGGTGCGACGTGGCGGACGCCCTAACGGACGGAGATGCCGGTTAGCGCAATCGCGGGCAAGGGAGGTCGAACGTGCCCCATGCCTTCTTGTCGGCCGGTCCAGATCGGAAGGTCACCGCTGGCAACGTGGGATCGGCCGTGCATTTTTCGCGGTTGGCGACCACTTGGCCGCGCCAGCCAGGCACGTCCGGGGTACGCCAGATGTGGGTGGTTCGGTAGTTGGCGATCGA
Source organism: Actinomycetes bacterium KLBMP 9797 (assembly GCA_037414955.1). Classification (GTDB taxonomy): domain Bacteria; phylum Actinomycetota; class Actinomycetes; order Mycobacteriales; family Micromonosporaceae; genus Phytohabitans. Next base: position 18,251 of record JBBEWH010000256.1, read on the forward strand.
CACCACCGTGAGCAGGGACGCGAGCGCCACAATCGGCGCGGCGCCGAGGCCGTTGCGGCCTTTCCAGGAGAATCCGCTGGTCCACGACCATGGCCGCAGTAGCGCGATCGCCGTGGTCACCAGCAGCAGCGTCGACGGCACCAGATAGCGTCCCGGAACGTGGCCCAGCAGCGCGATCTGGAGGCCGAAGATGCCGAGCGCGTGGAGGGCGGCCACCGCGGCCAGTAGCCAGCCTGGACGGGTGCGTCGCAGCAGCGCGAGCGTGAGTGCCGCGAGTGGTACCAGCCAGCCGAGCAGGATCAGTGCCCGGTGCTCGTTGACCCGCACCAGCGGCTGACCGAGCAACTGGTACCCGCGGATCCAGATCTCGCCGAGGTAGGCCACCGGCACCTGCAGGACCGCGAACTGATCCAGGATCCACACCGGCTCGTACCGCGGCTCGCCGAGGTCGCCACGCTGCGCGCGCCCGGTGGCGAGGCCGAGAAGCTGCACGGTGGTGCCCAGCCCCAGCGCCGCGAGGGTCAGCACGCCAGCCCGGTCGCGGCGTAGCACGGCCCGAGCGAGCGCCAGCGGGAGCAGCGCAACGACCAGCGTGGTCGACAGCGCCACGAGCCCGGAGAAGATCGGCGCGGCGACCATGCCGGCGCGCCGGGCGGGCACGTGCAGCAGCACCCAGAACAGCGCGTACAGGGCGGGGAACTGGAGGGTCGCCACGTTTGCGGCCACCTCACCGGCCGATGCCCATTGCGTGACCACCGGGGCGGCGGCCAGCAGGCGTAGCGCCGGATGGCGTAGGTGACCGCTGCTGGCCACGTACACGATGAGGGCGAGCCCGGCCGTCGACAGCGCGGCGAGGGTGCCGTTGACCGCCGCCCATGCCGACACCGGGAACGCCGTGGTGATCTCGGCGAGCAGCCGCGCGTACAGGTGCCAGTATCCGTTCAGCGGCGTGGTGACCGCGTCGACCACGGACTTGTTGGCCGCGTCATGCAGGAAGTTCGCCCCGTCCTCGGCCCAGACGCCGTCGAGCGCCCCGGCACCACGCACTCGACCGAGCGGGTACCCGATGCCGACGGCGACGAGGACAGCTGCCACCACCACCCGACGCCGGGTCAGGGACGCGACCCGGGCGGCGGGAAAGAGGGCCTTCCGAAGGCGGGGAAGCCATCCTGGCGGTGTCGCAAGAGGAGGCGGAGGGGTGATGGACGCCGGCTGGTCGTCCACCGCCGCGGCGGTCACGACCGTACGTCTGCGGCGGCCGTTCGACGACCGTTTGTCGATTGCAGGCTCATACTGAGTACACCGTTGACGGCCCCGATCCGTTCCCGCGCACTACGCCCACGTGCTGCGGCACCACGCCAGCACTGGGATCAGAACCGCTGGAACGGGCGGATGCGGCGCGATAGCCCTGATCTATGAGGTGGGGGCGGCGTGGTAGAAGAGATCGCCTAGGCCGATGGTGAAGATGAGCACGCCGTAGAGCGCGTGCTCGACGGAGGCGGCCAGCAGCGAGCGGGTGAGCTGGTACCGGCGGGCGAACAGCCACCCACCCACGGCGGTCATCGCGACGGAGATCCAGCTTCCGAAGATGATGTGCGCGAAGCCGAAGACGGCGGCGCTGGCCGCGGCCGCCCACGCACCGGTGCCCAGCACCGGCGCGTAGCGGTGCAAGAGGAACGCCCGGTAGACCAGTTCCTGCGGATACACCGACAGCAGCGGGTAGAACACCACCACGAACGCCCAGATCACCGGCTCCTCGCGGGGAAAGTCGAATAGTCGCTCCGGCGCGACCAGCGCCAGCACCGCCACGAGGGCCACCGCGGCGAGCGACCAGGTGCGCACAATGGACGGCAGCGCCGCCCGCAGGCCCGCCGCCCGCAGCAGGTCGCGGGAGTCGAAAGTGGACTGGCGGCGTAGGTACACGACGGCCGCCACCGCGGCCAGCACCAGCGGCGGGATGGGGCTGCCCGGACTGCCGACGAGGGCATACCCACCCACCAGGCCGACGAAGAGGATAAGGAACTCCACGCCGAGCCGCACGCGGGTCGCAGCTGGCGCGAGCTGGGTAGCGCTCACGGCCGCAACGGTACGGGGGCGGCCGGGCGCCATCGATCAATGTTCCCGATCGTTCACCGGCCCGACGGCCGCATGTCCTCTGCCTACCTCCTCAGCGGTCGGGTGCGGGGAGCAGCGTCATCCCCGGTCACGTTTGGCCGACTGACAGTACGGCGTCGGTCGCGTTGAGGACGGCGGGAACGCCGATGGGAACCGGTGGTCTTCCGGGGCCGATCGGTAGGTTGCCCACTACCGGCACGTCGAGGGTGTTCAGGTGGTCGGTGAGTACGTCGTCCAGGCTCCATTCGCGGTCGACGAGGCCGTCGAAGCCCGCGAAGTGGCCCACCGCTACGCCACGGACGCCGTTGAGGGCGCCCGCGCGGATCAGGTGGGTGAGTTGCCGGTCGACTTGGCCCAGGCCTTGCGTGCGTTCGCCGGTGAGCAGCAGGATCGCGCCGTCAAGGGAGGGCAGACCCGCGCCGACCATCGCACGCAGCGCGCCGAGGCTGCCACCGAGCAGGACGCCTTCGGCCCGGCCGGGTACCCGGGTCTGGCCGGTGAGCCGTAGCCAGCCCGGCCGGATCACTCCGTCACCGTGGTAGCCGACCAGGCCGCACACGCGCCACAGTTCCATGTGGACGAAGGTGGTGCCGCCAGTGCCGACGATCGGCTTGGGGTCGGCTCGCACGGCATCGAGGTCGAGGCCGTCGAGCATGCGGTGATCGCCGTCGAGCGCGATCGCCCGGACCGTCGTGTCGCGCAGGGCCTCGTTGAGCTGCGCGGCGTTCATCAGCACACCGCCGAATCGGCGGTCAGCGAGCCCGCGTGCGCGTCGAGCGTCGCCTCAACGCCCAGCGGAAGGCAAAGCTGGTCCTCGCGATGTCCGAAGGGCAGCCCGCCGAGAATCGGCACGCCCAGGCCGCCCAGCCTCTCCCGGATGACCGTCATTGCCTGGTCGGGGCCCGGCTCGGCGACGCTCGGATCAAGCCCGGCGAGGTCGCCGATCGCGAAGCCGCGGATCCCGTCGAGCAGGCCGGCCCGCAGCATGCCCCAGAGCATGCGGTCGAAGTGCGGGTTCTGCGGACCTTCGAGGCAGAGGATCGCGCCATCGAGAGGGGGCAGGCCGGCGCCGAGGAAGTTGCTCACCGCGCCGGCACATCCACCCACGAGTACCCCCGTTGCCCGGCCCGGGACGGTCACCGAGGAGGGCTCGGCATGCAGGGTGATCGGCTCGGTCTCGAACAGCAGCCGCCGGCACGACTCGTCGGTGCGGCCGCCAGTACCCACGCAGCCGTGCACGCCGGCCAGACCGGTCGCCGCCCAGAGGGCGATGTGCAGATTCGTGATGTCGCTGAACCCCACGACGGGCTTCGGGTCGGCGCGCACAGCGGCCAGATCCAGGCCGTCCACGATCCGGTACGCACCCGCGCCGCCCATGGCCGCGACAATCGCCCGCACCCCTGGATCGCGCAGCGCGTCGTTGAGGTCGGCGAGCCGGTCCTCGTCGGAGCCGGCCATGAAGCCGCGCCGGTCGAGGGCGTGCTTGCCGAGCTCGGGCCGCAGCCCCCAGCCGGCGAGCGTCTCCATGACCTGCTCGGCCCACTCCGCGCTGGGAAAACTGGCCGGCGACACGACGCGGACGCGGTCGCGGGGTCGTAGTCTCGGCCCTCGCACCCGCCGGACTCTATCCACCTCGACCTCGCCGCCGCCACCGCCCCCTCCGGCGCATTGTTCTGCCGCCGATAATGCGCGCCGACGTCGGCGGACAGCGGCTTGGCCTGGCACGGGGTTGGGCCGAAGGCAGTCAGCATCCTGGACGCCGCGCTGGCTGAGCATGGCCTTGCCTTCGCCGATGGACGGCAACGGCGATCAGTGTCAGCGTTGTTGCGGTCCCCGCAAGCCCTGGAGGAGCAGTTCGATGAGGCGGCGTGGGTTGTAGCGCGGGTCGCTGTCGTGTCCAATGCAGAGATTGCCGATCCCGCGCATGAGTTCGTAGGCGTGGATGCCGGGCCTGATCTCGTCGGCGTCGGTTGCGGCTTGCAGTAGCTGTGCGCAGACGGGAACGAGCCGGTCGAGGAAGTACGTGTGCAGAGCTTGGAAGCCGCCGCTATCCGATTGCAGGGCGTTGGCGAGCCCGTGCTTGGTGACCAGGAAGTCGGCGAAGAGATCGACCCACTGGCGCAGCGCCGCGAACGGTGACTCGGCGGCTTCCAGGAGGGCCGGGCCCGCGTCGGCGCAGCTTTCCACCTGGTGGCGGTAGACGGCCGCGACGAGATCTGCCCGAGCCGGGAAGTGGCGGTAGATCGTCCCGATCCCGACGCCCGCCCGAGCGGCGATCTCGCGGATCGGTGCGTCGACGCCAGAGGTGACGAATACGGCGGCGGCAGCGTCAAGCAGCGCCTGTTCGTTGCGCAGCGCATCGGCCCGCCTGCTTCGGGCTGGTATTCGCGCAGGCTGGCTCATCTGAACAGAGTCTCCCTCCGGGCAGCGTTTGACTAACCGGAACAAGGTTCCGTATTGTTGCGGAACAACGTTCCGTTTCGAGTCTAGCGGAAGCGTTCCCGCCGCCGCACCCGCAACCGGCCCAGGGCCGACAGCGAATCCACGAAGGGATACCTGCCATGAGCCAATCGGCGCCGACTCCCGTCTTCTCGATCAGCCCGGTAGTGCTACCCGCTCCCGGCCGCGCCGTGGACCTCCAGGTGCGGGTCTCCGCTCCCGTGACCGGAAGCGGCATGCCGGTCATCCTGCTCTCGCACGGCCTGGGCTTCTCCAACCACCTGTCCTCACTCAACGGCTACGCGCCACTGGCCAACTACTGGGCGGCGCAGGGCTTCGCCGTCATCCAGCCCACGCACCTGGATTCCAGGACGCTCAGCCGCGATCCCGCCGTTAACTCCGGCGGTGGCTACGACCCGCGGCACTGGCGGACGCGGGCCGAGGATATGAGCCGCATCCTCGATCAGCTCGACGTCCTCGAAGCCGCCGTCCCGCAACTGGCCAGGCGCCTGAACCGGGAAAAGGTCGCCGTGGCCGGGCACTCCATGGGCGGGCACACCGCCAGCCTGCTGCTGGGCGCGCGGCTCACCGATCCCCACGACGGAACGGTCGTGGACCTGGCCGACCCGCGGATCAAGGCGGGCGTGCTGCTGGCCGCGACCGGCCGTGGCGGCGACGCGGTCACCCCGTTCGCGGCCGAGAACTATCCGTTCCTGACGACCACGGACTTCTCCACGATGGCCGCGCCTGCTCTCGTGGTCGCTGGTGACAAGGACGACTCCGCCTTCCTCACCGTCGCGGGCCCGGACTGGCACGCCGACCCGTACCATCTCGCCCCGGGACCCAAGTCCCTGCTCACCCTGTACGGCGCGGAGCACGGCCTCGGCGGCGTTTCCGGATACGACGTCGCCGAAACCACCGACGAAAACCCCGACCTGGTCGCCACGATCGCCCGGCTCACCAGCGCGTACCTCCGCAGCCAGCTCTACCCCGGCGATTCCGCCTGGCAAACCGCGCGTGACGCATTGACAGCCGACCCTCACCCGCCGGGCCGCATCGACTCCAAGTAAGCCCAGCGCAGGCGTCCGAGGTACACCGCACGGTATGGCTGTGGGACGCGGTCGCCCGCCGGCCGCGCGGTCGCCCCCTGGCCGGCCATACGGATCTGGTCTTCGGCGCGGTATTCAACAAGGACGCCACCGTCGCCGCCAGCGTGAGCGACGACAAGACCGCCCGGCTGTGGGAGGTCGCGACCGGCCGCCCGCTCGGCGCGCCGCTGACCGGGCACACCGGCTGGGTCCGCGGCGTCGCGTTCAGCCCCGACGGCAGCATCCTCGCGGTAGCCGGCGGCCAGGCGAACGTCCAGTTGTGGCACGTGGCCAGCCGCCAACTCGCTGGTGAGGTGGCGACCGAGCACGGGACCTCGGTGGAAGACGTGGCATTCAACCGCGACGGCACCCTTCTCGTGACCGCCGGTGAACGCGGCGCCATGAAGGTCTGGCAGCTACGGCGCTGACATCGGACGTTCGACCGCGTGGGCCAGCGACTATCTCTCGATGCTCACCGCCGTGCTCGCCACGTGACGTCGCTCCGGAAGCCAGGGCGTGCACGGTCATCGGCTATGTGAGGTCGTCTTAGGCCGTCGATCAAGGGAAAGCGTGCCGATCAAGGGCAATAGCACCCGGATCAGAGATCAAAGCATGTGCCTTTGTCCTTGATCGGCGGGGCGGGTGCACGCGCGTTCACAGGCCGAGGGACCGGACGAGATCGAGCATCTCGGTGCGGTAGAGGTTGGCGGGTTGCGTTGTCTGCGAACGAAGATGTCCGTAGACCTCCAGGGTGACGAGACCGTGCATGCGACCCCAGACCCGCAGGGCGAGTGCTACGGCCGCGGGCGGGAGGCCGGGGAATGACTCCTGAATGGAATCGGCGAGGCTCGGCGCGAAGTCGGACCACTGGTGGTCTGCGGAAGCCTGGGCCGTGCTGGCGCGTGGCCAGGCGGCGGCCACGAGTGCGGTGAGCCCGATGCATGCCCGTCGCGCGGCATCGGGTGCCGCGCCGTTGTCGGGGACCCGGTAGCCGCTGACCGGGTCGCCGTAGATGAGCCGGAATCCGGCCGGGTTGTCGACGGCCCAACGTCGGAACGTCTCGCCCCAGGCCAGGAGCCTGCCGGCCGGATCGCTGGTCGGGTGCTCGTCCCGTGCTGCCTCCATCGCATCGACCAACGAGGTGTAGACGTCGTTGATCAGAGCCGTGATCAGATCGTCGCGGGTCGCGTAGTAGCCGTAGATCGCGCCGGCGGTCATCCGCATCTCGCGGGCGATGGCGCGCAGGGCGATGGCGTCCGGTCCGCCGTCAGTCATGAGCTTCAGGGCAACCCGTTTGATCTCGTCGGTCGTCTGCGCTCGCAGCCGTTCGCGCCGGGTGGGGGTTGCGTTCGTCACGTTGACATCGTACCCCGTTCAACTTTTACGCTGCGTGGAGAGACTACACGGCGTTCAGTTTTCGAATGACGTTCAGAAACAGGAGAACAAGCGTGCACATCGGAATCTTCGGCGCAACGGGCGTCATCGGCAGCCGCGTGGTCGCCGAGGCGACGGATCGGGGCCATCGGGTGACCGCCTACACCCGGGACAAGTCGCGGGCAGGCCAGGACAGCGACGCCGTACGGTGGCGCATCGCGGATGTGCTCAACCCGGCGAGCGTCGCGCGCGCCATCGACGGTGTCGACGTCGTGGTGAATGCCATCAATGCCGGGCGCGACATCGACGAGACGATCGCCAACGCCGACGTGCTGCCGAGCGCCGCCGAGTCGCTGCTGGCCGCCCTGGAGCAGCATCCGGCGACCAGGCTGATCGTGGTCGGTGGAGCAGGCAGCCTGGAGGTGCGGCCCGGCCTGCAGGTGGTCGACGTCGACGGCTTCGCCGAAGGACTGCCCGACGCGCTCGGCGTCCCACCGGAGTACGTCAGGGTCGTCCGCGCACATCGAGACGCGCTGAACCGCTACCGCACCTCGAACCGGAACTGGACCTACCTCAGCCCTTCCGCTGGGCTCGTCCAGCCGGGGGAGCGGACCGGCCGCTTCCGGATGAGCGGCAACCAACTGCTGGTATCCGCGGACGGCCGCAGCGACATCAGCGCCGAAGACCTCGCCGTAGCGATCATCGACGAAGCGGAGCTTCCCCGTCACGTCCAACGCCGGTTCACGGTCGGCTACTAGCTACACGTGTGACCGTTGACGTATTCGCGCGCCGCCCCATGATCAAGGCGTCCCTCACGTCGTTCTAGCTACGTGAGGGACGCCTTGATCATGGTTGTCCGGACGCCTTGGTCGCGGCCAACTGCGCCGTGACGATGGCCCTGGCCTGCTGATCGGTGGCGGCCAGCTCGGCGAGCAGCGCGTCGGCTCCGGGGACCGCGGGTCCACCAACCGCCGTGATCCGGTCGACCAGTTCCTGGGAGGTGTTCAGCATGGCCAAGTGGAGCCGCCAGCGGTCCCGTTCGTTGTCCGGCAGCGCGAAGGTGTACGGCAGTTCGAAGGGCGGGCCCGCACGCATCGGGTCCGGCTCGGACATGTCCTTGCGGGGCAGCTTCGTGAGGATCTTGGCTATGCCGCGCAGTCCGCCGAGAGGCCGCCCTCTCATCTGGAGGAACGTCCAGTCGCGCAGGCGTCCCCGTACGGTGGGCGTGCCGCCGTCGATCAGCGGGCCGGATAGGTGCAGGGCGTGGGCCAGGTCCACCAGCAGCATGCGGTAGCGGACGTTGAACAGGTGCGCCCACAGCCGGGCTGCCGGGTGCGCGATCCGGCCCCGCTCGACGGCCGGGTCCGGGCTCGGATGCGACAGCGTGTTCGGGTTGGTGGGCACCGGTGCGGTCGGCACCCACCTCCCCGGCTCGGGAAAGGCCAGGTAGATCTGCAGGAACTTGTCGAAGTGGGAGGACTCTCCCGGCGGCGGGCTGCCCGAGCCCTCGCCCTGTTCGCCGATCAGCCGTAGGGCCTCCACCGCCTCGTCCCGCGTGTCGACCGCGCGGACAAGGAGGCTACCGAAGCCGAGCTGCCAGTCACTCGGCGCAGCCTGGGAGACGTCGGCCGTATGCGGGCGCAGGTCCGAATCCGCGAGCTTGTCGGCATCTTCGAATATCTCGACCAGCGCGTCGTACAGCACGCCGACCCGGTTGATGGACAACCCACCCGTGGCGCTGGTGGCCCGCGCGACGATTTCCCGGATGAGCGAGCGTGTCGGCCAATTCCCGTAGCCATTCCTCGAAGACCGGCTCTGCGTCGGCGTAGGCTCGCTTCGGGTCGCGTCCAGCGCACGGTGTGCTGCCAGAGCAGGTGCTCTTATTACTTCGGGGGACGCCCTGATCACGGGAAGGGCGCAACCTTTCCGGGCGGTGGGGCGCCTGTGTGATGTGACGGTGCTTTCCGGGCCGGCCGTGCGGGACGACTTCGACTCGGTGTACGCCGAGCATTTCGCCCCGATGGTCCGGCTCGCCTATGTGACGACCGGAAGCGTGCCGGCCGCCGAGGACGTGGTCCAGGAGGTGTTCGTCGCCCTCCTCGCCCGCGCCGACGTGCGGGAGCCGGGAGCCTGGCTGCGCCGCGCGGCGATCTCGCGGTGCACGTCCTGGTCCGGGCGTTCCGCCGCGGCCGCGCGTCACCCCCCGACCGCCCGTCGGGTGCCGAGATCAGGGCGCCCTCACGCTGTGAGAACGACTTCGGGGGCGCCCTGATCACGGTGGTCCATCCGTGACGCAACGCGCCGACACACAGCGCCGGGTTGGTCAAACACTGCGCCGCCGTCCCCTGCTGGTGGAAGGCGGCATCACGAATAGCGGCCGTGGTGCCAAGTCATGTGCAGTGGTTCCGGGCACTCCGGCGTCTGAGAGGACGCAGGAGCGACGGAGGCGAGGGGCCCTATGCGGGAAGCGGAACGGGAGCATTTCAGACAGTTCGTGGCTGAGAGCAGTGGCCGACTGATCCGGGTGGCGACGGCGCTCACCGGTAACCGCCACGCGGCCGAGGACCTGCTGCAAGACGCACTCGCACGGACCGCCGCCCGGTGGGCAAAGGTCGACGTCGATCCCGAGGCGTACGTGCGCCGCGCGATGTACCACGCCCAGGTGACAATCTGGCGCCGCCGCCAGCGGCTCCGTGAGACGCCGGCCGCCCACCCGCCCGACCGACCCGACCACCGCGACCAGTTCGGGCTGGCCGACAGCCGGCTGGCGTTGCGGCAGGCGCTCATGCGGCTGGGCCCGCGGCAGCGCGCCGTGCTCGTCGCCCGCTTCTACGAGGACTTGTCCGAGGACGAGACCGCCACCCTTCTCGGCTGCTCGCCTGGGACGGTCCGCAGCCAGTTGCACCGTGCCCTCGCCCGGCTCCGCGAGATCGCCCCCGAACTGCACGACTACCACCTGACCAAGGAGACCATCCGATGAGCGCACTACCCGACCTTGTCCGGGACAGCCTGGCCGATCTCGCCGACACCGCGGCGGTACCCGATGGGATCGCCGATCGGGCGCTCGCCGCGGGTGCCCGGCGACGCCGACGCCGGACGGTGCTCGTGGCGGCCGCCGCAGTGGTCGTGTCCGTGGCCATGGCCACGCCCTACGCCGTTCTCCGCGCGGACCAGGCGACACCACCCGGAGCGGCGCACGTCCGCAACGCCGTGTTCGCCCTGCACCGTGGCGGCAGCGGCGACCCGAACGAGAAACCGGAGCCGAACCCGCGGTGGGAGATCCTCGACCCGCGCACCGGCGAGTACCGGAACGTGGTGGCTGGCTGGGTCTCGGCACCCACCGCCGACCTTCGGTACGCGCTCGTGACCGCCCTCTTCACCGACCCTGACCCGCGCCGCATCGGAAGGCTCGACACCGCCACGGGGACGGTCCGCTGGTACACCGCACCAGCACCGGCGGTTTCCGCACCGCAGATCTCCCCCGACGGGCGGCACGCCGCCTACTGGATGAACGACTCCGAACGCATGGAGGGCGTCGCGGTCGTCGATCTGAAGACCGGCCAGGTCAACCTGATCAGGATCCAGAGGTGGCCGGTAACGCTCGACAACGCGCACGCGGGCAATGGGTGGTTCTACCCGCCGAAGGAGCACGAATGGCGGCTCGACAACCACCGCATCACGATCCACGACACCGTCTACGACCTGGCCGGTAAGCGGATCGGCACGCTGCCACTACCCGCCGACGCCAACACGATCGCGATCCGCCCGGACGGCGACGGCGCGCTGATCCAGCCGGGCGGCAAGTCCGGTGCCTTCGCCCTGACCGACGCTGCAGGGGCGGTCACCAGCCAGTTCACCCTCGACCTTCCCCCCTGCCCCCGCGCCGCCCAGAACTGTCCGCGCCAGCTCGACTTCGTCGGCTGGCGAGGCACCGGCGAGATGCTGATCTGGCCCGGTCCAGGCGCCTACGACCGTCCGGACACGCCGATCGAGGCCGTCAACCTGCGCACCGGCGAGCGGCGCACCGTCCACCAGATCGGCGGTTCACCCTCCGTCGACGGACTCATCACCTTTCCGGCCGAGCGCCTCGCCCACGAAGTCCGGCAGCGGATCGCTTTCTGAGTGACCGCCCACCGCGCGCCGGGTCGTCCAAGCGACCCGGCGCTGTCACGGTCGACGACGCCGCGCTGTTCCACGCCGGGTTCGGCCGCGGCGCGAGCACGGCTGCCGCACCGGCCGAGGCGTCGCTCAACTCGCTACGAGTTGAGGCGCGCCCCAGGGCGGGGCGCCCCGACCTCGGTTCGGCCGGCCCGCGCGGCGGGGGGGGCCACCCCCCGCGTTGGGTGGGGCCCCCCGCCACTGGCCGGGACGCCAGGACGTCGGTTCGTCGGCATCATGCAAGGCTGCGAATGGCGCGCATTGTCAGCGGCTCGTGGTGGCGGGTCGGGCGTGTAAGGCCGCCCGCAGCGCCGGACCGAAGATTCGCCGCACCTCGGTCGAGGGCAATGCTGCGATGGAACGGATCGGGCTCAGATATCGGGTGAAGATCAGGCCGCCGATCACGCCGACGGCGGCCGTGGCGCGGTCGGTCGCGTGGGGGCCGCCGAGAAATTCAGCAATGCGGACGCGTAGCTCACTTTCCAGGTAGCCGCGAAAGGCGTGCGTAGTGTCGTCGTCCTGCAACACCATGCGGTTTTCCGCGGGCTCGGTGGCGTCCCACAGGCTCGTGACAGCGGTGAGGAGCCGGTCGGCGAGGCCGGCCTGGTCACCCTGGAGCGCTTGGTCCAGGGCGGTGGACTCGACGCACAGCAGGTTGAGCGACTGACCGAAAAGGCCCTGTTTGGAGCCGAAGTGGTAGCTGATGAGCGCCGAGTCCACGCCCGCGGCAGCGGCGACCGAACGGACCGTCGTGCCCTTGTAACCGCGTTCAAGGAACAGCTCGCGAGCAGCGGCTGCGATGCGGGCCTTGGTGTCGGGATTACCTCTGGGCCGGCCGCGGGTTTTATTCAGCACGGTTGAATATTGCGCTCCGCGCCCGGACCTGTCCCCGCCGCCCGCACCAACCGACCGCGTCGTCATCGAGATCGCGGTCGACCGCATCCTCAGCCTCAACCTCTGAAAGGCCAACCCATGCCCACCACCGCTGTTCTCGACACGACCATGTTCCACCGGGAATTCGGCACCGGACACCCGATCGTCCTCCTGCATGGCAACCCCCACCTCCTCGCACCTGTGGCAGTCTGGTGTCGCTGCTCGGTGGCTCTGGCGCGCGATGCGTCGGCGCCCGCGGGAAGGCCACAGCGGTGGCCCGGCCTATGCCGGTCGCCGCGCCGGTCACGAGAGCTACCTTGCCTCCGACCGGCTGATCGGCACCGGCATGGCCGTCAGCGTCTACGACACCCCACGCAACGCCGCCCAGGCACGGGTCCGCCTCGACGCCCGCGGGCAGCGCCGTGGTCGAGGCCGCCAGCAGCGACATGTCGAGCACGATGGAAAGTGGATCTCAACCCCGCCCGTCGGCAGGTGACGCTGCACGTATGCCACACCACCGGTGCGCTGGATCCAGACCGTCCGCACCACACCCGCCAACCCCGGCAGCGGCGGACGCTCAACGTATGAGTCCATCACGGTGATCCTCGCATGAAGTGCCCGAGCCGGAACGACCTCGAGATCCGGCACGAGCGCCACGACAACGCGCACCTTCGGGCTGGGGCAGCAGCCGGCATTCCTCGCCGGCCACTGGTATCACTACAGGTAGCTGTGGTGGGCGCGTTCGCGGGCATGTCGGGCGAGTGGAACCGCGTCGCGCAGTCACATGTCGAGATTGGACTTCAAACGATGGGTGGCGCGGTGTTACCAGGCGAACAGAGGGTCAGCACGTTGGTTTAGCTCCGGGGGCCGGTCGCCGATCAGTCCGAGCTTAGAGCGACAGCTCATCGTTGCCCGAAGGATCTGAACCCATTGGCGGGTCTGGCTCATCGTCGATTGCCTTGTTCCAAAGCTTACGGACGTGGTCGATAATGCTGGTCCGGTCATCCTCCTCGTTGAACGACTCCTGCGACGCCCATCGACGGCTGTGCGGATCGACATCGGCCAGGTCACACAGTGCCACCACGATCGCCTCGATCGTCGCCCAGGACGCCGGTACGGTTAGCCCCTGCAACGTCCGGCGGACCGTCTCATGGCTCGCCGTGCCATGACCGTCTTCACGCCGCATCATCTGATCAGTGATCGCTCGGTAAGTCGGCCTGTTGGCCGCACGGAACCAGATGAAGAGTTCTTCGACGAAGCGCCGTCGTGGTCCTGGCGGAAGCTGTTGCTCAGACGGCATCCGAACGACAGCCGGCATCCCACGTCTCCTTTTGTCAACCGATGTCAACAGATGACTCTTGAAGTCTATGAGACCGTCCGCCCCACGGTGGGTCGTTCGAACAGGATCCCTGACCGAACGTAGGAAGCCAGCGCTCAATTGATCAAGCCCCATAATGCCGTGCTTCCAACCTGTTACCGGACGGTGAACCGGCGATTACTATCCGGACTTAGTACGACATTGAGGGTTTTGTGATGACGCAGCGTCAAGGGAGGCGAGGAGTACCCGTCGGTCGGACCCTGCGCGCATACCTGGGAGTACCCGCATGACCATGCTCATTCAGCCAGCCCCGCTCGCCGGACCGCGTGTTCTGGGCGAGTTGCCCGGCCCGCGTTCGGCGGAGTTTCTCGCCCGGCAGCAGCGGCGGGAGTCGAACGCCCGTACCTATCCGCGTAACATCCCGATCGCGATCGCGGAGGGTTTTGGCAGCTTCGTCCGTGATCTGGACGACAATGTTTTCATCGACTTCCTCGCCGGTGCCGGTGTGCTCTCTCTGGGGCACAATCATCCGGAGTTGGTGGAGGCGATGGCCGATCAGCTGGGCCGGTTGACCCACGGTCTCGACTTCCCTACCGAGGCCAAGGACGAGTTCGTCGAGGCTCAGCTCGCTATGCTGCCGCCGCACCTGCGTAGCCGGATGCGGCTGCATTTCTGCGGGCCGACCGGGGCGAACGCGGTCGAGGCGGCGATCAAGCTGTGTAAGATCGCGACCGGGCGCGGCGACATCGTTTCGTTCCAGGGCAGTTATCAGGGGTGTAGTCACGGCGCGATGGCCGTGACCGGCCAGTTGGCGCAGAAGCGGCCGGTCCCGAACGGTATGCCTGGTGTTCATTTCTTCCCGTACTCGTACTGCGCGCGCTGTCCGCTGGGTCTGCGGCCGGACAGCTGCGAGACCAACTGCGTGGCGTATCTGGAACGGTCGTTGCGTGATCCGAACGGCGGCGTTCCGCTGCCCGCGGCCGTGATCCTGGAGTTGGTGCAGGGCGAGGGGGGTGTGGTGCCGGCCACCGAGGAGTTCGTGCAGCGTCTGCGGGCGTTGACCCGGGCGCTGGACATCCCGCTGGTGGTGGATGAGGTGCAGACCGGCTGTGGGCGCACCGGCACGTGGTTCGCGTTCGAGCAGTACGGTATCGAGCCTGACGTGATCATCGCTTCGAAGGCGCTCAGCGGTGTGGGGGCGCCGGTGGCGCTGATCATGTATGACGAGCGGTTGGATGTGTGGCGGCCGGGTGCGCACACCGGCACGTTCCGGGGTAACCAGCTCGCGTTCGCCGCCGGGGTGGCCGCGATCCGGGTCATCCGCCGTGACGGTGTGCTGGAGAACGTGCGGCGGCGTGGCGAGCAGATCGCGGCGCGGTTGGAGCCGTTGCGTCGGCTGCCGTGGGTGTTGCAGGTCCGCGGCCGGGGTCTCATGTGGGGGGTTGAGCTTGTGGATCCGCGTACCGGACGGTACGGCGGCGCGCTGGCCCGCACCGTGCAGGCTAGCGCGTTGCGGGAGGGTTTGATCGTCGAACTCGGTGGGCGGGACGACTGCGTCGTGCGGATGCTGCCGCCGCTGAACGTGACCGCCGAGGTCGTCGAGTGCGCCTGTGGGATCCTCACGAAGGCTATCGAGGAATGCTTTCCGTCCAGCGTGCCCAGCGACCCCGCGTAGGCGCCGGCCCGGTCGCGGGCGTGCCGGTGCTCACCTGTCCCGGATACCGGCAGGAAACGCGCTGGCAGCCGGGTGAGCGCCTGCATCAGCTGTTCGAGGAGCGCTGCGACCGTACGCCGGACCAGGTCGCCGTCGACGCGGGCGACACCACTGTGACGTACCGCCAGTTGGACGCGCGGGCGAACCAGCTCGCCCGGCACCTGCTCGCCGGCGGCGTGCGGCCCGGCGACCGGGTGGCGCTGCTGTTCGACGACGCCCGGTACGCGTACGTCGGGATGCTGGCCGTGCTGAAGGCCGGCGCCGCCTATGTGCCGCTCGACGCCGGCTACCCGGCGGACCGGCTGGCCTACATTGTGGACGACTCCGGGGCGGCCACGCTGCTGACCCAGGCGCACCTGGCCGGCCGGCTGCCGGACGTGCCGCGGGTCGTGCTGGTCGACGAGACGGCGGCGATCGGCGCGCAGAGTGTGGAGCGGCTCGGCACGGCGCCGGTCGACGACCTGTGCTACGTCATCTACACCTCCGGCTCGACCGGCCGCCCGAAGGGCGTGGCGGTCGAGCATGCCAGCATCTGCAACTTCGTCCGGGTCGCGGCCGAGGTTTACGGCCTCACCCCGCACGACCGGGTCTACCAGGGGATGACGATCGCGTTCGACTTCGCCGTCGAGGAGATCTGGGTGCCGTGGCTGGCCGGCGCCACCCTGGTCCCCAAGCGCGGCGCGGTCAGCCTGGTCGGCGAGGAGTTGTGGGAGTTCCTGGACGCGAACCGCGTCACCGCCCTGTGCTGCGTGCCCACCCTACTGGCCACACTGGAGGCCGACCTGCCGCGGCTGCGTTTCCTGCTGGTCTCCGGTGAGGCCTGCCCGCAGCACCTGGTCGCGCGCTGGCACCGGCCGGATCGCCGGTTCCTCAACGTCTACGGCCCGACCGAGGCCACGGTCACCTCGACCTGGACGGCCGTGCACCCGGAACGGCCGGTGACGATCGGCGTGCCGCTGCCCACGTACTCGGTGGTCATCCTCGCCCTGGACGGGCCGCGCGCTCTGGGCCGCGGCGAGATCGGCGAGATCGGCGTCGCCGGCATCGGCCTGGCACGCGGCTACCTCAACCGCGCCGACCTCACCGACCGGGCCTTCGTCCCCGACTTCGTCGGCATCGCGAACAACCCCTCGGGCCGCATCTACCGCACCGGCGACCTGGGCCGCATCAACACCGACGGCGAGATCGAGTACCACGGCCGGGTCGACACCCAGGTCAAGATCCGCGGGTACCGGATCGAGCTGTCCGAGATCGAGTCGGTGCTCCTGGAAGTACCCGGCATCGCGCAGGCCGTGGTATCCACACACGAGCCGGCACCGGGCACCGCCGAACTGGCCGCCTACTACACCACCCGCAACGGCGCCGTCGACGAGGACGGCGTCTTCGCGCACCTACGCGACCGGCTGCCGTCCTACATGGTGCCGTCCTATCTGGACCGGCTGGCCGCCATCCCGATGCTCCCGTGCGACAAGGCGGACCGCAAGAGCCTGCCACCACCCACCCGCCGGCGGGTGCCGGCCGGACGATCCGGGTACGCCGCACCGGCGACCGAAACGGAACGGGGCCTCGCCGACGCGCTCGCCGGCGTGCTGGACCTCGACCAGGTCTCGGTCGACAGCCACTTCTTCGACGACCTCGCCGCCAACTCGCTGCTGATGGCCCAGTTCTGCGCCCGGGTCCGCCGCCAGGACGGGCTGCCGCCGGTGGCCATGCGGGACGTCTACCTCCACCCGACCATCCG
>JBBEWH010000257.1:0-35039 GCA_037414955.1 Actinomycetes bacterium KLBMP 9797
GCGCGAAGGCGCGGTCTGGGTTGGTGGCGGCGAGGGCCAGTGCGCGCCGGTACGCCGCGGCGGCCTCCGCCGTGCGGCCCAGCCGGCGCAGCAGCTCGCCCCGCGCCACCGCGTACGGGTGGTAGTCGCGCAGCAGCGGCTCACCGGCCAGCTCGTCGAGCAGCGCGAGCCCGGCCGCCGGCCCGTCCCGCATCGCGACCGCCGCCGCCCGGTTCACCGCGATCACCGGCGACGGCGTCAGCCCGAGCAGCACGTCGTAGAGCGCCACGATCTGTGGCCAGTCGGTCGACGCCACGTCCGCGGCCTCGGCGTGCAGGGCGGCGATGGCGGCCTGCACGCCGTACGGGCCGGGGGCGCCGCCGGTCAGCGCCACCACGACCAGATCGCTGCCCTCGTCGATCATCATCCGGTCCCACCGGCCGCGGTCCTGGTCGTCCAGCAGCACCAGCTCGCCGCCGGGACCGGTGCGGGCGTCGCGCCGGGCGTGGACCAGCAGCATCAGCGCCAGCAGGCCGGCCACCTCCCGCTCGGCCGGCAGCAGCCGCCGCAGGATCCGGGTCAGGCGGATGGCCTCCGCCGCCACGTCCGGCCGCTGCAGGTCGGGCCCGGCGCTCGCCGCGTACCCCTCCGTGAAGATCGAGTACAGCACCTGGAGCACGCCGGGCAGGCGGTCCGGCAGCTCGTCCGGTCCCGGTACCCGGAACGGGATGCGCGCCGCGCGGATCTTCTTCTTCGCGCGCACGATGCGCTGGGCCATCGTGGCGGTCGGCACCAGGAACGCCCGCGCGACCTCCGGTGTGGTCAGACCGGCCAGGCAGCGCAGCGTGAGGGCCCCGCGGTCCTCGGCGGGCAGCGCCGGGTGCGCGCAGGTGAAGAACAGCTGCAGCCGCTCGTCGGGCAGCTCGCCGGCGGCGTCGGCGGGCGGGGCCGGCGCGGCCCGGTCCGCCTCCGCCTGCAGCAGGGCGAGCCGGGCCGCGTACGCCCGATCGCGCCGCAGCCGGTCGACCGCCTTGCGCCGGGCGGTGGTGAGCAGCCACGCGCCCGGCCGGGCGGGCACGCCCTCGGTCGGCCAGTGGGTCAGGGCGGCCTCGATGGCCTCCGAGGTGACCTCCTCGGCCAGGTCGAGGTCGCCGAAGCGGTGCACGAGGGCGGCGAGCAGCCGGCCGCGCTCCTCGCGGTACACGGCCTCGACGGAGGCGGCGGCTGCTCGTTCCACGACGATGTCAATCAGAGGCGATGTCAGTCGGAGGCGACGTCAGTCGAACTCGGCGATCGGGCGGACCTCGATCGTGCCGACGCGGGCGCCCGGGCAGCGGGCCGCCCAGTCCAGCGCGACGTCGAGGTTCGGCACGTCGAGGACGTAGTAGCCGCCCAGCATCTCGCGGGTCTCCGCGAACGGCCCGTCGGTGACGACCCGCTCGCCCTCCTTCGTGACCCGCACCGAGGTGGCGGTCGTCAGGTCCTGCAAGGCGTGCCCGGCGACCACGATCCCGGCCTCCCGCGCGGACTTGTCGTAGACGAACCAGTCCTCCATGCTCGGTCCCTCGGTCGCCGCCGCGTCCTCGGTCGCCGAACCGTAGATCAACATCATGTACTTCATGGTCGTCTCCTGTCAGTCACGGTACGGCAGGGGCGCCGTCCGGGATGACGACGAACGGCCCGCGCCGAAATCGACCGCCGCACCGAAAAAGTTTCCCCGCCCTGATCATGGCTGGGGTTGGACCGTCACGACCAGCTTGCCGGTGGTGTGCCGCCGGGCGAAGTCGACGCACGCCTGCGCGCCCTCGTCGAGGGTGTACCGGCGGCCGATGGTGGCCGGGAGCTCGCCGCGGACCGCCTGCTCGCCCACCTCACGCATGCCGCCGAGGGTGCCGTCCATGTCGAGCACGAACCGCAGGTCGACGTCGTCCCGCCCGAGCCACTCCGGCCGCGGCACCGGGTACGTGATGGTGAGCAGGCGCCCACCGGGCCGGACGGCGGTCGCGACACCGGTGAGCTGGTCGCTGGGCAGGGTCAGGTTGAATACGACGTCGACGCCGGTGGGATACCCGGACTCGGCGTACCCGATGGTCTCGTCGGCCCCGAGCGTGCGCAGGAGGTCGGCGTCGGCGGCGGTCGTGGTGGCGATCACCCGTGCCTTGGCGCCGGCGAGCAGCGGGACCACGGCGGTGCCGACGCCGCCGGTGGCGCCGATGACGAGGACGGTCTCGCCGGGCCGCACGCCGGCGGTGGCCATCAGCGCCCGCGCGGTCAGGCCGACGGTGGGCAGGGCGGCCGCCGCCGCGATGTCGAGCCCGGCCGGGCGGTGCGCCAGAAACGGGGTGTCGGCCTCGAAGACGGCGTACTCCGCCAGCGCGCCGGTGCTCAGCGACGGCCGGGTCGCGCCGGCCATCGCGCGCAGGGCCCGGGGCACGGCTTGGCCGAAGATCTCGTCGCCCACCCGGTAGGCGGTCACCCCGGCGCCGACCTCGCTGACCGTACCGGCGAAGTCGTTCCCGGGCACGTGCGGAAACGTCAGCGGCACGGTATCGCGGAAGGCGCCGCTGGGCAGCCGGACGTCGGCCGGGTTGATCGAGGCGGCGGCGATCCGGACCTGGAGCTGTCCCGGACCGGGCCGCGGCACCGGCACGTCGGCCACGCTGTACCGCTCCGGCGGCCCATAGCCGGTCGCGACGACTGCCTTCATGTACGTCCTCCAATAAACGGACCGGTCGGTCATGTTAACGACGCCGACGCTAGCAATAAGCGGACCCGGCGGTCAACTTGCTAGGGTGGCGGCGTGACCTCGACGCGTCCCCTGCGTGCCGACGCCGCGCGCAACCGGCGGTCGTTGCTGGCCGCGGCCGCCGACGAGTTCGCGGAGCGCGGCCTGGACGCATCGGTCGCCGACATCGCCCGCCGGGCCGGTGTCGGCAAGGGCACCGTCTTCCGCCACTTCGCCACCAAGGACGACCTGCTCGCCGCGATCGTCATCGACCGCATCGACGCGCTCAACGCGGCCGGCGAGAACCTGCTCGGCGCGGCCGATGCCGGGGCCGCGCTGCTGGAGTTCCTCACCGTGGCCGCGCAGCAACGGCAGCAGCGCGACCTGTCGTTCCTGCAGGAGGCCGGCGAGCTGAGCCCGGAGGTCACCCGGCTCCGCGCGCGGCTGTCCGACACCGTGCACCGGCTGGTCGAGCGGGCCCGCGCGCACGGTGCCGTCCGGGCCGACGTCACCGGCACCGACGTCTTCCTGCTGATGTGCGCGCCGAACTACGTCACCAGCTACGTGCCGGACGCCGCACCGGACCTGTGGCGGCGCTACCTGGCCATCATCTTCGACGGCCTACGCCCCGACGGCGCCCACCCGTTACCCCACCCACCCCCACCCTGACCCCGCCACCGCCGTGCCCGCGCGCCGATCAAGGAGAAGCCCGCCGATCAAGGGCTGGGGCACATGGTTCGATCTCTGTTCCGGGTGCCTTAGCCCTTGATCGGCGGGAACTCCCTTGATCGGCGGGTGCTACGGCGGGGGCCGGGACGAGGCTATGGGGCCGAGGTGAGTTCGGGGGTGGGTCGGGTCTCGGCGTACTCGCGGGTGGGGCGCTTGTCCCACTGGAAGTAGCGCCAGAACGCCCATGACGCGACCGCGAAGACGACGAAGAACGCGAGCGCCTTCGCCATGGCGGCGAGGTCGGCGCGCGGCTCGTCGAGGTCGCCGCGGAACACGAGGACGTACCAGAAGAACAGCGCCGCGCCCCACTGCGGCAGGAACCAGGCCGCGAAGTTCCACACCTTCAGCCGGTGTCCGTCCAGGAACCGGAGCGGCGCGAGCGCGAACACCAGGGTTTCGGCGCTCAGGACGACGATCCAGAACAGCGTCGCGTCGAGCACCACGGACAGCCAGTCGGCGTGCGTGCCATGCGCCGCCTCGAAGATCGGGGACCACACGAACCACGCGACGGTGCCCAGGGCGGCGAGGCTGACCGCGCCGACCAGCACCGCGCCGGCCCGGTGCCGGTTCTCGACCTTCCGGTGCTGGCCGGCCACGGCGGCGAAGCCGGCGAACAGCCCGTACAGGTACGGCGGTTCCAGGTTGAGCTGCCACGACAGGTAGGCGCAGGGAACGGCGACGGCCAGCGCGGTGGGCAGGATCCGCAGCACGGTCCTGTGGTGGCTGGTGCGCCGCAGGTAGTACGCGGCCGGCGCGGCGTAGGCGAGCATGACCAGCGGCATCGCGACCACGAGCGCCACGAACTGGGCGATCACGTTGCCCACGTCCTGCTCACCGGCCGCGAGCAGGAGCGTCAGGACGGTGCTGAAGATCGCGAACGCCGCGAGGCCCGCGCGCGGCGACAGCTTCATCCTGGGTACGCCGAGGCGCCCGAGCGTGCCGTGGATCTCGGACTCGTTCTCCTCGTAGGTCTTGTTGAACTGCTCGGCCGGGTAGGCGATCAGCAGGATCAGCAGGGCCGCGAGGAAGGACGTCAGCACGAACGCCAAGCGCGACATGGTCAGCCGGTCCGGCGTGGGCACCAGCGCGCTCCAGCTGATCGGTCGCACCCCGCTGGGAGCCGCGGTCGTCGCCGGCGGCGGGGTCGGCGAAATCGTCGGCGTGGTGGGTGCCGGGGATGGCGTGGGAGCACTGGTGGGCGGGGAGGCGGTGGGCGTACCCGACAGTGGTGGTGGGGGCACGAACACCGGGTCTTCGCGCGGTGGCTGCTCGCGCGGACCCGGCGGGGTCGCCTTCGCGACCTCCAGCGGCGCGACCGTGAAGGTCGCGCCGGCGGTGCCGCCGCCGTAGCGGCACTCCGCGTCCAGCCGCTGCTGGCCGGCGGCCAGGCCGCGCGGCACCACCAGGGTCGCCTGGAAGGTCGCGTTCATCGCGACGTCGACCTCGGTCCGCTCGCCGGGGCGCGCCGCCCAGGACAGCAGGACCGGCCCGGTCGCCGACGGGCCGGCCATGCCGCCCTGACCGCCGCCACCGCCGTCGTCCGGGCCGCCGCAGCGGAAGTCCCGGCCCGCGACCGTGATCCGGGTACCGGTGGGACCGCGCGCCGGCGCGATGGTCAGCGCCGCCGGCGGCGGGGTCGGCGGCACCTCGATCACCGCGAACGGCGTGGTAGGGCCGTCCGCGATGCCCTCGCCGACGCATTGGGAGAACAGCGTGATCGTGCCGGGGATGGCGTCGTCGGGCACCAGGATGTTGGTGTGCACATCGCCGCCGTCGCCCGGGCTGGGTTCGACGCCCTCCGACCCGTCGTCCCACCCGAACCAGACCGAATCGCATCCGCCGAAGCCGAAGCCGTCGATGGAGACTTCGGTGCCCGGTGGGCCGAACGACGGCGCGATCTCGACCGTCCACTCCTCGAGCGCGGCGGTGCCGGAGGTGGCGTACCAACCGACGCCGAGACCGAGGGTGGCGATGACCAACAGGACCGTGGATACGAATCTCCGCATGGCTTTCAGGGTGGGACAGCGCGTGACAATGTCCTGAGTGGTCAGTGGCGCGGCGCGCCGATTTCGCTCCGGCGGGCGACACCGTTCACGCCTGCGGGCGACCCCCGTTCGGGGCGGGCGTGATTAGTTTCATAGCCGCAACCATTACAGATCCCCTTAGCATCAAGCGCGTGCCCGTACCCGAGGATGTCGCGCTCGCCGACTCGCTGGAGGCCTTGTTCCAGCGGATCGGTTGCGCGCAAACCGATTCGGACCTGCACGCGCTGCTCACCGCGGATCTGTCGATCTCGCAGTTCAAGTGCCTGATCACGCTGGCTCGCGAGGAGCACCCGATCCCGATCCACGACCTGGCCGAGCGGCTGCGCCTCTCCCTGGCGACCGCGGGCCGCACCATCGACCGGCTGGTCGCGCAGGAGCTGGTGATCCGGCGCGAGGACCCGGACGACCGCCGGGTGCGGCGGGTGTCCGTGTCCGCCAAGGGCCGCCACCTCATCACCGGCATCGACGAGGCGCACCGCACCGCGCTCGTCGCGTTCGTCAGGTCACTGGCGGCGGCGGATCAGGCGCGGTTGCAGGCGGCGCTCCTCCCGATAATCCGTCCAACCCCTCTCTTGGAGGAACAACTCGCATGACAACAGCCACCGGGCCCGCCGATACGGGGACGGAGAAGCTCGACAGTGGCGTCTTGAAGGTCGCCGGGGTGGTCGTGATCGGCGCCATCATGTCGATCCTCGACATCACCGTGGTGAGCGTCGCCCTGCCGACCTTCCAGCGCGAGTTCGACGCGACCTACGCGACCGTCGCCTGGACGATGACCGCCTACACCCTCGCGCTCGCGGCGGTCATCCCGATCACCGGGTGGGCCGCTGACCGCTTCGGCACCAAGCGCCTCTACATGACCTCGCTCGTGCTGTTCGTCGCCGGTTCGGCGCTGTGCAGCGTGGCGTGGGACATCGGCCCGCTGATCGGTTTCCGGGTGCTGCAGGGCCTCGGCGGCGGCATGCTGATGCCGCTGGGCATGACCATCATGACCCGGGCCGCCGGGCCCGACCGGATCGGCCGGGTGATGGCCGTGCTGGGCGTGCCGATGCTGCTCGGCCCGATCGGCGGCCCGATCCTCGGAGGCTGGCTGATCGAGGCCGCCACCTGGCAGTGGGTCTTCCTCATCAACGTGCCGATCGGTGCGGTCGCCTTCGTCACCGCGCTGCGCGTGCTGCCGAAGGACCAGCCGCAGCCCTCGGAGTCGTTCGACTTCGTCGGCATGGCCCTGCTCTCGCCGGGCCTGGCGCTGTTCCTCTACGGCGTGTCCTCGATCCCGGAGACCGGCACGGTGGCCGCCACCAAGGTGCTCGTGCCCAGCCTCATCGGCCTCGCCCTGGTGATCGGCTTCGTGTTCCACGCGCTGCGCAAGGACCACCCGCTCATCGACCTCAGGCTGTTCACGAACCGCAACCTGACCGTCGCCGTCGTCACGATGTCGCTGTTCATCGTCGCGTTCATGGGCGCCGGCCTGCTGTTCCCGAGCTACTTCCTGCAGGTGCGCGGGGAGACCACGCTGGCCGCCGGCCTGCTGATGGCGCCGCAGGGCCTGGGCGCGATGCTCACCATGCCGGTCGCCGGCCGGCTGACCGACAAGATCGGGCCGGGCAAGCTGGTGCTGACCGGCATCGTGCTGATCACCGTCGGCATGGGCGTGTTCACCCAGGTGACGGCGGACTCGTCGTACGTGGTGCTGCTCGGCGGCCTGTTCGTGATGGGCATGGGTATGGGCATGACGATGATGCCGATCATGTCCGGCGCGCTGGCCAACCTCACCAACCACCAGGTCGCCCGCGGCTCGACGCTGATGAACATCGTCCAGCAGACCGGCGGTTCGATCGGCACCGCGGTGATGTCGGTCATCCTGACCAACCAGGTGCTGAACAGCACGGCCGCCAGTGCGTACATGGCGGTGACGCAGGGCCGGGTGGCGCCGGACCAGGTGCCGCCGCAGGTGCTCGCGGAGGGGCGGTCGGCGCTGGCCGACGCGTTCGGCGGCACCTACGTGGTGGCGCTGATCCTGGTGGTCGCCTGCCTCGTGCCCGCGTTCTTCCTGCCGCGCAAGCGGATCGAGCGCGCCGTGGAGCCGGGCCAGGAGCCGGCGGCCGTCCCGGTCGCGATCCACTAGCCCGCCACTTCATGATCAAGGCGTCCCTCCAGTCGTTCTAACGACGTGAGGGACGCCGTGATCATGGGGGGGGGGGGGCGGCCCCCCCGCGGCGGCAGGGGCCGGCGAGGTTCCACTTCTCGGCCAGCTCCAGCAGCCGGTCGCCGTCGACGGGCGCCGGCGGCAGGGCGGTGTGCAGTTCGGGCAGCGGCACGTCGCGGGCCACCCGCACCACCGTGGGCGCCACCGCCAGGTAGTCGTGGGCGGCGGCGAGCTTCGCGCGCAGGCCCGGCGCGAAGCCGGACTTCGGGTCGTCGAGCGCGGCGACCACGCCGTCGAGGCTGCCGTACCGGCTGACCAGCCGCGCCGCCGTCTTCTCGCCGACGCCCGGCACGCCCGGCAGGCCGTCGCTGGGATCGCCGCGCAGGGCCGCGAAGTCCGCGTACGCCGCCGCCGGCACCCCGTACTTCGCCCGCACCGCCGCGTCGTCGCAGTCCTCCAGCTTGGCCACGCCGCGTCCACAGTAGAGAAACCGGACCGGCTTGGCGTCGTCGACGAGCTGGAACAGGTCGCGATCGCCGGACGCCACGTCGATCGGGCCGGGCTGGGTGGTGGCGAGCGTGCCGAGCACGTCGTCGGCCTCGTAGCCCGGCGCGCCGACCGCCGGGATGCCGACCGCGGCGAGCACATCGAGGATGAGCGGCACCTGCGGCGCGAGGGTGTCCGGGATGACCTCGGCGCCCGGCGGGCCGGTGTCCGCGAGCCGGTGCGCCTTGTAGGACGGCAGCAGCGCCACCCGCCACGCCGGGCGCCAGTCCTCGTCGAACGCGCAGACCAGCCGGTTGGCCCGGCGGGTGCGGATCAGCGTGGTCACCATGTCGAGGAAGCCGCGCACCGCGTTGACCGGGCTGCCGTCGGGGGCCCGGGCGGCGGACTCGGGGATGCCGAAGTATGCCCGGAAGTACAGGCTGGGCGCGTCCACCAGCAGGAGCGTCATACTGTTCAGCCTGCCACACCACCCTCCCCTGCCCAGGGCAGCCCGCACGTGATCAGCGCCCGCCGTACCGCCGCGCCGGTTGCGCCGCGCCGGTTGCGCCGCGCCGGTTGCGCCGCGCCGATCAAGGAGAATCCCGCCGATCAAGGGCTCCGGCACCTGGATCCGAGATCAAACCATGTGCCCCAGCCCTTGATCGGCGGGCAGGGCCGTGTTAGGCGCGGCCCCGCGGGGCGTTGCCGCGCCCCCCCCGCGCGGGCCGGCGCCCGGCGGGGGGGCGCCGCGCGGCGCCGCGCGGGGGTGGGGGAGGGAGGTTTGGTGCTGGCTGTTCGTGGAGGCGTGGAGCGGCTACGGTGGGTGAGGTTACCAACAGGTTTCGCGGCGGCATACGGGTAGCGAAAGGTAGGCGCATTGACTGTCCCGAGAGGACGACATGGGCCGAACGCTTCTATTCTCGGCGCCGTGACGTTGTCGGCGCCCGAGACGACCAACCCGCCATCCCCGACTCGGGGGGACCGCCCGCTGCGGGTGGGCATGGTCGTGGTGAGTGAGTACGAGTCGGACCCCCGGGTGCGCCGCCAGGCGGAGGCCCTGGCCGCGCGCGGTGATGAGGTGACCGTGGTGGCGCTGGACGCGCCCGGCCGCCCCGCCGTCGACACGGTCGAGGGGGTCCAGGTCGTGCACCTGCCCACGCGCAAGTACCGGGGCAGCTCCGCGAAGGCGTACGCGTCGCTGTACGGCGGGTTCAGCGCCCGCGCCGCGGCCTGGCTGGCCCGCCGCCCCCGCACGTTCGACCTGGTGCAGGCCCACTCGATGCCGGAGGCGCTGGTGTTCGCCGCCGCCGTGCCGAAGCTGTTCGGCACGCCGGTGCTGCTGGACGTGCACGACCTGACGTCGAAGCTGTTCGCCTCGAAGTTCGCCGACAAGCCGAGGGTGCTGGCCGCGGTGGCCGCGTCGGAGAAGGCCGCGCTGCGGTACGCCAACGAGGTGCTGACCGTGCACGAGCCGTACGCGGACCTGATCCGCGGCTGGACCCGCCGCCCGGTGTCGGTCGTGATGAACTGCCCCGACGAGCGGCTCTTCCAGCCGCGCGCGACCCCGCACCGGTGGGATCCCCAGGGCGAGGTGGTGTTCAGCTACCACGGCCTGGTGGCGCCCCGGCACGGCCTGGTCGCGGCGACCGAGGCCCTCGCGGAGTTGCGCGCGACGATCCCGGGCGCCCGGCTCCAGGTGCGCGGCAGCGGCGACGGCCTCGACGAGCTGCGCACGCGGGTCGCCGACCTTGGCCTGGAACGCGCCGTCGACCTGCCGACCCGGCTGTACCCGCTGCCCGAAGTGGTCGCCGAGCTGGACCGCGTCCACATCGGACTGGTGCCGAGCCAGCTGGACCCGTGGACCGAGGAGGTGCTGCCGACGAAGCTGCTGGAGTACGCGTCGCTCGGCGTCCCGGTCATCACGTTCCGGAACCCGGTGATCTCCCGCTACTTCCCGGACGACGCGGTGCGCTATGTGGACCCGGCCACCCCGGAGATGCTGCTGGTGGCGATGCGGGAGCTGGCGAGCGACCCGGACCGGGCCCTGGCCCAGGCCCGGCGCGCCAGCGAGGTGATGGCGACCCTGCGGTGGAGTGAGCAGAAGCGGCACTACTTCGAGGTCGTCGACAGGCTAGTCTCGCAGCGTGGCTAGTCGCCTGCTGCGCGAGGGCCTGCTCAGCACCGCCGGTCTGGTCGCGCTCGGGCTAACCCGGCTGTTGCACGGCGTCCTCGTCAGCCGGGCCACCGACCAGGAGACATATGGCCTGGTCGGCTCGCTGATCGCGGTCACCACCATCGGCAGCCTGCTGCTGCCGGCCGGGGTGGCGAGCGCGGCGGCCCGCTTCATCCCCTATGAGCAGGGTCGCGGCGACGAGGCGGCGGCCCGCGGCATGCACCGGCTGCTGGTGCGCGCCGGCTGGTTCGGTGCGATCGGCATCGGGCTGGTCGCCGGGCTGGGCGCCGCCGTCGCGTTCGACCTCGACCTGGTCGACGCGGCGCAGGTGGCCGCGCTGTGCGCCGCCTTCTCCGGATACAGCGTGCAGAAGCAGGTGCTCTACGGCTTCGGCCTGGTGCCGGCGTACGCGAAGCTGGAGCTGGCCTGCTCCGCGGTGGCCCTGGCGGCGACGGTGCTGGTGGTGGCCGCCGGCTGGCCGCTCTACCTGCTGCCGCTGGCGGCGGGTTACGCGCTGTTCTCCGCCGGGTCGTGGTGGCGCCTGCGTCCGGTGACCCGCGGTCCAGCCGCGGACATTCACCGGGCCCGCCGGGAGATCGCCGGATACGTGCTGCTGGCGTGCGTCGGCACGCTCTGCTCGCAGGGCTTCCTGCAGGGCACCCAGCTGCTGGCCAACCGGTTCGCCGCGCCCCGCGAGGTGGCCTACTTCGCGGCGGCGGTGACGCTGATCGCGCCGGCCTACTTCCTGCCGCGCGCGCTCGGCATCGTGCTGTTCCCGGCGATGGCCCGCGCGCACGGCGCCGGCGACGCGGCCGGCGTGCGCCGGCAGGCCGACCTGTCCACCCGCGGGCTGCTCGTCGTGCTGGCGCCGCTGTTCGCCGTCGCGGTGCTGCTCGCGCCGGAGGTGCTGACCGCGTTCGGCGGCGGGGAGTACGCTGACGGCGCGCCCGTGCTGCGGCTGATGCTCGCGGCCACCTACCTGGCGGTGGTGGCCGTGCCGGCGGTCAACGCGTTGTCCAGCGGGGCGCACGTGCGGGTGCCGGTAGGTTCGGCGGTGCTCGGTGCGGCCACCGGCCTGGGCGTGGTCGCCGTGCTGGGCGGGCCACTGGGTGCGGTGGGCGTCGGTGTGGGATACCTGTGCGGCACGGCGGTGACCGCCGGCGGGCCGCTGGTGTCCGCGTGGCGGCTGCACGGCATGGCGTGGGGCCGGCCGGTCGGGCTCGGCGCCGGCCTGGTGGGCGCGGCGCTGGCGACCGCCGGGTGGCTGCCGACGGCGGGCCGGATCGCGGCCGCCGTGGTGGCCGTCGCGGCGGCCGCGCTGATCGCTAAGCGTGAACTACGGCCGGACGATTCGGCCGCTGGACAACCTGCCGTCGCCGGCAGTTCACCAATTGGTCGGTAAGGGCGAGTGTTATGGCTCGGTTGTCGTGATGGGGCACCACAGAAGGGGTGACGGGGCGTTCATGCTGGCTGCACAACCGCGGACCGAGACGGCCGCGGCAGACGGACCACGCCCCGACGAACGGCCCGCTGGCCGCGCTTCCCGGTTACTCGGCGGCGCTCTGGTCGTCCTGCTCGGCGTGCTGCTGGTCGAGGTCCTCTTCGAGACCTGGATACAGACGCTGCTGGCCACCCCGGTGGAGGATGCCAAGGGCAACCTCATCGCCGACGGTCCAGACTGGCCGAAGCAGCTCAAGAACGCGCTGTACCTGACGCTACTGGCGGTCACCATCGTCAAGGTGGCCGTCGACCGTCGCTGGCGGGACTTCCGGCGGCCCGCCGACCTCGCGGTGATCGTGCTCGGCCTGGTGATCGTCGCCGCCGGTCTGGCCGGCGACTCGCCGATCCGGCTCATCGCCGAGGCGGGCTACGTCTACCTGCGCGGCGTCATCGTCTTCTACGCCTGGCGCGCCGCCGACCCGGATCGCCGGCAGACCCGCGCGGTGCTCGGCGTGGTCGCCGGGATCGTCGCCATCAACGCGGGCCTCGCCATCTGGCAGACCGTGGCCGGGCCCAGCACCTATGAGGACCTGGGCTGGATCAACATGACGTGGGCCCGGATCAACCGGGCGCACGCGCTGCTCGACCACCCGAACCACCTCGGCCACTTCCTCGCGCTCGCCATGCTCGGCCTGCTCGCGTGGCTGGTGGCGCGGAAGCGGGACCGGGCGTGGCGGTGGTGGCTGATCTTCGGCCTCCTCGCGCTGGCGCTGTCCGCCACCCAGTCCCGCGAGTCGACCCTCGGGTTCGTCGCCGGCGCCGGCCTCATCTGCCTGCTGCGCCGGGGCCGCTGGCTGGCCGGGACCGCCGCGGTGACGCTCGTCGTGGGCTTCGCCGGCGCGCAGCTCGCGATCAGCCCGGACAACCGGGCCGAGCTGGTCCGCCGGCTCGCCGGTGTGACCAGCGCGCTCAACCTGCCCAGCGGCGCCGAGCAGGACGGCTTCTGCGTCGAGGGCAACGAGGGCTGCGACGCGGAGGCGGGCAACCAGATCCCGCAGCGCGAGGTCCGCGTGCTGTACGCGCAGCAGGGCGTCGAGCTGTGGTTGAAGCGGCCGATCCTCGGGTACGGCGTGGGCCAGTTCGGCGGCATCGTCGCCTACCAGGCCGACCCGCTCTGGTACCAGGACACCCGGTTCGGGCCGGAGGGCTTCCGGCTGTACGGGTCGAACGAGAAGCAGGTCGACTCGTTCTGGCTGCACCTGCTCGTGGAGACCGGCACGCTCGGCGTGCTGGCGTACCTGGCGTGGCTGATCCTGCTGATCGGGCCGATCCTGCGCGCCGTCTGGCGCCGGCGCGGGTCCGATGTGCACCCGTTCGGCTACTGGGCGCCGGCCGTGCTGCTGTTCGCGGTGCTCGTCGCCTGCCTCGCGCCGTCCCTGGAGGACCCGCTCTTCCCGGCGCAGCTGTTCACCGTGCTCGGCCTGGCGTGGGTGTGGCTGCGCCGGGGCCAGCTCGTCTCTGAGGGTCCGGTCTCCGCCGGGCCCGTCGCGGAAGGGAAAGACAGTGACTGACGGCAGCGCGTCCGTTGCCCTCATCGGCTTCGGCTACTGGGGACCCAACCTCGCCCGCAACCTCCAGAACCACGGTGAGGGCCGGTGGCGGTACCTGGTGGAGCTCAACCCGGAGCGCCGCGCCAAGGCCGCCGGCCTGTACCCGGACGTGCGCGTCACCGACGACCTCGCCGAAGTCCTCGCGGACCCGGCGGTGGCGGCCTGCGTCGTGGCCACCCCGGCCGCCACGCACGCGCCGCTGGCCCGCCGGGTGCTCGACGCCGGCAAGCACGTGCTGGTCGAGAAGCCGCTCGCACTGTCCACACCGGACGCCATCGAGCTGGCCACGCTCGCGGACGACCGCGGCCTCACGCTCATGGTCGGCCACACCTTCGAGTACGTGCCGGCGGTGCTCCGGATGAAGGAGCTGGTCGAGGCCGGCACCATCGGCGACCTGCTCTACCTGCACTCGCAGCGGCTCAACCTGGGCCGGATCCAGAGCGACATCAACGCGTTCTGGTCGATCGGGCCGCACGACGTGTCGATCGCCAACTTCCTGGTCGGCGAGCGTCCACAGTGGGCGTCCGCGGAGGGCGCGCGCTACCTGAACGCCTCGGTGGAGGACGTCACGTTCGTCACCGTCGGATACCCGGGCGGCGTCCTCGCGCACATGCACGTGAGCTGGCTCGACCCGTCGAAGACCCGGCGCACGACGGTGGTCGGCAGCAAGCAGATGCTGGTCTACGACGACATGGACCCGCAGGCCAAGCTGAAGGTCTTCGACAAGGGCGCGGACAAGCTGCACGAGGACGAGTACGGCGCCTGGCAGTACGAGCTGCGCGACGGCGTGGTGCGGGTGCCCACCCTGGAGTCGGTCGAGCCGCTGGCCGCCGAGCTGCGGCACTTCCTGCACTGCGTCGACACCGGCGAGCGGCCGCGCACCGACGGCTGGAACGGCGTCGACGTGGTCGCCGTGCTGGAGGCGGTCAGCGCCTCGCTGCGGGCCGGGGGAGCGCAGGTGGCGGTGCGGACGCCGCTGGTGGGAGCGCGGTCTTGCTGAGTCCGCTGGCGGTGGTCGCCGAGGGAGTCAAGCTGGGCGCCGGGAGCGTCGTCGAGGAGTTCTGCGTCATCGGCCGATCGGGACCGCGGGACGCGGTTGTGGAGTTCGGCGAC
Organism: Actinomycetes bacterium KLBMP 9797; assembly: GCA_037414955.1. Taxonomy (GTDB): domain Bacteria; phylum Actinomycetota; class Actinomycetes; order Mycobacteriales; family Micromonosporaceae; genus Phytohabitans. The sequence goes on from JBBEWH010000257.1 coordinate 14,450, forward strand.
GGCGCGACGCTGCGCAGCCACACCGTCGTGTACGCGGGGGTGCGCGCCGGCGTCCGCTTCCAGACCGGCCACCACGTGCTGATCCGGGAACACACCACGATCGGCGACCAGGTCTCCGTCGGGTCGATGTCCGTGCTGGAGCACAGCGTCACGGTCGGCGACCGGGTACGGGTGCACTCGCACTGCTTCGTGCCGGAGTTCTCGGTGCTGGAGGACGACGCCTGGCTCGGTCCCCGGGTCACGCTCACCAACGCGCCGTTCCCGCGCTGCCCCGACGTGTCCCAGTGCCTGCGCGGCGTCCACATCGGACGCGGCGCGCGGGTCGGCGCGAACGTCACCATCCTGCCCGGTGTCCACATCGGAGAACGGGCGCTGATCGGCGCCGGCGCGGTCGTCACGAAAGACGTCGCGCCCGGTGCGGTCGTCGTCGGCACCGCCGCCCGGCAGGTGAAGAGCATCGACGACCTGCTCTGCCCGGCCGGGCTCGACCACCGTCCCTACCCATCCTTGTCGGAGACATCGTGACCGCCATCCCGCTCGTCGACGTCAAAGCCGCCTACCTGCGGCACCAGGACGCCATCGACGCCGCCATCCGCGACGTGGTGGAGTCCACCGCGTTCATCCAGGGGCCGCAGCTGCGGGCGTTCGAGGAGGCGTTCGCGGCGTTCTGCGGCACCACGCACGCGATCGGCGTCGGCTCCGGCACCGCCGCGCTGCACCTCGCCCTCGCGGCCGTGGGCGTGGGCCCGGGTGACGAGGTGGCCGTGCCGGCGCACTCGTTCATCGCCACCATCGAGCCGGTCAGCTGGCTGGGCGCGCGGCCCCGGTTCGTCGAGATCGACCCGCTCACCGGCGCCCTGGACCCGGCCGCGCTGAAGGGCGCCATCGACGGTGTCAAGGCGGTGCTGCCGGTGCACATCCACGGCCGCCCCGCCGACCTGGAGCAGATCGGCGCGATCGCGGCCGACGCCGGGGTACCGGTCATCGAGGACGCGGCCCAGGCGCACGGCGCCGAGATCGTGCGCGCCGACGGCACCGTGGTGCGCGCCGGCGGGTACGGGCTGGCCGGCTGCTTCTCCTTCTACCCGGGCAAGAACCTGGGCGCGTTCGGGGACGCGGGCGCCATCACCACCAACGACGACGCGTTCGCCGCGACCGTGCGCCGGCTCCGCGACCACGGCCGCACCACCAAGTACGAGCACGAGATCATCGGGTACGCCCACCGCATGGACACGCTGCAGGCGGCCGTGCTGCACGCCAAGCTGTCCACGTTGGACGCCGACAACCAGCGGCGCGCCGCTCTCACGGCCGACTACGAGGCGGCGTTGTCCGGCGTCGGCGACCTGTGGTTCCCGCCCGCGACGCCGACCCGGCGCAGCGTCTTCCACCACGCCCTGCTGCGCACCCCGCGGCGGGACGCCCTGCTCGCGCACCTGAAGGAGCGGGGCATCGGCGCGGGGATCCACTACCCGGTGCCGCTGCACCTGCAACCGGCGTACGCGTTCCTCGGCCACCGGCGCGGCGACTTCCCCGCGACGGAGGCCTGGGCCGACGAGTGCCTGTCCCTGCCGCTCTACCCGGAGCTGACCGCCGCACAGCACACGGCGGTCGTGGCCGGGGTGACCTCCTTCTATTCGTGAGAATCCTGGCGGTCACGAACCTGTGGCCGGAGAAGCCCGGGAGCTTCCGGGGCGTGTTCGTGGCCGAGCAGGTGGCGGGATTGCGCCGGCTCGGCCACGACGTCGACGTCGAGGTGGTCGCCCAGGCGCGCGGCAAGCAGGACTACCTGCTCGCCGCGCCCCGGGTGGCCCGCCGCGCCCGCGCCGGCGGCTACGACCTGGTGCACGTCCACTATGGATTGACGGCGCTGTCGGCGCGGCTCGTCCCCCTACCCACCGTGCTGTCCTTGTACGGCAGCGACGTCAACACCCCGTGGCAGGCCCGCATCACCCGGCTGACCGCCGGGCGGCCGGCCGCGCGGGTGTACCCGTCCCGGCGGCTCGTCGAGGCCGCCGGCGACCCGTCCGGCTTCGTCGTGCCCAACGGTGTCGACTTCGGACTGTTCCAACCCCTGTCGGCGGACGACCGGGCGGCGGCGCGTTCCGCCTTCGGCTTCGCCCCTTCCGACCGGGTCGTGCTGTTCGGCGCCGCTCCGGACAACCCGGTCAAGCAGTACGACCTCTTCACCGACGTGCTCGCCGGGCTACGCGCGTCCGGTGTGGCGGCTCGCGAGCTGCTCCTGCCCGGCCCGAACCAGACCCGGGCCGACGTGGTGCCCAAGTACGCCGCCGCCGATGTCCTGGTGGTGACCTCGCGGCAGGGGACCGAAAGCGGTCCGCTGGTGGTGAAGGAGGCCGCCGCGATGGGCCTGCCGGTGGTCAGCGTCGACGTGGGCGACGTGGCCGAGGTGCTCGCCGGCGTGACGCCGTCGCGCGTGGTCCCGTTCCCCGCCACGCGCGAGTCGCTGGTGACCGACCTGGTGACCGCGACCGCCGACGTGCTGGCGACCGGCGAGCGCAGCGACGGCCGCGCGAAGATCGCCCGCTACGACCACACCGAGGCCGTAGCCACCCTGGTCACCGTCTACGAATCCCTCCTAACCCCATGATCAGGGCGTCCTTCACGTCGTCATAACGACATGAAGGACGCCCTGATCATGACCAGCCCGCCGCGCTCCGCGCTGAGCGCGCGCCCGCGCGCTCAGCGCTTTCCTCGCCGATCAAGGGCTTGGGCACCCACTTCGATCTCTATTCCGGGTGCGTATGCCCTTGATCGGCGCGCAAGTCCTTGATCGACGCGCTATGCGCGGCCGACCGATCCGGCTGAGCGTTGCCGGACTTGCGATCTGTCCTTATTGGAGGGCGAGGACGTCGACCACGAAGCGGAGCGGGCCGGAGGGGGCGCCGTTGCCGGCGTTGTCGCCGTACGCCAGGTTGGCCGGGATGTCGAGCTGCACGCGGCTGCCGACCTTGACCCCGACGAGTCCCTGGTCCCAGCCCGGGATGACCTGGCCGCCGCCGAGCGGGAACGAGAACGGCTCCTGCCGGTTCCAGGAAGCGTCGAACTCCTGGCCGGTCTGATAGGACACACCGACGTAGTTGACCACGATGGTCTTGCCGGCGGCCGCGGCCTCGCCCTTGCCCTGGATGATCGGCGTGACGGTGAGCTTGGTCAGCTCGCCCTGCCCGGCGGTCACCTTCGGCTTCTCGCCCAACGCCGGGTCGGCGCCCTTGGGCACCGGCGGGAACTGTCCGGCGGCCTGCGCGGTCGGCGGCGCCGCGGTGGGCTCGCCGGTGGGCTCCCCGGTCGGCGCCACCGGCGTGGTGGTCAGCGCGGGCGAGGAGGCGCCGTCGGCGTCGTCGTCGCCCTGAAGCAGGAAGAAGCCCGCGAAGATCACGGCGAACACGGCGAGGCCGGCCAGCGCACCCGCGATGGCCTGGTTGCGGCGCTTGCGTTGGGCCGCCTGGGCGGCAGCGGCCTTGGCGGCCGCCCGCCGTTCGGTCTTCGTCGGACGCTGGTTCGTGGTCACCGCCACACCGTACCGGGTGCGCCTGTACGCCCGATAACCGCTCTCCCCGCCCTTTGTCCACGCGCGAAGCCAGACTCGATCGAGGACTTGTCGTCCCGATTCGGCGGCGATCGAGGGCCTGTCGTCGTGGTTCAGAGATCAAAGCACGAGGATAAGGCCTCGATCGACGGGGATGGACGACGGTAAGGCCTCGATCGGCGGAGTCCCGCGCCACCCGCACCATGATCAGGGCGTCCCTCAGGTAGCTAGAACGACTACAGGGACGCCTTGATCATGGGGGAGGCCGGATCAAAGGGAGTCGGTGCCGAGGTCGCGGGAGAGGGCCTCGGCGACCCGGCGCAGGGCGGCCGTCGCCCGCTCCTCGGCCTCGCCGGCGAGCGCCACGCTGGTGCCCATCACCGCGATGGCGGCCACGATCTGTCCATGTTCGAGCACGGGGGCGGCCAGCACCCGTACCCCCTGGTTGTCCGGGCTGTTGACGGCGACGCCGGTGCGGCGCACCTCCGCGACGACCCGGCGCAGCTCGGCGGAGGCCGCGAGCCGGCGGGCGACCGCTGGCGTCTCGGCCGGCGGGAGGTACGCGCAGAATATCCGCCCCTGCGCGGAGCGGGCGAGATCGAGTTGCGAGCCGGTGCGCATGCTCAGCCGTACGTCGCCGGTGGTGTTGTCGACGCAGCGCACGACGGTCGGGGTGTCACCGTTCCAGACGCTGAGCACGGCGGTCTGGTCGGTCTCGCTCAGCAGCCGCTCCAGGTGCGGCTCGGCGGCGGTGACGATCGGCAGCGCGGCCCGGGCGGCCGCCTCCAGCGCGAGGATGCGTGGCCCCAGCGTGTACGTGCCGGCGGACGGGTCGTAGCGCAGCAGGTTGGCGGCGCGCAGGGCCCGGGCGTACCGGTGTGCGGTCGCCTTGCTCATCCGCAGCTGGGCGGTGATCTCGCTGAGCGTCAACCGCGGGCGGTCGACGCTGAACGCGCTGAGCATCGCCGCGGCGCGTTGAACAGTCTGGATAGTAGGGCCCTCCGGCATGTGTCCGGAGCCTAGTGCGCGGAACCCCACCATGGCGTGTCGGAATGGTGACGCCCGGTACCGGTTGGCTCTCTATACGCGATAATGTCTCGCATCGCGGTCGAGCGTGGACAGCGGAAGGGGCGTCGATCTCGTAGGCTTCGCATGAGGGTACGGGCGGCGTCTCGCATGGCGTGACAGATGGGGAGGGCCTAGGACTTGGAGGGGCGCCGAATCGCCGGAAGGGAGCCTGCGGCCGAGGGGCAGCCCACAGACGCGCCCGCGATCCAGACGGTGCAGCGCGCCGCCACGATCCTGAGCGCCTTCACGGTGAGCCGGCCCCGGCTCAGCCTCGGCGAGCTGACCGCCAGCCTCGGCACCAGCAAGGCCACCGCACACCGCTACACGAAGGCGCTGCGCGAGAGCAACCTCCTGCGCTACGACGAGCGCGAGGCACTCTACTCGCTCGGCCCGCAGATCCTCACGCTGTCCGCCGCCGCCCGCGCCGGCATGCCGGTGATCGGCGCCGCCGGGCCGCACATGCAGCGCCTGGTCCGGGAGCTGGACGAGACCGTGGTGCTGAGCGTCTGGGACGGCGACACCGCGGTCGTGGTCCGGGTCGACGACAACACCGACCGGGTGATCCGGGTCAGCGTGCGCACCGGCTCCCGGCTGTCCCGCACGGCGTCCGCGCAGGGCCGGGTGTTCTGCGCCTTCCTCGGCGAGGAGGAGTGCCCCGGCCTCACGGCCGACCTGGCGGCCTCGCCGGAGCTGCGCGGCGACGTGGAGAAGATCCGCGTCGAGGGCATCTCCGCGCAGACCCCCGCGGTGAACGGGGTACGCAGCGTGGCCGCCCCGGTGTTCCGGGGCACCGCCATCATCGCCGCCATGGCCGTCGTCGGCACCACCAGCTCGGTGCCCGAGGGCGGCGGCTCGCCGCTGGCCGCGGCGCTGATGCGCACCGCCGCTCAGGTCACCGCCGATTTGACCACCCCGCTCCCATGATCAGGGCGTCCCTGTAGCCGTTCTAACAACTAAAGGGACGCCCCGATCATGGGGGAGAGTGCCCCCATGGGTGAACGAGTCGGGCGTACCATGCGGAACGTGGCGGAGAAGGTCACCCTGACCCTGAGCGCGGACACCCTGGCCCGAGCGCGGGCCGCGGCGCGGCACGCGGGCATGAGCCTGTCGGAGTGGATCGACCGGGCGGCCCGGCGGGCCGCCGTGCGCGACGCGTCCCGGCGACACGAGGAGTGGCTCGCCACGGACCCCGACGCGCGCGCCGAGCTGGAGGGGTTCGACCGGCTGGCCGACAGCCTCGACGGTGGCTGGCCCGACCCACCACCCAACGGCCTGGAGGACGCCGCGTGAACCGTGGCGAGGTGTGGACGATCGGCGACCGCGCCGACCTCCGCTACCGCGTGGTGGTGCTCTCCGGCGACGCGCACAACGAGCGACCCAGCGCCGCGCCCTACTGCGCCCCGGTGGTGCGGCAGCGCGGCAGCACCGACCTGCCGCCGTTCGCCGTGCCGCTGGCCGAGACCGACCCGGTCGCCGGCGTCGTGGTGGTGAACCGGATGCGCCGCCTGCCCGCCACGGCCGGGGCCGAGCGGATCGGCATGGTCACCGGCGCCAGCCTGGCCCGCCTCGACGAGGCCCTCCGCGACCTCTTCGAGCTCTAACCTTCCCATGATCAAGGCGTCCCTCAAGTAGCTCTAACGACTTGAGGGACGCCTTGATCATGGGAAGGGCGGGGTCATGGGGAGGGGGTCAGGGAGGGGCGGGTGGTGCGGGAGATGCGCTCGCGGATCTCGGTGAAGTGCTCGGCCATCGCGGCGGTCAGCACGGCCTCGTCGCGCCCGCGCAGCGCGTCCAGGATCCGGCGGTGCGCGGCGGCCGCCGCCGCCGGCGTCTCGACGGTGCGCGGCAGCTCCGCGTTGACCTTGTCGAACACGCTCCAGAACACCCGCAGCAGGTCGCTGATCAGGTCGTTGCGCAGCGGCTCGTAGAGCGTCTTGTGGAACAGCCAGTCGGCCTCCGGGCTGGTGCGCCCCTCGGCCGCCTCCCGCTCCATCGTGGACACCGCCGCTTCGAGCGCGTCGAAGTCGGCGTCGTCGGCCAGCGCCAGCACCTCGCGGATCAGGCCGATCTCGAGTACCTCGCGGATCTGCACGAGGTCGCGGATGTCCCGCAGGTCGCCGTGCAGCGACAGGTGACTGTGGAAGGTCAGCCCGGCCTCGAGCGGCGAGAACGAGGGGGAGCCGACGAACGTGCCGAGCCCGTGGCGGATGTGCACGATGCCGAGCGCCTGGAGGGCCTTGATGGCCTCGCGCAGCGGGTGCCGGCTGACCGAGAGCTCGGCCATCAGCTCGGGCTCGGTGGGCAGCGGGGACCCGGGTGCCAGCCCGCGCCGGACGATCAAGTCCTTGATCGCCTCCTGGAGCGCGCGCTGGTTCTCGCCGGCTCCCCGCCGTGGCGTCGCCACATCACCCTCCGCATGCAGTCATAGGACGTCCGAGGTTACCACCCGGTCACTCTCGCAGATCCCGAACCGGAACACGCTTGAATGTAATCGTCTCGTACGGCCCGAAGTTGCCCGTCTCATACAGGATGCCCACCGTGGCGGCGTCCAGCTGCACCAGGTCGGAGTACGCCGCCGGCAGCCCGGACAGCGCGCGCGCCGCCCGCCAGGTCGCGCCCTGGTCGGTGCTCACCCGGATGGTCATCGCCGCCCGGGCGGCGGGGTCGGCCGGGCCGGCGAACAGCAGCGGGCCGGCAGGACCGGCGACCTGGAGCAGGCTGCCCTGCACCACCGGGCCGGCCAGCGTCGCCTGCGGCCGGTAGGGCAGCTCCAGGGTGGCCCCGCCGTCCCGGCTGTACGCGTCCGCGCGGCTGCCGGGGCCGGTGCCGTTGTGGTCCCGGGTGTTCAGGTAGAGCCGTCCGTCGGGCAGCTCGGCGACCGTCGTCTCGTTCACGTTGACGTACCCGTTGGGGTTGTCGTCGAGCGCGCCGATCCGCCACGTCGCGCCGGCGTCGTCGCTGTAGAGGGTGTGACCGCCGTAGTACTTCGCCTCGGTGCCGAGGTCGGCGGAGCCGGCCGGCGGCGCGACGGAGTGGTTGGCGGGGATGACGAGCCGGTCCCGGTGCGGCCCGCGCGCCAACCGGATGCCGTGCACCGGGCCGGTGGCGTACCAGCGCCAGTCGGCCGCCTTGACGCCGGCCGTGATCTCCCGGGGCGCCGACCACGTCGTACCCTCGTCGTCGCTGTACTGGACGAAGACCCGGCGGCTCTGGTCGGCCGGCACCTCCCCGCGCATGATCGCCGCCTCGGTGGCGGTGCCGCCGTTGTACGTCGACAGCAGCACCACGCGGCCCTCGGCGGTCAGCACCGGGGCCGGGTTGCCGGCGGTGTTCGGGCCGCTGTCGTGCACGACCTGGAGCGAACCCCACGTGCAGCCGCCGTCGGTGGAGCGCCGCAGGACCAGGTCGATGTCGCCGGCGTCACCGAGGCCGCCGCGCCGGCCCTCGGCGAAGGCGAGCAGCGCGCCGGACCGGGTGGTGACGATCGCGGGGATGCGGAAGCCGGCGTACCCGTCGGTGCCGGACGTGTAGGGGACGGACTGGTCGCAGCGCGGCCGGGCCGCGGGTTGGGCGGGGCCGGCGCAGCCGCCGACGACCAGAGCGGCGGCGCACGCGAGGGCGGGGACGAGGCGGGACACGGTACCTCCTGATCGGGTGATCAGACATAGGACGTCCGTTGTTGCGGAGACGTTAACGGCACCTGAGAACCTGGTCAAGAACCTGATCAATCTCGCTGACGCGGGTACGGTGGCCGGATATGTCGGTTAGCGCCGAGCTGGCCGCGAATGTGGGAAGGATTCGGAATGCTGACATTGACGGAGAACGCCGCACAAGTCATCCGCGACCTGACCGACCAGCCGGAGGTGCCCGAGGGTGCCGGCCTGCGGATCGCGACCGACCCGACGGCGGGCGCGCTGACGCTCAGTCTCGCCGCCGAACCGGCCGCCGGTGACCAGGTCGTGGACGAGGCGGGCGCGCGCCTGTTCCTGGAGTCCACGGCCGCCGAGATCCTCGACGACAAGGCGCTCGACGCCGCGGTCGACCCGAACGGCGCCGTGCAGTTCGCGGTGGCCGAACAACCCGGTTGAGCGAGCCGGAACGAGTAGGCGAGGAGGGCGCCCCCGACCGGGGGCGCCCTCCTCGCGTGTGGCGCCGAATCCCCTTGGGGCGGTGTGGGCGGGCGCCGGATCAATAAAGAAAGCCGCTACGTGATAGATCGCCCACCACGCCCCGGGGCCGAGGGCACCCCCCGGCGGTGGTGGCTCTCCAAAGGAGACGGGCCATGAAATCTACGGATCTCGGCAAGCCTACGGACACCGGCTTCGACCGCCGGAAACTGCTCGCCGGCGTGGGGTTGGGCACGGCCGGCGCGCTGAGCGCCGCCGCGCTGCGGCCCACCGAGGCGCTCGCGGACATGGTCCGCCAGGAGGTCCAGGTCCTCGCGACCCAGCCGGACCGGTTCGGCCGCATGTTCCCGAACCTGCCGTCGTTCATGTCGACGCAGAACCCGGCTTTCGAGCGCACGGTCAGCGCGCTGGCGGACTTCGGCAACGGTGGCCGCAGGCTGAACGCCAACGACGCGCTCGGCGCGGGGCCGGTCGCGCTGATCGTCGACCCGCAGCTGAGCGTCAACAACCCGAACAACCCGAACCAGACCGCGGGCATGACGTTCCTCGGGCAGTTTCTCGACCACGACATGACGTTCGACCAGACCTCCCGGCTGTCCGTGGCCACCCCGCCGGAGAACTCCCCCAACTCCCGCACGCCCGGCCTGGACCTGGACTCCCTGTACGGCGGCGGCCCCGTCGCCAACCCGGAGTTCTACAACCCGAACGACCGGGCCAAGATGCGGATCGAGAGCGGCGGCCGGTTCGAGGACGTGCCCCGCCAGTCGAACGGCACCGCGATCATCTCCGACCCGCGCAATGACGAGAACCTCGTCATCAGCGGTCTGCAGGCCGCGTTCATCAAGTTCCACAACCGGGTGGTCGACGAGGTGGTGCGGGCGCAGAACCCCGGCCTGAGCACCGAGGCCGCGTTCGCCCAGGCGCGGCAGATCGTGACCTGGCACTACCAGTGGATCATCCTGCACGAGTTCCTGCCGCTGACGATCGGCCAGGACCGGGTGAACAACATCCTGGCGAACGGCCGCCGCTGGTACACCCCGCCGCTGGGGCAGCACTACATCCCGGTGGAGTTCCAGGGCGCCGCGTACCGGTTCGGGCACAGCCAGGTGCGGCCGTCGTACCGGGTGAACATGGCCGGCAACCCCGACGGCAGCCCGTTCTTCGCCATGATCTTCGACCCGGCCGGCCAAGGTCAGGCGGACCCGATCGACATGCGTGGCGGCGCCCGCGCGCCGCGCCGCTTCATCGGCTGGCAGACGTTCTTCGACTTCCCGGGAGCGTTCGACCCGGGTACGACCAACCCGGCGGTGCGCCCGAACAAGCGGATCGACACGAGGATCTCGACACCGCTGTTCCGCCTGCCGCTGAGTGCGATCTCGAGCGGCGACGCGCCGATCGCGTTGCCGGTGCGCAACCTGCTGCGGCATATCACCTGGCAGATCGCCTCGGGGCAGTCGATCGCGCAGGCGATCGGCGCGCCGGTGCTGGGCGCGTCGAGCTTCCCGGAGCTGGGCGGATACGGAGTCGCTCTGGAGTCCAACACGCCACTGTGGTATTACGTGTTGAAGGAGGCAGAACTACTGGAACAGGGGCTGCGGCTCGGGCCGGTCGGCTCGACGATCGTGGGCGAGGTGTTCATCGGGCTGCTCCAACTCGCGCCTGGCTCGTATCTGCGTGACAACCCCGGGTTCCGGCCGACCCTACCGGCGCGGACGGCGGGCACCTTCCGCATGGTGGATCTGTTGACGTATGCCCAGGTCGATCCGGTCAGCAGAGGGCAGTGACCTGGGTATCGCACGACCTGGGCATAACAAGAAACCCCTAGGACCGATGCGCCGTCTGAGGCATTCGTCCGACACTCACACTCACGGAAGTCTATGTAACAAAATGGAAACTTGGCGGGCAATGGTGCCGCGGAGGCCGGCGTGCAGCAGAGATGGTCATCGGGCGCACGATTCGGTAGGGTCGCGATCCGGTCTAGCCGCCGGCTGTTCCGGGACGCGTTGGTCGTCTGTCTGTCAGCGTATCCAGACCTGACAGTCGTCGGACATGTCGCGGACGACGCCGCGCTGTTCGGCCTGTGTGACCTATGTGGACCGGACATGGTCGTCTACGACGCCGGGGCCAACCTCGCGGACGCGCTGCGGCCGCTGCGCGAGCTGCGCGCCCGGTACCGGTACCTGCGCCTGGTGGTGGTGTACGAGCGCCTGTCCGCCGCCGAGCTGGCGGCGAGCCAGGAAGCCGGCGTGGACACGCTCGTCCCGGCGTCGCACGGCCTCGACGCGCTGCTGATGCTGCTGCACCAGCACGCCGAGGCCGCGCGCGTCGGTGGCGCCGCGCGGTCCAGTGGCCTGACCGAGCAGGAGCGGGAGATCCTCACGCTCACCGCCGCCGGCCACACGGTCAGCCGGATCGCCGAGCTGCTCAGCCTCACACCGTGCACTGTGGAGAACGCCAAGCGGCGCATCTACCAGAAGCTCGCCGTGTCCAGCCAGAGCCACGCGGTCGCCCGGGCGGCGGCGCTGGGCCTGGTCAACCGGCTGCCGATCACCCGGCCCCGGGCGTACGCGATGAACAGCCTGCGGCTCGCGGTGCTGCGCGGGCCCGACGTGCCCGCCCGCCACCAGGCGGCGGCGGCCCTGCTGTCGCACCAGATCCCGTTCGTCACGGCCACCGACCCCGGCGGCGACCTCGCGGAGTACGCGGGCGCGGGGTCCGCGCCGGTCGTGCTGGTCGATCCGGTACCGGGCGACTGGCCCCGCGCCGGCGAGGGCTGGGTGCCGGTGCTGCTGGTCACGTCCACGCCCATGACCCGCGCGGACACGCTGGACGCGCTGCGCCGCGGCGCGACCGGCATCGTGGCCGCGGAGCGCATCGGTCTGGCCCTCGTGCCGGCCCTCACCCTGGCCGTGTCCGGTCACCTGACCATCGACCCGGCGGCCGCCGCCTGGCTCATCGACGCGCTCGGCAACCGCGCCGGTGAGTCGGACGGCGGGCTGCCGGACCTGACCACCCGCGAGGGCGACATCCTGCGCTCGATCGCCGCCGGCCACACCGTGCGGCAGACCGCGCGGTCGCTCGGCATCGCGGAGAAGACCGTGGAGAACACGCAGGCGCGGCTGTTCCGCAAGCTCGGCGCCCGGAACCGGGCCGGCGCCCTGGCGACCGCGCACGCCCTGGGCCTCCTGGAACTCCTGCAGACCGACCGGCTCTCCCGCTGACCGTCCATGATCAAGGCGTCCTTCACGTCGTTCTAGCTACGTGAAGGACGCCTTGATCATGGCTATGTGCCGGGTCTTGCTTATATAAGTCTAGGCTGGCATAGTGGCGGGTGTGCACGCGTTCGATGTCCTCGGCGACCCGGTGCGGCGGCGCATCCTGGAGCTGCTCGCCGACGGCGAGCAGGCGTCGGGCGCGATCACCGCGACGATCCAGCGGGAGTTCGGCATCTCCCAGCCCGCCGTGTCGCAACACCTGCGGGTGCTGCGCGACAGCGGGTTCGCGTCCGTGCGCGCCGCGGGCACCCGCCGGCTGTACACAGTGGAGACCGCGCCGCTGCGCGAGGTCGACGCCTGGCTGGACCGGTTCCGGCGATTCTGGGACCAGCGCCTCGACGCCCTGGCCACCGAGCTGGCCCGCGGCAAGCGGGCCCGCCGACTGAAGGAGGAAGAATGAGCGACATCCTTGACGAACTGGCCGCCGTGCACCGTGCGGTGCGCACCGACGGCGCGGACGCCACCGTGGTGCTGACCCGGGGATACGACGCACCCGTCGACGACGTGTGGGACGCCATCACGAGCCCGGAGCGGCTCTCCCGCTGGTTCCTGCCGGTCAGCGGCGACCTGCGGCTCGGCGGCACGTACCAGTTGCAGGGCAACGCGGGCGGCGAGATCCTGCGCTGCGAGCCACCCCAGCTGCTCGCCGTCACCTGGCTGTTCGGCGAGAACCCGTTGCCCAGCCAGGTGACCGTGCGACTGTCGTCCGAAGCGGACGGTGCGACGACGACCCTGGAGCTGGAGCACGCCGCGACGGTCGACCCGAAGTTCTGGGACGAATACGGGCCGGGCGCGGTCGGCGTCGGCTGGGACCTCGGGCTGCTCGGCCTCGCCCTGCACCTGCGCGGCGACTCCATCGGCAACCCCGAGGAGTGGGAGTCCACACCGGAGGGTCGTGCGTTCGCCACCCGCAGCGCGGAGTCGTGGGGCGTCGCGATGGCCGCCACCGGTGCGAACCCCGACGACGTGGCCCGCATGGTGGCCAACACGACCGCCTTCTACGCACCCCCGCCGTCCTAGGGTCCTGTTGGGGACGGCCGCCTAGAGGTGGGCGCCGGCCAGTGCTGGCCGGCCGGCCAGTGCCGGGCGGCCGGCGAGCAGGGGGTCTCCGATCAGCATGGCCCGGTGCGCGGCCCGCAGCTCCCGGCCCGGATCGACGCCGAGCCGATCCACCAGCACCTCCCGCACCGACTGGTAGGCCTCCAGCGCCTCCGCCTGCCGGCCCGCCCGGTACAGCGCCACGATCAGCCGGTACCACAGCGGTTCGCGGAGCGGGTGCTGCGCCGTCAGGTCGCGCAGCTGCGGCACCAGGTCGGCGTGCGCCCCCGCGGACAGCAACAGGTCGATGCGGCGCTCGGCCGCGGCGAACCACTCCTCGGTCAACCCGGGCACGTGCTGGGCGCGCAACCGGTCCGACTCGACATCCTGCAACGGCTCGCCGCGCCAGCAGGCCAACGCCCGGTCGAGCAGGTCCAGCTCGGTGGCGCCGGCGGCGGACCGCGCCTCCCGCACCAACGCCCGGAAGCGGTAGACGTCGACGGAGTGCGCGGGCACCGTCAACGTGTACCCACCCGGCGCGCCGGCGATGACGTCGACGCCGAGGTCCGCCCGCAGCCGGGTCATGGTCGTGGACACCGCCCGCCGGAACAGATCCGGCGGGCGCTCGCCCCACAGGTGCTCCGCGAGCGCCTCCGCGTTCACCGTCCGTCCGGGCGCCATCGCCAGCGCCGCCAGGGCAGTCTTCCGGCGCTGCGCACCGACACCGCGCGGCCGCCCGTCCACGACGACCCGCACCGGCCCCAGCAGCCCGATCTCCAGTTCAGCGGCCACAGTTCCCCCCAGTCTCGGCAGCGACACGCACGGATACAAACACAGGACGCCTGGCCTGTCTCCGGCGTTGTCCGCCATCCCCGACATTCGTTGCCGGATCACGCAACGCCCGCCGCGCCGGTAGCTCTATTGGGGGAGGGTGTAACCGGCGTCGGTCAAGATCGCGCGGAGGCGGCCGAGGGCCCGCTGGGCGTCCGGCTCTGTCTTGGTCCGCAGGAGGAGCGCGAAGGGCGCGTCGGTTTCCGGCCCGTCGTCCCACCAGATCGCCTCGTGCCAGCCGCCGAACTGCGCGCTGAGGTTCACCTCGAACTCCAGGTAGCGCCCGGGCTTACCGCCGGGCGCCGTCGCCGATCCGCTCCGCCAGTTGGCCGCCGTGCCCGAGCCCGGGCGGAGCTGGCGGTTCTCCCGCCACCGCGCGTCGCGGTGCGCGCCGGATTGATACCGGATGAGGTACAGCGTCGTGTCATCCAGATCGCAGAGCCAGCGTTCGGCCTGATTGGGGCCTGGATCGTCTTTGCCGCACTTGTCGAAGGGCAGGCCCGGCGCGAACGACCGGAACTCCGCGGGTACCCCGGCGGTGGGCTTGTCGCCGGCCGGATCGTCCTGAGTGGCGTACCGGTAGGCCGTCGCCGCGCCGATCGCCACGACGCCGGCGAGCAGCGCGGCGAGGAGGAGCCGCCCGCGGCGCGGGCGGGAACGACCGGCGACGATCTGGGTGGCCGCTGCTGAGCCCACCGCCGCCGAGCCGGCCAGCGGCGCCCCCAGCCGTCCCACCGGCGCCGCCGGCTCGCGGTCCGCCGGCTCGCGCGGTGCTGTCTTGCGAGCCGACGTCTTGCGCAGCGACCCCTTGCGCGCCGCGGTCTGACGCATCGCGCCGGCGGCGTGCTCCGCGAGCGCGGCCGCCGTCTCATACCGCTGTTGCGGCTGCTTGGCCAGCGCCCGCTCGACCAGCCGGCGCACGGCCGGCGGCACCTCGGCGGGCAGCGGCGCCGGCGCTTTCTCCAGGTGCATCCACGCCACCGCGAGGTCGTTCTCCGCGTGGAATGGCGGGTGCCCGGCCAGGCACTGGTAGGCGACGACACCCAGCGAATAGATGTCCGAGAGCGGTGAGGCGCTGGCTCCCTGGAACAGTTCCGGGGCCATGTAGGTCACCGTGCCCATGATCTGGTCCACGCGGGTCAGCACGTTTCCCGTCGGGGTCTGTGCGACGCCGAAGTCGGTCAGCACGACCGACCCGTCGTCCCGCCGGAGCAGCAGGTTGCCCGGCTTGACGTCCCGGTGGACCACATCCTTCTCGTGCGCGGCGTGGAGCGCGAGGGCGGCCTGGGCGACGATGCTCATGGTCTCGTCGGGGGAGAGGGCGCCGCGCCGGCGCAACAAGGCCGACAGCGACTCGCCGTCGACATACTCCATCACGATGAACGGGCCCTCGTCGGAGTCGCACACGTCGTAGATGTCGATAACATTGTGGTGGTTGACGCTCGCCATGGCGCGGGCTTCCCGCTGGAAGCGCTCGACGAACGCGGAATCCCGCGTCAACTGCCGCAGCGGCATCTTCACCGCGACGGGGCGCCCCAGGCGGAGGTCGACGGCCCGCCACACTTCCCCCATGCCGCCGTCACCAAGACGTTGTTGGCGGTCATAGCGGCCGTTCAGCATGGCGTGAGCCTACTGGGAACGCCTTCCTGACGGGTGGAGGCTCGTGGCAAGCTGGTCGGTGGGGGGCGATCCGGAACGGTGGGTGATCGGGTGACGACGAGACCGATCGTGAGGTCCGCGGTGCCGGGCCCGACCGGGCACCCGGTGCTCGGCATGGTGCCGGCTTTTCGCCGCGATCCGCTGGGCACGTTGCTGGCCGGCTTCCAGCGCTACGGCGACGTCGTCGCCTACCGGTTCGGGCCTCGCCGGGGCCCGCGCCCGTTGACGCAGAGCCTGGTCATGGCCCACCATCCGGACGCGATCCACGAGGTGCTCACCACCCCGCGGGTGTTCAGCCGCCGGACCACCGGGTTCCAGGTGCTCACCGAACTGATCGGCACCGGCCTCCTGACCAGCGACGGCGACGTGTGGCTGCGCCAGCGGCGGACCCTGCAACCGCTGTTCACACCACGCCGGGTGGCCGGCTACACCGCGCTGATGACCGCCGAGGCGGCCCGCATCGCGGCGGACCCCACCGTCGTCATGGGCTCCACTGTAGATCTCCACCAGCTCATGCAGCTCTACACGCTGCGGGTCGTCGGTCGCGCGCTCTTCGGCGACGACGTCGACGACGCCGTGCCGGAGCTGCAGCGCCTGGTGCCGGTGCTGGGCGACCTCGCGCTGGCGCGCACCCTGCAGGTGGTCCGGCCGCCGCTGAGCTGGCCCCTGCCGCGGACCCGCCGGATCACCCGGGAACGCGCGGCGCAATACGCCATTGTGGACCGGATCATCGCCCGCCACGCCCGCCGCGGCGCGGGCGACAACCTGCTCAGCCGGCTGTCCGCCGCCCGCGACCCGGAGACCGGACAATCACTGTCCACCGAGGAGATACGCGACCAGGCGCTGGTCTTCCTGCTCGCCGGGCACGAGACGACGGCGGGCGCGCTCACCTTCACCCTGCACCAACTCGGCCGCCACCCGGCGGCACAGGATCGCGTCGCGACGGCCGCCGCCAGCGACGGCGGTGACAGCGCCGCCGCGGACCTGGTCCGGGCGGCGCTGCTGGAGGGCATGCGGCTGTACCCGCCGGCGTACAGCACCGAGCGGCTCGCCGGCGTCGACACCACCCTCTCCGGGTACCACGTGCCGGCCGGGACCAGGGTGATGCTCTCCTCCTGGATCACCCACCGGCACCCGGACTTCTGGCCCGACCCGGAGCGCTACGACCCCGACCGCTTCACCGGCCAGCACCAGCGCCCGCGATACGCGTACTTCCCCTTCGGTGGCGGGCCGCGCAGCTGCATCGGCGAACACTTCGCACTGCTGGAAGGCACCATCCTGCTGCGCACGCTGCTGGCGCGCTACCGGGTCGAGGCGCTCGACGAGAAGCTCCGCCTCGCGCCGATGATCACGCTACGTCCGGCCGAGCCGGTCCGCGCCGTCCTGAGGCCGCGCTGACTGGCCCGTCTGCCCGGCGCCCGTCTGCCCCGTGCTCATCTGGCCCGTGCCCGTCTGGCCCGTGCCCGTCTGGATCGCGCCGATCTCGCGGAGGAGGCCGAGGAAGTCGTAGTTCCACCAGCCTTCCTCGATCTTGCCCTCCCGCAGCCGGTGCACGGTCATGCCGTTGAGCGTGAGCCGCTTGCCGGTGGGCGCGGCGCCCATGAACTCGCCGGTGTGCCGGCTCTGCCAGCTCCAGCGGGTGCACACCCGGTCGCCCTCGGCGAGCTGGTCCTCGATCGTGAACCGGAACTCGCTGAACGCCTGCCGGTACATCTCGACCTCGGCGCGCATGCCCTCCACGCCGCGGATGTCCTCCTCGTTGTTCGGATCGTGGTCGACGTAGCGGTCCGAGAACACCTCGGCCAGCCCGCCGAGTTCGCCGCTGTTGGCCATGTCGTAGAAGCGGCGGCACACCGTTTTGTTGAGCTGCTCGTCGCGCACGATGTCGAGGTCGGTGAAGCGCGGCGGCATCTCGCAGAGCGCCACCAACTCCTGGAAGATCCGATCCGTCTCCGGGAGGTTCGAGTTCCGCATCGCCTCCTCGTACGACGGGAACTCGACGATCTCGACGACGTGGTGGCTGTCGGCCCGGTCCTTGGCCAGCGTGGCGTGGGTCGCGGTCCGCCTGCCCTGGGTCTGTTCCACCCAGGTGTCCAGGAGCCGGCTCACGTCGTCGACCTTGTCGGTCTTGCAGTCGATGATCTGAACGAAGGTCATGACGTCCTCCCCACGATGAGGGATTTTGTGGCTTTCGCTCAGCCTAGGACCGGCCGATCTGGTAGGCGGGCGTTCGCGAAAACTCACCGGCGCGGCCGGACTGGCGGCTCGGCGGGTGCGTGCCTCGCCGGGCGGCACCGCAGGGTGACGGCCAGGCCGACCAGCCAGAGCGCGATCGTGACCAGCAGGGCGCGCTCCACCAGGCCGACGACCGCGCCGCGGCCGAGGACCAGCATGCTCACGCCGACCGTCGCGGACAGTGGCAGCGCCACCCCGGCCGCGACGAGCGACCCGCGGCGCAGTCGCGGGGCGGCGCGCGCCACCGCCGGCATCGCGAGCACGCACGCCGCCACCGCGACGATGCTCGCGCCCCCGTGCACCAGGTCCGCGGTGGTGGCGGCGTCGAAGGGCGGCAGCGGGCAACCGGCGCTGCACGTCACCGACCCGGACAGCGCCGCGCCGGCGGCGGCGCCGGCCAGCAGACCGGCCGCCATCCGGCTGGTCGCCAGCACGACCGCCGCGAGCAACGCCAGCCCTACGGCGACACTCAGCACACCCATCCGGTACGCCGACGCGTGCGCCCCCGGTCCGGCACCCGCCTCACTGACGTACCCCGTCCAGGCGGGCACCGGCCCCGCGACCACGGCGACCGTCACCGCGGCGCCGCCCGCGATCAGGCATGCCGCCGCGCCCAGTGCGGCGGCCCGGCGGGTCGGTCCCATACCGCCAACCTAGCGATCCTAGGGTTGACGGGTGCCGGACCGGCGTACGGTGGTGGTCACGGGCGGCAGCTCGGGCATCGGCCTGGCCGCCGCCGTGGCGCTCGGCCGCGCCGGTGCGGGCCACGGCATCATCCGATGTAGGCGAGCGCGAAGCCGACGGTGGGGATCCCGAACAGCATCGATAGCAGCGCCAACGTCGTGATCGTCGGGCGGCGGGTGAGCACCGCGTAGGCGACCAGCAGGACGGGCGCCATGAGCAACTGCGGTATCAGCGTCGACCGGGGCACCAGGACATCCGCCCACGCGCACACCAGGGACAACGCCAGGCCCGCACCCCACAAGGCGATCCCGAGACGGTATGCGAAGCGCGGTCCGAACCGCACGGCGAACGTAGTGTCGCGGGCGCCGGAATCGGCGGCCAGATCGGTCACCGTGGTCGGCACGTACAGCGCGGCGGCGAACAGCAGCCCGATGAGCCCGAACTGCCACGGGAACTCCCACGGCGGCCGGGTGATAGACCAGCCCGCACCCGGCGACACCACGCCGACGACGAGCGCGTTGACCGCGACGTCCCAACCCGGCCGGGTCTTCAGGCGCAACGGCGGCACGCTGTACGCCCAGCCGAGCAGCAGCACCCCGGCGACGCCGAGCACGAACAGCGGCCCCACGAACAGGGCGGTGCCGACGGTGGCGAGCGCGATCGCGCGGTAGAACAACCGCAGACGCCGCGCCGAAATCGCGCCGGTGACCAGCGGCGCGGTGCCCTTGCGGGGATTGTTACGGTCACTGCGCAGGTCGTGCAGGTCGTTCTGGGCCAGCACCGCGCCCCAGATGAGCGGGCCGAGGACCAGCAACGCCACCGCGGCACGCGGCGCGTCGGCGCGGCTCGGCAGCCAGGCATGACCAGCCAGGACGGTGCCAAGGTATGCGGGCACCCAGGAGACCGGCCAGAACCACGGCCGGGACACCGCGACGAGAACCGCGGCCGGACGCTCCAACACCGGGGTCATACCCGAATGGTCGTCCGCGCCGCCTGTGCGCGCGCTGAGAGAAAGGGTGGGGGATGACGGCAACGGAGTTCCGGCTGGCCGCGTACGCGGTGTGCCTCGACGGTGATCGAGTACTGCTGGCCCACTACGTGCCACCGGAGGGGCCGCCGCATTGGACGCTGCCCGGTGGCGGGGTCGACCATGGCGAGGACCCTTGCGACACGGTGATCCGCGAGCTCGCCGAGGAGACCGGCCGCGACGGTGTGGTCGAGCGGCTGCTCGGCGTCGACTCCCGGGTCATCCGGTCTGCCGACCGTCTGTACGGCGGCCCCGAACTGCACAACGTCGGCATCTTCTACCAGGTCCGCATCGTCGGCGGCGAGCCTCGACCCGAACCAAGTGGTGAGACCCGTGAGTCCGCGTGGCTTCCCGTCGCCGCCGTGGACCGGCTGGCCCGCGCGTCGCTGGTGGATGTGGGCCTGGCCCTCGCGTCCCGCAAGCCGGTCACCGGCCATGTCGAACCCGTCGCGGTGACCGGGTTGCTACGTCACTGAGGTGCCCGGGCTCGTCGACGAGGTCGACCGTCAGCACCGAGTGAGCCTTCTGGGGAATGCCGTGTGGGTTCCCGGACGACGAATCGATCTCGACACTCTCGAACGCCTCGCCCAGCGTCCGGCGCAGCGTCTCGAACCGCCAATTCGCGTACCACGCACGCCCGCGCCACCGTGCGAAGGATCGCGGTGCCGGTGTGCGGTTCGCCCGCTCGCCCGATCAGCGACGGCAGATAGGTGGTGTAGCCGGCGGCGATCAGCCGTTGGGCGAACTCCACGACGCCCGGATGCAGCGCGGGCAACTCGTGAATGACGATCACGGCCGGCCCGGCACCGGCCCGGTAGACGTCATGCGAGAGGCCAGCATCTGTGAACGCGAACCGCTCGAACCCCGCCAACGACTCCATCGTGTACCACCCTCTGGTAGCTCTCACAGCATGAGGGACGCCCCGCGATGGGGTTAGCTTCGCGGCTGGTCACGCCGAGAACGATGGAACGGCGCGCTCGATGTCCTTGACCGGCTCGCATGGCACCGTGGGCGGAACGGCCCGGGGCGAGTTCACCGCGAGCGGCGCCGCGCACCAGGGATCGCGGGCCGGTGCGGGAGCCCGCGGATCGCCCGGCTG
>JBBEWH010000258.1:0-3264 GCA_037414955.1 Actinomycetes bacterium KLBMP 9797
ATCAACGGCGCCAGGCGACCGATCCCGCCGCCCGCGATGGGCCCACCCCCCTTGACGTTGATCGTTGTCCCAAAACCTCAACGAAACGCCGATCTGGTTGAGGTTTTGGGACAACGATCAAGGTCCCCACTCCCACGACGGCGCTACGCCTCCACGCGATCTTGGACTCTCGTCGCGGTCCACGCTCGATCATGGAAATGCCCGCCGATCAGGGGCTTGGGCACATGGTTCGATCTCTAATCCGTGTGCCCAAGCCCTTGATCGGCGCATAAGTCCTTGATCGACGCGGCACCAGCGGGCGTGGCCGGGGACGGAACGCTCAGCGGTGACGTAGGTACCTCATGGGGCCGCCGTGAGGTACCTACGTCACCGCTGAGGCGTAGACGCGCCCGCCGCGCCCCGCGCTCGCCCCGCCCCAGCGCCCGCCGCACCCCCGCGCGCCGCGCCGCCGCACCCCCGCGCCCGCCGCACCCGCCGCACCCTCGACCACCGCGCCCTCCACGCCCGCCCCGCGCGCCCGACGATCTTGCGCACAGCGCGCTCCTATGGGCCTTTCCTCGCGTTGATCTTGGACTTTCCGCATCAATCTTGGGGTTATCACGTCGTTTTGTGGCCTTTAGGCGATTCGTCGCCGCAATAAGTCCAAGATCAACGGGGAGGCAGTGCGATGAGCGCAAGATCGACGAGAAAGGGTGCGCGGGCTGGGCGACGCCGCCGACTTGACCATCAGCAGGACATTGACGCACGCCGTTACAAATCCTAAACTCCCCGGTAACTTACCGATCGGTAGCGACGTTTTGCGGGGCCCCGCACACCTTCTGGAGGTGCAACGTGTCGCTCCACCGTCCGATCTCGCTGCTATCCACGCTCGTCCTGGTCGCGGCGCTGGTGGTGCTCCCGCAGAGCCCCGCCGCGTCCGCCGTCGCGTGCCCCACCAACGGCATCCCGTTCACCAGCACCCTCAGCAACGGCACCGTCAAGATCGGCCAGCTCGACCCCGCCACCGGCGCCTCGGCCACCGTCTGCGGCGTCGTCGACTTCCAGCCGGACCTGTCCCTGCTCGCCACGATCCCGCGGGAGAACCTCACGTTCGCACCGCTGTCGGTGCCGATCGGCGAACTCGGCCTACTCGACGTGGAGGTGCGCATCACGGCGGCGTCCGACTTCACCGGACCGGTCTCGTTCGGTGCGGACGGCATCCACATCGCCCTCAGCGGCCAGGTGGTCGCCGAGGCCGACCTGCTGCTCACCACGTGCACGATCGGCCCGTTCCGGACCGCGCTCACGACCGACACGAGCGGCGCGCTGACCGGCGCACCGTTCGCGGGCAGCGACCCGGCCAACCTGACCGGCAAGCTGGTCGGCAACGAGGACCCGGTGCCGGGCGCCAACCACACCTGGAAGTGCCCGCTCCTGGTCTCCGGCATCTTCAACGCGATCGCCGGACTACCGTCCCCGGCCGGCGAGTCGTCGCTGACCTTCGACGGCCAGCTCACCCTCACTCCCACGGCAGCCGCCGCGCTTCGCCGCTGATCCTCCATGATCAAGGCGTCCTTCAAGTAGTAAGAACTACTTGAAGGACGCCTTGATCATGGGGACGGGAGATGGCGCCAGTGCGGGCCGCGGTTGGTGCGGAGGCGTTCGACGGCCGGGGGTGGGGTGTGGCCGCAGCGGCCGTCGTTGCGAGCCCGGCTGGCGGCCCCTGGCTCGACACCGCCGGTGCCGTCAAAGCCACTGCCGAAGAAGCCACCGAAGTCGAACCCGCCGCCGTGATCCGTGTCGTCGTTCATCGCACCCACCGTCGTCATGCCGTCACTACATAGACACGGATCGCCGGGTTCGCCCGGCCGGGTCGGGCACGCACAAACATCGGGGAAACTTTCTACAGTCACCACTTCCATGATGGAGAATATTTGCAATCATGGCTCACATGGATGTTCTTCGGCGTACCTCTCTGGTCGTGGCCGGCTGCGTGCTGGCCAGCGCGGCGGCTTTCGGGATGGCCCGGCCGGCGGACGCGGCCGCCCCCGCCCACAGCGAGAGGCTGCTCTTCGACGGCGGCGGCAGCGAGTCACTGAACGGCATCACGTACCACTCGTTCCGCATCCCCTCGCTGATCCGGACCAAGGCGAACAGCCTGCTCGCGTTCGTCGAGGGGCGCGCCGCCAACAACCGGGACTGGGGCAATATCAACCTGCTCTACAAGCGGTCGACGGACAACGGCGCCACCTGGTCCGGGCTGCGCGAGGTGGTGGGCGCCGGGCAGGGCACGTGGGGCAACCCCACCGCCGTGGTCGACCAGAGCAACGGCAAGATCTGGCTCTTCATGTCGTGGAACCCGGCCGGCTACAGCCAGAACGGCAACGACGGCACGCTGCCGATCACGGCGTGGGAACACCGCAAGGTGTACGTCTCCAGCAGCACCGACGACGGCCTCACGTTCACCGACCCGGTCGACATGACCGCCACGCTGAAGCCGCGCACGCTGGCCAACGGCTCGGTCTGGGACTGGGACGCGGTCGGTCCGGGGGTGGGCATCCAGATGTCCAACGGCACGCTCGTGGTCCCCGCGACGCACCGCAACATCTACAGCGAGGACCACGGCGCGACCTGGAAGGTGCAGCGGCTCACCACGTCGGGCGGGGCCATCCAGCAAGGCACCAGCGAGGGCACCGTGCTCCAGCTCACGGACGGCCGCCTCATGCGCAACGACCGGGCGGTGCTGTCGGTGTGGGAGAGCGCGAAGCGCCGGTGGGTGGCGCGCGGCACCCTGGGCGGCAGCTACACCACCTACGCGCCGGACAACACGCTGCTCGACCCGCGGGCGCAGGGGTCGATCCTGCGGTACAACAACGACGACCCCACCCGGATCATGTTCCTCAACTCGGCGAGCACCGAGACGCGCACCAAGATGCGCGTCCGGATCAGCTACGACGAGGCGCGCACCTGGCCGATCTCCCGCCCGTTCAGCGACGCGCCGCTGCCGTCGTGGGCCGGGCTCGGCGGCGGGGCGTGGGCCGAGGGCGGCTACTCCAGCATGGCCAAGACGGCTGACTACTTCGTCGGCGCCCTGGTGGAGGTCAACGAGAACACCGGGAACAGCGACACGTCGCACCGCTCGATCGTGTTCCGCAAGGTCAACTTGCCCTGGATCCTGAACGGCGCCACCGAGCCCGCCTGACCCCTTCATGATCAAGGCGTCCCCCACGTAGTTAGAGCTAAGGGAGGGTCCCCTTGATGCATGGGGCGGTAGGCCGCCCACCC
>JBBEWH010000259.1:0-1974 GCA_037414955.1 Actinomycetes bacterium KLBMP 9797
GCCCCCCGCCCCCCTAACTCAACAGGGCGCCCCACCGTTAGCCTTGACTCGGTGGGGCACGCCTTGATCATGGGGGCGTTAGTCGAGCCACCAGGTCATCGCGTCCCGGCCCAGCGGCGTGAACGTCAGCACCGGCAGTGCCACCGCGGTCACGGCGGCGATCAGCAGCGCGCGCCAGGGGGTCGCCAGGGCCGCCTGGTGGGTCACCCGCCGGGCGGTGACCAGCAGTGGCACCGACACGGCCAGCAGCGCGGGGCTCACCATGAACCCGAACAGGTAGAGGATGGCGAGAAGCCCGTAGAGCCACATGAACGGGTTCATCGAGTGGACGCCGAACGGGATGAGCTCCTTGGGGTCGTGCGCGGCGTGCGTCATGCCGTAGTGGTCGCCGGTGGCCAGCCACCGCGCCAGGAACAGCCCCATGACGGCACACCACGCGGCGGCGAACGCCAGGTGCGCGCCCGTCATGGCCCACAGCCGGTAGCGCCAGGCCCGCTCGGGGGGCATCGCATACGGCTCGCCGGGGCGGGGCGACCGCGCTACGAGCGCGCCGGCCAGCATCAGCCCGGCCGTCGCGAGCCCGGCCAGCGGGCCGGCGCCCGCGAAGGCCGCCGCGGCGAAGAGCGAGTCGTTCGGCGCCCAGCCGCCTTCCAAACCCACGATCAGAGCCTGGTACGCCCCCGCGAGCACGACCATTCCGGCGGTGAACAGACTCGGTACTCCCAACAGGACGGTCGTCAACCGGCCCCGTGCGCCGTGCCGCCGGAACCGCCGCAGCGCCCAACCCGCCAGGAGCCAGCCGGCGGCCGACCCGGCGCCCAGCGCGGCCCCGACCGCGGGCGTGAACCAGCCGGCCGCCCGGTGGTGCACGTTCACCGCCAGACTGTCGGTGTTGGACAGTCCGAAGTAGCCCCGCACGAGGACGACCCGCTCCCCTTTGCTGGCCCAGAAGCCGCTCAGGTGGTCGCTTCGCTCCAGCGGCTCGGCCCGCCAGCCGTCCGCGACCAGCCGGGCACGGGCCTGCCCGACCAAATCCGATACCGACCGGTCCGCCGGCGCCACGTAGGAGAACTCGGCCCGCGCCGAGCCCGGCCGCATCGCCCGCGGCCCGGTATCGTCCCCGTAGTTCAGGGCGAGCGGATCGTCGTACCGGCCGGGGCCGCCGGATTCGGGCAGCGGAACCGCGACCGCGGCCGCGGCGCGCGCGGACGCGAGGTCGGGCGCCGGCGCCGCGGTGCCCCAGGTGACCCGGCCCACCGTGGCGGCCGCGCCGAGCCCGACGAACGCCGCCACCATGGCCGCGACCGCCAGGTATGCCGGGCCGCGCGGGATCGCGAACCGGCAGCGCAGGCCGCCCAGCAGCAGGTCGAGCGCGTCCCCCGGATGCGGCCGGCGCTGGCCCGGCTCGGCCCCGTCGAGCAACGTGGTCAGCATCTCGGTGGCGCGGGCCCGGCGGTACCGCCGGGGATAGGCGCGCAGGAGCCACCGGTACCAGCGCTCCAGACTGTCCTGATCAGACACCCGGGTCACGCGATCCCGCCCGATGCCGGACGCAGGCGGCGCAGCCGCGCCGCCGCGAGGCTGGCGTTGGTGCGCAACCTTTCCACTTCGGCCTGGAGCGCGGTCGCGCCGTGGTCGGTGAGCCGGTAGTACCGCCGGAGCCGCCCCTCGACGGCCTCCTCCCGGTCGACCGCGACGAGGCCGTCGTCGGCCAGCCGGTCGAGCGCCGCGTACAGCGTGCCGGCGCGCAGCCGCAGCCGCCCCTCGGAAAGCTCGCCGACCGCCCGCATGACGCCGTATCCGTGCAACGGTTGCTCGGCGAGCGCGGTGAGGATGAAGAACGTCGGTTCCTGGATCGCCACCCTGGCAATGTACCGACCATCGGTATATGCCGTCAATCGGCTCGCCCCCATGATCAAGGCGTGCCCCCCCGCCGTGTTTGGTAGGGTGGGTCGCCGTGGTATATGGGAGGGT
>JBBEWH010000260.1:0-2316 GCA_037414955.1 Actinomycetes bacterium KLBMP 9797
GCGCCCCCCCCCCCTCACCCCGCGGCCCCCCCCGTGGTAAGGCGCCGGCCGGGCACGCCTTGATCATGGAGAGGGTCAGGTGCAGTTGGCGGTCAGGGTCAGGTGGTTTTCCGGAGAGTGGCGGTACTTGCGCAGGTCGGTGCCGAAGCAGTTGAACTTCGCCTCGCCCATGCCCTGGGCCACCACCCGCCACACCGCGCCGGCCGGGTCCCAGCGCTGCACGCTGACGCTCAACGGCGCCGGCGGCTGGTCGTCGCAGTACCGGTACCCGTACGCCCGGATGGACGCGCCGACCTTCATCAGCTCGTACTCCTTGAAGCAGAGCGGTGGTGCGGCCTGTGCCGGCGAGACCGGCGTGACCGCCGCCAGCGCGCCCAGGGACAGGACGGTCGCGGCCACCAACCGACCGAAGTGGATAGTCATCACGGTCTCCTAGTAGTCGATGGTGTTCTGGTGCAGCGTGCTGCGGGCGGTCTGGCCGACGTTGAAGCCGTCACCGGCCCGCTGGTTCCAGAACTGGTGGAACGTCGACGAGTTGTGCCACTGGAACGTGAGCCAGATGGCGTCCATGCCCTCGCTGACCACGTCGAACCCGTCGTTCGTGCTGTCGTTGAGATCCATCAGCGCCCCGGCCACCCGGCCCTCGACGCGGTCGAAGTTGTCCCACCCCGGCGTGTCCCAGGTGGGCGTCTCCAGGTTCACGGTGCCGGTGGAACCCCGGTAGGAGTGGTCGTTGTAGATCCGGGTGGGCAGCCAGTCGGCGAACCCTTCCACCCACGCGCACCCCGCCGATGACACCTTCTTGATGAAGTGCGGGTTGCAGTTGGGCGCGGACGGCATCTGATCGTTGTAGACGTCGTCCATGATGGAGTGGGCGGTCTCGTGCACGACGGTGTGCGGCCAGTCCGGCGCGCTGGCTTTCAGGGATATCTGGTTACTGTCCGGGTTGTAGGAGTTCCCGGTCGTCGAGCCGGGCGCCCAGTTCACCACCACCGCGCGGCAGGCGGAGACCATGTCCCAGCAGGCGCCCGGAGTGCCGTTCCACGCGTCGCTCACGGCCTGGAAGGCCGCGGCACCGCGGTGGTGCGTCGGGTCGCCCGGCTGCAGCCAGCCGACCTCGCGCGTGCTGTTCGACGGCACGTTCCACAGCACGCCGCTGCCGTACCAGTAGGTGCCGCCGGGCCCCTGCACCCGCCAGGCGCCGTTGTCGGCGATGAAGACCAGGAACACGTCCTGGGTGCCGCTGCCGCCGGCGTCGCTGCTGTTGAAGCAGAGCGTGTACCGGCCGTCGAAGCCGGTCTGCCCGGCCGCCAGGAAGTCGTTCGCGCTGCCGGTGACCGAGTCGTCGTCCCACGCCTCGACCCGCCACATCCGCGCCGCGCGGCCAATCCCGAACTTGTCAGCGTAGTTCCAGCTGCCGGTCACGCACGAGGTCGCCGCGACGGCGGCGGGCTCGCCGGTGCGCTCCGACGCCGGCTCCCCGGCCCGGTCGGACGGCTCCGGCACCTCCCGCCCGGCGGGCGGCGGTTCCTGGGCGGCGAGCGCCTTGACCGGCGCCTCGGGCACCTCCGGCGCCGGCCCGTCGTACGGCACGGCCGCCGCCCGGCTCGACGTGACGATGCCCAGCCGGGACGGCTGCCCCGCCGGCGCGATCGTGGCGAGCACGTCGTCGGCGCCGGCGGCGACCCCGTACGACCGGTCGGCCTGCGCCCGGACCTGGATCTCCGCCGGGCCGGGCGCGACCGCGGTCACGGTACCGGTGAACCGCGCCGCCTCCCCGACGGCGAGGGACCGGGTGATCTCGGCGCGGTGCAGGGTGCCCTTCGACTGCGGTGCCGACGAGAGCCGGTCGGAGACCGCCGTGCCGGCCGGCGCCGTCCGCCAGCGCAGGTTGGGCGGCAGTTCCGCGCTGATCTGTACGCCGTCGCTGGCCGCCGCGGCGCTGACGGTGTACGTCAGGGTGGCGGACTCGCCCACCGACGGCGCCGAGTCCAACGCCGCCTGGACGCTCAGCTCCTCGTCCGCCGGCGCGGGTGCCGGAGCCGCCGACGCGAAGCCGGGTGCGGCCAGCCCGGCCGCCACCAGCAGGCCGAGTGCCAGGCCCACGCGTCTCGGCGTACCCCCATGTCTGTCCTTTGTAGTCAACGCCGTGTTCTCCATCCGTGAGTGCTCGCGTTACCGCACTCACGGTGCGGGCCGGATCGGCCCGCGGCGAGGGCGATCCGCCCGCCCCCCGCGGGCATTCCGCCCACCCCCATGATCAAGGCGTGCCGCAAATAGGTAGTTACTCTTGTGGGTCGCCGTGTGAATGGGGGG
>JBBEWH010000261.1:0-1823 GCA_037414955.1 Actinomycetes bacterium KLBMP 9797
CGTCCCTCAAGTCGTTAGAACGACTTGAGGGACGCCTTGATCATGGGGTCAGGGGTGGCTCGGTGAGCACCGGCCCCGGCCGGCCGCGCAGCACCCGCAGCACCACGCCCGGATGGAAAAGGGCGCTGAGCGGGGCCACCAGGTAGAACACGTCCACGAGCGTCTTGAGCACGTACGGATCGCGGTTGGCCACGTCGGCCGCCCGGTCCAGGTACCGGTTGGACAGCCGGCGGACCCGGCCGGGCCGCTGACCCGCCGTGTCGGCATAACGCATGTCGGCGCCGGTCGCGATGGTCCACGCGACCGTGCTGCACGCCGCCACCGCCGACTGTGCGGCCCGGCCCAGCGTCCCCGGGTGCGCCCGCAGGTGGTCGTCGAGTGCGGCAGCGCCCAGCGCCGCGACGCTCATGCCCTGGCCGTACACGGGATTGAAGGTGCATGCGGCGTCGCCGACCACCACGAAGCCCTCCGGCCAGCGGGCCATCGACTCGTAGTGGCGCCGGACGTTGCCGGTCTGCCGGAAGCCGTGGATCGGCGAGTCGGGTTCGGCGTCTTTCACCGCGTCGTACAGGATCGGACTGCGCAGTGCGCGGGTGAACGCCAGGAAGCCGGCCTCGTCGGTGGGTGGCCGTTGCTCGCCCAGGCCACCGAGGGTGAGCATCCATCGATTATTCTCGATCGGATACAGCACGGCACCCCGCGCGTCCTCCGGCGGTTGCGGCATCAACTGCATGTACTTCCAGCCGTTCGCGACGCCGTCCCGCAGGCGGTAGCGCCGGCTGGCGTATCCGAGGCCGGCGTCGATCCGGGTTTCCGCCGGCCGGTCGTACCCCAGGCCGTCCAGCCAGTCCGGGGTGCGCGAGCCGCGGCCGCTGGCGTCGACGACCAGGTCGGCGGCCAGCCGCTCGACGGCGCCGTCACCGCCGCGGGCGCGGACCTCGACGCCCCCGATCGCGTCCCGACCCTCGGCCGGAACCAGGCCGACCACATCGTGCCCGTCGCGGAACCGAACCCGGCCGCCGGCCAGCAGCCGGCGCCGCACCACCCAGTCGATCAGCTCGCGGCTGGCGCCGACAAGCTCGTGGGTGGCGGGGAACCGCTCGCGCCACCCGGTGGGCGAAAGGTAGAGGACGTCGCTGGGGCTCGCGACCGGCGCGGCGCCGCGCTCGCGCAACTCCGCGAGGATCCCGGGGAAGAGCCGCTCCAGGGCGCGCTGCCCGGCGGTGATCAGCACGTGCAGGTGGTGCGCCTGCGGCACGCCCTTGCGCACCTCGGGATTTTCCGGGAAGCGGTCGCGCTCGACCACCGTGACCTGCTCGACGTGGCCGGCGAGGGCGCGGGCGGCGCAGAGCCCGGCAAGGCTCCCGCCGATGACGACGGCGTGACGGGGCGTAGGCATGCGATCCATTCTGACCTATCCACTGAGGATCCCGGCGTACCGCTCGCCACTCGCGGGACGGCTTGATCCTGGGCATAGGGAACGCACAGCTCGGGCCGACACTGCGGACAGGCGCTACCTCGATGCTCTTTCTCAAGAGCGAGACCACCGCAGGAGGCGAGCGCCATGACCATCGCAGTCACCGTCACCACCGCACCGCGTACCCTCGGCCGCCGGGCCGCGACCCGGCGCTTCACCGCGCTGAGCAGCGCGGTCACGACCGGGGTCGCCGCCGTCAGCTTCGCGCTCGCCACTCCCTCGACGGTGCTGCCGGCCGAGCCGACCGCCCTCCACCGCCGCCCCTACCGGCGGTGACCTCCCCCCGCCTCCCCATGATCAAGGCGTGCCCCCACGAGTTGTAAAGACTGGTGGGGCGCCCGGGTGA
>JBBEWH010000262.1:0-25500 GCA_037414955.1 Actinomycetes bacterium KLBMP 9797
CCCCCAGCGCCCGGCGCCCCCCCCGACGTTCTCCCGCCTGGTGGGACGCCTTGATCATGGGGAGGTGGTGAGGCCGAGGCGGTGGGCCAGCAGGGCGGCCTGGAAGCGGTCGGGCACGCCGAGCTTCGCGGTGACCTGCGCGACCTGGTTGCGGACCGTTTTCTCGGTGATCGAGAGCTGGTCGGCGATCTGCCGGTTGGTCCGCCCCGCCGCGACCAGGCGGGCCAGGCGCAGCTCGCGCGGGCTGAGGCGGTCGAAGGGCGCGGGCACCGCCGCCGGTGCGGCGCGGTCCGCCACGTCCGGGCCGAGGACCCGGCCGCCGGCGGCCACGGTGCGGACGGCGGCCGCGACGAGCTCCGGCGCCGAGTCCTTGAGGACGTAGCCGCGCGCGCCCGCGTCGAGCACCGCGCGGACGGTGG
This sequence comes from Actinomycetes bacterium KLBMP 9797, assembly GCA_037414955.1. GTDB lineage: Bacteria > Actinomycetota > Actinomycetes > Mycobacteriales > Micromonosporaceae > Phytohabitans. The sequence goes on from JBBEWH010000262.1 coordinate 420, forward strand.
CGGGGTCGTTGGTCATGGTCATCACCAGGGCCGCGCACCCGGGCGCGATCGACGGCAGCTCGCGGATGAGGCTGAGCCCGTCGCCGTCCGGCAGCCCCAGGTCCACAATGGCCATATCGGGATGGTCGAGGGTCACCGCCTGCCGGGCCGCCGCGAGGGTGGCCGCCTCGAGCACCCGCACCACCCACGGCTCGGCCCGGAGCACGGCGGCCATGCCGAGGCGGACGATGGGGTGGTCGTCGACGACGAGGACCGTGCGGTCACCGGGCACCACAGTCGACAATCTTACGCTTCGTTGCCGTTCGGGCACGCGACGCCGAGCATGGCTGGATGGCCACTCCCGTACGCAAGCATCTGGTCACGATCATCGGCGCCACCGAGGCTCAGCAGCAGTGGGTGGACCGGCTCGTCGATTCGGCCCGCGCCGGCACCGGTGACTGGCCGCATCCCCACCCGGACATCGAGCTGACGGTCGTCCCGCTGGCCCGGTTCCACGACGTCATGGAGGACATCGGTTGGCAATTGACACCGGACGGGCCGGTCGACCGGCATGGACCGCCCGACGAGGTCGTGGACCCGATTCCGGACCCGAACAACGGGGGCATGCTCCACGACGCGATGCACGGGCTGCTCGGCGACTTCCACTAAGTCGGCGACGTCCACTAAGGAGGCTGCCGCTGGCGCTGGCGGTCGCCGCGCTGGCCCTGCTCGCCCTCGCGGCGGTCGCCGAGCTCACCGGCGTCCGCGCCGGCCTGCCCACCGAAGGCCGGGAATGGCTGCTCGCGGCGCTTTGCGCGCCGCTGGGCGCGCGGATCGCCGCCCACCACCCGCGTAACGCGTGCGGCTGGCTGCTGCTCGCCGTCGGCGTCACGGCCGCCGCCGCCCTGGCGTGCGCCATCCCGGCCACCGGGCCGGCGGCCTGGCTGCGGGCCTGGATCTGGTGGCCCGGGTACGGGCTACTGGTCCTCATCGTGCTGCTGTTCCCGGACGGCCGGGCGGCCTCGCGCCGCTGGCGGCCGCTCGTCGTCGCCGTCGCGGTCGCGGTCGGCGGCGGCACCGTCGCCTTCGCGTCCCTGGTCCACCGGGCGCCCGGCCTGGTCACCGGCGAGGGCGCGGTCACCGGCGGCTGGGACCGTGCCGTGTTCCTGGCCGCGATGGCCACGCTCTTCGTGGGCGGTGTCGCCGCGGTGCCGGCGGCCGTGCTGCGCATCGCCCGGACGCCACGGGCGCGGCGCGGCCCGCTGCTGTGGGCCGCCGGCAACGCCGCGCTCTTCGGCGCGGCCCTGGTGGCCGAGGTGCTGGCCGGGCTGCCGCAGGCGTGGCTGGCCGCCGCGCTGGCCATCCCGGTGGCGACCGCCGTCGGCGTGGTCCGCTACGGCTTGTACGACATCGGCCTGCTCGCCCACCGGTCGCTGCTGTACGGCACGCTGACCATCGCGGGCATCGCGGGGTACGGCGGCGCGGCGGCCCTGTTGGCGTGGCTGGTGCCGCCGGCCGGCGCCCCGGTCGCGGTCGCGGCCACGGCGGTGGCCCTGCTGCCACTGCGCCAGGGCTTGCAGCGGCTCCTGGCCCGCGGCCTGTACGGGTCCGGGGCGCGCCCGGACGAGTTGCTGTCGGCGATCGGGCGGGCGACCGCGCCCGGCGCCGAGTTGGCCTCGGCGGTCACCGCGCTGGTGACCGGCGCCCGCCTGCCGTACGCGGCGGTGTGGCTGGACGGCGAGCCGGCGCCGCGGGCGAGCCACGGCCGGCGCCGGCCGTGGCCGGTGACCGGCCTGCGCCTGACCTACCGCGGCGACCACATCGGACGGCTGGTGGTGCAGCGGCGGGCGCCGGACGAGGGCTGGTCCACCACGGACCGCCGGCTGCTGGACGGCTTGTGCGCCCAGTTCGGCCCGCTGGCCGCCGCCGCGCTGCTGGCCGACGACCTGCACGCCGCCCGCACCCGGCTGGCCCGGGTCCGCGAGGACGAGGCCGGGCGGCTGCGCCGCGATCTGCACGACGGTGTCGGTCCGGCGCTGTCCGGGGCGCGGATGCTGCTGCTGGTCGGCCGCCGCCAGGCCGCCGACGCCGGGACCCGGCGGACGCTGGACGAGTTGGAGCGCGGCCTGGCCGGCGCGGCGGCCGAGATCCGCCGCATCGTCGACAACCTGCGCCCGCCGGCCCTGGACGACGGCCTGGCCGCCGCGCTGGAGACCGCGGTGCGCCGGCACACCAGCGCCGGCCTGGTCAACGGCCTCGACCGCGACGCCCACGGCGACAGCGGCGACGGCCACGTCGTCCGGCTTGTCTGCACGGGTGACCTGTCCAGCGTGCCCGAGGAGGTTCGGGTGGCCGCCTACCGGGTCGTCGACGAGGCACTGACCAATGTGCTCAGACACGCTCATGCCAGCGCGGCGACGGTCACGGTGGCGCGCGCCGCGGCCGAGTTGCGGATCGAGGTGGCCGACGACGGCGTGGGCGGCGCCGCAGCGCGCCCCGGCGGCGTCGGCCTCGACTCGATGCGGCGGCGCTGCCAGGACCTCGGCGGCTCCTTCCGCATCACCGACCGCGCGCCCGGCACCCTTCTCACGGCGATCATCCCCCTCTCTCCATGATCAAGGCAGACTCATGATCGAAAACGCGCACAAGATCAAGGCGTCCCTCAAGTCGTTCTCACGACTACAGGGACGCCTTGATCATGGGGAGAGGGGCGGGAGAGGAGGGCCAGGATGAGGAGGCCGGCGGCGCAGTAGCCGGCGCCCTGCGCGGCGATGACCGGGACGATGCCCAGCCGCTCGCCGAGCACACCGGCGGCGAGCGTGCCGATGAGCATCGCGGCGCCCCGCAGGGCGCTCGCCGCGCCGAAGACCCGTCCCCGGTACCCGTCGCCGGCGCCGGTCTGGAGCAGCGTGGTGAGCGCCGCGACCATCAGCGCGCCCGGCAGGCCCACGAGCGCCATGAACACGAAGGCCAGCCAGATCGCCGGGACCGCCAACGGGTACCGGAACAGGGCCAGGTCCACCGCGCCGAAGGCCGCCGCGCGCCCCACCCGAGCAGGCGGCGCGGCGGGAAGCGGTGGGCGACGGCCGCCGCGGCCAGCCCGCCCGCGATGCCGCCGGCGGCTTGGACGGACAGGATCAGCCCGTACGCTTCCGCGGTGCCGCCCAGCACGTCGCGCACGAAGGGCGCGAACAGCGTGCCCATGACCGCCTCACCCACACCGGTGACGACCACGAAGAGCAGGACGACCCGCAGGTCCCGGGTGCGCCAGGCGAGGCGCATGCCGGCCGCCCACTCCCGGATGGCCAGAGTGGACGGTGTGCGCGGGGTGGCGCCGGTGTCCCGCACGAGGGTCAGGATGGCGGCGGCGAGCACGAAGCTCACCGCGTCGGTCAGCGCCAGCAACGTGCTGCCGCCGAGGCCGACCGTCACGCCACCGAGGGCGGCGCCCACCAGGCGGGCGATGTCCCGGTTCTGTCCATTGAGGGCGTTCGCACGTCGTCAGCCACCCGACGCGGTCGGTGGCAGCGGCACACAGATCACCGTGAGGTCCACCGGCAGCGCCCCCTCCGGCCGGGCGGCGCGGTCGCCGAGGCGGCGCCGCTCGGCAAGCGGGGTGATCAGCGCGTCGATGGCCCGATGTCAAACAACCGCTTGGATTTCCATGATCAGGGCGTCCTTCACGTCGCTAGAGCGACAGGAATGGCGCCCCGCCCCAGGGGGGGGGGGCGGCCCAGCCCAGATCGGTTGTGCGCAACTTAGTTGCGGGCTACCGTTTGGAGCGTGAACGAGGACGCCGGTGTGATGGCCCTGAGTCGCCAGGTGTGCTTCGCGCTCTATGCCGCGTCGCGCGCCACGACCGCGCTGTACCGCCCGATGCTCGAGTCCCTCGGGCTGACGTACCCGCAATATCTGGTGCTACTCGTGCTCTGGGAGCGCGACGGGCGCACGGTGAAAGAGCTCGGCGAGCAGCTGCGACTGGATTCCGGCACGCTCTCGCCGCTGCTCAAGCGGCTGGAGGGGGCGGATCTACTGACCCGGCGCCGGTCGGCCGGCGACGAGCGGGTGGTGGAGGTCTATCTCACCCCCGCCGGCCGGGCGCTGCGCGAGCGGGCGAAACACATCCCGCTCAAGCTCGTCGCCGCGACCGGGTTGAGCCGGGAGCGGATCGTCGAGCTGCGCGACACGCTCACCGCCCTCGCGATCACATTGGACACGGCCGCCCTGGAGCTGGCGGCAGACGAGAAGTGAGGAGAACCGCCATGCAGGTGTTGTACACCGCTGAGGCGCTGGCCAGCGGGCGCGGCCGGGAGGGCCACGTCCGGACGTCGGACGGCTTGCTCGACGCGGGCCTGGCCATCCCGAAGGAGATGGGCGGCCCGGGTGGCAAGACCAACCCGGAGCAGCTCTTCGCCGCGGGGTACGCCGCGTGCTTCCACTCCGCGCTGGGCTCGGTGGCCCGCCGGTCGCGCGCCGACCTGACCGGCTCGACGGTCACCGGCCGGGTCGGCATCGGTGCGAACGGCGCCGGCGGCTACGGGCTGGCGGTCGCGCTCGACGTGGCGCTGCCGCAGGTCGAGCGGGCGGTCGCCGAGGAACTGCTGGCCAAGGCGCACCAGGTGTGCCCCTACTCGAACGCGGTGCGCGGCAACATCGACGTGACGCTGAGTCTCGTCGAGGCGGCGTCATGAGCGGGCTGACCGGCCGCCAGATCTGGCTCGCGTCGCGGCCGAAGGGCGAGCCGACGGCCGACAACTTCCGGCTGGTCACGGTGCCGGTGCCGCCGCCGGGCGCGGGGCAGGTGCTGGTGCGCAACCTGGTCATGTCCGTCGACCCCTACATGCGCGGGCGGATGAACGACGTGAAGTCGTACACGCCGCCGTTCGCGCTGGACGCGCCGCTCGACGGCGGCGCCGTCGGCGAGGTCGTCGCGTCCGAGTCGCCGGACCGCCAGGTGGGCGACCTGGTGCTGCACGGGCTGGGCTGGCGGGAGTACGCCGTGCTGGACGCCGCCCGCACCAAGGTGGTCGATCCGGTGCTGGCGCCCGCGTCGGCGTACCTGGGCGCGCTCGGCATGACCGGCCTCACCGCGTATGCCGGGCTGGTCGAGGTGGCCGCCATGCGCCCCGGCGACACCGTGTTCGTCTCCAGCGCCGCCGGCGCGGTCGGCAGCCTGGCCGGGCAGATCGCCAAGCTGCGCGGCGCCGCGCGGGTGGTGGGCAGCGCCGGCTCGGCCGGCAAGGCGGCCTACGCGCGCGACCTGGGTTTCGACGCCGCGTTCGATTACCACGACGGCCCGGTGCGGGACGCGCTGCGCGCGGCGGCCCCGGACGGCATCGACGTCTACTTCGACAACGTCGGCGGCGACCACCTGGAGGCCGCGCTCGCCGAGCTGCGCCCGTTCGGCCGGGTGGCGATGTGCGGGGCGATCGCGCAGTACAACAGCCTCCAGCCGCCCGCCGCGCCGCGCAACCTCGCGACGGCGATCGGCAAGCAGCTGACGCTCAAGGGCTTCCTGGTGACGTCGTACGGCCACCTGAGCGAGGAGTTCACCGCGCAGATGGCGGAGTGGCTGCGGGACGGCAAGGTGCAGTTCGCGGAGACCACTGTGGACGGTCTGGAGAAGGCGCCGGACGCGTTCCTCGGCCTGCTCCGCGGCGACAACCTGGGCAAGATGGTCGTCCGCGTCGCCTCATGAGAGCAGGCGGTGGGTGAGCGCGGTGTGGCGGCGGCCGGTGCCGGCCGTCCGCACCGCGATCGCCAGGGCCTTGCGCGACCCGACCAGCACCACCAGCTTCTTCGCGCGGGTCACGGCCGTGTAGAGCAGGTTCCGCTGCAGCATCATGTACGAGCTCATCGTCACCGGGATGACCACCGCCGGGTACTCCGAGCCCTGCGACCGGTGCACCGTGATCGCGTAGGCGTGTTGCAACTCGTCCAGCTCGTCGAAGTCGTACCCGATGTCCTCGTCCTCGTCGGTGCGGACGGTGAGCTGCCGGTCCTCGCCCGACAGGGCGGTGACCACGCCGACCGTGCCGTTGAAGACGCCGTTGGCGCCCTTCTCGTAGTTGTTCCGGATCTGGATGACCTTGTCGCCGATCCGGAACACCCGGGCGCCGAGCCGGCGCTCCGGCGCGCCCTCCCGGTGCGGCGAGATCGCCTGCTGGAGCGCCAGGTTGAGGTTGCCGGCGCCGGCCGGGCCGCGGTGCATCGGTGTCAGGACCTGGATGTCGCGCGGCTTGATGCCGAACTTGCGCGGGATGCGCCGGGCCACGACATCGACGACCAGCTCCGCGGTCGCCTCCGGCTCGTCGGCCGGGAACAGGAAGAAGTCGGGATACGTGCCAAGCTCGGGCGCCTGACCCGCGTTGATCCGGTGCGCGTTGACCACCACGCCGGACTCCTGGGCCTGGCGGAAGATCTTCGTCAGGCGTACCCGCGGGATGTTCCCGGCGCCGAGCACGTCGCGCAGCACCTCCCCCGCGCCCACCGACGGGAGCTGGTCGACGTCGCCGACGAGCAGCAGGTGCGCGCCCCGGGGCACCGCCTTGACCAGCTTGTTCGCCAGGATGAGGTCGAGCATGGAGGCCTCGTCGACGACGATGAGGTCGGCGTCGATCGGGTTGTCCCGGTCGTGCGTCGGGTCGCCGCCGGGACGCAGTTGAAGCAGCCGGTGCACGGTCGCCGCCGGGTGGCCGCTCAGCTCGGTCATCCGCTTCGCCGCGCGGCCGGTCGGCGCGGCCAGCACGATCTTGGCCTTCTTGGCGGCGGCCAGCGTGATGATCGACTTGACCGTGAACGACTTGCCGCACCCCGGTCCCCCGGTGAGCACCGCCACCTTCGAGGTCAGCGCGAGGCGTACCGCCTGTTCCTGCTCCGGCGCCAGGTCCGCGCCCGTGCGGGCGCGCAACCACGCGAGGGCCTTGGTCCAATCGACGCCGGCGAACGCCGGCATCCGGTCCTCGCGGCCCTCCAGCAGCCGGCGCAGGCTGTTCGCGAGGCTGGCCTCCGCGCGGTCGAACGGCACCAGATAGACCGCCGGGATCGTGCCACCCTCCGCCGTGGGGTTGGGCACGGCGTGGCGGACCACGCCTTCTTCGCCGGCCAGCTCGTCCAGGCACCGCCGCACCAGATCCAGGGGTACGCCGAGAATCTCGGCCGCGTCCGCCAGGAGATTCGGTTCGGGCAGGTAGCAGTGGCCGTTGTCGGCGGCTTCCGACAGCGTGTACTGGATGCCGGCGCACACCCGCTGCGGGCTGTCGTGCGGGATGCCGACCGCCTGGGCGATCGTGTCGGCGGTCTTGAAGCCGATGCCCCAGACGTCGGCGGCCAGCCGGTAGGGCTCGTTCTTGACGATGGAGATCGACGAGTCGCCGTATTTCTTGTAGATCCGCACCGCGAGCGACGTGGAGACGCCGACCCCTTGCAGGAAGACCATCACCTCCTTGATGGCCTTCTGCTCCTCCCACGCGTCGGCGATCATCGTGGTGCGCTTGGGGCCCAGGCCGGGCACCTCGACCAGGCGGCCGGCCTCTTCCTCGATGATCCGCAGCGTGTCGGCGCCGAAGTGCTCGACGATGCGGGCGGCCATCTTCGGCCCGATGCCCTTGATGAGGCCGGAGCCGAGGTAGCGCTCGATGCCCTGGATCGTGGCTGGCAGCACGGTGGTGAACGAGTCGACCTGGAACTGGCGGCCGTACTGCGGATGCGACGTCCACCGGCCGACCAGGCGCAGGCTCTCGCCGGGCTGCACGCCGAGCAGCGCACCGACCACGGTCAGCAGGTCGCCGCTGCGGTCGGTGGCCACCCGCGCGATGGTGTAGCCGGTCTCCTCGTTGGCGTAGGTGACCCGCTCCAGCACCGCCTCCAGCACCGCCCCGCTCACACCCGCCAGTCTCCCACGACCCTTCCCATGATCAAGGCGTCCCTCAAGTCGTTAGAGCTACGTGAGGGACGCCTTGATCATGGGTGTCCACATCGAACTTGTGGCGGATGCGACACTGTCTCCATGTCCGAACCGCAGGAGTGGCGTCCGGTGGGCGTCGACGTCGACGTGCCCAGCGCCGCACGCATCTACGACTACGCGCTCGGCGGCGCGCACAACTTCGCCGTCGACCGGGAGGCCGCCGACGCGCTGCGCGCGATCTATCCGGAGGGCCTGCTGGTGGCCCGGTCCAACCGAGCGTTCCTGCAGCGTGCGGTGCGGTTCTGCCTGGCACGCGGGATCACCCAGTTCCTGGATCTCGGCTCCGGCATCCCGACCGTCGGCAACGTGCACGAGATCGCCCACCAGCTCAATCCCGACTGCCGCGTGGTCTACGTCGACAACGAGCCGGTCGCGGTGGCGCACACCCGGGAGATCATCGCGGATGTGGCCAACGTCGCGATCGTCGACGCCGACGTCCGGCGGGCCGAGGCGGTGCTGGACGCCCCGGAGACCCGGCGCCTGCTCGACTTCGATCAGCCGGTGGCCGTGATGATGGTGGCCGTGCTGCACTACGTCGCGCCCGAGGAGGACGCGGCCGGCATCGTGCGGCGGTATGCGTCGGCGCTGGCGCCCGGGAGCTACCTGGCGATCTCGCACACCACCGCCGACCCCCGCCCGGATGTCGAGGAGATGCTGTTGAAGCTCTTCGCGGAGACCGGCACGCCGATCACCCACCGCACCCGGGACGAGGTCACGGCGCTCTTCGACGGCCTGGAGCTGGTCGAGCCGGGCGTCGTGTGGACCCCGGACTGGCATCCCGACGAGGCCGACCCGCTCTACGGCAACCCGCCCGCGTCGGTCACCTTCTGCGGCGTCGCCCAGATCCCCTCTCCATGATCAAGGCGTCCCTCAAGTAGTTCTAACGACTTGAGGGACGCCTTGATCATGGGCGAAGTCTGCGCCTGGACGCCTGAATGCCGGCAGGGATGGGCACCTATCCCTGCCGGCACCGGCGGTGCGGCGTGCACCGTGTTCGCGATCGCCGGCCCCACGATTCCGGCATCCCCGCGCCCACAACTCAACAGTAGAGCGCCCCACGTTACGGGTGGTGACGCCCCTATGACGTTGTTGTTTCGACTCTGATCGATCACTAGCCGTGAGCTTTCATGATCGAGGCGTCGCTCAAGCCCGGGGTTCAAGAGCATCAGCCCAATATCAGTGCCGATCCCGGCGTGTCGTACTGATTCTGGGCTGATGCTCTTGGCAGCGCCGCGCGGGCTCTTGGCAGCGCCACGCGGGCTCTTGGCAACGCCGCGCGGGCAGGCGCGCCAGCGCGGCGGGCGCCAGCGCGGCGGGCGCCGATCAAGGAGAGTCGCGTGGATCAAGGGCTTAGGGACGCGGAAGAGAGATCAAAGCACGTGCCCGCGCCCTTGATCGGCGGGGAGAGCGGGCGCGGCGGGGGTGGCGGGGAGAGGGGGGACAGGGGGGAGAGGGGTGGCGGTGGTGTGGAGGACGCGGTAGGTGCCGGGGGGCAGGGTCAGGGTGCCGGTGACGTTCAGGCCGGTTAGTAGCTCTTGGCCGGTGGCGGGGAGGTGGTGTTCGGCGTTGGTGTGGTTGAGGGCGAAGAGCCAGCCGCCGGCGCGGCGGATCAGTTCCAGGCCGTCGGGCACGTCCGGCACCTCGATGCCGGCCGCACGGGCGGCCGCGGTGAGCAGGTCGCGGTACGCGGCGTCGTCGAGCCGCCGGGAGACGTACCAGGCGGTGCCGGCGCCGTACCGGTGGCGGGTCACGCCGGGCGCCACCTCCGCCGCCCCCGCCAGCGTCACCGCCTCGGCCCAGCCGTCCGGGGTGGGCGTGAACTCCTCCACCCGGATCCCGAGGATGTCCCGCAGCGCGCCCGGGTAGCCGCCGAGCCGGACCCGCCCGTATTCGTCGGCGACGCCGGACAGGTATGTCGCCACCAGATGGCCACCATCGTCCACATAGGCGCGCAAGGCCTCGGAGTACGCGTCGCTCATGAGGTAGTGCGCCGGTACCACCAGAAGCCGGTGCGGGATCGCGGCGCGCAACGAGACGAATTCGGCCGTCAGGCCGGCTCTCCACAGTGCCCGGTGCGCGGACCGCACCTCGCTCAGGTAGTCGATGTCGTCGGCCGGTAGGCCGGGACCCTGGAGCGCCCACCACGACTCCGCGTCCCACGCGATGGCCACCTCCGCCTCGACCGCACGGCCGTCCACTTCAGACAGTCGGGCGAGGTCCGCACCCAGCGCCACCGCCTCCCGGTAGATCCGGCTGTCGGGGCCGGCGTGCGGCACGAGCGCCGAGTGGAAGCGCTCGGCGCCGCCGCGCGGGGCGCGCCACTGGAAGAACATCGCGCCGCGCGAGCCGCGGGCCACGTGGCCGAGGCTGTGCCGGGCCATCCGGCCGGGCTCCTTGGTGTGCATGCGGCCGGCCGTGTAGATGAGGTTCGGCGCGCTCTCCATGAGCAGCCACGGCTGGCCGCCGGCCCAGTGCCGCGCGAGGTCGGCGCCGAACGCGGTCTGCTCCTCGGCGCCCACCCCCGCGTCCGACGGGTAGTGGTCGATGGCCACCAGGTCGACCTCGCGGGACCAGCGCGCGTGGTCGACCGGCACCCAGCCGCCGAAGACGTAGTTGGTGGTGATGGGCACGTCGGGCGTCGCGGCCCGCAGCAGGTCGCGCTGCTCGGTGTACGCGGACAGCAGCTCGTCCGACCAGAACCGCCGGAAGTCGAGCAGTTGACCCGGGTTCGCCAGGTACTGGGTGGCGCGCGGCGGAAAGATCTGCTCCCAGGCGGAGTAGTGCTGGCTCCAGAACGCCGTGACCCAGGCTTCGTTGAGCGTGTCGAGGTCGCCGTACCGGTCGCGCAGCCAGCGCCGGAACGCGGCCGCCGCGTGATCGCAGTGACAGACGGTGCCGTACTCGTTGTGCACGTGCCAGAGCGCGAGCGCCGGGTGGCCGCCGTAGCGCGCGGCGAGCGCGCCCGCGATCCGGCGGCTCGCTTCCCGGTACGCGGGCGCGGCCGCGCAGTACGTGTCGCGGCTGCCGTGCAGGAGCCGGGTGCCGTCGGCGCGCACCGGCAGCGCGTCCGGGTAGGCGAGCGAGAACCACGGCGGCGGCGACGCGGTCGGCGTCGCGAGCGCCACCTGGATGCCGCCGCCGTCCAGCAGATCGAGTACGCGGTCCAGCCAGTCGAACGTGTACCGGCCCTCTTCGGGTTCGAGGCGCGCCCAGGAGAAGACGCCGACCGTGACCAGGTTCACGCCGGCGCGGCGCATCAGCGCGACGTCTTCGTGCCAGACTTCCTCGGGCCACTGCTCCGGGTTGTAGTCGCCGCCGTAATACAACCTCTGACCTCCTTGCATTTTGTTTAGAGCCCAATCAAAGTAGGGCGCGTGGATCAACCTGTCAATGGCGTCACGCTGGATACCCCGACGGATAACTGGGAGGAAGCGCTCATCACCGGCAACGGCCGGCACGGCGCCCTCTGCTACGGCGGCCCCGAGGCGGTACGCGTCACGCTGTCCCACGAACGCCTGTTCCTGCCGCTGCGGCCACCGCTGGAACCGCCGCACACCGCTGCCATCCTCGACGACCTGCGCGCCCTGCTGCGCGCCGGCCGCTACCAGGACGCGGCCGACGCGGTGGTGCGGCACGCCGCTGCCGAGGAGCCGGCGTACGCCGAAACCGTGTGGATCGACCCGCTGATCGGCGCCGGCACGCTCGTCTGCACCCCGCCCGCCGGCGGACCGGTCTGGGACTTCCGGCGCACCGCCGACTTCACCACCGGCGTGGTCACGCACACCTGGCGTACTGGTGCTGGGGAGGTCGGCGTCGACGTCTTCGCGTCGCGGGCCCACGACGTGGTCGTGGTGCGGCTGCGCGGCCCGGCCGGGTGGCGCTTTTCCGTGGAACCGCTCCCGGGCGAACCACCCGCGCCGCTGCCGGACTACGAGCTCAACCACTGGCAACTCGCCCCCGACCTGTACGCGGTGCGCGTCGGGTCCAGGGTGGACGTCCCCGCCGACTGGGGCACGTTGCTGCGCGCGCACACCGCCCTGCACCGCGACCTGTTCGACCGGGTGCGCCTCGACCTCGGCGGGGTGCCCGTGCAGCGGCTCTTCGACGCCGGGCGGTACGCCATCATCTCCAGCACCGGCGAGCTGCCGCCCACGCTCCAGGGCGTGTGGAGCGCCACCTACCACCCGGCGTGGCAGAGCGGGTACACAGTGGACGGCAACCTCCAAGCGGCGGTGGCCGGGCTGCTGCCCACCGGCACCCCGGAGCTGATGCTGCCGGTCTTCGACCTGCTCGATGGCTTCGTCGACGACTTCCGGCACAACGCGCGGCGCCTCTATGGAGCGAACGGGATCCTCACGCCGGCGCACGTGAGCACGCATGGCCGGCAAATCCACTTCGGACCGGTCTGGTGCCAGACGTTCTGGACCGCGGGCGCCGCGTGGCTGTCCCGGCTCTACTACGACTACTGGCGGTACACCGGCGACCGCGACTTCCTGCGTGATCGAGCGTTGCCGTTCCTGCGCCAGGCCGCGGAGTTCTATCTGGACTTCGCGCCGGACGGGGTGTTCGCGCCGTCGTACTCGCCGGAGAACGCGCCACCCGCCACCGGCTCGCAGGCGTGCGTCAACGCCACCATGGACGTCGCCGCCGTCGCCGACCTGCTGCGCAACCTGCTCGCCGGCACGGCCGCGCTGGGGATCGACGCCCCGGACGCGCCGCGCTGGCGGGCCCTGCTGGCCGCGCTGCCGGCGTACCGGATCGGGGCGGGCGGCGAACTGGCCGAGTGGATCTGGCCAGGGCTGGACGACAACCACGCACACCGGCACTCGTCCCACTTCTATCCACTGTGGTATGAGCTGGATCCGGCCATCGCGGCCGACCCGGCGCTGCGGGCGGCCGCCGAGGTGGCGGTGCGCCGGCGGCTGGCGTTCTGGCGCACCTCCGAGGCCGACGAGATGGCGTTCGGCCTGGTGCAGATCGGGCTGGCCGCCGCGCAGCTCGGGATGACCGCGGAGGCGTACGAGGCCCTGACCATGCTCGCCACCCGCTACTGGCGGCCCAGCCTGGTGTCCACACACAACCTGGACGCGATATTCAATGTGGACATCTCCGGCGGGCTGCCCGCGGTGGTCGCCGCCCTGCTGGTGCGCTCGGGGCCGGGCCGCGTCGACCTCCTGCCGGCGCTGCCCGCCGAGTGGCCCGCCGGCTCGGTCAGCGGGTTGGCCGCGCGCAACCAGGTGACGCTGCGTCGGCTGGCGTGGTCCGGTGGCCAGGCCGAGGCGGTGCTGGTGTCCAGCGTCGACCAGCGGCTAACCATCGGCCTCCCCCACAACGAGACCCGACAACTCACCCTAACCGCCAACATCGCCACCTCCCTAACCTTCCCCACCCCCTAACCCCGCGCGCGGCGCGCGGCGCGCCGCGCCGCCCCGCGCGCCCCCGCGCCGCGCCTCCCGCTCGCCGATCAAGGGCTTGGGCACATGGTTCGATCTCTCATCCGGGTGCCCAAGCCCTTGATCGGCGCGCAAGTCCTTGATCGACGCCGGTGGGGCACCGGGCACGGCGCGGCCAGAACGCTCAGCGGTGACGTAGCTACCTCATGGCGCGGCCGTAAGGTATCTACGTCACCGCCGAGAAGGTGGGGCGCCCTCAAGCCGTGGCACATCGCCGTCCTCGTGGTCGTCTACGTCACCGCCGAGCCGCGGCCGCGCCCGCCGCCCTCGTCGTGCTTTGCGCGCTTTGGGTGATTCGCGCCGCGGCCGTGCCGGAGCGCGTTATTACTCAACCGGTATACCGATCCACTCTTGTGAATACACTGCGGGATCCTTAGCGTCATCGGGCAAACGGCATCTCCCATAAGGAGCCCGACGTGCGTATCCGCTTGGCTATCGCCGCTCTCGCCACCACCGTCACCGGCGCGCTCCTCGCGCCGACCGCCGCCACCGCCGCCCCGCAACCCATCATCGGCGGCGGCACCGTCTCGTCCGCCCCGTGGGCCGCGGCCGTGTTCAGCGGCGGCTCGTTCACCTGCTCCGGCTCCATCATCGCGGCGCGCTGGGTGCTCACCGCCGCGCACTGCGTCGGCGGCAGCATGTCCGTGCGCGTGGGCAGCGTCTACTACGCGTCCGGCGGCGTCACCCGCACCGTCACCTCCACGTCGACCCGGTACGACCTGGCGTTGCTCTTCCTGAACAGCGCGGTCAGCACCACCTACGTCACGCTGGCCAACAGCAACCCGCCGGTCGGCTCGGTCAACCAGATTTACGGCTGGGGCCGCACGTGCAGCAACTGCCCCGCGTCCAGCCAGCTGAAGACGGCCACCGTGAACGTGTCGAGCACCGGCGCGACCGACGCGGCCGGCGGCCCGGCGATCCGTAGCACCCGCGGCGACGGCGTCGCGTGGCGCGGCGACTCGGGCGGCCCGCAGTTCTACAACGGCCAGCAGGTCGGCGTCTGCTCGACCGGCAACGGCTCAACGTACCAGAACTACGGCAGCGTAGCCGCCAGCCGCTCCTGGATCACCACAGTGGCCGGCGTCTAACCCCTGATGTTTGGAAGGGCCCCTTCCTATGCATAAAGCGATAGGAAGGGGCCCTTCCTTGCAGTCAGCCTTTGATGGCGCCGAGGATGACGCCCTTGATGAAGTGGCGCTGGATGAACGGGTAGACCACGAGGATGGGTGCGATCGTCAGGACCACCACGGCCATCTTGATGGACTCCGTGGGTGGCAGGGAGCCGGTCGTGGCGCCGGAGAACTGCGGCGACTGGCCCAGCAGGATCATGCTGCGCAGGATGATCTGGAGCGGAAACTTGTCGCTGTTGTCGATGTAGAGCAGCGCGTTGAACCACGCGTTCCAGTACCCGACGGCGTAGAACAGCCCGACCACCGCGACCACCGCCTTGGACAGCGGCAGCACGATCCGGAGCAGGATGCGAAACTCGCCGGCCCCGTCGATGCGCGCGCTGTCCAGCAGGTCCGCCGGGATGGCCTGGAAGAACCCGCGGATCACCACCAGGTTGAACACGCTGATCGCGCTGGGCAGGATCAGCGACCACAGGCTGTCCTTCAAGCCGACGCCGGTCACCACCAGGTAGCTGGGCACCAGCCCGGGATAGATGAGGAACGTCAGCAGGAAGTAGAACAGGATCGACCGGTGCCCGAACGAGTTGGCGCGGGACAGCCCGTACGCGGCCAGCACGGTCAGGGACAGGCTGACCGCCGTGCCGCTGACCGTCACGAGTGTGCTGATCCACAGCGCCCGGGTGACGATGCCGCCGGAGAAGATCGTCCGGTATGCCGTGAAGTCGATCTCCTTGGGCAGGAACACCATGCTGCCGCCGGCCTCGGCGATGGTCTCCCGGGAGGCGAGGCTGGTCACCAGCACCGACCACATCGGAATCAGTACGGCCAGCACCACGAGGGTGAGGGCGACGCCCTTGAGGAATACGCCGACCGGGGTCGGTTTCTCCTCCCACGGTGGGCGACGCGTGACAGTGGTAGTCATGAGCGTGAAATCAACCCCCGCTCGCCGATCATGTGGGCGATCTTGTTGGCGGCCAGGATCAACACCAGCCCGACCGCGGCCTTGAAGAGGCCGGCGGCGGCGCCGAAGCCGAAGTTGCCGGTGGCGATGGACTGGTAGTAGACGAAGGTGTCGAGCACCTCGGCCGCGCCCCGGCCCACCGCGTCGCGTTGCAGGATGAACTGCTCGAAGCCCACGGAGAGCGCGTCACCGAGCCGCAGGATCAGCAGCAGCACGATCACCGGGCGCAGGCCGGGCAGCGTGATGTGCCACAACCGGCGCCAGCGGCCCGCGCCGTCGACCGCGGACTGCTCGTACAGGTTGGGGTCGATCGTGGACAGCGCGGCCAGGAAGACGATCATCCCCCAGCCGACGTCCTTCCAGACCGCCTCGGCCGTCACCAGCACGATGAACGTGTCCGGGTTGGTCATGATGTTCGGCGGGGTGATGCCGGCCCCGCGCAACTCCTGGGAGAGGAGGCCGGCGCCGCCGAGCATCTGCACGAAGAACGTGACCACCAGCACCCAGCTGAAGAAGTGCGGCAGGTATACCACGGTCTGGATGAACGAGCGCACCTTGCTGGACAGCACGCTGTTGACGAAGATCGCGAGCGCGATCGGCAGCGGGAAGAAGAACACCAGCTGGAAGGCGGTGATCGTCAGGGTGTTCTGCAGCGCGTGCCAGAACGCCGGGTCCTCGAACAGCAGCTCGAAGTTGCCAAAGCCGATCCAGTTGCTGAAGAAGATGGCCTCCAGCGCGCTGTCGCCGGCGTACTGGTTGTAGTCGAGGAAGGCGACCACGTTGCCCAGCGTGGGCAGGTAGTGGAAGACCAGCAGGAGCAGCGCCGCCGGCACGGTCATCAGGACGAGCGGCCAGTCCCGGCGCAGCCGGGCGCGCAGCGGCATCCGCGCCCGACGCCGCCCCCAACGCCGCCCCCAACGCCGCCCGCGACGGTGGGCCGTGGCCTGGCCCGCCGCGGGCCGGGCCGGCGGCTCGCCGGACCCGACCGCGACAGTCTGTTCGGATGTGCTCATTTGCCGGCGTCGGACAGTGCCTTGGCCATGAGGTCACGCGCCTCGTTCCCGCCACCGCCGGTGCGCCACTCGTTGACGACCGCGTCGAACTCCGACAGCGCGCGCCGGCCGCGCACGATGTCGGTGACCTTGTCCTGGAACGGCACGTTCTGGGCGAGGTACGTCGCCGGGAACTCGATCTTGAGGCCGTCCCACGGGTCCTTCTCCAGGTACTTGATCGTCGCGTTGTTGTAGGCGACCAGGTCCTTGACGAAGTTCGGCGTCTCGGGGAACGGCGTGATGACCGGGTTGCGCCCGCTGACGAAGAAGTACTGGTTCCCGATCTCCTTGAAGCCCAGGTCGGTCTTGGCGGGAGCGGTCGGGTTGGTGAAGTGCTTGCCCTCCACGCCGTACTCGCGCAGCAGCCACTCCTTGGTGCCGAACGGCGCGGAGCACCAGTTGACGATCCGCAGCAGCTCCTCGACCCGCTCCTTGCCGACGCCCTTCTTGATGAACGTCCAGGAGATGGGCTCCCAGTCGCCCCAGATCACCGGGTCGCCGCCGACACCGGCGAAGACCGGCACCGCCTGGATGTTGAAGTCCTTCTTGATCTTCTGCTGCTCGGCCTGCATGCCCTGCCAGGCGCCGATGCCGTCCTGCATGAAGAGGATCTTGCCGCTCTCCATCAGGTTCTTCGCGTCGGCACCCCGGCTGGCCACCAGGTCCGGGTGCACCAGGCCATCCTTGTAGATCTTGGCGGTGAACTCCAGGGCCGCCTTGAACTCGGCCGTCTCGTACTTGTGCTCCGGGGTGCCGTCGGACTTCAGCCGCCAGCCCGTCTTCGTCCCCGGCGCGCGGTGGTACATCTGGATCGTGGCGAAGATGTCGCTGAACGCCCAGACGCCGGCCTTGGTGTCGGTAACCTGCTTGCCGAGCTCGTAGAGCTCGTCGATGCTCTTGGGGTAGGCCAGGCTCTTGGCGTCGAGGAGGTCCTTGCGCGCGAACAGCGCGTAGGCGAACGGCCCATCGGTCGCGTTCGGGATCGCCATCAGGCGCTGGTTCCACACCGACGTGCGCCAGGCCTCCGTCGGGAAGGTGGCCAGCATCGGGTACGCCTTGACCTTGTCGCCGGCCAGGTAGTCGGTGAGATCCTCGAAGAGCGCCTTGGCGGCGTCGGAGAAGCGCGGCAGCTTCTCCACCTCCCACTGGGGCACGCAGAGCAGCTCGGGCACGTCGCGCGCGCCGAGCATGGCGTTCAGCTTGTCCGCGTAGGTGGTGCCGTCCTGGATGCTGAAGTTGATCGGCGTGCCGAGTTCGGCGTTGATCGCCTGGAGGTACGAGTTGTTGGCCAGGCCGGGCGGGGCCGGACCCCACGCCGGGGTCATGGCCGTGATCTCCTTGCCGCTGGTGCCGGGCTTCTCGGTGATCACGTCGATCAGATTGGTGGGGAACGTGCTGTACGCGTCCGGCATGGGCTTCACGCCCGGCAGGTCCGCCGCCGCGAGGCCGGATGGCATCTCGCCCTTGGCCGGGATGACGCCGGCGAGCTTGTCGGTCTGGGTGGCGGTGCCGGTGCTGCCGGCCTCCTCGCCACACGCGCTGAGCAGGCCGCTACCGGCGACGGCGGCCGCGCCGAGGCCGGCGATCCCGAGAAATTTTCTGCGGTTCGTGGCCGCGCCCGCGAGGGGTGATGTCACGGCGCACTCCCTTCCGTTGCCAAAAAGTGATAAGACTGTAGAGTTAGTTCGTCTGCCGACTAAACAAACTAGACCAAGGGTGACCGCCGCCACAAGGGGCCGGACCTGGGCCATCATCAATACGACTCGCACCACGTCTCGCCGGGAACGGGGCTGACTTGATCACGATGCAGACTGGGCCACAGCCCGCCGACTTCGCCGACGTGCGAGCGACCAACCTCGCCGTCGTGCTGCGGCATGTCCGCCACCACGCGCCCTGCTCGCGGGCGGACATCGCGGCCGCCACCGGGCTCAACAAGGCGACCGTCTCCAGCCTGGTCGCCGACCTCATCGAGCGGCGGCTGCTGCGGGAGACCGGCCTCGCCGAGCACCGCATCGGCCGGCCCGCCACGATGCTCGTCCTCGACGGCCAGCCGTACGCGGCGATCGGGCTCGCGGTGGGCGCCGACCAGCTCACGGCCGTGGCCGTCGACCTGGCCGGCGAGCACCTGCTGTCCTGGCGCCGGACGTTCCCGACGCTGTCCATCACGCCCGGCAAGGCGGTGAGCGCGATCGCGGCGCTCGCCGCCCGCGCGGCCAGCCGGGTCGGCGCCCAGGGCCGGCAGGTGCTCGGCGTGACCGTCGGGGTGCCCGGCCTGGTCGACTCCGACGGCGCGGTGCGCCTGGCACCCAACCTCGGCTGGCGCGACGTGGACCTGCGCGCCGACCTGGTGCGCGCGCTCCGCGACCCGAAATACGACGTGGCCGTCGACAACGACGCCAACCTCGCCGCGATGGCCGAGTTGCGGTACGGCGCGCACCCCGGCACGGCCAACCTCGTGTACCTGAGCGGCGACGTCGGCCTCGGCGCCGGCGTGGTCGTCGACGGCCGGCTGCTGCGCGGCGGCCGCGGCTTCGGCGGCGAGATCGGGCACGTCCAGGTGGACCCGGCGGGGCCGGTATGCCCGTGCGGCCGCACCGGCTGCCTGGAGGCGCTCGCCGGCATCCCCGCGATCGTCCGCCGGGTCCTCCCGGACGCCGCGGCCGACGGCCCGATCGTCGACTTCGCGCCCGAGGTCGACGAGGTGCTCCGGCGCGCCCGGCGCGGTGACCCCGCCACGGTCGCGGAGCTGGCGGCGGTCGGGCGGCACCTCGGCCAGGGTGTCGCGATCCTGGCGAACCTGATCAACCCGGACGTGGTCGTGCTCGGCGGCACCCTCGCCGCGCTGGCGCGCTGGCTGGTGCCGGCGGCGGAGGCCGAGTTGGCCGCCCGTGCGGTCGCCCCGGACGCGGGCGGGTGCCGGATCGTCGCGTCGACGCTCGAGGCGGGCACGGCCGCCGTGGGCGGCGCCGCCCGCGCCCTGAACGCGGTCGACGCCGGCCACCTCCCACCCGCCCCGTAACGCTCGCAAGGAAGGGCCCCTTCCTATCGCTTTTTGCATAGGAAGGGGCCCTTCCTTGCGGGCAGGCTCGGGCAAGACGGACATCCGGACTGCCGGCTATTGACCTGAGCCGTTGTGTGGTGCCAGTCTCAAGGGGCTCCGGCGTAACACGGCGGAAACTCGTGCCACGGCGGAGTTTTCTTCGATGGTTTGTCGAAGCGCTTCGAGAGAGCCGGCACCTCCCCCACCGGCGCTTCGTCGAAGCGCTTCGTATGGCGGGCCCGGGCAGACGAAGATAGGTGATCGGCAATGACTGAACCACGGGAGCGCACGGTCTTCCGCGACCCCGAACAGCCCCTCCCCGCCCGGGTGGCCGACCTGATGAGCCGGCTCAGCCGCGCCGAGAAGATCGCCCTCCTGCACCAGTGGCAGGCGCCCGTCCCGCGCCTGGGCGTCGGCCCGTTCCGCACCGGCACCGAGGCCCTGCACGGCCTCGCGTGGGTCGGCCCGGCCACCGTCTTCCCGCAGGCCGTCGGGCTCGCCAGCACCTGGAACCCCGACCTCGTCCGCCAGGTCGGCGCCGCCGCCGGCGACGAGGTCCGCGGCTTCCACCACAAGGATCCGGAACGGATCAGCCTCAACGTGTGGGCGCCCGTGGTCAACCCGCTGCGCGACCCCCGCTGGGGCCGCAACGAGGAGGGGTACGCCGAGGACCCGTGGCTGACCGGGGTGATGGGCACCGCGTACGCCTCGGGACTGCGCGGCGATCACCCCCGGTACCTGCGGACCGCCCCGACGCTCAAGCACTTCCTCGGGTACAACAACGAGACCGACCGGTGCACCACCTCCAGCAACCTGCCGCCGCGGGTGCTGCACGAGTACGAGCTGCCGGCCTTCCGCGCGCCCATCGAGGCGGGCGCGGCGGTCGCCGTGATGGCGTCGTACAACCTCGTGAACGGCCGGCCGGCCCACCTCAGCCCGCTCATCAACGCGGAGCTGCGCCGCTGGACGGACGACGAACTGCTCGTCGTCACCGACGCCGCCGCCGCGTCGAACATCGCGGGCGCGCAGGCTTACCACGCCGACCACCCCGCCGGGTACGCCGCCGCGCTGCGCGCCGGCATCGACAGCTTCACCGAGGACGACAACGACTCCGGCCCCACCATCGACCGGGTGACCGAGGCGCTCGACCGCGGCCTGCTCGACGAGTCCGATGTGGACCGCGCGGTGCGGCGGGTGCTGATCACCCGGTTCCGGCTCGGCGAGTTCGACCCGGCGGAGGCCAACCCGTACAGCGGCATCACCGCCGAGGTCATCAACTGTGCCGCGCATCAGGAGCTGGCCCGCGAGGCCGCGCGGCAGTCCACGGTGCTGCTCAAGAACGACGGGCTGCTGCCGTTGCCGGCCACCACCGGGAAGGTCGCGGTCATCGGGCCGCTCGCCGACACCGTGTACGAGGACTGGTACAGCGGCACCCTGCCGTACGCGGTCACGGCGTACTCCGGGCTGGCCCAGCGGCTCGACGCGGCCTTTCACGAAGGCGTCGACCGGGTCGCGCTCCGCGCGCCCGGCGGGTACGTGTCGGCGGTCGACCGGCCGGTCGGCGGCCCGCTGCGCGCCGCGGACACCGCGCCCGGGCCGGAGATCTGGTTCGACGTGTTCGACTGGGGCGAGGGCGTGGTGGCGCTGCGCGCGGCGGCCAACGGCATGCACGTCGGCGTCGACGACGCCGGCATCCTGGTCAACGACCGCGCGCAGCCGGGCGGCTGGGAGGTGCACGAGACCTTCCGTTTCGTCGAGCGCGGGCCCGGCGTGGTGGTGCTGCGCCAGGTGTTCAGCGGCAGGTACGTGCGCGTCGACGCCGACGGCGTGCTGCGGGCCGACGCCGACGAGGTGGACGCCGGCACGGTGTTCACTGTGGAGCTGGTCGCGGACGGCGCCCACGACGCGGCGGCGCTCGCGGCCGGCGCGGACATCGCGGTCGTGGTGGTGGGCAACCACCCGATGGTCAACGGCCGGGAGACCGAGGACCGCGCCGACCTCGTGCTGCCGGCCGCGCAGGAGGCGCTCGTCAAGGCCGTGCACGCGGCCAACCCGCGGACGGTGCTGGTGATCAGCAGCAGCTACCCGTACGCGGTGGCGTGGGCCGACGAGCACCTCCCGGCCGTGCTGTGGTCGTCGCACGGTGGCCAGGAGTACGGCCACGCGCTCGCCGCCGTGCTGCTCGGCGACGCCGACCCCGGCGGCCGGCTGACGCAGACCTGGTACCGGAGCGCGGCCGAGCTGCCCGACCTGCTCGACTACGACATCGTCGCGAGCGACGCCACCTACCTCTACTATCGCGGCACGCCGCTCTATCCGTTCGGGCACGGGTTGAGCTACACCACGTTCTCCTACGGCGAACCGCGACTGTCCACGGACGAGATCGACGCCGGCGGCACCGTGGACGTGAGCGTCGACGTCACCAACACCGGCACCCGCACCGGCGACGAGGTGGTGCAGCTCTACACCCGGCAGCGGCGGTCCCGGTTCAAGCAGCCGCTGCGGCAGCTGCGCGGGTTCCGCCGGATCACGCTGGCGCCGGGCGAGCGCACCACGGTCACGTTCGCGCTGCGCGCGGCCGACCTCGCGTACTGGGACGTGACGCGGGGCGCGCCGGTGGTCGAGACCGCCCGCCACACCATCCAGATCGGACGGTCCAGCCTGGACATCACGGGCACCGCCACGCTCGCCGTGCACGGCGCCGAGGTCCTGCCGCGCCCGGTGCTCGACCGTCCACTGCGCGCGATCGACAACGACGGGTACGCCGACGTGACGCCGCTCGACGACGTACCCGAGGATCTGGACGCGATCGGCGCGGCCGAACCGGGCGGCTGGGTCGGGTTCCACCAGGTCGACTTCGGCGCCGGCGCGCGCAGCGTGGCGGCCCGGGTCACCAGCCGCGGCCGGGAGGCCGCCGGCGCCCGGGTGACGCTTCGCCTCGACGACCCGCTCACCGGCCCGGTCGCCGCCACCGTCACCGTGCCCTCGGCCACCGGCCGCCACGACTGGAGTGAGGTGCGGGCGCCGGTCACCGGCGCGACCGGCGTACGCGACCTCTACCTGACCTTCGAGGCGCCAGGCGCTACCGTGAGCTATCTGACCTTCGAGAGTGGGGACTCTGGTGGCTGACGGCGGGGCCAAGCGGGCCGACATGGTCACGATCACCGACGTGGCCCGGCACGCGGGCGTCGCGGTGAGCACCGTGTCCTATGTGCTGAGCGGTAAGCGCGCCATCTCGGCGACCACCCGCCAGCGGGTCATGGCCAGCATCCGCACCCTGGGCTACCACCCCAACGCCGGGGCGCGCGCCCTCGCCAGCCGGCGCGCCAACGCGATCGCGCTGGTGCTGCCGCTGCGGTCCGGCATGCACCTGCCGGTGCTCATGCAGTTCGCCACCGCCGTCGTCACCACCGCGCGGCAGTTCGACCACGACGTGCTGCTGGTCACCGCCGACGAGGGGCCGGACGGGCTGCGCCGCATCGCCGCCAGCGCGATGGTCGACGGCATCGTGCTCATGGACATCGAGATGCACGACCCGCGCGTGCCGCTGCTGCGCGATCTGGAACGGCCCAGCGTGCTCATCGGCTTCCCCGCCGACGCGGAGCACCTGACCTGCGTCGACCTCGACTTCTACCGGGCCGGCGCCATCTGCGTCGAGCACCTGGCGGCCCTCGGGCACCGCGACATCGCGCTGCTCGGCGCGCCCGCCGTGGTGTACGAGCGGGACACCGGCTTCGCGCACCGCACCCGGGCCGGCTTCACCGAGACCGCCGAGCGGCTCGGCGTCGCGGCGGTCGCGCAGCCGTGCGACGAGAGCTACGACGGGGTCCGCCAGGAGCTGACCGGCCTGCTGGAGCGGCATCCCCAGCTCACCGGCCTCGTGGTGCACAACGAGGCGGCGGTCGGGCACGTGCTCGCCATCCTGCCGACGCTCGGCCGCCAGGTGCCGCACGACATCTCGGTCGTGGCCATCTGCCCCGACGAGGTCGCCGAGCGCGCCAGCCCGGCGCTGACGTCCGTGCTCATCCCGGCCGAAGACGTGGGCCGGCAGGCGGTCACGTTGCTCATGCGCAAGCTGGAGGGCCAGCCGGCGCCGGCGGGCACGCTGCTCGACCCCCGCCTGACCGTCCGCGCCAGCACCCTTTCCCATGATCAAGGCGTCCCTCAAGTAGCTCTAGCTACCTAAGGGACGCCTTGATCTTGCCTAGCGCAAGCGGGTCGTGACGTAGCGGCTGACTTCCTCGCCGAGCTCGCCGCCCTGCACGCTGGCGCTGGTGAAGTGGATGCCGCCCCAGACCCGGGCCCGCAGCAACTCGTCGATCGCCTGCGCGAAGCCGCTGAAGTGCCGCGTGGCGTCAGCGTCCACACTGTACGCGCTGAACGCGACGCGGTCCCGGCCCAAGAACGTCCGCAGCGTCGCCATCCGCGCCGCGGTCGCGCAGGCGTGGCCGGAGGGGTGATCCGGGAACGGCGGTGTCACGAGCAACGGCATCCAGGTCGGGTCCGCCGTGGTCCCCGGGTTGCCGTCGGTGTCGGCGAGCTGGACCGCGGTGACCGGGCGCCAGAAGCTCCACGCCCGCTTGTCGTCGCTGCAGGCGATCGCGGCGTCCGCCACGCTGAGGTCCACCAGCGCGAACATCCGGGCGGTCCGCAGCACGCTCAGCCGCTGCGTCTGGGCGAGCTGCCGCTTGATCTGCCACTCGGTCACGTTCCGGTCGTGCCACCAGATGGCCGCCTCGGTCTGGTCGGGCGTGCGCGCTGTGCTGTCCACCCCACCGAGCCGCTGGACCTCGTTGACCTCGCGGGCGTACCGGGCGCTGGTGAGAGCGGGCGGGCCGTCGGTGCGGAACATCGCGGCGCTCGGGACGACGAACGGCCGTACGAAGCCCACCCACGCGGCCTCGGAGGCGAACGCGGGCGGCGTCGGTCGCCACTGCCCGGGCTCCGTGCCGTGCACCCACCGCTGGTCGCCGAAGGACCCGTCGTTCGCGCGGGAGGCGATCATCGCGGCCGCGGTCTGGTCACCGATGGCGATCCCACCCTGCTTGGCGGCGCCGTCCGGAATCTCGGCGAGCGCCGCCGCGTACTCCGCCACCAGCCGCTCCCGCTGCGCCGGGAGCAGCGCGAGGAGTACCCGGTGCGCCGCCGTCGCGACGGCCGCGTCCGTCGACTCCTGCCCGGTGGCGCGCGGCGCGACCAGGTACGGCTGGTAGGGCCGGCCGGCGATCGCGTTCACCGCGTCGTACACCGCCCCGCTGACCATGGCGAAGCTCCGGCCCTGAACCCACGGCAGCTGCCGGCCCACGTCCCAGATCGCCTCCTGGGCGTTGAGGTCCCAGGCGATGACCGGATTCGTGGCGGGCGCGGCGGTGGCGGGCGCGGGCGGCGCTAGGACGATCGCGACGATCATGGCGACGGCTGCGCCGAACTGACGTCTCATAGATACATTGAACACATTCACCATGATCAAGGCGTCCTTCCAGTAGTTCTAACGACTTGA
>JBBEWH010000263.1:0-22958 GCA_037414955.1 Actinomycetes bacterium KLBMP 9797
CCACGCGGGACAACAGCACACCCGCCGCCGACCCCAGCAGCCCCACCGACACCGGTGCGGCCGATGCCAAGCCAGCCGACGGGTTCCGAGCCGGGTTCAGCCGCCCGCACGACGCACCCACCACCGGAAACATCGACTGGACCGCACTAGAGGAACCACCCGACCACCACGGCGAAGGTGACGACAGTGTCGACCCCGACCACGCCGACCTCACCACCCTCTGGGCCGCCGGCTTCGACCACCTACCCACCACCCGACCACCAACAACCACACCACCACCCCACCAACCACCCGACAACGAACCCGAACACCCAGGCCCGTCGCCAACCACCACCGACACCCACAGCGATACCCGAACACCCGAGCCCACCCCACCACGGCCACCCCAACCACAGGCAACGCCACCAGCAGGTCCAACCCCGCCGCCGGTGCCGGCCGGGACGCTGCCCGGACCCCGCCGCGGCGTCATCGACCTACAAATCTCCCTCACCACCCTCATCGGACTGACCAACCATCCCGGCGAACTCGCCGGGTTCGGCCCCGTCATCGCCGACATCGCCCGCCACACCGTCGCCGAGAACCCCGATCTGACCTGGCGCTACTCGGTATACGACGAAACCGGACTGCTGATGAGTCACGGGATCACCCGCCGCCGACCCACCGCCCACGACGCCGCCTACATCAACGCCCGCGACCGCACCTGCAGAGCACCCGGCTGCCGCATGCCCGCACACCGCTGCGAAATCGACCACACCGCCGACTGGGCCAAAACCCGCAACACCAGCCGCGCCAACCTCGCCAATTTGTGCAGCCGGGATCATCGCTTCAAGCATCTCCCCGGCACCGATCTGATCCAACTCGACGACGGCATCCTGGCCTGGAAAACCCCACTCGGCCAACACATCACCACCCAACCACCCACCTACTCCGACAACTAAACCGCTGTCCCAGATGGACGGTGGGATAGCTCCGGCACGATCTTCGTTTCGTGAGCGACGACATGATCCGTACCTGCGCACCAGACGACTTCTGGCAGGCCGCCCAGCCGCCCGACCGCAGGGCGTACCTAATCCAGGCCGGCTGCTCCTGGCGCAAGCTCCCGCGGCACTATTCGGTGTCAGCCGGGCCACCACGCACCGCCGGTTCACCGAATGGACCCGCTCCGGGCTGTGGGAACGGCTGCAGCAGCAGTTCCCACACCGGCTGAACGATCAGCGAGATCGACTGGTACCGAGCCGTGGTCGGCTCCATCGCCGGGCAGCCCGTCTGAGATCCACACCGGGTCTCCGCAGCGCGGGTCGACGAGCCCTTGCAGGTTGATGCCATCGTGGTGGTGGTTGCCGCTGTAGTACAGCCGGTTCAGGTCTCCGTCGAGCCGGTCGATGCGCACCACGGTGCCGTCCAGGATGCCCGACCGGTGGCCGTTGCCGGTCAGCCGCCACAGCGCCGCGGTCAGGCTGGGTGCGCGGTCGGCGAGCAGGTCGACCGCCTCCCGTATGTACCGGAACGCGGTGGCCAGGCCCACCCCGAACCCCGCAGGCAGGCGAGCGCAGGTGTCGCCGTAGCGCAGATGGGCCAGGACCAGCAGCGCCTACCACCCGGGCGTGAGCTTGCGCCCTCGGGTGCCGCCCCGACCTCGATGGATGCTAGTCGATGGCGATGCCTTACGGCATAGTTGCGGCATGCATGCGACCTGAACTGGTTGGAGGGCACGGGTGTCCATCCACGAGCAATCCCCGTTCGTCCACTTCGATGACCGTGCGAAGCGGGTCGTCGACCTGGCCCGGCAACGGGCCAGCGTCCTGCGCAGCGACGTCATCGGTCCGGAGCATGTGCTGCTCGCCCTGCTAGCCGTGCCCAATGGGCGGGCCGCGCGGGCCATCGCCACCCTTGTCGGTTCCCGCGCCAGGGCCGAGGGTGCGATCACCGAGGCGCTTACTCCGGGAGACAAGCCGTCGCCAACGCATATGCGGTTCACCGCGACGGTCGAGGAGGCGATGACACAGGCGGCGAGGCAGGCCCAGCAGCTCGCTAACGACCGGATCGGCACCGAGCACCTCCTGCTCGGGCTGCTCATGTTAAGTGACAGCCCCGCGGTGAGGAGACTGACTGCCCTTGGCATGGACTACACCTCCGCCCGCGCCGAAATCGCGCGCTTCCGGACCGACGACACCGGTGAGGTCTGATCCCGCTCACACCACCTGGTCTGCACCACGACGATGGAATACCGAAAGGTTCGCCGGGGGGTCAGGCGGTGTGGCGGTCGGTATCGCAGCCCGACGTGGAGGTGTGGGGTCGACGTCAGGGCGACGGCGGTGACGGTGACGGCGACCGGCCGCCGCATTGGTGCTGGAGAGACGGTCACCAGTACGGCCCCTGCCAGGGCTGAACCGTGGATCGCGGCGGCGGCCGTCCAGGTGACCCGGGCACCGTCCAGGCCAGCAGGTAAGGCTGGATGCGCAGGGCGACGAAGGTCAGGTGATGCCGGGCGGCACCACCGCCACGACGGCCAGGGACAGCGCGGGCAGGTGCGCGTCCAGCGCGAGCGATAGGGCGAGCCCGGCGCCGGTGAGGACGGCACCGAACCCGGCCAGGACTTCCTGTCGGGTCGCGCCGGGGGCGATGGCACGGTCGACGAGATTCACGCGCGGATCCCTTCAACGGTCAGCTCGATGATCGGTGCCGCTAGATCGGTGACGGGCACCCGGTCGTCGGCCAGCCACTGCAGCAGGCAGCCCCTCGATCGCGGCGACGATCAGCATGGCGTGGTGTTCGCTGACGTCGGGCCGCAACTCGCCCTCAGCCCGCGCCTGGCGCAGCAACTCCGAGATCGCCTCCCGGTACTGGCGGTAGACCGCGGCCACGTCCAGCGATGGCGCCGACGTCCACACCTCCAGCAAGACGCGGGCCTGATCGCGGTGCGCGGCGAGCATGTCGAGCACCCCACCCACCAGGCGCGCCAGACGTTCCAGCGCCGGCCCTCCTCCCACGGTCGCCAGCACCGCGTCCGAGCGGGCCCGGTAGCTTTCGAACACGCCCGCCTGCAGGGCGTCGCGGCTGTCGAAGTAGAGGTAGACGCTGCCCTTGCCGATGCCCGCTGACTGACCGGTCAGTCATTGTCAACGCGACGCCGTCGGGCGTGTCCCGCCGACCTTGGTCGCTGGCGGGCCGGTGATGTGGGTAGGGTGCTCGCCATGATCGAGGACGATGCATGCCGTTGACGAATCCGTGGCTGACCGGGCCCACGCCGGCGAAGCGGCTCGATCGTGAACGGCTTGAAGAGCGCATCCTCAACCTGTTGTCGTCGCAGAACATGTGCGTGCTCGCGACCACGGGTCCGGACGGACCGCTGGCCACCCCGGTGCGGTACTACCCGCTCGGCTTCGCGGTGCTTTTCACCGCCGCGCCGCGTTCGCCGAAGATGCGGAACCTCGCTACGGATCCGCGCGTGTCCATCGGCATCTTCGCGCCGCTGGTTGGGCTGGCCAGCAGCCGCGGGGCTCAACTGTTCGGAACTGCCAGGGTGCTTGGCCCGGAGCATCCGGACCGCGCGCACTACTGGACGGCGTTCCGATGGGAGAACGAGCACGCCGAGCGGGGGCGACCGTTGTCCGAGCCGCCCGAGGACACACTCGTGGTCGTTGAGGCGGAGCGGATTGTCTATACCGAGCACTGGCTGCGACGTGAAGGGTTCTCCCCACGCCAGTTCTGGCGTCGCTGAAGATGCCTCCTCCGGCCGATCATGGAAGCCGGATGACGGCCGCGATCAGGATAAGCCGGCCCGGCAGAAGGAAAGCTCGAGGAGATCGACACCACCCCTGAGCGCCGTCTCGAGATGATCACGCTCCTGTTCGGCAACGAGTCCCTGCGCGCCGGGCACGCCGAGAAACAGGCTCGCTGGCAAGACCTGTTCGCGCCACTGATCGAACCGCGACGGCCCGACTCCGACCGCCGCGCCCTGCAGGCGCGCGCGATCGTCGCCGCGGCGATCCCGTGCCTCCAGGCCGCGAACGAGGAATGGGTGCGCCTGGGCGGCAAGGTCGACCTCTTCGACCTCTACGACACGGCCGTACAGGCCATCCGCCGCCCCAGCTGAAGCCGACCCGACTGAAGCCGGTCACGGCCCAGCCTCCGGCCCCGACGGCGGAACCTGGTGGATCGACGACGACCACCGGCGACACCGACCTCGCCGCCCGCTTCCTGGACTCCGGCAACATCATCTGAGGTACGGACGCCTTGATCATGGTGGGGGTAGCGTCGGGGGATGGCGTATGACGAGGCGCTGGCCGAGCGCGTCCGGGAGCGGTTGCGTAGCGACGAGGGTGTCACGGAGAAGCGGATGTTCGGTGGCCTCGCGTTCCTCACCTACGGAAACATGACCGTCGGGGTGCGGGGCGACGACCTGATCGTACGGGTGGGGCCCGATGCCGCGGCGGAGGCGCTGAGCCGTCCCGGCGTCCGCCAGTTCGACTCCGCCGGTCGCGCGATCAACGGCTGGGTCGTGGCCGACGGAACCACTCTCGACGACGCGGTGCTCGACGACTGGCTCCGGCGGGCCGGCGATTTCGTCGCGTCGCTGCCGCCGAAGTTCATCTGACCGTGATCACGGTCAGGCGTGGCGGCTGGACTCGCGCACCACCAGTTCGGGCTCGAAGACGACCTGCCGGTGGCTGTGTGTCGCGGGATCGTTGGCTTCCTCCAGCAGCAGGGTCGCGGCGGTCCGGCCCAGCCTTTCCCGCGGCTGGCGTACGGAGGTCAGCGGGACGGCCGCGGCGGCGGCGAAGTCGATGTCGTCGTAGCCCACGATGGCGATGTCCTCGGGGACTCGAACGCGTTGACGGGTCAGGCCCTGCAGCACGCCGAGGGCGAGCAGGTCGTTGGCACAGAAGATCGCGGTCGCGCGTGATTGACGGGGGATGCCGAGGATCCGGGCGGCGGCGTCACGACCGGCGGCCGCGGTGAGGGCGGGTGTGTCGATGCGGTGCAGGCGCGCGTCCAGGCCGGCGTCGGCGAGCGCCCGTTGTGCGCCGGCATGGCGTTCCCGTACCTGTCGCAGGCTGGATCCGCCGACGAAGGCGATCCGGCGGTGCCCGGCCTCGATCAGGTGGCGGATCGCCAGCTGACCGCCGAGGTAGTCGTCCACCGAGACCGAGCAGGCATCGGCCTGGGCTGCCTTGCGATCGAGGAGGACCACGCACACCCCGTGCTCGCGTAACCGCCGCAGCCGGTCGCTGGCTTCGTCGATGGGCGCGATGAGAATCCCTCGGACGCGTTGCTCCTCCAGCAGGTCCAGGTAGGCGTTCTCCTTGACGGGGTCGCCGTCGCTGTTGCAGAAGATGACCGGCATCCCCGCGTTGCCCGTGGCGTCTTCGACGCCCTTGGCGACATCGGTGAAGAACGGGTTGGCCACGTCCAGCACCACGAGGCCGAGCGTGCGACCGCGACCGCGGCGGAGGTGGCGGGCGGCGTCGTTCGGGACGAAACCCAGCTCGTGGATCGCTGCCAGGACGCGGGAACGGGTGGCGGGCGCGACGACCTTCGGGTGGTTGAGCACGTTCGACACGGTGCCGACCGACACGCCCGCGCGGACGGCGACATCGCGAACGCTCACCGCCGGCCTACTCACCCAGCCCTCCTCACGCTCATGAATCGTTCAAGAATTTCACAGGACAACGTTGAGCGCTAGAGGATGTCAGGTGCGAGGGGGCACGGCATCGCCTTCGGGGCGTAGAAGCCCGCAGACGGCGCGACCAGCGCGCAACGACAACGATTCGGTAACCTGCGCGAAATCCTTGACCGGGATGGCGAGCCGTGTTTAACGTTTTACAACGTACTGCTATGAACCGTTTCACCTCCATGGTTGGAGGCGTCTGTGTCCGAGCAGGTTCTGACCCTGACCGGGGTGCGTAAGTCGTTCGGCGCCGTCCACGCGTTGGTGGACGGCCGGCTGGAGTTGCGCGCCGGTGAGGTGCACGCCCTGGTGGGAGAGAACGGGGCGGGCAAGTCGACGCTGGTGAAGGTCCTGGCCGGTGTGCACGCCCCGGACGGGGGCGAGTTGACCTTGGGCGGTCAGCCCTTGGTCCTCGGCGGCCCGGCCGACGCTCGGGCGGCGGGCATCGCGGTGATCTACCAGGAGCCGACGCTGTTTCCGGACCTGTCGGTCGTGGAGAACATCTTCATGGGCCGCCAGCCGCTGCGCGGTTGGCGCCGGATCGACGCGGTCGCGATCCGCCGGCGTACGTCCGAGCTGTTCGACCGGCTTGGCGTGCACCTGGATCCGGACCGTCCCGCCCGCGGGCTGTCGATCGCGGACCAGCAACTGGTCGAGATCGCCAAGGCCCTCTCCTTCGACGCCCGGGTGCTGGTGATGGACGAGCCCACCGCGGCGCTGTCCGGCGTCGAGGTGGAGCGGCTGTTCGCCGTGGTCCGCTCCCTGCGCGAGGCGGGGGCCGCGATCCTGTTCATCTCGCACCGGTTCGACGAGGTCTTCGCCCTGTGCCAGCGGGTCACGGTCATGCGGGACGGCCGCTGGGTCGCCACCGACCCGACCGGCGAGCTGACCGTCGGCCAGGTCGTGCGGCGGATGGTCGGTCGGGAGGTGTCCCAGCTCTATCCGAAGCAGGACGCCCGGGCCGGCGATGTGGTCCTGCGGGTGCGTGACCTGACCCGGCACGGGGTGTTCGACGGTGTGAGTCTCGACCTGCGGGCCGGCGAGATCGTCGCGCTCGCCGGCCTCGTCGGTGCCGGCCGCAGCGAGGTCGTCCGGGCCGTCTTCGGCGTGGATCGGTACGACTCCGGCGAGGTCCGGGTCGACGGCCGCCGCCTGCCGCGCGGCCGGCCCGCCGCGGCGATGGCGGCGGGCGTCGCCCTCGTGCCGGAGGACCGCCGCCAGCAGGGCCTGGTCATGCCGTTGTCGATCGAGCGGAACGCCACGTTGACGCGACGCTGGCGGTTGTCGCGGTTCGGGTTGCTCGGCCCGCGAGCCGAGCGGGAGGCCGCCGACACGTGGACGCGACGGTTGCGGGTCAAGGCGGGGCACCTGGCCGACCCGGTGTCCACACTGTCCGGCGGCAACCAGCAGAAGGTGGTGCTCGCGAAGTGGCTCTCCACCGACCCGAAGGTGTTGATCGTCGACGAGCCCACCCGCGGCATCGACGTGGCGACGAAGGCTGAGGTGCACCGGCTGATGTCCCAGCTCGCCGTCGACGGTGTCGCCGTCCTGATGGTCTCCAGCGAGCTGCCCGAAGTGTTGGGCATGGCCGACCGGGTCCTCGTCATGCACGAAGGGCGCCTGGTCGAGGAGATCGCCCGGGACCGGGCGGACGAGGAGTCGGTGATGCTCGCCGCCACCGGACAGACCGGTGGTGCGGCATGACGGCCACGACCCGCCCGGCGGCCGCGCCGCCGCCCACCCGGGCGCGCGGTGACGTGCGTGGCGCCCGGCGGCTGTTCGTGGTCCGCGAGCTCGGCATCGCACTCGCACTGGTGCTCCTGATCGCGGCCACGACGGCCTACAACCCCCGGTTCCTGAGCGCGCAGTCCCGCAAGGATCTGATGCTCGGCGCCACCATCCTGGTGGTCCTGGCGGTCGGCCAGGCGATCGTGGTGATCACCCGGAACGTCGACCTGTCCGTCGGGTCGATCCTGGGCCTGTCCGCGTTCGCCACCGGCAAGCTCTTCCTGGCCATGCCGGACGCGCCGATCATCCTGGCCCTGCTCGCCGGTGCCGGCCTCGGCCTGCTGTGCGGGATCGTCAACGGTGCCCTGATCGCCTCGGCGCGGGTGCCGGCGCTGGTGGTCACGTTGGGCACGATGTATGTGTTCCGCGGGCTCGACTACTCGTGGGCGGCCGGGCAGCAGATCAACGCCGCCGATATGCCCGCCGGGTTCAAGCGGATGGGCACGGCCACCCTCCTCGGCGTACCGGTGCTCGCGTTGTTCGCGATCGCCGTGCTGGTGATCGCGGGGTTCTATCTTCGGTCGTACCGGTCCGGGCGGGAAATGTACGCGATCGGATCCGACCCGGCCGCCGCCCGCTTGTCCGGCATTCCGGTGGGCTGGCGGGTGTTCACCGCGATGGCCGTCTCCGGCGGCCTCGCCGGCCTCGCCGGCGTGCTGTACGCGGCCCGGTTCGGGACGCTGGACGCCGCCGCGGGCACCGGCATCGAGCTCAACGTCGTCGCCGCGGTCGTGGTCGGGGGAGTGGCGATCTTCGGCGGCAGCGGCTCGGTGTACGGCGCCGCTCTCGGAGCGCTGCTGCTGTCCACGATCGGGTCCGCGCTGCCGGTGCTACGCATCGACCCGTTCTGGCAACAAGCCGTCGTCGGCGCGCTGATCCTGGCCGCGATCGGGTTGGACCGCGCCCTCACCGCCCGGATCGCCCACCGGCTCAGGGGAAGGAGGGCCCGTGGTGCGTAAGCGACTGGGCACCTGGGACGTACTCGTCATCGTCGTCCTGGCGACCGTGGTGGTGCTCTCCTCCGCCGCGGTGGAAGGCGTCGCGACCGCGCGGTTCTGGGGCTTCCTGCTGCTGGACGTCATCCCGATCGCGTTGATCGCGCTGCCGATGACGCTGATCATCGTCACCGGCGAGATCGACCTGTCGGTCGCCAGCGTGCTCGGACTGTCGAGCGCGGTCCTGGGCCAACTGTGGCTCTCCGGTGTGCCGCTGCCGCTGATCCTGCCCATCATCCTGCTGCTCGGCGTCGTGCTCGGCGCGGTCAACGGCCTGTTCGTCACCGGGTTCGGGTTGCCGTCCCTGGCGGTGACGATCGGCACCCTGGCCCTCTACAGAGGACTCTCCTATGTGGTGCTCGGCGACCGGGCGGTCGCGGACTTCCCGTTCTCCTGGACCGGCAACATGATCGAGGCCCTGCCCGGCACCACGGTCCCGTGGGTCGCGCTCGTGGTCGCCGGTCTCGCGGCGGTGTTCGGGATCGTGTTGCACGCGACCCCGATCGGGCGGGCGCTGTTCGCGATGGGCAACAACGACCAGGCGGCCACGTTCTCCGGCATCTCGGTGGCGAAGACCAAGTTCTGGCTGTTCGTGCTCACCGGCGCGATCGCCGCCCTGGCCGGATTCTTCTGGACCATGCGCTATGCCTCGGCCCGTGCGGACAACGGCGCCGGCCTCGAGCTGTCCGTGGTCGCGGCGGTGCTGCTGGGCGGCGTCTCGATCTTCGGTGGCCGGGGCACCCTGGTCGGCGTCATGGCCGGCGTGCTGCTGCTCATCACGTTGCGCAACGCGCTGCAGCTCGCCGACGTGCCGGCGGACACGCTCACCGTGGTCACCGGTGCCCTGCTGATCGTCTCCGTCGTGGGCCCCAACGCGGCCGGCATGATCCGCGCCCGCGTCCGTCGCCGACGACCCGCCATCGCGCCCGTCTCAGGCGCCTGACCGCTTCCCCACCGAGCGCCCAAAACACCAAGACGCCCAGAACACGAAGACGCCCAGAACACCAAGACGCCCAGAACACGAAGAGAAAGTCGCCCGGAATACCAAGAAAGGACACAGCCATGCGAGCCATACAGACCAGACCGGTACGCCTGGGGGCCTCCCTCATCGCCCTCTCGGCACTGCTGATCACCGCCGCGTGCGCCGGTGACGAGGATTCCCCGTCCGGCGGCGCTGACGCGGGCTCGTCCGGACAGATCAAGGAAGGGTTGAGCGTCGCGTTCCTGCCCAAGCAGGTGAACAACCCGTACTTCACGGTCTCCGACAACGGTGGCAAGGCCGCGGTCGAGGAGTTCAAGGGCGAGTACAAGGAGGTCGGCCCGTCCGAGGCGTCGGCATCCTCGCAGGTGTCCTATCTGAACACGCTGACCCAGCAGGGCTCCGACGTCATCGTGGTGTCCGCCAACGACCCGAACGCGATCTGCGGCGCGGTCAACCAGGCCCGGCAGGGTGGGGCGAAGGTGGTCACGTTCGACTCCGACACCAATCCACAGTGCCGGGACCTGTTCGTCAACCAGGTCACCGCGCAGGGCATCGCGGAGAACCAGATCAAGCTGATCTCCGACCAGATCGGCGGCGCGGGGAAGATCGCGATCCTGTCGGCGACCGCGAACGCGACGAACCAGAACGCGTGGATCGAGCTGATGCGCACCGAGTTGAAGAAACCCGAGCACGCCAGGATCGAGCTGGTCACCGTGGCGTACGGCAACGACGAGGATCAGAAGTCGTTCCAGGAGACGCAGGGCCTGCTGTCCTCGTACCCGGATCTGAAGGGCATCATCTCGCCCACGACGGTGGGCGTGGCCGCGGCGGCGCGTTACCTGTCCGGGTCGCGGTACAAGGGAAAGGTCGCGTTGACAGGTCTGGGCACACCGAACCAGATGCGCGAGTTCGTCAAGGACGGCACGGTGCGGAACTTCGCGCTGTGGAACCCGGCCGATCTGGGCTACCTGGCCGCCTATGCCGGTGCCGCGCTCGCCTCGGGGATGATCACGGGTAAGGAGGGGGAGAAGTTCACCGCCGGCAAGCTCGGTGAGTACACGATCGGCGCGGACGGTGTGGTCGTGCTCGGCCCGCCGACCGTCTTCGACTCCGCCAACATCGACCAGTTCAACTTCTGACCTGGCCCCCGGCCAGCCGCGGTGTGGTCTCGGGTGTTGCCACTCGCATCACGTATTGCGATACTTCGATGGCTGGCCGCTGCGGAGGAGACGCCATGACCATCTATTCATCCCGGACCAGGGCGCTCGTCGCGGTGACCGCGTCGACCGTGCTGGCCGGCACCGCGGTCGCGGTCGCCGCGCACGCCGCAGCGGCCGGCTGCGCCGTCACCTACACCGTCACCTCGCAGTGGACCGGCGGGTTCGGCGCGAGCGTCGACCTGCGGAACCTCGGTGATCCGTTGACGAGTTGGACGCTGACCTGGTCGTTCGGCGCCGGCCAGCGAGTGACCCAGGCGTGGAACGGCACGGTCACCCAGAGCGGATCGGCGGTGACGGCGCGCAACGCGGCGTGGAACGGCAACCTGCCGACCAACGGCAGCGCCAGCTTGGGATTCAACGGGTCGTGGACCGGCAGCAACCCGGCTCCGGCGAGCTTCGCGCTCAACGGCACGACCTGCACCGGCGGCGTGACCTCGCCGTCGCCGAGCATGTCGCCGAGCACGTCACCGTCCGCCAGCGCGTCACCGTCGAGCAGCCCGACGGGCCCGCCGCCGGGCGATGTGCTGTCCCAGGTGAACACCGCCGGCCGGGTCACGGTCAATGGCAACGCGGTGCGGTACAGCTGGCCCGGCGTCTACTTCGAGGGCCGGGTCCGGGGCACCGGCGTGGGGGTCGTGCTGAACGACTCCGCCGCCGACTACGAGATCCAGGTCGACGGCGCGACCGTCGCCACCCTCGTGACGCCCGGCCAGACCACCCGGTGGGTCACCGGCCTGAGCGACGCCGAGCACACCGTACGCCTGGTCAAGCGCAACGAGAGCCCCTGGAGCACCAGCGAGTTCGGCGGGTTCGTCGCCGCGCCGGGCGGCGCGATCCTCACCAAGCCGGCCGCCCGTAGTCGGCAGATCGAGTTCATCGGTGACTCGCTGACCGCGGGCTACGGCAACACCTCCACCACCCGCGACTGCGCCGGCGACCAGGTCAACCGCACCACCAACACCGACCTCAGCTACGGCGCGCTGACCGCCCGCCGGCTGTCCGCCGACTACCAGACCAACGCGATCTCCGGCAAGGGGATGGTGCGCAACTAC
Source organism: Actinomycetes bacterium KLBMP 9797 (assembly GCA_037414955.1). Classification (GTDB taxonomy): domain Bacteria; phylum Actinomycetota; class Actinomycetes; order Mycobacteriales; family Micromonosporaceae; genus Phytohabitans. The sequence continues at coordinate 11,709 of JBBEWH010000263.1, forward strand.
AACGGCGGCGACCCGGGCACCGACTACCGGACCTATTACGACCGGGCGCTGTTGAACGTGGCCGGCGACGTCTGGAACCCCGGCGCCTGGCGGCCCCAGCTCGTCGTGGTCTACCTCGGCACCAACGACTTCTCGACCGCCCTCAACCCCGGCGAGCCGTGGACGGCGGACAGCCTGGTCACCGCCTACCGCACCGCCTACAGCGCCTTCCTGCAGAAGCTACGCACCCGCTACGGCGCCAGCACGACCATCGTGGCCGTCGGCGCCAGCCCGTTCGCCGACTACGTCCAGCAGGTGGTGCAGGAGCGCACCGCCGCGGGCGACAGCCGGGTGCGCTACTGGGCCCTGGACGGCACCGGCCTGGACCTGCTCGGCTGCCACTGGCACTACTCCACCCGCGACCACCAGCTCATCTCCGACCGGCTGACCACGTTCGTCGGCGGCCTGTCGCTGACCTGGTAGCGGCTGGTAGCGGCTGGAGCGGCCGGAGCGGCTCACCCAGGGCCGGTTAGCGCAGGGTCTCCTCCGGGGCCTGTCCGATGTGGTCGAGCTCCGCTCTGGTCGGCAGGCCCTCCCAGTCGCCGTGCGCGGCGACCGCTGCCGCGCCGAGCGTCACGCCGCGCCGCAGCCGCTCCTCGACCGGCAGCCGGTCGAGGAGCGCGGAGAGGTAGCCGGCGCTGAAGGCGTCGCCGGCACCGACGGTGTCCACCACCGTGACCACCCGGGCCGGCTCGTCGTACCGCCCGGCGTCGGTGTACGCCGACGCGCCCCGCGCGCCCCGCTTGACGACGACCTCGCGGACGCCGACATCGAGCAGCGCCCGCGCCCGGGCGGCCTCGTCCGGCCCGTCGGCGACCAGGGGCAGTTCGTCCTCGGAGGCGATGAGCAGGTGAGCCGTGGCGGCCAGCGGACGCAGCGCGGCGGCGGCCCGCGCCGGTCCCCACAGCGTGGGCCGGTGGTTGACGTCGAGGCAGACGGTCGTGCCGGCGGCCCGTCCGGCGTCGACCGCGTACCGGACCGCGGCGGCCGGGCCGTCGCCGAGGGCCGGGGTGATGCCGGTGACGTGCAGGACCCGGGCGCCCTGCGCCACGGCGGGGGCGACGTCGGCCGGCGTGAGTCGGGTGCCGGCGCAGCCCGCGCGCCGGTAGTGCACCCGGGTCGCGCCGCCCGGTGCCCGGTCGAACAGCAGCATCCCGGTGAGTTCCCCGGGCGCCACCACAGCGGTGGCCGCGTCGACGCCCTCGGCGCGCAGGGTCCGCAGCACCAGGGCGCCGAGTTCGTCGTCACCGACCCGGCCGGTCCAGCGGGTGCGGTGACCCAGCCGCGCCAGGCCGATCGCCACGTTGGACTCGGCGCCGGCCACGGACAGCCGGAGGTCGCCGCCGAGCCGGAGCGGGGCGCCGCCGCGCAGCGCGGCCATCGTCTCGCCCAGGGTGAGCAGGTCGACGGTCACCGGTCGCCGTCCGGGGCCGTCCGGCCGCCACCGGCAGCGGCGGCGGATGCGGCGGCCCGGAGCGCGCGGGCGCGCTCGCGCAGGGCATCGAGGTCGCCGCCGCCGGTGGCGTCGCCGGTCAACGGCGAGCCCACGCCGACGGCGGTGGCGCCGGCGGCGAGGTAGGCCGGTACGGCGTCGGCGGCCACCCCGCCCACCGCGACGAACGGCACATCGGGGAAGGGCGCGCGCAGGGCCCGCAGGTAGGACGGGCCACCGAGCTGGGCGACGGGGAAGATCTTCACCGCGGTCGCCCCGAGCTCGACCGCGGCCACCACCTCCGACGGCGTCAGCGCGCCGACCAGCACGGGCACCCCGAGCCGGACGCCCTCCCGGGCGCCCGCGCTGATGCCCGGGGTGACCAGGTAGGACGCGCCGGCCTCGACCGCGGCCTGCGCGTCCGCGGCGGTCAGCACGGTGCCCGCCCCCAGCCCGGCCGCGCCGGCGGGGCCGGTGGCCGCCCGCTGGATCACCGACAGCGCGCCGGCGGTGGTGAGCGATACCTCGGCCAGGTCGATGCCCTCCTCGGCCAGCACGCGCAGGATCGTCAGCGCGGTCTCGGGGTCGCCGGCCCGGACGATCGCCAGGAGTCGTTGGCGGCGCAGCCGCTCCAGCAGGCTCACGGGTTCCTCGCTTTCCATGGTCACCACTCCGCGAAGCTACCGCCAAGCGCCTTGATCATGGGGCTTCAGGGACGGTCCGGGTAACGTTTTCCATCACGGTCGTCGCAGCGTAGGGAAAGGGCTCTCGGGTGGATCTGTTGGACCAGCTCACGCTGGAAGAGAAGGCGTCTTTGTGTCTGGGTTCCGGCGTGTGGCACACCATGCCGGTGCCCCGGTTGAACGTTCCGGCGGTCATGGTGGCCGACGGCCCGCACGGGCTGCGGCGCCAACCCGATGCCGGCGATCCGGTCGGCCTCGGCGGGAGTGTGCCGGCGACCTGCTTCCCGACCGCGTCCGCGCTCGGCTCGTCCTGGGACCCGGATCTGGTGCGGCGGGTGGGCGAGGCGATCGCGGACGAGGCCCGCGCGCAGGGTGTCGCGGTGGTGCTCGGGCCCGGGATCAACATCAAGCGGTCGCCGCTGTGCGGCCGGAACTTCGAGTACTACTCCGAGGACCCGCTGCTGTCCGGCGTCCTGGGGGCGGCCTTGGTACGGGGGCTGCAGGGCCGGGGGGTGGGCGCGTCGGTGAAGCACTTCGCCGCGAACAACCAGGAGACGGACCGGTTGCGGGTCAGCGCCGACGTGGACGAGCGCACGCTTCGCGAGATCTACCTGCCCGCCTTCGAGCGCGTGGTGGTCGAGGCGCGGCCGTGGACGGTGATGTGCGCCTACAACCGGATCAACGGGATCCACGCGTCGCAGCACCGGTGGCTGCTGACCGAGGTGCTCCGCCAGGAGTGGGGCTTCGACGGTGTGGTGGTCTCGGACTGGGGCGCGGTGCACGACCGGGTCGCCGCGCTGGCGGCGGGCCTGGATGTGGAGATGCCGCCGAACACCGGGGTCAGCGACGCCGCGATCGTCGCCGCCGTCAGCGACGGCCACCTGGATGAGAAGCTGCTCGACCAGGCGGTGCGGCGGGTGCTGGCGCTGGTGGACAGAGCGGCCGCGATCGAGCCCGCCGAGACGTTCGACGCGACGGCCCACCACCGGCTCGCGCGCGCCGCCGCCGCGGAGTGCGCGGTGCTGTTGAAGAACGACGGTGGCGTGTTGCCGTTGCGGCCGGCCGCCGGTGACCTGGTCGCCGTGGTGGGGGAGTTCGCCCGCACGCCACGCTTCCAGGGCGCGGGCAGTTCGCAGGTCAACCCGACCCAGGTCGACGTGCCACTGGAGGAGTTGCGGGCCGCGGTGCCGGCGGGTGTGGAGGTCGACTTCGCGCCAGGGTTCCGTCTCGACGGTGACGGCGACGGTGCGGACGACGGTGAGCTGGCGAACGAGGCGGTCGCGTTGGCGGAGCGGGCGGGCGCGGTCGTGCTCTTCCTCGGCCTGCCGCCGGCGGCGGAGTCGGAGGGTTTCGACCGCGCGCACCTGGACCTGCCCGCGAACCAGGTCGCGTTGCTGAGCCGGCTGGCGGCGGTCAACCCGCGGGTCGTGGTGGTACTGGCGAACGGTTCGGCCGTTCGCCTGTCCACATGGGAGGGTCAGGCTACCGCGATCCTGGAATGCTGGCTGACCGGGCAGGCCGCCGGCGGTGCGGTCGCCGACCTGCTTCTCGGCGCGGCGAACCCGTCCGGGCGGCTCGCCGAGACGTTGCCGCTGCGCCTGGAGGACAGCCCGTCGCACCTGAACTTCCCGGGTGAGCAGGGGCACGTCCGGTACGGGGAAGGGATCTTCGTCGGCTACCGCGGCTACGACGCGGTGGGCCGCGAGGTCAGCTACCCGTTCGGGCACGGCTTGTCGTACACCACGTTCAGCTATGGCGACCTCGCCGCGGTGCTGACCGGGCGGGTCGAGGACGACGACCTGGCCGTCGCGGTGACCTGCACGGTGACCAACACCGGCGACCGCGCGGGCAAGGAGGTCGTCCAGCTCTACGTCGGCGACCCGCACGCGCGGGTGGCCCGGCCGGTCCGGGAGCTGAAGGCGTTCGCGAAGGTGCCGCTCGCGCCGGGCGAGGCGCGCACGGTGACCTTCCACCTTGGCGCCCGCGACCTGGCGTACTGGTCGTCCGAGCACCGCCGGTGGGTGGTGGAGGCCGGCATCTTCCAGGTGGCTGTCGGCGCGTCGTCCCGCGACCTGCGCCTGTCGACGACGATCGAGGTGGCCGCGCCTCCGTTGCCGGTGCGCCTGGACGCCGCGGCCACGCTGGAGGAGTGGCTCGCCGACCCGGCGGGTGCCGCGGCGTTGCGGCGGGTCGTCGGTGTGGACGCCAACGGCGCGCCGCGAGGAATCCTGGGTGACCCGGAGGCGATGCGGGTGCTCGGCAACTTCCCGCTATCCAGCCTGGCGGCCTTCCCCGGCATGGGTTTCGATCAGGCGACCCTGTCCACCCTGGTGGACGGCCGCTGTGATCGGTAATACCTTCCGGGAAACGGCTTGCGCCGGGCTAACCTACTTACCCTATAGTTCTTGTAGGGAATACGTCTGAGATGCCTGGAGCCCTCCGTGAGCCGGAAGAAGCGCCTCATCCGCGACCTGGCGGCGTCATGACCACGCTGCGCACCAACCAGGACCTCGATCCCCACCGGTTGCGGGAGGTGTTCGGCATCTTCCCCAGCGGGGTGGTGGCGGTCGCCGCCGTCGTCGACGACAAGCCCGTCGGACTGGCGGCCAGCTCGTTCACGTCGGTGAGCCTCGACCCGCCGCTGGTGTCGTTCTCCATCGCCAACACGTCGAAGACGTGGCCCGACCTGCGGCGCGCGACGCGCGTGGGGATCACGATCCTGGCGGACCACCACACCACCGTGGCCCGCCAGTTGGCGGGCGCCGTCGACCGGCGGTTCGACGGACTGCCCCTCACCGCGACGGCCGAGGGGGCGGTCACCCTCGACGACGGGCTGGCCACCTTCGACACCACGATCTACCGCGAGGTGCTCGCCGGCGACCACACCATCGTGCTGCTGCGCCTGCATGCCGCCCGCCACGCGGGGCTGACCGGTCCCTCGCCGCTGGTCTTCCACCGCAGCCGGTTCGGTCGCCTCCAAGCTTCCTGACGCACGTCGGGCATACCTCATCACGCGGCATCGCCGCGCCAGCGGGCGGCGACGACGGTGGCCGTCAGGATGAGGGCGAGCACGACCAGGTAGTTCCACGCGCCCAGGGCGTCGATCGGGCGCACCGACAGCAGCGTGTAGATCAGCAGCCAGCCCGCGCCGCCGAACAGCGCGGCGGTGAACAGCGCGCCGTGCCAGGGCGGCGACGGGGTCGGGGTCCGGCCGGTGGACATAGGCTGATGGTATGTAACTCCAGTTGACACAGACAAGGCCCTTGTCAACAGAATTCACATATGTCACCGTCATCGGATGGCAGACAACTCGGCGCGCAGCGACCTCCCGTCCTGGCGGGACGGCCGCCGATACCTGTGGCCATCGGCGATCGCGGTACCGGTCCTGCCGTTCCTGAGCTTCGGGCTGGTGCGGCAGACCGGGGCCGGCGGCTGGTGGTGGCTGACCGCCGTGCTGGTCTTCGTGGTGATCCCACTCATGGATGTGCTCGGTGGTGACGACGTCGGCAACCCACCCGACGAGGTCACCAAGGCGCTGCAGGAGGATCGCTACTACCGCTGGTTGACGTACCTTTACCTGCCCTTGCAGTTCGGTGCCCTGGTCCTGGGCGCCTGGCAGTGGCAGGCCGGCGGCCTGGACTGGATCGGACGGCTGGGGCTGTTGGCCACGGTCGGCACCGTGAACGGCATCGCGATCAACACCGCGCACGAGCTGGGGCACAAGCGGGAACGCGTCGAGCGGTGGCTGTCGAAGATCGCGTTGGCGCCCACCGCCTACGGCCACTTCTCCGTCGAGCACAACCGCGGCCATCACACGAGGGTCGCCACCTTCGAGGACCCGGCCAGCTCGCGGCTGGGCGAAAGCTTCTGGCGCTTCTGGCCGCGCACCGTGCTCGGCAGTCTGCGCTCGGCCTGGCACCTGGAGACCAGCCGATTCACCGTCCGGCGGCGGTCGCCGTGGACGCCGCGCAACGACGTGCTCAACGCCTGGCTGATGACCGTCGTGCTGTTCGCCGCGCTCGCCATCGGCTTCGGCCCGGGCGTCCTGCCCTTCCTCGCGGTCCAGGCCGTGGTGGGGTTCTCGTTCCTGGAGGTGGTCAACTACCTCGAGCACTACGGCCTGGCCCGGCAGCGGACCGCGACCGGCAGGTACGAGAAGGTCGACGAGCGGCACAGCTGGAACAGCAATCGGTTGACCACGAACATTTTCCTGTACCAGTTGCAGCGGCACAGTGACCACCACGCCAACCCGACGCGCCGCTATCAGGTGCTGCGCTCCTTCGACACGTCCCCGCAACTTCCGGCTGGCTATGCGACGATGATCGTCGTGGCGCTGGTACCTCCGCTGTGGCGACGGATCATGGATCCGCGCGTCCTGGCGCACTATGGTGGCGATCCGCGCCTGGCCAACGTCCATCCGCCCGCGCGGGCCCGGTTGGCCGCCCGCCATGCGGCCCAGCCAGCGGCTGAGCTGGCCGGGGGCGCCTAGTGACGCCGCGTTCCCCCGCACCTGGCCGGCAGCGTTACGTGGATCGGGCCCGCGCCGCCATGCGGGAGTCCATCCTCCAGGCGGTGGAGGATCTGATCCGGGACCGGGGCTGGCAGGCCGTCCGCATGGCGGACGTCGCCGAACTGGCCGGCGTCAGCCGGCAAACCCTCTACCAGCTGTACGGCTCGCGCGACGCGCTCGCGCAGGCGTATGTGCTGCGCGAAACCGAGCAGTTCCTGGGGTCGGTCGTCGACGCCGTCCGGAGCCGGGCCGACGACCCGGTCGCGGCGTTCGAGGCCGGGCTGGACACCTTCCTGACCGGTGCGGCGGACAGCGTCATGGTCAAGGCCATCCTGCGGGGCCATGCCAGCGACGACCTGCTTCCGCTGGTGACCACCCAGGGTCTGCCGGTCATCCAGACCGCCGAGCAGGCACTCACCGAGGTCATCGCCGAGCTGTGGCCACAGATCCGGGCGGAGGACGCCCGGCTGTTCGCCGGATCCATCGTGCGGCTGGCGATCAGCCACATCACCGCGCCGACGAGCACCCCGGAGACGACCGTCAAGGACATCCTGCGGCTGCTGACCCCGTTCGTGGCCCAGGCGCTCAACCCCTGACGGCAGCGGTTGATGCGAGCCTGCGGGGATGCCTCACACGAACACGCGCACATCCCAGGCGCCGAGGTCGAGCGCCTCGCCGGCGGGGACGGAACCGCCGTCCAGGACGTCGGCCAGCGGCACCGGCGCGACGACGCGGGTCGGCTCCCCGCACCAGTTGTGGACAATGTGGACGCGCTCGCCGTGCGGGGCGGTCGCGGTGGTGGCGGTGACGGAGGGCGGCAGGTCGCCCCATCCGTTGACCGGTGCCGGGGCCAGCCAGGTGGCCAACGCCCGGGCGAGGTCGCGTCCGGGCACGGTGCCGACGTACGTGACGCGCCCCTGGCCGTGGCGGCGGGTGGTGATGGCGGGCCAGCGGCCGAAGTGCGGGTGGTCGTATCGGGCGACCACGTCGGCGTCCACGACGGTGAGGCCGTCGGCCCAGCGCGTCGCCGCCGCCCGCGCTGGTAGCGAGGTCAGCCCGGCGGCACCGGGGATGACCGGGATGTCCCGCGCCAGGTTGCTGAACTCCTCGTACCGGACACCGGCGGCCGCCACGAGGCGCGCGGGGGCGGGCTCGGGCCGCGCCCGCGCTTCGTGGTCGGCGTACGCGGTGCGCGGACCGAGCACCAGGTGGCCGCCGGCGTGGGCGTAGGCCGCGAGCCAGTCGATCGTGGCGTCGTCGACGAGGTAGAGCGCGGGGACGGCGAGGACGGGAAAGCGCCGCACGGCCTCGTCGGGAGTCATCCCGGGCCGTTCGCCGCGCGGGTCGTGCAGCTGCCGCGCGTGGACGATGCGCACCTGGCGGCCGGCGTCGAACGCGCCGCGGTAGAAGGGATCGAAGATCCGGTGGTACGCGGCCGGATCCGGCTCGCCGTCCTTGGTGGACAGTGGTGGGTACTTCTGCATCAGCCACTTGCTCGGCGTCGAGTAGACGATCGCGATGTCGGCGTCCGGCTCGAGTCCGGCGACGAGCGGGCCGGCCTTGTCGAATTCGGCGCCCAGGCGCGCCAGTTCGGTGTACACCCGGCCGGGCCGGCCGCTGTGCGGCAGGACGCCACCCCAGTACGTCTCGGCGCCGAAGTGCAGCGTCTGCCACTGCCAGTACTCGATCATCCGGGCGCCGCGGGCGACGTGCGCCCAGGCGGCCTGCCGCCACTGGCCGTCGTAGCCGGGCCGGTTGTCCCACGGGAAGCCGATGGACTGGGCGTTGGTCTCGGTGACCAGGAAGGGCGCCTGGCGCGAGGCGAACATCCAGTCCGCGGTCTGGTACATCGACCAGACGCCGGTGGTCTTCCAGATCTGCTCGTGGTCGTCCGGTGTCGGGTCGGGCAGCAGTAGGCCGTCCTGCATGTCGTAGTAGGGGTTTCCCGCGGCGATGTCGAGGCGGGCGGACAGTTCGTCGTCCTCCACCCCGCGGCGGGTGTAGGAGACGCAGGTGGTGACGAACTGGCCAGGTCGCGCGAACTCGCGGACGATGTCGGCCTGCCAGTCGATGAACTCGGTCACCTGGCGGGCCTGGAAGTCCCGCCAGGCGACGTCGTACTGCGGTTGGGCGTTGCCGTCCGGCGTCCACAGGTCGGCCCACGTCGAGAGGCGGTGCGACCAGTAGACCAGGCCCCACTCGCGGTTGAGGGTCTCGACATCGCCGTACTTCGCGCGCAGGTGGTCCACGAACCGCTGGAAGACACCGTGGTTGTGGAACAGGTGCAGGCCGGGTTCGTTGTCCACCTGCCAGCCGATGACCGCGGGGTGCTCGGCGTACCGGGCGAGGATCTTCCGGATGACCCGCTCGGCGTGGTGCCGGAAGGCGGGGTGGGTGAAGTCGACCTCCTGGCGGGCGCCCCAGCCGATGCGCTGGCCGGTGGCGTGCTCGCCGGTGATCTCGGGGTATTGGCGGGCCAGCCACGGCGGCACGGCGTACGTCGGGGTGCCGATGATGACGGAGATCCCGCGTTCGTGCGCGCCGTCGAGGACCGGTTGCAGCCAGTCCAGATCGAACCGTCCATTGTCCGGCTCCCATGTGGACCACACCGACTCGCCGACCCGGATCACGGTGAAGTTCGCCGCGACCATCAGATCGAGGTCGGTCTTGAGCCGTTCGTCGGGCCGGGAGTCGCGGTCATAGGCCGGTGTGTACTCGTGGTAGTACGCGGCGCCGAACAGGACGCGGGCGGGCAGGACCGCCATGAACGAACCTCCGAAGTGGAACGATGAGTGTGGACTATTGCTTCACGCCGCCGGTGGCCAGACCGCTCTGCCAGTACCGCTGCAACAGCAGGAAGGCCACGACGAGTGGCACGATCGACAGCAGGGAGCCGGTCACGACGTACGCGAGCATGTCGCTGTTCGCGCCGGAGCCGCCGCCGACGGCCTGCGCCGACCACGACGCGAGTCCCACCGTGATGGGGTAGAGGCTGGGGTCGTTGAGCATGATGAGCGGAAGGAAGTAGTTGTTCCAGGTCGAGACGAGGGTGAACAGCACGACCGTCACGAACCCCGGTGCCAGCAGCCGCATGGCGATCCGCGTGAAGATCTGGAATTCGCCGGCGCCGTCGATGCGGGCCGCCTCGATGACGCTATCCGGCACCGCGCCCTCGGCGTAGACGCGCATCAGGTAGAGGCCGAACGGGCTCACCAGCGACGGGAGGAGGACGGCCCACGGCGTGTTGACCAATCCCACCTTGGCGAACAGCAGGTAGGTCGGGATCGCCAGCGCGGTGGTCGGCACCATGATGGCGCCCAGCACCAGGTTGAACCCGGCCCGGCTGCCCCGGAAGCGGAACTTCGCGAACCCGTAGCCACCCGCGGCGGCCAGCAACGCGGCCCCGACCGCGCTGCCGACGGCGTAGATGCCGGTGTTCAGCAGCCAGCGCAGGAACACCCCGTCGTCGTGGGTCACGGTGGCCCGGATGTTCGCCCACAGTCGCGGGCTGTCCGAGAACCACAGGCCGAACGTGGTGAACAGGTCCTGCGTGCTCTTCGTCGACGCCACGAGCAACCAGAACAGCGGCAGCAGGAAGTACGCCAGCGCGGCCAGCATCGCGATCGTCAACGGGGTGCTGCGCCGGCGCGCCCTTGCCCTCATGCCGTCCTCCCGCGGTTCGCGGTGAGTAGGACGGCGTAGGAGACGATCACGATCACCAGGCCGAGGAGGAACGACACCGCCGCGGCGTAGTTGATCTGCTGGCTGGTGAAGCTGAGCGAGTACGCGTACAGGTTCGCCGTGTACGCGCTGTCGATGACGTCGGGCGCGAGGTCCCTCAGCAGCTTCGGCTCGTTGAACAGCTGGAAGCTGCCGATCACCGAGAACACCAGCGTCAACAGCAACGCCGGCCGGAGCGCGGGCAGCTTGACGGACCAGGCGGTCCGCCAGGCCCCGGCACCGTCGACGGCCGCCGCCTCGTACAGATCCTGCGGGATGGCCCGCAGCGCGGCGTACAGGATGATCATGTTGTAGCCGACGAACTCCCACGTCACGACGTTCGCCAGGCTGCCGAGCATCCACCCCTCGCTGAGAAAGCGCGGGCCCGGCAGGTCCAGCGTCCTGGCCAGTTGGGCGAACGGCCCGTAGTCCGGCCCGTAGAGGTAGCCCCACATCAGCGTCGCGATCACGCTCGGCACGGCGTACGGCACGAAGATGCCCAGCCGCACCACCCGGGACAGCCGCAACAGTCCACTGTCGAGTGCGAGTGCGAACAGCAGCGCCAGCAACAGCATCACGGGCACCTGGACGACGAAGAACGTCGCGACCCGCAGGACACCGCGGATCAGCCGCGGGTCTTGCAGCGCGGTGACGTAGTTCGCCAACCCGACGAACGACGTCCCGCCGACCAACCGGTCCTGGAACAGGCTCAGGTACGCGGCGTAGGCCAGTGGCCCGAGGAAGAGCAGGACGAACAGCAGCAGGAACGGGGCGACGAACAGCGGTCCGGCCGCGCTGGTGCGGGCGCGGCCGGACCGCCGGGGCGCCACGGTCGTCACCCGCAATGGACCGTGAAACCCAGGCGC
>JBBEWH010000264.1:0-10890 GCA_037414955.1 Actinomycetes bacterium KLBMP 9797
CCGCCCCCACGGCGGCTGCTGGGGGGCACCCCCCCGGGGGCGGGCGGGGGGGGGGGGGGGGCGGCCGCACCGCCGTGGCGCCACGGTCGTCACCGTCATTGGACGGTGAAACCCTGGCTCTTGGCGAACGTCGTCAACCGGGTCTGCCACTGGTCCAGCGCCACCACGGTGTCGGTCTTGCTCGCCAGCGACTTGCCGGCCGTCTCGGTCCAGTCCGTCACCGCCCGGTCCAGGAACGGCGGCCACTGGAACGCGAGGTTGATGGTCGCGCTGATGTCCGCGAACACCTGGTTCACCTGCTGACCGCCGTAGAAGGCCGGCGCGTCACCGACGAAGCTGGAATCGGCGAGCAGCGCCTTGGTCGCCGGGAAGAAGAACTGCTTGGTGGCGAACATCTTCGTGCTCTCCGGGTCGGTGTTGATGAACTTGGCGAACTCCGCCGCCACGATCGCGTTCTTGGTGGTCTTCATGACCGCGCTGGTCGAGCCGCCCCAGTTGCCGGAGGTCGGGTTGGCCGCGTCCCACTGCGGCAGCGGGGCCGCGCGCCACTTGCCGGACGTGGACTTGGCCGAACCGGCGAGGAACACCGGTCCCCACGCCGCGGTGAGCCAGGTCGCGTACTTGCCCCGGTTGAGCGCGCCGAACCAGGCGTCGGTGAAGTTCGCCTCGGTGCCGATGACGCCTTCCTTCGCGAGGCCACCCCAGTACGCGGCGAGCTTCTTGGACGTCTCGTCGTTCACCTTGATGGAGATGTCGCTCGCGCCGGTGACCGCGTAGGGCTTGGCGCCCGCCTGCCACAGCAGGCCGTGCCAGGCGGCGGCCTCGTTCGCGGACATGCAGGTCAGGTACACGTTCGGGTCGGCCGTGTGCAGCTTGCGCGCCGCCGCCGCGAACTCGTCCCAGGTCTTCGGTACCGCGATGCCGTGCTTGTCGAAGATGTCCTGCCGGTACAGCATGCCCATCGGGCCGGTGTCCTGCGGGATCGCCCACACCTCGCCGTTCCGGCCGGTGACCTGGCTCCACGTCCAGTCGACGAACTGGTCCTTCAGGGCCTCCGCGCCGTGCGGCCGCAGGTCGAGCAGGTCGCCCGTGATGGTGAAGGTCGGGATGTACTGGAACTCGATCTGCACCACATCGGGTGCGCCACTGCCGGCCTTCAGCGCGGTGCGCAACTTCGTGTAGTGCTCCGTGCCCCGGCCGGCGTTGACCACCTTGACCTTGATGGCCGGGTACTTCTTCAGGAACAGGTCGATCTCCTGCTGGATGTCCGGGACCCAGGTCCAGAACGTCAGCTCGGTCGGTGTCGACATCGCCTTGTCGATGTCGGCCTGGCTGACGGCTTTCGCGGGAGCGGCGGAGCCGCCATCGCTGTCGCCGCCGCACGCGGCCAGCGCCGCGCTCAACGGCACGGCTCCCGCCGTGGCGAGAAGGGCGCGACGGCTTACCGGGGAGAGGCTGGTTACCGGGGAAGGGTGAGGAAAGGATCTGGGCATGGTGAACTCCGGTTCAACAGAGGCAGGGGTGGTCAGCACGCTGGTCGAGCGCGCGGAGATGGTGGTGCTATGGGGACGTGAAGCGGCGGATCAGCGCCGCTTTAGCGAACGGTGGGCGGTGCGGTCGAGGCGCGGATGATGAGTTCCACCGGTGGATCGACCGCGGCGGGCGGGTCGGCCTCCGGCTTTTCGATGGCGTGGACGAGAAGCTTGAGTCCCTCCCGCGCCACGGCGTCGAACGGCTGACGCACGGTGGTGAGCGGAGGAGTCACATACGCGGCGACCGGGATGTCGTCGAACCCGACGACGCTGACGTCGTGCGGCACGCGGCGGCCGGCCTCCAGCAGCGCGCGGATCAGACCGATCGCCATGTCGTCGTTGGCGGCGAACACCGCGGTCACGTCCTGGTTCGCGGCCAGCTGACGCCCCGCCGCGTACCCGGACGCGGCCGACCAGTCGCCCTGGAGCACCGGCGGTTCGGCGCGGCCATGCGCGCGCAGCGCGGCGCGCCACCCGTCGACGCGGTCCCGGGCCGCGTACCACCGCGGGGGACCGGCCAGGTGATGGACGGTGGTGTGGCCCAGCTCCAGCAGATGCGCGGTGGCCGCGCGGGCCAGCGAGTCGGCGGCGACCCCGACGGTGACCACCCGGGGGGCGGCGAACGCCGCTGGCGCGGCGAGGACGAGGACCGGCACGTCGACGCGGACGGGGTCGGATCCCTCGTCGATCGGCTCCGAGACGACGATGCCGTCGACGCCCTGCTCGATCAACGACTCGACCGCGCCGGCGACGCCCGCGGAGTCGCCTTCGACCGTGTTGACCACCCGCAGCGCGTAGCCCGCGTCCCGGACCGCTCGCTCGACGCCCATCAGCATCGAGGCGGGGCCGTACAGGGCGGTGCCGAGCGTCACCACACCGATGGAGCGGGTCCGTCCCGAGGCGAGCGCCCGGGCCGCGTGGTTCAACCGGTAGCCGAGTTGGTCGGCCGCTTCCAGGACCCGCCGGCGCACGTCGGCGGACACGTATGGCTCGTCGTTGAAGACCCTGGACACGGTCTTCTGCGAGACGCCGGCCACGCGCGCCACGTCTGCGCTGCGTGGCAACGCACCCCGTCGCATCATCCGCGTCATGGTATCTCCCAGCACTCTGACCGCGCTGTCATGTTCGCGCAGTCATACGCCCCCGTCAAGAGCCGGAAACATTCCCGTAGCCCCGTAGTTGAATCGGGAACGGAGCACGTGGGAGGGGATTCCGGTGAGCAACGTAGAAACCGAGCCGGTCGAGATGCGGTGCGGGGAGCCGCTCGGCGACCAGCGGGCGCCCGAGGCGCCACGGGTGGAGGTGCTCTCCCCGCGCGAGGTGCCGCTGGGCGGGCCGCGCGCGATGTCGGTGCGGCGGACGCTGCCGCAGCGGGCCCGCACGCAGATCGGCGCCTGGTGCTTCGCCGATCACTACGGACCTGACGACGTCGCCGGGGCGGGCGGCATGGATGTCCCGCCGCATCCGCACACCGGCCTGCAGACGGTGAGCTGGCTGTTCAGCGGGGAGGTCGAACACCGCGACAGTCTGGGCAGCCACGCCTTCGTCCGGCCGGGTGAGCTGAACCTGATGACGGGCGGCCACGGCATCGCCCACTCGGAGGTCTCCACACCGCGCACCACCGTCCTGCACGGCGTGCAGTTGTGGGTGGCGCTGCCCGCGGCGCACCGCGACGCGGGGCGGGCCTTCCAGCATCATGTGCCCGCGCCCGTGTGGATCGACGGGGCCGAGCTCCGGGTGTTCCTGGGTGCGCTGGCCGGCGACGTCTCGCCGGTGCGGACGTTCACCCCGCTGCTCGGCGCCGAGATCACGCTCCACCCCCGCGCGGCCGTCACCCTCGCCGTGGACCCGACCTTCGAGCACGGCCTTCTCGTCGACAGCGGGCAGGTCCGGGTGGCCGGCACCCCGCTACGCCCGGCGGAACTCGGCTATGTCCGCTCCGGTCTGCGCGCGCTGTCGCTGGCGAACGCGTCGGACGGGCCGGCGCGGATGATCCTGCTCGGCGGCGCTCCGTTCGAGGAGGAGATCGTCATGTGGTGGAACTTCATCGGCCGCAGCCACGAGGACATCGTCCGGGCGCGCGCGGACTGGGAGGCCGCCGCCGACCGCTTCGGCGTCGTCGAGGGGTACCCGGGGGACCGGCTCGCCGCGCCCGCCCTGCCCAACGCCACCATCAAGCCGCGCCGGAATCCGCCGCGTTCGTAGGGGCGCGGGCGGGCGTCCCGCGAAGTCCCCAGAGCACCTCGCGGGACACCCGATCGCCGGATTCAGCCCGTGCCGCAGGAGATCGACGCCGGGACGCCGTTGCTGCCGTTCCAGGAGCCGATGAACCCGAAGCTCGTGCTGGCGCCCGCGGCCAGGTTGCCGTTGTAGCTCATGTTGCGAGCGGTCACGCTGGCGCCGCTGCTGGTCACCGTCGCGTTCCAGGCTTGGGAGACGGCCTGCCCGTTGGCGAACGTCCAGGTGACCGTCCAACCGCTGATCGCCGAGCCGCCGGCGGTGACCCGCACGTCACCCTGGAAGCCACCCTGCCACTGGCTCTGGACCGTGTAGATCGCGGTGCAGGAGCGGCTGCCGGTCGGCGGCGTGGTGGGCGGGGTGGTGGGCGGCGTCGTCGGTGGAGTCGTGGCCGGCGTGGTCGGATTCACGCCACCGTAGACGCTGGCTTCCTTGGCCGTGGCCTTGATGCCGTTGGCGCCGTTGAAGATGCGTTGGCCCCAGGTGG
Organism: Actinomycetes bacterium KLBMP 9797; assembly: GCA_037414955.1. Classification (GTDB taxonomy): domain Bacteria; phylum Actinomycetota; class Actinomycetes; order Mycobacteriales; family Micromonosporaceae; genus Phytohabitans. The sequence continues at coordinate 4,258 of JBBEWH010000264.1, forward strand.
TGAGCTGGTTGGGGTCGAAGCTTGTCGCCATGTCGAGGATCGGATCGCTGTTGCCGCTCCAGGACCAGCCGAGGTAACCCAGGCCACGGGAGACCGACTCGGCCAGGATCGTGTCGTGGTCCACCTCGCCGGTGTTGAACCGCCAGCCGAACTCGCCGACCACCAGCGGCAATCCCTTGCTCGCGAAGGCGTCGAGGTACGAGGTGATGCTGGACGCGGTGTTGTACACGCTGTACATGTGGATCGAGAACACCGTGTTGCGCTGGGTGTCCGCCGCCCACACCGTCTGCGCGTTGTCGCGCATCGTGTTGGTCCAGTCCTGGCCCCAGTTCGGCGCGTCCGCCATCAGCAGGTGCGCGAAGCCGTTGGCGCGCATCCGCTGGATCGCCGCGCTGGTCGCGGCGGTCCACTGTGCCGGGTTGGTGTTGCCGATCGGCTCGTTGCCGATGTTGATGACGACGTAGTTCTCCTCGCCGACGAGCGCGCTCTTCTGGCTGATCCAGTAGTTGACGGCCTCGTCCAGCGAGGCGGCCGCGCCCTCCTCGCCGTACCCGGTGGTGTCGTGCACCTCCAGGACGCAGATCAGCCGGTTCTGCTTGCACAGCGAGATGACGGTGGTGACATCGGTTGACGGGCCCCACCGTTTGCCGCTGCCCAGCACGACCCGGACGGTGTTGGCGCCGAGTGCCTTGATGTTCGCGAACGAGCTGGTCTGGTTGGTGAACCACACGTGGGGGTGGTTCACCCCGCGCATGACGAACGTCTGGCCGTTCGCCTCCACGATGTCGCGGCCGCTGATGTGCAGGCCCACGGCCGCGTCCGCCGGTCGGACGAATACCAGGACGGACGCGGCGACCGCGAGCAGGGTTGCGCCGAGGACGACAAGTGATCTCTTCATGACCTACCTCAAAGCGACGAGAGGACGGCCCGCGCCCCATCGTCGGTCCCGAGGATCGCTGCCCGGCGCTCGGGGGACGGCGCGGCCGATGTTGTGACGTTTGTAATCCCGGCCCGTGGTGGCACGGTACGCCGCGAGGCTCTCCCTACGCAATCCATGAAGGTCGAATAATCGATGGGTTGCGCGATGGCCGGTTCCGACCGGTGACCGAGGCGCCCGCCCGTCAGCGTGCGCGTCGCTTCGCCCGGGGCGGCGGAGCGGTGGAGGCGCGGACCACCAGCGACGGCTGGAAGGTGATCTCCTTATGGGTATGTCCGGGCCGCGCCTCGTCGAGCAGCAGGTCCGCGGCCGTATGGCCCAGCTCGTACTTGGGCTGGCAGATGGTGGTGAGCGGGGGCGCGAGCCGGCGGGCGAACTGCAGGTCGTCGTAGCCGATCACGGACATCTCCTCCGGCACCCGCACGCCCGCGGCGTGCAGCCCGTCCAGCAGGCCCAGCGCCGCGGTGTCGTTGAGGCACACCACAGCGGTCGGTCGGGGCGTGGCGGCGAGGATGCGCGCCGCGGCCGCCGCGGCGGCGGTCACCAGCGGGGGTGGGTGGAGAGCCATGCGGATGTCGAGCAGGGTCTGGTCGGGTTCGAGGCCGGCGGCGGCCAGCGCCTGCCGCATGCCGTCGCGGCGCCGTGCCACCGGACCGGGGTTCACCTCGCCGCCCAGGTAGGCGATGCGGCGATGGCCGAGCGACAGCAGGTGCTCGGTGGCGAGCTGGCCGCCGAGGAGGTCGTCGACGGCGACGGCGCACAGGTCGAGCCGCCCGCGCGGGTGGTCGACGAGGACCACCGGCGTGCCGCGCCGGCCGTTGCGCAGCAGCGCCGCCGGGTCGGGGGCGATGGGGGAGATGATGATGCCGCGCACGGCCTGCTCGTGCAGCAGGTCGAGGACCTGTTGCTCCTTCGCGGGCCGCAGGTCGGTGCTGCAGGCCAGGACGAGGCAGCCCGCTTCGGCGAGCCGGTCCTCGATGCCGCGGTTGAGCTCCGCGTAGAACGGGTTGGCCAGGTCGAGGATGACGCTGCCGACGATGGGGCTGGGCAGCCCGCGCAGCTGCCTGGCCGGCCCGTTGGGCACGTAACCGATGCTGCGGATCGCCTGCTCCACGCGATGCCGGGTCGCCGGTGCCACGATCGACGGGCGACTCAGGACGTTGGCGACCGTGGAGACGGACACCCCAGCCGCCCGCGCGACCTCACGCATGCCGCCGCGACCGCGGCTCCCGTTCTCAGCCACCACCGTCCTCCGAGATTCCGACGGAAGCCTACCGGACAGTGGCGCCAACCGATGTTACAAACGTCGCAACGTCGCCGCGAGACGCGTGCACTCATATCGATATCTGTGACTACGATGAAGGTATGCGTAAGGCCGTTGCCGCCCTCGTCGCCGGTGTCCTCCCACTGACCGTGCTGACCGGCGCGGTCGCGCCGGCCGTGGCCGCCGCCGGTGGCACCGGCGAGGCCCGGGTCTGTGCGCACGCACCGCGCACCGCCAACCGGCACGCGACGGCCGAGGCGGTCCGCACGCACGCGTACCTGTGGGCGCTCACCTGCGGCTCCCGCCACGTCGCGGACGGTGTCGTCTCCGGCCAGAACGTCGGACACGGCTCCCAGGCGACCGACCCGGACGGCTGGTTCGGCTACCCGCGGCTGGTGGAGCGGCTCGCCGCGGACACCGGGCAGCGCGTCGGCGTGGTGGGGCTCGACTACGAGCACGACCAGGTGTTCACACCCGCGCAGCTGGCCGCCGGCAACGGCGCGCTGGTCGCGCACGAGCGGCGCGGCGGCCTGGTCGCGGTGACCTGGTCGCCGCTGAGCCCATGGCTCAACGACGAGCGCGACATCGAGGGCAACCCGGGCCGATGGACCGACACCCGCACCGACGCGGGGCAGCTGGCGGGCGTCGACGATCTGCGCGACCTGCTCGACCCCGGCACCGCGGCCGGCGAGGTCTGGCTGCGCAAGCTCAACCGCGTGGCGGACGCACTGGCCGCGCTGCGCGACGCGGGCGTCGTCGTGCTCTGGCGGCCGATGCAGGAGATGAACGGGTTCTGGTTCTGGTGGGGCAGCACGGTGCACGGCGACGACGCGTCGCCCTATGTGGACATCTGGCGGCACATGTACCGGTACTTCACCCGGGTGCGCCACCTGGACAACCTGCTGTGGGTGTACTCGCCCGCGTCCAGCCGGCTGACGTACGGCGGGCAGCCGGTGCCCGGGATACACCCGGCCGCTTGGGCGTACCCGGGCTCCGACGTGGTGGACGTGGTGGCTGGCACGGTTTACCACGACGAGTTGGCCATCCTCGACTACGCCGATCACCTGCGGCTGCCCGAGGTGGTGGGCGTGGGGGAGTACTCCGCCGCGCTGCTCGGCGCGCACGACCGGCTCGGCGACCTGGACACCACCGGGTACGCCAGCCGGCTGCGCGCCGACTATCCCGCGGTCGCGTACTGGGTCTCCTGGCACGACTTCCCGTGGTCGGAGACAGAGGGGGCCTGGCTGTCGCTCGCGGGCAACCGGCGCGCGGGCGATCTACTCGCCGACCCGTACGTGATCAACGTGGGTGAAATCCGCGCGCGGCGGCGCGGCGGTGCCCGCCGCATCAGGCCAGGTCTTGTTCCGCGAGGGCGTCGAGGGGCGGCGGGTTGCCGCTGGTGATGCGGGCGACGTTGAACCGCACGGTGGCGCGCCGGCCGGTCAGGTCGAGGGTGCCCAGGCTGTTGTGGAAGAACGGCCCGCGCGGGATGCGCCAGCCGAAGCGGGGCTTGGGCACGCCGGCCGTCCGGGCCAGGGCGCGGCCGACCACGCCGGCCCCGGCGAACGAGGCGATGCCGTTGAGGAGACGGACGGTGCGGGCCAGCGGGTTGCGGATCGGTGAGCAGACGATCTGGTACACCGAGGTGGCGGTCCGTGGCAGCATGGCCTTGGCCAGGTAGGAGTAGTGCACGTCGCCGGAGACGAAGAGCACGCTCGCCGGCGGTGCACCGCGCCGGCCGGAGACGACCTTCAGCACCGTGTCGGCGAGCTCGTCGAAGGACGCGCGGAACGCGGCCCAGTGTTCCAGGTCGATGGCCTGGCGTATCTTCTCGCCGAGTCGGGCGGCGCGCGGCCCCCATGCCCCGTCGCATACCGCCTCGTTCCAGCTCTCCAGCTGGTGTAGCCCGGTGGGCAGCAGCACCGGCAGGGAGCTGCCGATGACCAGGTGGTCGAGGTCGCCGGTGGCGAGTTCGTCGAACCAGGCCCATTCGGCCGGGTCGAGCATGGCCCGCTTGCCGGGGGTCAGGACACGGGCGCAGCGGGAGTCGAGCACGATCAGCCGGGTGCGGCCGTAGTCTCGGGCGTAGCTCCACCGGTTGCGCTCGGGCTCGGCGTCGGCCAGCCAGGCGAACTCGTCCAGCACCGCGCTGCCGTCACCGTCCGCGCCTCGCAACGCGGCCAACAGCGGGTCGTCGGCCAGCTCGTGCGGCGGCAGGTTGCCCAGGTGCTGATAGATCCAGTACGCGCCGAGCCCGGCGACGACCCGCCGGCGCCACCACGGCTGGGTGCGCATCGTGGCCCGCCAGTCGGCGGAGGTGTTCCAGTCGTCGCGCAGGTCGTGATCGTCGAAGATCATCGCGGTGGGCACAGTGGACAGCAGCCAGCGCAGCGCCGGCTCGCTCCACGCCTGGCGGTACAGCTCGGCGTACTCGGCGAAGTCGGCGATCTCCGTGCCGGGTTCCCGATTGGTGCCTCGCCGCGCGGCGATGAACTCCACCATCTCCGGGGGCGGCTCGTCGGCGTACACCTGGTCGCCCAGCAGCAACAGCAGCGACGGCCACTCGGTGTCGTCGATCCCGGCCATCCGGTGCGCGTAGGAGTGCAGCACGTCGACGCCGTGGGACAGCGTGTGGATCGCGTCGTTGGGCACGCTGGTGCGGCACGACCCGAACACCAGCCGCAGCCGGGCGTCCGGGGCGATCGTCCGGATCCGGCTGGCCGGGAAGGCGTGCTCTGGTGGCGGCCACACCTGCTGGCCGTCGAGGTCGACGGTGTACGGATAGCTGGCACCGGGAGACAGCCCGTCGAGGACCACCAACGCGTAGTGGTGGCCGTGCACGGTGAAGGTGCGGGCGCTGGCGACGGCGGTGCCAGCACGCAGCGTGACCGCGGCCGGCGCGTCCGTCTGCATCCACACGGTCGCGCTGGTCGCGTCGGCGTACCGCAGCATCGGACCAAGCACCAGTCGTGGCATCGCCCCTCCCACCGTGGCCCGCTCGGTCCTCGTCTCGCGCGCGAAGCGCGGGAAGGACTGTAGCCGGACCCCCTGATCATGGCGTCTCCCACCGGTCATGGCGACGTGGGGGTCGCCTTACGGGCTGGGGAGTCGCAGCGCCGAGTGGGCGAGGCGGATGAGGCCGGTGCGTATCCGTCGTTCGCCGAGCTCTGGCAGGAGCGCGGCCACGTGCTCGGCGGCCAGCGCGGCGAGCACGGAGTACGCAGCAGCAACGGATCCTGGATGCCCCTTGCCTGTGCCAAGATTTCAGAGGGGTTGGGAGGCAGTCGTCGAGAGTTTTGACATGTCGCGCGGTGCGCGCCTGGCCGCTCACAGTGTCGTCTCCGCATCGCTGGCCCGGTGCGGTGATGGCGAGCTGCGCGACCTCGTGGACGCTGCCGCGCCGATGGGGTCCGGCATCGGCGGCACCTCAGCGTTGCTGGAGGTCGACGGGACCCCGGTCTGAGCCACCCCCGCTTTCATGGAGCTTCTTGATCATGATCTGATGATCATGGAGAGGAACATCCATGGCAGCACCGAAGAAGTACCCAGACGACCTGCGCCAGCGCGCTGTGCGCTTGTACCGGGAGTCGGACCCCAAGCCGGTGATCCGCCGGCTGGCCGAGCAGTTGGGCGTGCATCACGAGGCGCTTCGGAACTGGATCCGGCAGGATCAGGCCGACCGCGGCGAGCGCGATGATCGGCCGAGCACCGACATGCTGGAGGAGAACCGGCGCCTGCGCGAGGAAGTGCTGGAGCTGCGCCGGGCTAACGCGATCTTGAAGGCTGCCAGCGTGTATTTCGCCCAGGAGCTCGACCCGACCCGGCGGCGGTCATGAGGTTCATCGACGAACACCGTGGCACGTACGCGGTCGCGCTCCTGCTACGGGTCCTGGATATCGGCCAATCCACCTACTACGGGTGGTTGAAGCAGGCTGCGCAGCCCTGTGACCGGGAGTTGGTCGACCGTGGTCTGCTGTCCAACATCTACGAGATCTGGACCTACTCTGGGCGCACGTACGGGTCGGACCGGGTGTGGCGGCAACTGCGCCGCGACGGCATCGGCGTGGGTCGTAAGCGGGTGGAACGGCTGATGCGGCGGCAGGGCTGGCAGGGTGCGTTCCTGCGTCGTGGCTGGCGGCACGGCACGACGCGGCAGGACCCGAGGGCCACGCCGGCGCCGGACCTGGTCGAGCGCGACTTCACCGCCACGGAGCCGAACCGGCTGTGGGTGGCCGATGCCACCCGTATCCCGTGCGGTGAGGGCGTGTTCTGGCTCGCCGCCGTACGAGACGCGTTCTCCAACCGGATCGTGGGCTGGCGCTGCTCGGACCGCTGCGACACCGACCTGATCCTCGGTGCGCTGGAGTACGGGATCTGGACCCGCGACGTGCGTGACGGTCAGCTCGTTCATCACAGTGACAAGGGATCGAAC
>JBBEWH010000265.1:0-33669 GCA_037414955.1 Actinomycetes bacterium KLBMP 9797
AACTACACGTCGTTTCGGTTCAGCACTCGGTTGTCCGACAACGGAATCCTCGCTTCGATGGGGTCCACAGGGGACAGTTACGACAACGCGTTGATGGAGAACTTCTGGTCGACGCTCAAGACCGAGCTGGTCTACCGGGCATCGTGGCACACCCGGGAGGAGGCCGAGAACGCGCTGTTCGCCTACATCGACGGCTGGTACAACACCCGCCGCATCCAAGCCGGCCTGGGCGACCGCAGTCCCGACGAGTACGAGGCCGACTGGTATACCGCTAACATCGATCAGCCCGATCCACCCGGCACCACCCTGGAGCCAGCCGGCGCCAGGTAACGAGCGCTCCGCGAAAGCGGGGGTGGCTCACCGAGGGCCCCCTGCTCGGCATAGGTGGAAGATATCGGGGGCCGCAACGGCATAGAACGATCAATCAGATCGGATTGTCGGGCCTCACTCGGACGCCAGCCGTCAACCGCCAAGGCGAGGCTGTGCCGGCCTATCCGGCTGGTTCCGTGATCGTCCAACGGCTCCAGAGCACACGGCGAGCACACCACCAGCCACTCTGGACATGAAGAACTCTGATCCGGCGTAAAACGCCAGGTCAGAGCCTTGATCAATTGTGCGCCGCCAGGGACTCGAACCCCGAACCCGCGGACTAAGAGAGTGTCATGTGGCACCGTCCGCTGCCGCTTTTTGTTGTCCTGCAACGGCTTTCGCGGATCGCCGTTGTCAACTGGTGCCACGGTGCCGTTTGGCACCGGAACTGCCAAGCACACATCGATCCCACATCTGGCCCGTGATCTGTTGCGTAAGCTGTCACGGTCAGTGTTGCGGTATCGCGCCCCGGGCGTGGGCCGTTGTCCCGGACCGGCCGCGTGGTGGGACGGGAGTCATGGGGCAGCCTGCGTGCAGTTGCCGCCCGGATTGCGGCATGTCCGCGCACGTGATTTTGGCTGTTGGTTGCGGTGCCGGCGCGCCGTTGCGGCCCTAACTGGCCTGTGCCGTCCGATAGGGGACGGCTATGGGGCGAGGAGGTCGGCGATGCGGGCGATGCCGGTTGCGATGGCGTGGTCGTTGAGGTCACCGAATCCGAAGACGATCCCGGGTGGGTCGGCCCGGTGCGGGGCATGGCGGTAGCGGCGCAGTCCGTGGAGGTGTACGGCGCGTCGTTCGGCCGCTGCGACAACTGCATCCTCGTCAGTTCCGTCGGGTAGTGCGGCCACGGCGTGGAAGCCGGCTTCAAGGCCGGTCAGTCGGATGTGGGGTGCGTGCTGTCTGAGCGCGTCGGTGAGTGCGGTCCGTTTGGCTGTGTAGGTCCGACGCATGCGGCGCAGGTGGGCGTCGTACCGGCCGGATTCCATCAGGCGGGCGAGCGCGAGCTGATCCAGCCCCGGCGATCCCCGGTCGGAGTGGTGTTTGTCCTCTGCTATTGCCGGTGCGAGGCGAGGCGGTGCGATGATCCAGCCGAGTCGCATGGTCGGCCCGAGGGACTTGCTGACCGATCCGATGAGTAGCACGCGGTCCGGGGCGAGTCCCTGTAGGGCGCCGACGGGTTGACGGTCGTAGCGAAATTCGGAGTCGTAGTCGTCCTCGATGATGATGCCGTCGCGGTACTCGGCCCAGCGCAGCAGTTCCTGACGGCGTGCGGAGGTCAGGACGACGCCGGTCGGTGTCTGGTGGGCCGGGGTCAGGATGACGGCGGTGGCGGGCGTGTCGCGGAGGGCGTCGACGACGACGCCGTGCGCGTCGAGGGGTACCGGCACCGGTGTCAGGCCGGCTCGGCGAACGTGGGTGGCCATCTCGGCGTGCCCGGGATCCTCCACGCCGACCGTGGCGACGCCGGCGTGTCTGAGTACGTTCAGGGTCAGCGCGATGCCCTGGGTGAAGCCGCCGCAGACGATCATGTCCTCGGGGTTGGTGTTGGTGGCGCGGACGCGGCGGGTGTAGGAGGACAGGACGTTACGCAGGCGTGGTGATCCAGCCGCGTCTCCGTAGCCGATGTCACGTGTAGCCGCGGCGCGGGCGGCTTCGCCGCAGGCCCACAGCCAGTCCCGCATCGGGAAGCTACTCAGGTCCGGTCGGCCGGGAGCGAAGTCGATGCCGTGCGAAGCGATAGCTTCGGGCGGTCGGGTCGGGATCGGTGTGTCCTGTGGCACCGGGGCGACCCGGGTTGCCCCGCCGGGGACCGCTGTCAGGTAGCCCTCGGCGACCAGTTGCTCGTAGGTCGTCTGGACCAGGCCGCGGGACACTCCGAGGTCCGTCGCCAACCGCCGGGACGACGGTAGGCGCTCGCCCGCTGCCACTCGCCCGGACCGGATGGCCGTCCGGAGCGCCGCCTGCAACTGGTGACCGAGTGGGTCACCGGCGCTCCGGTCGAGCTGGATCATGACCTCCGGCGACCGACCGGACCATTCAACTGGCATGGAACTGGACCATACCTGTGGTCCGGTGCGGCCATACCGTTGAGGCGTCACACCGATCCGAAAGGAAGCCCATGTCACTGATCGACCTGTATGCGGCGGTTCGCGCCGCGACCCGTACCCGGGCGGATTGGGACACGACGGTCGACGCGGTCGTGACGTCGATCCGGCCGCATCTGCCACAACCTCGAAATGTTCTCGCCCGGTTGCCGGTCCCGGCCCGGCGCGGCCACGAACGCAGCGTGCCGTTGCACGTCGAGCCCGACGGCACATTCTCGGTCGTCGCCCTCGTCACCCGTCCCGGACAGGCGACCAGCATCCACGACCACACCACCTGGTGCGTCGTCGCGGTGATCGGCGGCGTCGAGCGGGAGGAGCGCTTCCGTCTCGACGCGACGGGCACCTGCCTCGAACCGATCGGCGACCGTGTCGACCACTGCGGGACGGTTACCGGGTTCGCACCACCGGGCGACATCCACCGCGTCTCGAACTGCGGGGCCGCCCTCGGCGTCTCCCTGCACATCTACGGCACCGACATTCGCCGCACGACCAGCAGTGTCCGACGCACGTACGACCTCCCCATCGTCATCAAGGAGCAGGTATGACAAATCTGGAGACCGGATCGGCGAATGTGACGAGTCACGATAGGTGGCCCCTAGTCACGGAGTTTGGCCCCCACAGATGGCGCGCCCGGATTGTGGGGATCGGTGGTGGTGGTGGTGGACTGTGCCTACTGTGACTTTCGGCGATTTGTTGTCGCCATGATCCGCTGCCTCAGCAGACGGGGCCGGAAGTCAGTGCGCCAGCAAGGCGTCGGGGCTCGGCACTATCCCCGGGGTAACGCTGCGTGATGCGTCGACCAACGCTGGCTATGTAGCCGTATCACCCAGAGCGACCAGTACTTCCCGAAGCGCGTCGATGGCGGCCCGGGTCGTGCTCGGCGGCACGTCGCGTAGTGCGGCGGCCTGTGCGGCGCTGGCCGCGCGCACCACATCCTCTGCGACCTTCACCCCATGCGCCGAAAGTCGCACCCACGAGCTACGCGCGTCGGATGGGTCGGGGTCGCGCTCGACCAGGTCTGCTGCGGCAAGGCGGCGAAGCACGTTGCTGGTACCGCCGGAGGTCAGCAGGAGTCTCTGAGTGAGTACCGACGGACGCAGCCGGTATGGCGTCCCGGCCGCTCTCAATACCGCAAGAACGTCGTACTCCGCCTTGGTCAGGCCAAACCGTGCTAACGCCGCCTCGACAGGCGCGGCGAGCAGCGCTGCCAGCCGGGCGGCCCGTTTGCTCAGCTCCAGCTCGGTGCCGACCACGCCGGGCAGTTCCCTGCCCCATGCGGCGGCGATCTCGTCAACGACGTCCCTGGTCACCGGCACATCATACTTGCATCCGGAAAGCTTTTGAGATAGCTTTCTGAAAACCTTTTGGAGGCGTTGTGAATCTGTTGATCAAGGGTGGTCACCTGGTGTCGGGGGAGCGTGCCGACGTCCTCATCGACAACGGCGAGATCGTCGCGGTCGGCTCCGTCCCGGCCGTGGACACCGCCGAGGTAATCGACGCCGACGGGTTGGTGGTGGCGCCCGGTTTCGTCGACGGGCACCGCCATGTCTGGCAGGCGCCCCTGCGCGGGGTCGGCGCCGACATGACCCTGCCCGACTACCTCAGCGCCGTGCTCGGCCGGGCCTTGAATGTGTATGGGCCGCGCGAGGCCCATCTCGCCACGCTGCTCGGTGCGGCCGAAGCCCTCAACGCCGGCATCACCACCGTCTTCGACTGGAGCAACGCGACCCGCACACCGGAGCACACCGACGCCGTGCTGGACGCCTACGCCACCGCCGGCATCCGCGCCGTCGTGGCGCACACCAACCCCGACGACGAACGGGACGTGCGACGGCTAGCAGCGCTTCACGGCCGAATCACCGGCGCACTCGCGATCCTCGGTGCCGAATACGGCCCCTGGGAAGACGCCGTGCGACAGATCGAACTCGGTCGCCAACTCGGCCTCGTCGTCTCCATGCACGCCGGCGGCGGTGGCACGCTGCTGCCCCGGATGTACGAAGCCGGGCTGCTCGGCCCGCACCTGCAGCTCGTCCACCTCAACAACATGACCGACGCCGACGCCAAACTCTTGGCCGACAACGGCGTCGGCGTCATCGTGACCCCGGTCGTCGAGGCCACGATGGGCCATGGCGCCTCGTCCTTCAGCCGGTTCGCCGACGCGGGTGGCCGAGCCGGTCTCGGCACCGATGTCGTCGTCAACGCCCCGCCCGACCTCTTCGAACCCATGCGCGACACGCTCCGCTCACATCGCGCCCACACCGGCACCATGTATCCGGCCGGCGGCATCCTCGCCGCCGCAACCACTGATAGCGCACGCGCCGTCGGCATCGGCGACATCGTCGGCGTACTCGCCCCCGGCAAACGAGCTGACCTCCTCCTCCTCGACGGCCTAACACACCTGATCGGCAGCAATGACCTCAAAGGGGCAATCGTGGCCTCGCTCGGTCCCGCGGACGTCCACACGGTCCTGGTGGACGGGTGCGTCGTCAAACGCGACGGACGCCTCGTCGGGCTCGATCTGCCAGACCTACGCCGTTCGACCGCCGAGCTGGCCAACCACGCGACGTAATTCCACGTGGCCGGCGTGGGCGACTCCACGAAAACGCCCTGGCAGAGTGGCGACACAGCACTAGTGCCCACGACCGGCACCGCCACCAACATTCGTCATCAACCGCCGAATGCCCGCACATCGGCAGATGAACGAGTCGATTGAGTGCTTCGGTTCGCCGGCCGCTACGTAACGTAGTGGTCACCAGGTGTCTGCGGGCCCGCGCGGCGCGCTTACGCTGGTCGGCTGTGACCGCGCTGGCTTCGGGGAAGAGCTAACGGGGTGGCTCCTGTCCGGTGCGCGGGGCTCGCCGCCAATCCGGCGCGTCACTGCCGTCTTGCCGTGGTACCGCGCGCAGGTGCGAGTCCCCTCGACCGACTGTCTGCGGTTTCCGGGGAGCTTCGAGCGGGCGAGAATCCGCAGGTCAGCGCAGAAACGCGGGGCAGGCGCGCAGGTGTGGAGTGGAGGCGGGTCCCGTACAACATGGGAACGCGGCCCGGCCAGCGGCGATCCGACGTTTGTGGTGCTGGACGGTACGTGGCCGCTTCCGCCGCGCGGGGTCTGAGTTGGTCTTCGGGTCAGCCTGACGAGTTGCGTCCAGCCAAACCCGGTGCAACTTCGCGATGGCGCTATCGGTCGGGCGTGTGCCCCGTGTGGATTGTCGGGTGGTTGCCGCTCGGCGAGCCGTCGGAGGGCGTTGAGGACGGCCGCGGATTGCGTCCTACGCAGTTCGCGGCCGGCGTCGCCATCAACGGCGACGAGTTCGATCTTCACGTTCAGCGGCGGTCGACATCTGGTTTGGCGGGGTGGCGGTGTGTCGTGACTGTCGGCTGGTTGGCGGGGTGTGGCCATGGCTTCCGCCCGGACGCGGGCACGTCCGGGCTTCAGCGGATCAGACGGACTTGTTTCTAATGGTGGAGTCGGGTATTGGAACTGTCCGAATGCCTGCCTGACCATGCGTTGCGCTTGATTGCCTGCTGGTCGTGGAGTCCGGTGCGTGCGACGTCCCAGCGACGTCCCCGACGATCCGGGGATCGAGGCAGCCGTCGACGGTGATGATCAGGATCCCAGCGGGCGCGAAGGCGTGGGGAAGATGTCGTAGTGACTTGATGTAGGAACCTGCTCGATACTGCAGGCATGAAGACGCGGGTGTGGGTGGGACTATTCATTGCCATTCCGCTGCTCGTCAACTCAGCAGTGGTGACCCGCCCGGTCTCCAACGCGGATGGCGGGGGCGCCGCGACCGCTAAGTCGGGTGCCGTCGCCGACGTTGCCGGCTCGGTACGCGGCAACGTTCTTGACGCTGGAACCGGACAGCCAGTTCCCGGGGTGACTGTCAGCGTGGGGCGTTCCTTGGCCATCACAGATTCGGACGCCTCCTACCGGATCGATGACATTGCCGTCGGGCCAACCGTCGTGCATCTCAAGGACCCCGAATACCTTGGGCAGTTCGCTTCGGGCAACGTGACCCGGGGAGGGGTGACGGACCTCGGCACGAGTCTGATCCAGGCGCTAGCGGAACCGGTCGTCGTAGGCACTGCAGGGACTCATCTTGAGGGTGTCGGGTGGCAGGTGAACATTCCGCCTGGCGCCCTGCCCGGTCCAGTAGCAGTCACAGTCACCCCGCTGCTACCGATTATTCCGGCGAAACAGCGCGATGTGCTGACCTTCGCCCTGCGGCTACCGGCCACCGTTACTGCACCGGTCGGGCTGCCGGTCATAGACATCGCGCCGTCCGGCCTTCATTTCGCCACGCCGATCGTCGTAGCCGTCGATCCGGCGATCGCTGGCATTGAGGCATCCAACGCACGGCTTTCCGGGTTTGATCCGGCGACCCTCGACGTGCGTAATCTGCCGGCAACCGCAGGCAACGGCACCGTGACAACGCGGCTTACGGATATTCGCGGTGAACAGCTCTGGCTCGACTGGTTCGACCCCAACGCTCACGCCGAGCCTGGTCCGACCTGGTGTCGGAGCTACGAAAATGACGGTGCCGCAAGCGTGGCGCTGAACTACTTACGCACTATCCTATTGCCGTATCTCAATGTCCGGATGGGCGCGGAGTCGAGACGGATCTATTCCGAGTACCTCACCCCTGGGCCGGAATCGCTCATCCGGTCGCAGATCGTCTCGGCTGAGGCGTACCAAGACTTTCGAGAATTCGATCGGACCAGGTCAAGCCTGCTGAACGTGTGGCAAAAGCTCATGTACGAGGTCGAAGGTGCCCCTCCTGCACTGGGCCCGCCCGACAACCCGACGAGGCGCTCCGTCGCCGATTTTGATGATGTGCAGCGACTCGGCGCGAAGACGGTAACCTGCTCCTGCATGTCCTGGACGCGATCGATTTCTGTCCCGGCAACACCGGTAATCAGATCCAGTACGCCCTGGCTCTCCTAGCGAGGCGTCATCGGCGGCGAGCGTCAGACACCCTGAGAGCGGGACCGCGCCGGTGGCGCGGGGTGTGCTTCGTCCGACTCTGACTGAGCCCAAGGTTGTTCCGATGACCGAGGAGCAGCACCAACAAGCGGTCGCGGTGCTGTCGGCGATGATCGTCGATTGGCGGTGTCGTCAAGCACGGCAGGCTGCGGCCGAGAGGTCAGACGACCGCTCGTGATCGGCGAGTACGCGCTCCCTCATAGGTGGCGTCCTGGCATTCGTCGCCGTTCGTGGAGCCTTGAGGCGGGCTACGTACGAGGACTGATCCGTTGCTGGGGAGCGGAGGCGCCGAGGGCGCGACTCGCCCTGCCATTCCCCGAGGCTTCACCTTCACGCTGAACTGGCGTGCGGCGAGCATGCATGTCGCAGGACGACCGGAGCGACCCCAGGAGGCGGGCGGCGACACGCATGCGCACGACGTTCGCCTTGCGGAACCCAGGCATTTACGGCCTGGCCGGCGACCGCGAGTCGCCGTACTATCGCGCGACCCCAGGCCAGAGGGCTCGGCGCGGGTTACGCCGGCCGTCCTGGGTGAACCAACATCTTCGATATTATGGAGTGATTCATGAAATTTGCGTTCTATGGTCGGGTATCGACCGAAGATCAACAAGATCCGGAAGCATCGCGTGCGTGGCAGCTTGCGCGCGCGACCGCACTGATCTCTCCCGCTGGGGGTGAGGTCGTCCAGGAGTACTTCGATGTGGGGCTGTCTCGGTCGTTGCCGTGGCGGCGCCGTCCGCACGCTGCCCGGTTGTTGGCGGCGATCCGTGACCGCGGTCGTGGGTTCGACGCTGTGGTGATCGGTGAGCCGCAGCGGGCGTTCTATGGCAATCAGTTCGGGCTGACGTTCCCGTTGTTCGTGCACTACGGCGTGCAGTTGTGGGTGCCGGAGGTCGGGGGAGCGGTCGACCCGGGTAGCGATGCCCACGATCTGGTCATGGCCCTGTACGGCGGGATGAGTAAGGGTGAACGGAACCGGATCAAGATCCGGGTGCGGTCGGCGATGGCCGCCCAGGCCGCCACCGAGGGCCGGTTTCTCGGCGGCCGGCCACCGTACGGGTACCGGCTGGCCGACGCCGGCCCGCACCCCAACCCGACCAAAGCCCTCGACGGTCGGCGACTGCACCGCCTCGAACCTGATCCGGTCACCGCACCGGTGGTGCGGCGCATCTTCCGGGAGTACCTGGCCGGGCGGGGCCTGTTCGCGATCGCCGAGGGCCTCACCGCGGAGGGCATCCTCAGCCCGTCCGCGTACGACCGGGCCCGTAACCGGCACCGCGGGACCGTGGCGTGGTCGAAGTCCGCGGTGCGGGTGGTGCTGACTAACCCGCGGTACACCGGGCGGCAGGTGTGGAACAAGCAACGCAAGGACGAGGTCCTCATCGACGTCGACGACGTCGCCCTCGGTCACGAAACCAAGATGCGCTGGAATGACCCGCAGACCTGGGTCTGGTCGGCCCAGGCGGTGCACGAGCCCCTGGTCAGCGACGCCGACTTCCAGCAGGCCCAGGCGCTCATCGCCGCCCGTCGCCACCGCCAGAGCGCGATAACCACCGTCAAACGGACCCGGCACCCCTACCAGTTACGTGGGCTGCTGTTCTGTGGCCTGTGTCAACGCCGGATGCAGGGCAGTTGGAACAATGACAAGCCCCACTACCGCTGCGTTTACCCGACCGAATACGGCCTGGCCAACCACACCACTCATCCGCGCAGCGTCTACCTGCGCGAGGAACGACTCGTCCCGACCCTGGACCGGTGGCTACTCCACGCGTTCGCCCCCGATCGGCTACCGGCCACGATCGCCGCTCTCGCTGACGCTCAGGACGATGACCACGACGCCGCGCTGCTCGCCCAAGCGGCCGAAGCCCGCCGGGTCATCGCCGACTGTGACCAGCGCCTGGCCCGCTACCGCGCCGCCCTGGAGGCCGGCACAGATCCGACCCTGGTCGCCCAGTGGACCGCCGAGGTCACCGCCACCCGCGCCGCTGCTCAGGCCCAACTCCGCGACGCCACCGGCACCAAGCGCGGCCGCATGCCTCCTGAGGAGATCACCGCGCTAGTCGCCAGTCTGGGCAACCTACTCACGGTGCTCCGCGATGCCGACCCGGCCGACAAAGCCGAGATCTATCGCGGCCTCGGCCTCCGGCTCACCTATCAACCGGGCGGAAACAAAGTGATCGCCGAGGCCAGGCCTACGGCGATCATGTACGAAGGTTCGTGTCCGAGGGGGGACTTGAACCCCCACGCCCTATACGGGCACTAGCACCTCAAGCTAGCGCGTCTGCCATTCCGCCACCCGGACCTGTGCATCCACTTTACCGGGTTGCTCCAGGACGGCGCACCGCCCGGTAGCTGCCCGGCGGGCCGCACGGGGGATGACTGTACACGGCCGCGGGCATACCCGCACAGCAACCCCGCCGACTGGCGAAAACCGGCGCCCGCCAGGCAGCATGTGCTGCGTGTCCCAGCCGTCTCCGCTCGCCGCGGCGCAGCAGCAGGCTCACGTGCTGCGCGACTCCGGTGACCTCAACACCGGCCGCCTCATGCTCGAGCATGCCCTCGAGACGTACAAGCCGGGGCTCGGTGACGACCACCCGGAGGTGATCGCCACCGCGCAGGCGCTCGCGGGCCTGCATCGCCAGGCGGGTGATCCGGCGGCGGCGCGGCGGGTGCTGGAGGAGGCCTACGCGGCGGGTGAGCTCCGGTACGGCGAGGGTGATCCGCTGATGCTGGCGATCTCGTTCGATCTGGGCGGGGTCGCGGAGGAGTTGGGTAACCGGCACGAGGCGCGCCGGGCGTTCGGCCGGGTGGCGACGCTGGGGCCGGCGGTGTGGGGGCCGGACAACTGGATGGTCCAGGGCGCGCGGGAGTATCTGGGCGACGCGCCGTCGTCGGCGCAGCTGACCATCCCGCCGGAGCCGGTGCACCAGCCGACGTCGGTTACACATCTACAACTTTTCCAACAGCAGATGCCACCGGCCCCGATGGCCCCACCGCCCCCACCGCCCCCGCCAGTGATGACGGCGCCGCACGCGCCGCAGGCGCCGTACCAGAGGCCGCCGAAGAGGATCCGCGGCGCGACCGTCGCGGCCATGATCGCGGCGGGTGCGGCGGTGCTGGCCGCCGGGTTCGTCGCGATCCAGGTGGTGCTGAACCAGGATTCCGGTACCCCCGACACGCAGACCTCGCAGGGCGCCCGGCTCGCCGGTGACCCGCCCACTGAGCTGCGGCTTCGTGAGCGCGACGGCGTCTTCACGATCACCTGGAAGGACCCGACCGAGGGCACTGTGCCGTTCATCGTGTCGGGCGCGCAGGCGGGTAAGACGCATCAGGTGATGGGGCAGACGCCGCCGGGGGAGACGTCTTACACCATCAACGGGCTCAACGCGCGACTGTCCTATTGCTTCACGGTGGTGGCGGTGTACAGCACCGAGGAGTTCGCGACCTCGGGCCAGGTGTGCAGCACGGAACAGGCCACGCCGACCGCGAAGTAATCCACAGGCGTCAAGATCATCCGTACAGAGTGTGACCTGCGCAGATACTGAGCGCTGCCGAGTTATCCACAGGCAGTCCACATGGGTACCCATGCCCATGAACGAACCCCTATGATGGCTCCCGGTTCGGGCCGGCTGGCTGGGGTGGGCCCAGGGGGAGACAGCCGACACACAGCGCACGGGCCACGACGGGTCCGCATACGGGGTGGGGAGGACGGCCGACTGTGGTCACCACAGGCACCGGCACGGGAATAACGGGCAAGCGCACGGTTGCGAGGGGTAAAGGCATCGGGCGCGGGGGGCTGGTCACGATCGGCACGGTCGTGGCGCTCGTCGCCGCGATGGGGCTGACGATCCTCGGCCTGGGTGCGGCCGATCACGCGGTCGCCAACTACGACGCCAGCTCCTGGTTGTGGAGCTCGCTGCGCAGCGAGCTGGCCCGGGTCAACGGCGTGACCGGCCGGGTCGACACCCGGGTGCAGATCCCCAAGGGGCAGAACCACACGGTCCAGGTCGCGCAGACCGACCGGTTCCTGATCCTGCGCGACCTGAACACCGGCCAGGTCAGCTCGCTCGACCTCGCGTCCCTCCAGATCGTCGCGACCACCAAGACCACCGCCGGCGTGGGCATCAGCGTGGCGCTGCACAACGACGCGGCGTTCGTGGTCGACTCGGTGCAGGGCGTCGTCCGGCAGGTCGACCCGCGCTCGCTGCAGCCGATCGGCGAGCCGGTGAAATACCCACCGGGGCTGGTCGGCGGCCAGTTCGACGGCGACGGCAACCTGTGGGTGGCGGTGCCGAGCGAGGGCACGGTGTCCGCGGTCACCGCGGCGGCCCTGCCGTCCAACCCGGTCGGTGAGGGCGGCGCCGGCGGCAGCGGGCTCAGCCCCAAGCGGGTGCGCACCGTGCCGGTCGCCAACCCCGACCACGGCCTGACCATCTCCACACTGGACCACGGTGTGGCGGTGCTGAACACCACGACGAAGACGCTCACCACGCTCGACGGCGACAAGCAGGTCGACACCAAGGTGACCACGATGGACGGCCTGGGCGAGATGCCGCCGCGCACGTCCGGCAAGCAGGTGCCGATCACGGTGGCCGAGCGCCGCAAGGTCTGGGTCGTCGAGGAGCGGGGCACCAAGGAGTTCCAGGTGCCCGGCGAGGGCGACGGGCTCCAGGCGGCCGTCGCGTGGGCGGACCGCTTCTACGCCGCCGACAAGAACTCCGGCACGGTCTACGTGTTCGACGCCAACGGCCAGCAGGTCAACAAGTTCGAGGTGAAGGGCGCGCGCGGCCCGCTGGAGCTGGAGGTGCGCGAGAACCACCTGTTCATCAACGCGCCCGGCTCGCAGATGGCCACCGTCGTCAACGACAAGCACGAGGTCAGCCAGGTCGACAAGTACGCCAACGACGTGCTCGGCGGCGACCCGCCGCCGGCGCCGCCGCCGCCGAAGAAGGAGGACCCGCCGGTCTCCAAGCCGGGCGCGCCGCGGTCGGTGACCGCGACGGCCGGCAACACCACCGCGCGGGTCAGCTGGAGTCCGGCGCCGGCCAACGGTTCGGCCATCACGCGATACGTGGTGGAGGGCGCCGGCAAGGAGGTCGAGGTCGGTCCGGGACAGCGGTCCATCGAGGTCACCGGCCTGACCAACGGCCAGGAGTACCGGTTCTCGGTGCACGCGGTCAACGCCAAGGGCGCCGGGCCGGACAAGCAGAGCAACCCGGTCACCCCGACCTCCGAGGTGCCCGACGCGCCGGCCAGCGTGACCGCCGAGGCGCGGCCGGACGGCACCGTCCTGGTGAAGTGGCCGGCGGCCAACGGCCAGGGCTACGACATCAAGAAGTACGCGGTGACCTCCGTCGCCGCGGGCGCCACCGCGCCGGCCGGCGAGTCGACCAAGACCGAGCTGGTCGTGCCCGCCGGCGAGCTGGAGTACGGCAACCAGTACGCGTTCCAGGTTGTCGCGGTCAACGAGAAGGGCGGCTCGTCGAAGCCGTCGGCGATCAGCAACAGCGTGGTGCCGTTCACCGCGCCCGGCCGACCGGAGAGCCTCGAGGCGACGACCGTGCAGGCCAAGGCCGGCACGATCCGGGTGGCGTGGGCGGCGGCGGCGGAGAACGGCCGGCCCATCACCAAGTACGTGGTGGACGCCAACGGCAAGAAGACCGACGTCACCGAGGGCACCACCGTCGAGATCGGCGGCTTCGGCGAGGGCGAGACCGTCAGCGTCAAGGTGGTCGGCGTCAACGAGGCCGGCGAGGGGGAGGCGGCCACCAAGACCGCCCGCACGGTGGCGCTGCCGTCGGTGACCGTCACCAGCAGCTCGTCCGACGAGACGACGCTCACCGTCAACTTCACCGTCGAGGACGGCGGCGGCAACGCCACGTGCAGCCTGGCGGGCGGCGGCAAGACCGCGGACGGCAGTTGCACCAAGCTCACGCTGACCGGGCTGACCCCGAGCACGGCCTACGACTGGACGGTGAAAGCCACCAACGCGGCCGGCAAGGACGAGGCCAAGGGCAGCCGCTCCACCACCGCGGTCTTCGGCAAGTCGGTGTGCGTCAACAACACCGCCAGCACTGACCCGGGTCAGCACACCTGGTGCAACGACACCGACAACGGCATGGGAGTGTTCCCGCAAGCTTCGATGTCCGGCCGGGTCGGCCGCGGCAGCAACGGCCAGCGCATCGAGGCCATCTGCCACACCACCGGCGAGAATGTCAACGACTACGTCTACAACCCCGGCAAGAGCGACAACACCACCATCTGGATCAAGATCAACTGGGGTGGCGCCCAGCGCTACATGTCGTTCGCCTGGTTCAACGTGGAAGGCGTCGGGGTGAACTCCACCGGCCCGCTGCCGAGGTGCTGACATGACCGTGACCGCCAACCACGTCAACCACCAGCAGCACCCGCAGCCGCACGCCCCCGTCGAGGCGCTGACGCCGCAGCACGTGCAGGGCTTCGCGCAGCTGGCGGCGCGGCTCGCCGACAACATCGGCGCGGTCGTGCTCGGCAAGCCGGAGGTGGTCCGCCTCGCGCTGACCGCGTTGTTCGCCCAGGGGCACGTCCTGCTCGAGGACGTGCCCGGGGTGGGCAAGACCACGCTGGCCCGCGCGATGGCGGCCACCATCCGCGGGCAGTGGCGGCGCATCCAGTTCACGCCCGACCTGCTGCCGTCCGACGTGTCCGGGGTGACCATCTTCAACCAGGCCACCCGGGGCTTCGAGTTCCACCCGGGGCCGGTGTTCGCCAACGTGGTGATCGCCGACGAGATCAACCGGGCGTCGCCGAAGACCCAGTCGGCGCTGCTGGAGGTGATGGAGGAGCGCACGGTCACCGTCGACGGCACCCGCCATCCGGTGCCGCGCCCGTTCCTCGTGGTCGCCACCCAGAACCCGGTGGAGATGGACGGCACCTACCGGCTGCCCGAGGCCCAGCTCGACCGGTTCCTGGTGAAGCTGTCGGTGGGCTACCCGTCGGAGGCGGTGGAGATCGAGGTGCTGCGCGGCGCCACGGTGCGCTCGCCGGAGGCGCTGGAGCCGATCGCCGACACCAACACGATCGGCCAGATGGTCTCGATGGCGCAGCGGGTGCACATCGCCGAGCCGCTGTACGCGTACGCGGTCCGGCTGGCCGCCGCGACCCGCAACCACCCGAACGTGCGGGTCGGCGTCAGCCCGCGTGGGGTGATCGCGCTGACCCGCGCCGCGTGCGCGTACGCGCTGATCGAGGGGCGCGGCTTCATCCTGCCCGAAGACCTGAAGACCCTGGTGGAGCCGGTGTTCGCGCACCGCGTGCTGCTGTCGTCCGACGCCCAGCTGCGCGGCGTGACGGCCAGCGATGTGCTGCGCGACGCGGTGCAGACCGTGCCGGTGCCGCTGCCGGCCGGCCACCAGCCGACCTGACCGGGGCGGCCGCACCATGAGGCTCACCCCGCGCCGACCGCACCGGCCGGCCAGCCGCCGACCGGTCAGCCGGCCTGACCCGGGCAGGGCGCCATGAGGCTCACCCCGCGCGGCATCGGCCTGCTCGCGAGCGCGGGCGCGTTGCTGGTCGCCGGCTTCGGGTTCGGATACCCGGAACTGGCCGTGCTCGGCACCGCGGCCGCGGTCGCCGGCGGCTGCGCGTTCGCGCACGCGGCCTGGCGGCCCCGCCTGGACGTCAGCCGGGTCGCGGACCCGGACCGGGTCGCGCGCGGCGACGACGCGCGGATGACCCTGACGGTACGCAACACCGGGCGGATGCCGTCCGCGAGCCTGATCGCGGAGGACCGGTGCGGGCCCCGGCCGGTACCGGTACCCCTGCTGCGGTTGCGCCCGGGCCACGACACCACGGTGACCTACCCGGTGCCGACCCACCGCCGCGGCGTGATCCCGGTCGGCCCGCTGCGGGTGACCCGCCGGGACGCGCTGGGCCTCGTGTCGGTGGCCCGCGCGCACGGCGACATCGCGAAGGTGTGGGTGCACCCGCGCATCCACCCGCTGACGGCGGTGCCGGCCGGCGTCGCCCGCAGCCTCGACGGCCGGATGGACAAGGTGCCGCACGGCACGATCACGTTCGATTCGTTGCGCGAGTACGTGGTCGGCGACGAGCTGCGCCGGGTGCACTGGCGCACCAGCGCCAAGGTGGGTGAGCTGATGGTGCGCGAAGACCTCGACACCAGCCTGCCCCGGGTGGTGGTGCTGCTCGACGACCGGTCGCCGGCGCACCCGAACGAGGCGGTCGCGGAGACGTTCGAGGCGGCGTGCGAGGCGGCCGCCTCCATCGTGGCGGCGGCGGTGCGCGAAGACGTGCCGGTGGTGCTCCAGCTGGTCTCCGGCACCGGCAGCGAGGGCGGCGACTTCCTGGACCGGTTGGCGGAGGCCGACCTCGGCGACGACGGCGACCTGGGCGCCACCGCCGCCCGGCTGCGCCGGGACCGGCTCGGCGACACGCTGATCTTCCTCACCGGTCCGGGCGCCCGCGCCGACCTGGGCATGGTCGGCGCGCTGCGCGGCCCGTACCCGTCGGTCGTGGTCGGCGTGTTCGGCGCCGACGGCCCGTCGCCGGGCACCGAGGGCATGGTGCTGATCGACGCCGCCGACGGCCCCGAGTTCGCCGCCAAGTGGGAGGGGGTCGAGCGGTGGTGACCAAGCTGCTCAAGGCCCTCGTCGTGCCCGCCACGCTGGTCGTCCTGCTGGCGCTGAGCGGCGTGGCGCTCGGCCGGATCTACGCCGGCGGGCTGCTCACCCAGCTCGTGGTCGGCGCCGCGCTCGGCTCGGTCGCGGTCAGCGTCGCCGCCCGGCGGCTGCCCTCCTATCTCGTGGCACCCCTGTCGGTGACCGCGATGTCCGCGTACACGATCCTCGCGGTCTGGCTGGCCGCGCGCCGCGCGGAACTGCCCGGCGGCCTGCTGGACGTCCTGACCGACGCGGCCCGCAACGGGATCCCGCGGCTGCTCACCGCGATGATCCCGGTGGAGCCGGCGCCCGACACGGTGCTCGTGCCGGTGGTGGCGGTCTGGCTCGCCGGGCTCGCCGGCGCCGAGGTCGCCGTCCGCGCCGGGCGCGTGCTGCTGGGGTACGCGCCGGCCGCGCTGCTCTACGCGGGCGCGCTCTACGTGGTGGGACCGAACGCGGCGTCGGCCGTGTGGCCGACGCTCGGCTTCGCGGCGGTCGCGGCGGCGGGCCTGGCCGCCACCGGCCCGGCGTCCGCGGCGCCACCGGCGGAGCTGGCCGCGCCGACCCGCGCGGCGATGCGGATCCGGGTGGCGGCCGGCGCCGCGGCCGGGCTGGGCGTGGTCGTGGCGCTCGCGGCGGTCGTCGCCCCGGTGGTGGCCGACCAGGTGGCCACCCGGCCGGTCGACCCCCGCAAGTACGTGGAGCCGCCGCAGATCGACAGCCTCGACGAGAACCCGCTGATCCGGATCTCCGGCTGGGCGCTCAACCCCGACCAGCACCTGTTCGACCTCGCCAGCGACGCGAGCGGCGACGTGCGGGTGCGGCTGGCGGTGCTCAGCGACTACGACGGCGTGACCTGGCGGGTCGGCGCCACGTACCGCGGGGCCGGCCGGGTGCTGCCGTCGCCGGTCGCCGCCTCGAACTCCACCGTCGACAGTGTCCGGCAGGAGATCACGGTCGCGGACCTGACCGGGCGGCTGCTGCCGGCGGTGGCGACACCCACCGGCGTCGACGGCGCGCGGGTGGCGTACGACCCGGTCACCGGCACGCTGATCCGGCCGGAAGGGCTGGCCGCGGGGCTGAGATACACGGTGACGTCGGCCCGGGAACAGCCGGACACCGGGCTGCTGACCGCCGCCGACGTGCCGTCCGGCGACGCGGTGGCCCGGTGGCTGCGGGTCGGCGAGGGCGTGCCGGAGCAGATCCAGACGCTCGCCGACCAGCTCGCCGACGAGAACGGCGCGCCGTACCAGCGGGCCGTGGCGATCGAGGAGTTCCTCGGCACCCACTACCGGGTGGTGGCCGACGCGCCCAGCGGGCACGCGTACCCGAACCTGAACTTCTTCCTTTTCGGCCCCAGCAACGGCGGCGGCCAGGAGGGCACGTCCGAGCAGTTCGCCGCGTCGTTCGCGGTGCTCGGCCGGCTGATGGGGCTGCCGACCCGGGTGGTGGTCGGGTTCGACTCGGAGTCCGGCACCGGCCCGGTGCGCGGCGCCAACGCGTTCGCGTGGCCGGAGGTGCTGTTCGAGGACGTCGGCTGGGTGCCGTTCGACCCGATGCCCAAGCCGAACACCACGCCCCGCCCGGTCGAGCAGGACTTCAAGCCACCGACCGAGGAGCCGACCGAGCCGCCCACCGAGGCGCCGGTCACCGCTGACGCGAGCGCGTCCGCGCCGCCGCTGGCCGCGGGCCCCTCGGGCGGCCGCGGTGCCACCGGCCCGATGATCGCCGGCGGGGTGACCGCGCTGATGACGCTGGCGCTCGGCGGCGCCGCGCTCGCCGTACTCGCGATGCGCCGGTCCCTGCGCCGCCGCCGCCTCGCCGACGGGTCGCCGGCCGAGCGGGTCGCGGGAGCCTGGCTGGAGGTCGGCGACGCCTTGCGGCTCGCCGGCCGGCCGGCGGCCGGCCACCTGGACGCCACCGAGGTCGCCGCCCACGCGACGCTCGCCGCCCACGGTCGAAGATCCACTCGGGTACGCTCGGCGGCGCCGCCCATCGACGACCTGGCGCAGCTGGTCAACCTGGCGACGTTCGCGCCGGCCGCCACCGACGAGGAGCAGGCCCGGCGGGCCGGCGCGCAGGCGGTGGCGTACGCGACGGAGCTGCGCGCCCGCCGCTCGTGGTGGCGCCGCGCGCTGTGGTCCCTGCACCCCGGCCCGCTGCGCTGGCGCCGCTAGCTTGCCCGCCGACCGCTCCTGGCCCAAGAGGGCAGCCCTGTTGGGCGTGAATTCCGAGGAGAGCTCCCCTCTCACCGCCCTGGCGGGTATAGGGCTCCCCTCTGGGGACGCACGGCCCGGCGTTGATCTTGCCAAGCCGGCGTGAAGCCGAGATGAAGTCGCCCCCTGCCAGCGTAAGCGGATGGCGAACCTATCTGATTCCACGCGCACGCGCACGACCGCGCTGACCGCGCTGACCGCGATAGTCGCGTTGGTACTGGCCGGCTGCAGCGGCGGCGGCGGGGACGGGGAGAGCGACCCCGACAAGACGGCGAACGGCGCGATCACCATCCACGGCACCCAGCCCGAGGTCGGCCTCGTACCCGGCAACACCAGCGAGGCCGGCGGCGGCGACCTGCTCGACATGCTGTGGACCGGCCTGGTGAGCTACCCGGCGGACGGCGCCGACCCGCGGAACGCGGTGGCCGAGTCGATCGAGAGCAGCGACTCGCAGACCTATACCGTGAAGCTCAAGAACGGGGTGAAGTTCCACGACGGCACCGACGTGAAGGCGCACAACTACGTCGACGCCTGGAACTTCACCGCCTACAGTCCGAACGGCCAGCAGCAGGCGAGCTTCTTCAGCGACATCGCCGGCTTCGCCGACGTCTTCGCGGCGGACCCGGACGGCGAAGGCCCGCAGCAGGCGCCGCAGCCGAAGGCGAAGGAGATGTCCGGCCTGAAGGTGGTCGACGACTACACGTTCACGGTGACGCTGAGCGCACCGTTCGCGATCTTCCCGACCAAGCTCGGGTACAGCGCGTACTACCCGCTGCCCGACGCGTTCTTCACCCAGGGCGCCGAGGCGTTCGGCAAGAAGCCGATCGGCAACGGGCCGATGCGCTTCGTCTCCTGGATCGACGAGGTCGAGCTCAAGCTGACCCGCTTCGACGACTACGTCCTCGACGACAAGGTCAAGATCAAGGACGTGACGGTCAAGCTGTACCAGAAGACCGAGGCCGCCTACGCCGACCTGCAGGCCGGCAACCTCGACTTCCTGCAGCAGGTGCCGGTCTCCCAACTCGCCGGCGAGAAGTGGAAGGAGGACCTGGGGGACCGGGGGCTGGAGGCGTCGGTGCCGTCCATGCAGATCCTCTCGTTCCCGATCTACGACCGGCGGTTCCAGAACGCCGACCTGCGCAAGGCCATTTCGCTGGCGATCAACCGGCAGGAACTCGCCGAGAAGATCTTCTTCAACAGCCGCAAGCCGGCCACCAGTTGGGCCCGGCCGGGTGTGCCCGGCGGCGAGGCGTTCGCGTGCACGGTCTGCGAGTTCAAGCCGGACGAGGCGCGGGCGCTGTTGCAGCGGGCCGGCGGCTTCAGCGGTGAGCTGGTTCTCTACTACAACGCCGACGGCAGCCACCAGGAGTGGATGGAGGCGGTCGCCTCGCAGATCAAGAACACGCTCGGCATCGACGCGCGCGCCGCGGCTGTCGCGACGTTCGGTGCGTTCCGGCAGCGAGTCAACGCTCATGAGATGGACGGCATCTTCCGCGCCGCCTGGCAGGAGGACTACCCCGACGCGGAGAACTGGCTCAGCCCGCTCTATGTCGCCGGCGGCGCGTCCAACGACGGCCTCTACGACAACCCGCAGGTCAACCGGCTGTACAAGGAGGGCACGGCGGCGCCGGACGTGGCCGCGGCGCACGCCAAGTTCGCCGAAGCCATCAAGATCGTCGACCAGGAGGTGCCGGCGATCCCGATCGTCGTGGTCAGCCAGCAGTCCGGCCACTCCAGCCGGGTCACCGGGGTCACGACGAACCGGGTCGGCGAGATCGAGCTCTCGTCGGTCTCCCTGACCTAGTTCCCTCGCCGATCTTGCACTTGTCAGGCTGAGATGTCCGAAATGGAGCCTGACAAGTGCAAGATCGGCGGCGTCTCGCGCGCGTACGCGCGCAGCAGGTCGTGCAGCGCGTACCGGTCGGGGGAGTGCTCGACCAGCAGGTGCACCCCGGCCAGCTCGGCGAGCGGCGCCCGCACCCGCGCGACGGGCAGGTCGGCCAGGCCCGCCGCGGCGGCCGGCGTGATGTCCGGGCCCGGATGCGCGACCAGGCGCCCGAACAACCGCGCGGCCGCCCCGCTGAGCCCGTGGAACGACCACGAGAACACCGTGCGCAGATCGGTGGCGGCGTCCGGGCTGTGGAACGGGTCGAGGTCACCGACGGTACGCAGCTGGTCGGCCACCGCGCGCGGGCCGTGACCGGCGTGGGTGGCGGCGCGGGCCGCGACGAGGGCCAGGGCCAGCGGCAGGCGGCCGCAGCGCGCGACGATCTCCTCGACCGCGGCGGCGTCCGCGCGCACCCAGGCCGGACCCAGCCGGTACCCGAGCAGGTCGCGCGCCTCGGCGGTGGTCAGCAGATCCAGCGGCAGCGGCTGGGCGCCCACGTCCGCGACCAGTCCGGTGAGCTGGTCCCGGCTGGTGACCACGGCGAAGCAACCCGGCCCGCCGGGCAGCAGCGGCCGGACCTGTGCGGCGCTGGCGGCGTTGTCCAGCACCACGAGCACCCGCCGGCCGTCCACAAGCGAGCGGTACATGTCGGCTTGGTCCTCCAGATTGGACGGTGTCTGCCAGCGGGGCACGCCGAGCGCGCGCAGGAAACGGGTCAGCGCCTGCGTCGGCGACACCGCTTCCCCCGAGTGGTAGCCGCGCAGGTTCGTCCACAGTTGACCGTCGGGAAAGGAGTCGGCCGCCCGGCGCGCCCACTGCGCCGCGAGCGCGGTCTTGCCGATGCCGGCGGGGCCGACGATCGCCGCCACCGGGGTGGCCGGCGGCCCGGACGCGAGCGCGTCCAGGCGGGCCAGCGCGTCGGCGCGGCCGGCGAACCCGCCGACGTGCGCCGGGAGCTGGCGCGGCACCGGCGGCAGCCCGACCGGGTGGATGGGGCCGTGGAGGATTTCCGCGTACCGGTCCTGGAGCTCGTCGCTCGGGTCGATACCCAACTCGCGGCTCAGGTTGCGGCGCAGCGCGTGGTACGCGGCGAGCGCGTCGCTGCGCTGGCCGGTCGCGTGCAGCGCGGCCATCAGCTGTGCCCACAACCGTTCGCGCACCGGCTGCTGGGCGGTCAGGGTGAGCAACTCGGCGACCACCTCGGCGTGCCGGCCGTCCCGCAGGTCGAGGTCGATGCGCTGCTCGAGGGCCTGTAGCCGCTGCTCGCGCAGCCGTGGCGCGGCCTCCCGCTGCAACGACTCGGACGGCACGTCGGCCAGCGGCTCGCCCCGCCACTGCGCCAGCGCCCGGCGCAGCGCTTCCCGCTGCCGCCCGCTGTCGGCCCGCGCGCCCGCCCGGTCCGCCTCCGCCACCCAACGCCGGAACCGGCCCACGTCCACCGTGTCCGGTGGGGCGTCCAGCCGGTACCCCTCCGCGCACGTCGCGATCAGCCGGCCAGCGCCCACAGTGGACAGCGAGCCGCGCAGCCGCACCACGTGCAGTTGCAGGGCGCGGCGCGGGTTGTCGGGCAGGTCGCCGCCCCAGAGCGCGTCGACGAGCCGTTCCACCGGCACCGGCCGGCCGGCGTCCAGCAGCAGCGTGGCGAGCAGCGCGCGGTGCCGGGTGGACGCGATCGGGGCGGCACGCTCGTTCACCGCCACGCGCAGCGGGCCCAGCACCCCGAGATCGACCCCAATCACCGGCGCTCCCTCCCTCCCTGGGAGGACGCTCTGGCGGTCCCGAAAGGTTCGACACCGCCCTGTCATGATCAGGGCGTCCCTCACGTCGTTAGAGCTACATGAGGGACGCCTTGATCATGGGGGCTATGGGTTTACCAGCTCGCCGCCCCAGTCCTCGGGTGCCACGTCGCGCATCGTCTGCGTGAACTGCCACCGATGGCCGGCGAGATCCTCGACCGTGCACTCCCGCTCGCCGTACTCGTACTCGACCGGCTCCTGAAGCACTCGCGCGCCGTGCGCGCGGGCGCGCGCGACTTGCGCGTCCAGGTCCGGCACCCGCACCTTGATCACATGGGTGACGATCCCCGGCTGTGGCGGCCGCTGCTCGTGGCGGACGTCGGCGACGATCACGGCACCGTCGTCGCCGACCCGTAGCTGCGATCGGTGGCCCGCGCCGATCCGGAGCCGCTCGGCGAAGCCGAAGGCCGCCGTGAGCCAGGCGACGGCCGCGCGGACGTCCGGATACACCAGCACGGGAATGACCGTCGCGTTCGGAATGGACCGGTTGGTAATCACCCGGCCATCATCCCGCCCTCCCCATGATCCCGCCGCCCCACACCGACGCATTCAAGGAGAACCGCGCCGATCAAGGAGAACCGCGCCGATCAAGGAGAACCGCGCCGATCAAGGAGAACCGCGCCGATCAAGGGCTCCGGCACCTGGATCCGAGATCCAACCATGTGCCGGAGCCCTTGATCGGCGAGTGGGGCCTTGATCGGGAGGGAGGGAAGGGAAGGGAAGAGGGAGGGAGGGAGGGAGCGTGGTATTCGCCGTGACCGGGCCGGGTGGCGTGTGTCACCATGCCACCATGGCTGCACCTGAGGGGTTTGACTACGTGGTCCGTGCGGACGGCTCCGTGCACATCTCCCATCGGGGCCGCGCCGTTACGGCGGTGCGCGGTGGTCGTGCGGCCACGTTCCTGGCCGAGGTGGAGCAGGACGACCCGCAGGAGGTCATGGCGCGCTGGACCGGCCAGTACCGGCGCGGCAACGAGCGCACCGCCAAGAACCACCCGCGCAACGCCCGCCGCTGACCACTCAGGTTCGTGCCGCCTCGGGGAGGTCCCGCGGCTCGGGTTGGCGGTCGAGGGGGTGCGCGAGCTCGTCGCTGGGCATCTTCGCCAGCACGATCGCCAAGGCCGCGATCACGACGGGCAGGAGGCCGGCGACGGCGAACGTGGTGCCGAGCCCGACGCCGGCGCTGACCGGCCCGGCGAGCGCCATGGACACCGGCATGAACACCAGGGACACGAAGAAGTCGAGACTGGAGACCCGGCCGAGCAGGTGCGGCGGGACCCGGCGTTGCAGCAGCGTGCCCCAGATGACCATCGGCGCGTTGAAGCCCACGCCCAGCGCGAAGATCGCCGCGGCGACCACCCACACGTTGCCGGCCACGCCGACCAGCGCGAGCGGGAGGCAGGCCGCGCCCCAGAGGACGTTCATGACGGTCAGGTAGCGCCGGGGCATCCGGAACGCCGCCATCCCCAGCGAGCCGATCGCGCCGCCGATGCCGAACGCCGCCATCACCAGGGCGTGGTCGCCGGGGCCACCGCCGAGGCGATCCTTGATCACGAACGGGATCAGCACCTCCAACGGGCCCATGACGAGCAGCACCAGCGCCGAGGCGAACAGCAGCGTGGCCAGCAGCCATGGCGTGCCCGCCATGTAGACGAAGCCGGCGCGCAGGTCGGCCAGCACCGCGCGGACCGGGTGGTCCGGCCCGGCGGGCCGGTCGCCGCGCAGCGCGGTCGGCCGCATCACCAGCAGCAGCGCGACGCCGGCGGCCTCCAGCAGGCCGACGACCAGGAGCGCGGCGGCCGGCGACGACGCGCCGATGAGCGCGCTCGCCGCGGCGGGCCCGGCCGCCTGCAGGACGGTCGGGCGGAGCATGCCCTCGACGCCGTTGGCGGCCATGAGATCCTCGGGTGGCAGCACCGAGGGGAGCAACGCCGAATACGCCGAATACGTGAACGCGTTGCCGACGCCGACCAGCGTGGCCACCACGACCAGATGCCACA
Source organism: Actinomycetes bacterium KLBMP 9797 (assembly GCA_037414955.1). Lineage (GTDB taxonomy): Bacteria > Actinomycetota > Actinomycetes > Mycobacteriales > Micromonosporaceae > Phytohabitans. Next base: position 24,015 of record JBBEWH010000265.1, read on the forward strand.
GGTGCAGCCACTGCGCGATCGCCAGCACACCCACCGCGCCGACGGCCGCGCCGCGCACGACGCCCACCGCGACCAGGATCCGCCGCTGTGGGATCCGGTCGGCGAGCACCCCGCCGAGCAGGGCGGTGGCGACCATGCCGATCGCCGCGGCCGCCGCGGCCATGGACAGCTCGCTGGGCCCGCCGCCGAGCGCGATCACCTGCCAGACCAGGGCGATCAGCCACATGCCGGCGGCGAGCAGTTGGGTGGCGAGCGAGCCGGCCAGCAGCCGGTACTGCCCGCCGCGGAACGGCCGCAGCGGTCCGCGCAGCCAGCGCGGTGCGTCGTCCATTGTCCTACCTCCCCCGTCACCCTCGACGCACACTATGCCGGCCGGGACCGACGAAACACACCCTGATTGCGCGAAGCCGCACGTGATCAAGGCGCCCTTCACGCCGGGGGACGACGTGAAGGACGCCTTGATCGGGCGGGAGGAGAAGGCTTATTTTTTCTCGATCGCCAGGTGCGGCAGCCACGAGCCGATCCAGCGGGGCAGCCACCAGGCGGACCGGCCGAAGATCTGCATCACGGCCGGCAGGAGCAGACACCGGATCACGAGCGCGTACAGCAGGACGGCGATGGCGAGGCCGAGCCCGAACTGCTTCAGCATCCGGCCAGGGTCGAGCAGGAACGCGCCGAACACGACCACCATGATGGCCGCCGCCGCGGTCACCACCGGGCCGGTGTTGCCGATGCCCTCGCGGATCGCCTGCGGCGCGTCGTGGGTCCGCTCCCACTCCTCGTGCACGCGGGCGACCACGAAGACCTCGTAGTCCATCGACAGGCCGAAGGCGATCGCGAAGACCAGCACGGGCACGAACGCCTCGATCGGTCCGGGCTCCACGCCGATCAGGTCACCGAGCCAGCCCTCCTGGAACACGAGCGTGAGCACGCCGAGCGAGCCTCCGATGCTCAGCAGCGTGAACACGGCCGCTTTGAGCGGGATCAGCAGGGAGCGGAAGACGGCCATCAGCAGCAGGGCGGACAGGCCGATGACCACCGCCATGAACAGCGGCAGCCGGCCGGCGATGGCCTGCGAGAAGTCGATGACCGCGGCGGTGCTGCCACCCACGAGCAGCGTCGCGCCGGTTTGCCGCTCCAGCGGTGGCAGCACGTCGTCGCGCAGCCGGTGGACCAGATCCTCGGTCTGCTCACTTTGCGGGCTCGTGGTCGGGAACGCGATCAGTGTGGTCACCGCGCCGTCCGCGGAGGGGATGGGTGGGGTGACGGCGGCGATCCCGGGGGTGTTGACGAGCGCGGTCCGGATCGCGTCGGAGGACCCCTGCCCGCCCTCGGCGATGACGATCAGCGGCCCGCTCGCGCCCGGCCCGAAGCCCTGGGCGAGGAGGTCGTAGGCCTGGCGGCTGGTGGTGGACTCCGGATCGTTGCCGGCGTCGGCGAAGCCGAGCCGCATGCCGAGGACCGGCGCGGCGAGCGCGAGCAGCGCCACGAGGCCGACCAGGGCCGCGACCCACGGGCGGCGCTGGACGAGCGCCGACCACCGCCGCCAGCGCCGGCCCTCGTCGGCGCGCCCGCGTGCGACCCGCTTGCGCACGCCGCGCTCGATCCGTCCGCCGATGAGCGCCAGCAACGCCGGTAGCAGTGTCAACGCGGCGATCATGGTGACCAGCACGGTGACCGCGACCCCGACGGCCACGCCCTGCAGCGAGCCGAGGCCGAGCACGACCAGGCCGAGCAGCGCGATGACCACGGTGGTGCCGGCGAAGAAGATGGTGCGCCCGGCGGTGTCCAGCGCGACACGCACCGCCCGCGGGCGTTCCGCGCCGGCGATCAGCTCGCTCCGGAAACGGGAAAGGACGAGTAGGGCGTAGTCGATGCCGACGCCCAGACCGACGAGGAGCAGCAGCGGCGTCATGTAGTCGGGCACCACCGCCACGTTCGAGGCCAGCACGGTCAGGCCCATCGCGGTGCCCACGGCGAAGATCGCGATGACGATCGGCAGGCTGGCGGCGAGCAGGGAGCCGAACAGGATCACGAGGACGACCAGGGCGGCCAGCAAACCGGCCCCTTCGGAACCGCCGCCCTCGCTCTCCTGCGCACCGCGGATCGGGTCGCCGCCCAGCTCCACGCGGAGCCCGTCGCCGGCCGCCGCCTGGGCGGTGTCGATGATCTCGCGGACGTCGTCGGCCGGGATGTCTTCGGACTGGGCGTCGAGCGTGACCGTCGCGTATCCGATCGTGCCGTCCCGGGAGATGGTGCCGGGCTGGTCATATGGGCTCTGGACGTTGACGACGTGCGGCCGCTGGCGGACCTCCGCGAGCATGGCGGTCACCCGTTGCTGGACGTCCGCCGCCCGGATGCCGGCGGAGTCCTGCACCACGACCTGGATGCTGCTGCCGGCCTGGGTGTCGCCGTGCGCGTTCAGCGTGTCGAGCGCCTGCTGCGACTCGGTGCCGGGCAGCGAGTAGTCGTTGCGGTAGTCGCTGCCGACGGCTTGCGCCGCGGCGGTGACGCCCGCGAGGACGACCACCCAGGCGACCAGTGCCCACCAGCGTCGCCGGTAGGACCACCCGGCGAGGCGCTCGAACAGGCTGGGCCTGCCCGAGGCGGGCTCGCCGGCCGGCGGCTCCTCGCTCCGGACATCCTCGTCGCTGTGGACGTCACCGCGCGGCTGAGTCATTGCGACTCCTCGAAAGAGTATGCGCCTACATGTAGCGAACGTACTTATTCGAGGACGACGCTAGCACCCGATATGTAGGTTGTCTACTGATCTCCGGCCGCCCGCCTCAAACGGTGGCGGCCACACATCGGCGCGCCGATAACGCGACGCCGACCATGGGCAAAACCAGCACGGTCAACGCCCACGGCAATCGCACCCAGGTAAGCGGCATTTCGCCGCTCGGGCCGATCACGGCCAGGCCCACGCCGATCACCACGAAGAGGGCGGACACGGCCAGTGCGAAGACGCCGGTGGCGTGGGCGACCCGGCGTCGGGCCCCCAGGTAGCGGACACCCCAGCCGCAGGCGCAGACGGCCAGCAACGCGCCGGCCATCGCCAGCCCGCCGAGCCACTCGATGGCGTCGTCCGCGACCGCGAACGACTGGCTCACCGGGTCGGAGGCGGGATAGGGCAGGGACCGCCACAGTCGCCACACGAGCGGCTGGGTGACGAGGACTAAGAGCACCAGCAGCGCCGTACGCCGGGCCTGTGCCAGCGCCAGCTCGGTCTGGTACTCCGGTGCGATCTCGCCGATGGCGCCGAACTCCTGCACCGCGCGGCGCTCCGCGACCTCGCGGGACAGGCCGACGCGCTGGTATCCGTCGGCGACGTCGACCAAGCCGTCGCGTGCCTCCGCGACCAGCTCGGCCTTGACCCGCTCGGGGCCGCGCAGCGCCCCGGCCAGTGCCGCGACGTGGTCGTCGATCACGGACTCCACCGCCTCACAGTACGGCCTCGATCGGCGTTACGCCCCTGGAGAAGCCAATGATGTCACCGGATCGCGAAGCTGCGCGGCGGGCCGCCCGGCGAGCTCAGCGCCGGGTCACCCGCGAGGATCCGCCGGTGCAGGCCCTGCAGCTCGCCACCCGGGTCCACACCCAGTTCGTTGACCAGGGCGGCCCGCGCCTGCTGGTAGGCGTGCAGAGCGTCGGAGCGCCGGCCGGCCCGGTACAGGGCGAGCATCAGCTTGGCCTGGAAGACCTCGTGTGTCGGTTGCTGCGCGGTGATCCCCATGAGCTCGCCGAGCAGCGCGTGGTGCCGGCCCAGGTGCAGGTCCGCGTCGATGCGCAGCTCGAGGGCGCTCTTGCGCAGCTCTTCCAGGCGCAGGATCTCGGAGCGAAGGATGGGGCCGACGCTGACGTCGACGAGCGCCGGACCTCGCCAGTGGTCCAGCGCCTCGCACAGGGTGCGGGACGCGCGCGCCATCTCGCCGGACTCGAGCTCGAGGCGGCCGCGTGCGGTCAGCCGCTCGAAGCGCAGCGCGTCCAGCTGCTCCGGCTGGAGCGAGAGCATGTATCCGCCGGCGAAGGTGCGCAGCCCGCCCGCGCGACCAGTCCCCACGCGGTCCACGGTCGGCGCCGCCGGCAGGCGCAGCCCCTTGCGTAGTTGGTAGATGTAGGTCTGCAGCGTCGTGGTGACGCTCGTCGGTGGGTTGTCCTCCCACAGCTCTTCGATGATCGCCTCGTTCTGGACGACCCGGTTCGCGTGAATAGCCAGCAACGAGAGCACATGCCGCGGTTTTGGCGCGGTTGGTGTGACGCTTACTCCGTCTATGGTGACGGACAATGGTCCCAATACGCTGATCTGCACGGTTCCCCCATTTTGCGTTGCCAGGTTTTGCACCGGTCCCCCACTTTGCGTTGCAAAATTCTCCGCAAGAAAACTGTCCTATTCAATTCGTCGGGGATTCGAAGTTTTCCGGCCCGCCGATTTATTCATCCGCGTGGCGTGCGTCGTCCGACGTTGGAGGACCACGGGACCCTGCACCAGTATCAGGGGATGCGTCGCTCTCGTCTGCGATGTCCGCTTGGCGAGAATCCGGTATTTGAAAACCGCGAGGTACGAGGAGGAATTCCCGACTAGTCCGAAATGGCGGCATACCGGGCTCCTCCTCCCCAGGCTTTGGACACGTCTCTCTCTTGCCCCGCTTGCATTGTGCGTAATCGTGCCATTACTCGCACTACTGTGCCGTAGTTTTACAGCCCCTGCAAGGTATTGATGCTTATTGAGTGATCCTCGAGCGTATCTCGACTTGATCTTCCGAATGTGTTTCGGGTTACCCAATCCTCCCGTGCGGTAGGTCCGGCAGCAGCCGGGCCGCGAGCGCGCTGACCGTGGGGTGCTGGAAGGCGACCGCGGCCGGCAGGGTGAGTCCGGTCGCCGCCGCCAGGCGATTGCGCAGTTCCACCGCCGCCAGCGAGTCCAAGCCCAGGTCTTTGAGTGGCTGCTCAGGGCCGATCGCGGCCGGCGACGCGTGCCCGAGTACCACCGCGGCCTGCGCGCGGATCAACTCGGCCAGCGCCGGCGCGCGGTCGGGCGCGGGCAGCGCGGCCAGGCGGGCGAGCCACGACGCCGGTCCCGGTCCGCCGGCTCCGAGCCGCTCCCGGTCCGCCGCGCGCACCAGGCCCCGGAAGATCGGCGGCAGCGCGCCGCGGTCGGCCAGGCCACGCAGCGCCGCGCGATCCAGCCATGCCGGTACCAGATGGGGCTGGCCGGCGGCGAGCGCCTGGTCGAACAGCTCCAGGCCCTGCTCGACGGGCATGGCGGCGATGCCTGCCCGGGACATCCGTGCCCGGTCCGCGTCGGTGAGGTGACCGGTCATCCCACTGGCGGGCGCCCAGAGGCCCCAGGCCAGCGACGTGGCGGGCAGACCGCGGGCGCGGCGGTGGTGGGCGAGGGCGTCGAGGTAGGCGTTGGCGGCGGCGTAGTTGGCCTGCCCCACCGTGCCCAGCGTGCCGGCCGCGGACGAGAACAGCACGAACGCGGAGAGCGCCCGGTCCGCGGTCAGCTCGTGCAGATGCCATGCCGCGTCGACCTTCGGGCGGAACACCGCCTCGACGTCCTCCGGGGTGAGCGACTCGAGCGTGGCGTCGTCGAGTACCCCGGCGGCGTGGATCACCGCGGACAGCGGCCGGTCGGCGGGGATCCGCGCCAGCACCGCCGCCAGCGCCGCCCGGTCGGCGGCGTCGCACGCGACCGAACGCACCCGGCCGCCGAGTGCGCGCAGCTCCGCCTCCAGGTCCGGGTCCGGACCGCGCCGGCTGAGCAGCAACAGATCCCGTACCCCGTGCCGGGTGATCAGATGGCGGGCGAGCGCGCGCCCGATCGTGCCCGTGCCGCCGGTGAGCAGCACGGTGCCGAACGGGTCGAACCCGGGCAGCGTGAACACCACCTTGCCGACGTGTCGGCCGCGCTGGACCTGGCGGAACGCGTCGCGGGCCCGGTGCATCGGCCAGGTCGTGACCGGCAGCGGCCGCAGCGCACCGCGCGCGAACAGGTCCAGCAGTTCCGCCAGCATCTGCTGGATGCGGTCCGGTCCGGCCCGGAAGAGGTCCAGCGCCTGGTACGCCACGCCGGGGTACCGGGTGGCCACCTCCCGGGGCGACCGCGGGTCGATCTTGCCGATGTCGACGAACCGCCCGCCGCGCGGCATCGCGCGCAGCGTGGCGTCCGTGTACTCGCGGACCAGCGAGTGCAGCGCGACGTCGACGCCCGCGCCGCCGGTCGCGTCGAGGAACTGCCGCTCGAACGCCACCGTGCGCGAACTCGCGAGGTGGTCGCCGGTCACGCCGAGCGCGCGCACGGCGGGCCACTTCGCCGGGCTGGCGGTGCCGAACACCTCGGCACCCAGATGCCGGGCCAGGAGCACCGCGGCCATGCCCACCCCGCCGGCCGCCGCGTGGACGAGCACCCGCTCGCCGGCCTGGACGCCGGCGAGGTCGACCAGCCCGTAGTAGGCGGTGAGGAACGCCACCGGCACGGCGGCGGCCCGCTCGTACGACCAGCCGGGCGGGATCCGGGCGACCAGCCGGGCATCCGTGATCGCGACCGGGCCGAACCCGCCGGACGTGACCATGCCCATCACCCGGTCGCCGGGCGCCACGGCGCCGACTCCGGCGCCGACCTCCAGGACCACACCGGCGGCCTCCGCGCCGATCAGCGCCTCTTCCGGGTACGCGTTGAGCGCGATCAGCACGTCGCGGAAGTTGAGGCCGGCGGCGCGTACCGCGATCCGGATCTCGCCGGCCGCCAGCGGGCGGGCCGCCTCGGGGTGCGGGCGCGGGGCGAGGTCGTTGATCGTGCCGCCGCCGGTCGTGGTCCACCGCCACCCGGTCGCGGTCCCGCCGTCCGTGCCGATGGGTGGTGTCGGGTCGGGTCGCAGCCGCGGCGCGTACCCGACGCCGCCCCGGACGGCGACCTGCGGCTCGCCACCGCCCACCACGACCGGTAGCAGCGCGCCGCTCACCGTGGGTGTGGGCGGGGCGGGTGTGGGCGGGGCGAGGTCCGATGGGGGCTCGAGGTCGACGAGGGTGAACCGGTCGGGGTGCTCTGCCTGGGCGGTGCGCACCAGGCCCCACACCGGCGCGGCGGCCAGGTCCCGCACGGGTTCACCGGGCCGGACGGCAACCGCGCCGGCCGTGACCACGACCAGCCGCGTCGCGGCCCACCGCGGGTCGGCCAGCCACTCCTGCACCAGATCGAGAGCGCGGATGGTGGCCATCCGAGCGGCGACGGCACCGTCCTCGTCGCCGACCGCGGCGCCTGCTCCGGCCGGGGCGCCGCCTCCCGGTGTGGGGGCAACGACGACGTAGTCCGGCGCCGGTGCGCCGTCCGCGACGGCCGCGCCCAGGGCGGCCAGATCGGCGTACCGGACCGCGCCCTCCGGGACGGGCGTGCCGGCACCGACGGCGGCCCAGCGCGCCACGGGCGGGGATTCGGGGGACCCGGCGGTTCCGGTGATCGGCTCCCACACCACCGCGAGTACGGAGTCGGCGGTGGCCGCCGCGGCGCGCAGCCGTTCCGGCGTGACCGGCCGCAGCGCCAGCTCGTCCACAGTGGCCACCGGTGCGCCGGTCGGGTCGGTGACCGCCACCCGCGCGCTGCCGGGCCCGGTCGCGGTGAGCCGGACCCGCAGGACCGTGGCCGTGGTGGGCTGCAGCCGCACCCCGGACCAGGCGAACGGCAGCGCGATCTCGTCCGCGCCGGGCTCGCGGTCGACCTGCTCGAGCAGGAGGGGATGCAGGGCCGCGTCCAGCAGCGCGGGGTGCACGCGGTAGCCGGTGGCGTCGACGCCCTCCAGCGCTATCTCGGCGTACGTGTCGACGCCGCTCCGCCACGCCGCACGCAGACCCTGGAACGCCGGCCCGTACGCGTAGCCGCGCTTACCGAGCCGGTGGTAGGCGTCGGAGAGGTCCAGCGGATCCGCGCCGGCCGGAGGCCACGCCTCGTCCGCGGCGGCGGTGGCGCCGCCGCCGGGGGAGGAGACGCCAAGCGCGTGCCGGGTCCAGGTCCGGCCGGCGGCGCCGGCCCGCGACTCCGGTCGGGAGTGGACGGTGACGGTACGGTGTCCCGCCTCGTCCGGCGCGGCGAGCGTCACCCGCAGCTCGACGGCGTCCCGCTCGGGAAGCACGAGCGGCTCCTCCAGCAGGAACTCGCCCAGCCGGGCGTGGCCGGCGTGGTGCCCGGCGTGGGCGGCGAGCTCGACGAGCGCGGTGCCGGGCATCAGCACGGTGTCGGCCACGGTGTGGTCGCCGAGCCAGGGCTGCGCCTCTCGGGACAGCCGGCCGGTGAAGACGGTCTCGCCGGCGACCAGGTCGACCGCCGCGCCCAGCAACGGGTGACCGGTGGCGGCGACGCCGAGGGCGTCCGGGTCGGCGCCGGCCCGCGCCGGCCGCAGCCAGAAGCTGCGGTGCTGGAAGGGGTAGGTGGGCAGGTCGACGGCCGGCACCTCGGGACCGCCGAGCAGCGCCGACCAGTCCACCCGGACGCCGTGCGTGTGCGCGGCCGCGACCGAGGCGAGGAGGCGCGCCGGGCCGCCCTCGTCGCGGCGCAACGTCTCGACGGCCGCGCCGGCCGCCCCGGCGGCCTCGAGTATCTCCTGGATGCCGCCGGTGAGCACCGGGTGCGGGCTCACCTCGAGGAACAGCCGATGCCCGCCGGCCACCAGCGTGCGGACCGCCTGTTCGAAGCGGACGGTGGTGCGCAGGCTGCGGTACCAGTAGTCGGCGTCCAGGCCGGCGGTGTCGATCAGCTCGCCGGTCATGGTCGAGCACATCGGGATCGTGCCCCGGGCCGGCGCGATGTCCCGCAGCGCGTCCAGCACGGGTTCGCGTAGCGCGGCCACGTGGGGGGAGTGCGAGGCGTAGTCCACGTCGATCCGCCGCGCCCGCACGCCCTCGGCCTGGTACCCGGTGACCAACGCGTCGAGCGCGTCGGGGGTGCCGGAGACGACCGTGGCGTTGGGCCCGTTGACGGCGGCGACGTGCAACTCGCCCGGCCAGCGCGCCAGCCGCTCGGTGACCGGGCCGGCCGGCAGCGGCACCGACGCCATGCCCCCGGTGCCGGCGAGCGCGGTCGCGATGGCCCGGCTGCGGCGGGCGACCACCCGCGCGGCGTCCTCGATGGACAGCGCGCCGGCGACGCACGCCGCGGCGATCTCACCCTGGGAGTGCCCGACCACGGCGTCCGGTGTCACGCCGTACGACCGCCACACCGCCGCCAGCGACACCATCATCGCCCACAGCGCCGGCTGTACCACGTCGACCCGGCTGAGCGGCGGCGCCTCGGGTGCGCCGCGCAGGACGTCCAGCGGCGACCAGTCGACGTGCGGCGCGAGGGCCTCCGCGCACTGCGCCATCCGGTCCCGGAACACCGGCGACGCGTCCATCAGCTCCTGCCCCATCCCGGTCCACTGTGAACCCTGGCCGGGAAAGACGAGCACCACCTTGCCGGTGACCGCCGTGGCCGTGTACAGCCCGCGGGCGGGTTCGCCGCGCGCCAGCGCGGCGAGCGCGGCCAGCAGGTCGTCGCGGTTATCCGTGACGATCGCGGCCCGGTGCGGGAGGTGTGCGCGTCGGGTGGCGAGGGTGTGGGTGGTGTGGTGGGGGTTGGCGGTGGGGTGGTTGGTGTGCCAGGTGTGGTGGTGGTGTGCGTGGG
>JBBEWH010000266.1:0-32165 GCA_037414955.1 Actinomycetes bacterium KLBMP 9797
GCACGCCTTGATCATGGGGTCCTGCCTGTTCGGGATCGTTCGGCTTCGTTCGCGGGTGGTCGGCGTATTGATGCATCGACGCATACTGGGGCGATGGTCGTTTTAGTCAGGCGCATCGCCGCCGTTACCGTGGCTTCGTTGACCGTGCTGGCCCTGGGAGGCCCGGCTCACGCTGGCGGTGGTAGGCCGGACGTTCCGTGGCCGGACAAGCGGTTCCTGAATATCGCCCATCAGGGCGGCGAGAGCGAGGCGCCGTCGAACACGATGTACGCGTTCCGGCGTGCGGTCGCCGTCGGCGCCGACATGCTGGAGTTGGACGTCCACGCCACCGCCGACGACGTGCTGGTCGCGAACCATGACGCGACGGTCGACCGCACCACGAACGGCACTGGGCTGATCCGGTCGATGACCTACCGCGACGTGCGCAAGCTGGACGCGGCATACAACTTCGTGCCGGATCAGGGCACCGTGCCCGGTCTGCCGGCGGAGTCGTACCCGTTGCGCGGCGTGCGCACCTACGACCAGCGGCCGCCGCGCGGATACCGGGCCAGCGACTTCGCGATCCCGCCGGTGGGCCAGGTGCTCGCGACGTTCCGGCGGGTGCCGATCAGCATCGAGATCAAGGGGACCAGCGACGCCGACACCGGGTCTTTCCTGCACAACGCGCGGCTGCTCGCCGACCTGCTGCACCGGACCGGTCGCACCGAGAACATCATCGTGACGTCGTTCAACGACGCGGCGGTGGCCGAGTTCCACCGGCTGGCGCCGGAGGTGGGGCTGGCGCCCGGCCTGCAAGGGCTCACCAACTACTTCTTCGGCGGCGTGCCGCCGATCGAGGGCACGGTCGCGCTGCAGGTGCCGGTGCGGTACCAGGGCATCCCGATCGCCACCCCCGAGTTCATCGCCCGCGCCCACGCAGACGGGTTCGCGGTCCACGTCTGGTTCAGCGGCACCGCGCCGGAGGACGAGGCGACCTACAACGCGCTCATCGACGCCTGCGCGGACGGGTTGATGTCGTCGTGGCCGGCATTGCTGGAACGGCTCCTCGACCAGCGCGGCATCGCCCGCCCCGGCACCGACCCCTGCGCCACCCGCTAGCGGCGCCCCCGGCGCCCATGATCAAGGCGTCCTTCAAGTCGTTAGAACGACTTGACGGACGCCTTGATCATGGGGATTAGCGCGCTATGACGGTGAACGCCGCCTGGTGCACCGTTCCGGCGGCCTTGAACTGGAGGAACACGCGGTGGCGGCCGCGCTCCGCGAACTGGGTCTGGAACGTCAGCACGCCATCGCCCGGCGCGGTGGTGTTCGTGGGGTGCAGGTGGGCGAGGCGCTGGGCGGTGTCGAACACGGACGCGTGGGCGTAGGTGCCGAGGTACGGCTCGAGCGCGGTGACCGGGGCACCCCGGGCGTCACGCACCTGGAAGCGCAGGACGCCCGGCCGCCCCGCCGGCGTGTCCGCGGTGCCGTCGAGCCGGCTGACCGCGAACCCGCCGACCCGCACCGTGGCCGCGGGCGCGGGGATGGGCGCGTAGCGGGTGTCACCGGCGACGACGAACGGCGCGCCGAGCACCGTGGGTTGCCCGCCGGCCCGCCCCTTCGGGACGAACTCGGTGTAGAGGCGGTAGACGCCACCGTCCGGCACGTGGACCGCGGCGGTCCACGTGCCGTCGACGAGTGTCGGGTGCAGGTGCTGGTAGAAGCTGAGATCCTCGCGCAGCACGTACAGGTGCAGGGGTTCGCTCTGCGCCGCCTCGTACGCGGTGGTGGGCTTGCCGTCCGGGCCGATGATCCGGAATGCCAGCGGCACCGCGGCGCCGCGCCGGTCGGGGAGCGCGACCGGCGCCAGCGTATAGCCGTCGCGGCTGTCGGACAGGCCGTCGCCGTGGGCAGCGGCGCCATGCGCGGCATGGTTCGCCGCCGGGCGGGCCGGGAGATCCCGGGCCGGGACCTCCCGGGCGGCGGCGAGTGGGTTGATGTAGACCACCGCCGCCACGAACAGGCCCACCATGATCAGCGCGAGCCAGGGGATCGGTCGCCTCACTTCGTGGGCAGATTCGGCCGTACGACGAACAGCCCGCGCTGGATGCTGAAGATCGCCACGTTGCCGCTCGGATAGAACGGGTAGACGTGCCAGGCGCCGGCGAAGCCGTTGGCGTTGCTGGACGGGTCGACGTCGAAGTATCCGGCTTCCGTCATCGTCCCGGGGTTGGCGATGTTGGTCAGATCCACGATCCGCAGCCCGGCGCGATAGTTGGCCTGGTAGCTGTAGTTGCCCTTGACGAACTGGTTGTGGTCGCTGGCCGTGGTCGGGCCCAGGTAGGTGCCGGCGAGCACCGGGGCGGTCAGGTTCGCCAGGTCGAACACGTAGGTCTTGCTGCGGTGCCCGAACCGGGTCTCGTCGAGTTCGTCGTCGAGCACGAAGTAGCGGTGGTTCTCGGTGAACCAGCCCTGATGCGTGTAGCCCCGCCCGGCGTACGTCTGGCGGGCCAGCCGCACCGGTGCGGCCTTGTTGGTCACGTCCCAGACCGTCAGCGTGTCCTCGTTGCTGGCCATGAGGATCTCGCGCCCCTGGTACGCGGTGTGCGGTCCGCGGTACACGACAGCCTGCGCGTCGTGGGTGTACCCGTCGCCGCTGACGCAGCCCACGAAGCTCGGGCTGGTCGGGTTGGCCAGGTTGAACATGCGCGACCCGCCGCTGCAGGTGTTGGAGCCGTTGACGTACGCGATCCCGGTGGCGTTGTTGATGTGGATCGTGTGTCCATTGTTGAACGACGTGTTCCGGGCGTCGGCGGTGAACGTCTGGGGGGTCGTGACGGTGCGCAGCCGGGTCAGGTTGAAGATCTGCATGCCGTGCGCGCCGTTGTTGTCCGACACGATGTAGACGTGGTTGTTGTGCACGCTCAGCTCGCGCCAGCTGGACGAGCCGGTGGCGCTCGGCAGGTTGCCCAGATACCGGGGGTTGACCGGGTCGCTGATGTCCACGAACGACGTTCCGGTGGTGCGGCCGACGATCGCGTACTCCTTACCGGTGGACGTGTCGGTCCAACCCCAGCCCGCGGAGCCGCTGCCGCCGCCGATCGAGGACAGCGGAAGGTTACCCATCAGGTCCACGTTGGAGCACGGGTAGCCGCCCGCCGATCCGCCGCTGCACGCCGCCGCGGCGGCCGCCTCGACGGGGATGGACAACGGGTCCACCTGGTCCGGGCGGTCATGGTCGTGATCATGGCCACCGTCGGCCCCGACCCATGGCATCGTCTTCAGGTCGCGCGGCCCGGTGCGGTCCTCCGGACCGGGGGCCGAGGCGCTGGCACCGAGCGAAACGCTCAGGGTCGCCACGACGCATAGCGGTAGCAGGACATACATGGGTCGACGCCGCATGGCGCACCTCCCGTTGCGGATCACGGGGATCACCCGGGCCCGCGCGAAGCGATCGCGCCCCAGGTCGTCAGGGCCGTGCTCCCACGACCCGGGCATGATCGAAGATGGTCGTTATGTCGAAAGACGGTACGGGGTGGACGGCCCATCGCTCAAGAGCGAACGGCGGGCTATGAGCTCACTGATATGGACCGCGCCTGGATGGCGTACAGCTCGGCGTCGAGCCCGCCAGCCGTGCTCCCACCAGCTCACCGGTCCGCTCCGTCCAGGACCGGCAGGACGGACCGCAACCGGTACGCGTACGGCAGCGCCCGCAGGAACAGCCGCACCTCCTCGCCCACCCGCGTGCGCACCTCGTCGGCGAACCGGGCGCGCGCCGCGCACCGCTGATCTCCGCCGGGCGCCGCGCGCGCCGGCGCCGGTCCGATAGCGAGCTCGGCGTCGATCTCGGCGATCAGCCGGTGGGTGCGGGCCACCTTCGCGGCGACCCGAGCGGCGAGGTCCGCCGAGGTCGCCGCCACCGGTGGGCGCGCGGCCTGGGCCGACCAGCGGGCCTCCCGCTCCAGGGTCGCGATCGCGGCGGCCCGCTCGGCGCCGGACAGCGTGCGCAGGTGCCGCCGCATCGACCTGACATCCAGGTACGCCATGATTCCCTCCGGGACGAGTACCTGAACACATGCCGCCAGAACCGGTGCGGGGAGGTGGCGGCGGTCCCGCAGAAGGCGGGCCGCGGTGCGCAGCAGGGCCGCTGGCGGCGTGCCGTGGTCGGCGTACCAACGAGTCCGCGCTCCGGTCCGGGCCTCCACAGTGGAGAGGTGGCGCAGGTGGGCCACGGCCCGTGCCCGATAGGCCAGCCCGTCCCGGAACAGATCGCCGGCCAGCCGATCGGCGGCGGAGGGCAGGCGCTCCGCGATCCGCGGGATGCCGTACCGGCGGAAGCCGTCCGGGTCCAGCGGACCCGGCGCGGTCTCGGCGTACCCCTGCCACAGCTCCTCGATCAGCCGGTGCACCAGGTCGCCCTCCCGCTCCTCCCGGTGCGCGACGAACGGGCCGCCGTGCCGCGGCCCGCGTTCGTGTAGCAGGAATGCCGTCCCGGACTCGCGCGGACGCAGCCGACCCCGCGTCGTGACCACGAGGCTGAGCCCCAGCGCGAAGTCCTCGTTGCGCCCGCGCCGCACCGCGAACTCGACCCCGTCCGCGGTGCCGCTCGTCACGAAGGCGCCGCCCCGGAACTTTCGCGGCCCGCCGGCCAGCGCCGCCTGCCGGACGTGCCGCCGCGGCGGACCGGTGTCGCACACGTCGACGCTGCGTTCCGAGGCCACGAAGAACCGTTCCAGCAGCAGCGCGCTACGCCGGTCCGGATGCCCGGTGTACGCGGCCGACACCAGCGTCGGTTCGGTCTCCTCCAGGATGCCCAGCAGGTCGGTGGGCCACGGTTGGAGCGTGGCGCCCGCCAGGTGCCCGGTCAGCAGCCGCCCGGCCGTCAGGCGGCCACCCGGGGGCGCGTCCCGCACCGCGCCGCCCGCGGCCGCGCGCTGGTCCGCGAGCGAGGCGTCCAGCGCCGCGGGGCGCACGTCGTCGTCGCAGACCAGCACCCGCCGGCCGGCCGCCGACAGGATCGCCCAGTTGCGCTGCTCGGCGGCCGACCCGGACCAGGTGCCGTTGGCGCGCCAGGCGCCCAGCAGCCGGTCCAGAACCGGCCGGTCGGTCCATCCGGTGGGCAGGTCGCGCTCGAACGCCGCCCGCATGGCGCGCTTCTCCTCCGGACCGACGTACCGGATCCGGCGGCCCGCCGCGGTACCGTCCACTATCGACCGGACGCGGGAGCGCCGCGCCGGGCCGGAGTCGTCGTACACGACCACGTCGACGTGCCCGCGCCCGAAGCGGTGCAGGTTGTCCCGGATGGCGGCCAGACAGCCGGCCAGCGTCTCGGGGCGGTCGTGGGTGATGATGGCGACCCGGTCGATGCGGCCCGGCCACGGCCGGTACCCCATCCGCGGGCCAGCGGCGACCTGGTCCGTGACGCCAGGCGCCGCGCCCGCGACCGGCGCGGCGTCGGTCAGCTGATAGGTCCAGTCGCCCAGCGGCGTCACGAACAGCTGCCGCCCGCCGTACAGGGCGAGCTGGTCGAGCAGCACGAACAGGTCGGCGGCGGCGCCGGCATGGGGCAGCCGGACGGCGGCCTCGGCGCGGGTACCCGCCAGCAGCGCCGCGGTCGCGCGGCCGTCGCGCAACCGCGTCACCAGGTCAGGATCGAGCGCCCGGGCCAGGCACGTCCAGGCGCGGACGCGGCGCAGTACCGCGTTCGTGGCGGCCGGCGTCATCGCTCACCTCCGTGCCGCGCCGGGGCCCGCCGGGGTGAGGACCTTCGGCGACAGGCACGCCGGATGGTCGAGCAGGACCTGGTAACTATCCATACTGGATGGCAGGACCTCCTGGACGACCGGCGGCAGCGACCGCGGATCGCCGGGCGTGGGGCGGGATCCGTACAGCCGGGTGGCCGTCCAGGCGCGGCCGACCCATCGGTGCCCCTCGTGCCGGTCCAGGCCCGCGTCGAACCACCGGCCGGGCGGGTGCCAGGGCCCGCTCACCATGCGCTCGTCGTAGCGCACCGCCAGCCGCTCACACACCTCGGCGATCCGGTGCGGCCGGCTCTGCAGGTCTCCGAAGTCGACGATGGCCAGCCGGTGGACACCCCGCTCCGCCAGGCCGTCGACCAGCTCGACCGCGCGTACCCAGGACAGTTCGCCCACCCGGAAGATGGCCCGGTTGAACCACTCGGTGTCCGAAGCGCAGCGGCGCCGGGCCGGCTGCGCGTCGTACAGGTCGCCGACCAGCCGGTGCACCGGACGGAAGTCGCGGGTGCGCCGGAGGTAGGCGACCACGTCCTGCCAGCAGCCGCGCGTGCCCGGCCGCGCGATCGGGAAATCGGCGCAGGCGGCGACGGCGTACCGGTCGAGCAACCGGGCCGTCTCCCGCCGCCCGACCGGGAGGCCGGTGCGCTCGATCAGCTTGTCGCGCAGCAACTCCCGGTTGCCCAGCACCATCAGCAGCTCCGAGGTGACCTGCTGGACCGGATCCCGGACGACCACCAGGTAGCGGTCGCGCGGATCGAACAGCGGGTCGCGGTGGTGGGGCAGGAACGCCCCGTGCTCTTTGACGTACGGCAACCGGCCGGGCGCCTCCCGCGCGACCTCGACCAAGGCGTCCAGCAGGCCCTGCCGCCCGTCCTCCAGCAGCCGGGAACGCAGCACCGCGGCGATGTCCGGGCTCTGGCCCATCATCCGGGCGACCGCGTTCGACCCGCCGCGCGGCACCGAAATCTGCATGACCTTGGGATAGACGGGTCCACCCGGACCCCAGGTGTCGACCACTCACCTCACGCTCCCCCGTGACGTCCGCCGGACGACCGGACGGGCGCCGGCGGCAAGCATCGAGTTGATCTATCACCGTCCATATACCCAATGCGACGCATGTCCATGCGTTAAGCTCCGACCACATGGCTGTCTCTGGCTCCAGCGCTGATCAGCCGGTCCTGTCGGCCGCGGTGATGACCCACCCTCGGCGGCTGTCACGGGCCCGCGCGGTGGCCGCGGGCCTCGCCCCGCTGGATGCGGTGCTCGCGGTCGATCCCGAGCCCGACGGGCCGTCCAGCACGATCCGCAGCGCCCGCCTGGCGTACGCGGCAGTGGCTCCCGACGCGACCCACCACCTCGTGCTGCAGGACGATGTCTGGCTGCCGCCCGGCGTCGTGGCCGCCATGCGGCAGAGCCTGACCCGGCAGCCCCGCGCGGCGGTCAGCTACTTCGTCGAGTGGGGTTCGCGGACCGCGACACTGGTCCGCTGGGCGGCGCTCACCGGCGCCTCCTGGGTCCCCCTGGTGAATCCGTACGTGCCGACCCAGGCGCTGGCGCTGCCGGCCGACACCGCCCGCGGGTTCGCGGCCTTCCTGCGCACCCAACCGGACACCGGCGTGGCCGACGACGAGGTGGCCCTCGGATTCCTCCGCCAGGCCGGGGTGCCGTGCCTGGTCACCGTGCCCAACCTCGTCGAGCACGACGACCGGTCCAGCCTGACCGGCAACCACCACCACGGGGTACGCCGATCGGCCTGCCTGCTCCCGAGCCCGTCCCGCACCGACACCGCCGTCACCGACACCGTCTTTACTGACACCGTCCTGGACGTGCCGGCGTTGCTGCCGTTTCTGGCCTGGATCGACGGCACCGCCACCACGATCGACACCACGGACGGGTCCTACTCCACGCGCCTACCGACCGGCCGGGTGCTGGCCGAGCGCGGTTTTGACGCGGCCGCGACGGCCGCCGCCTACCGGGCTGCCGTGGACGGCCTGCGGGTCGATATCGGAGATCGTCATTTGTACGGTCTGTGGGAGAGCGCGGTGGCCATGGGGGCGGTACTGCGGACCACCTGGCCGGCCGTGGCGCAGGAGCTGCCGGCACGCCTGGACACCCCCGTGGCGAGATGTGCGTTGCGGACCATGGCCCCGGGAGCGCTGCGCACCTTCTATGACCTCGATCTGCTAACCCGGTATGAGGACGCGTTGGCCGCGTTGGTGACCGCCGCCCTCCGCTACGGCGCCGCTACCGTCAGCACCCCATGATCAAGGCATCCTTCAGGTAGCTAGAACTACGTGAAGGACGCCTTGATCGTGAAGGAGATTTTCATCGAGTGTCGTAGACTCGGCGCCTTATGACTAACGGAAGATCCATCCGGCCGCGGGGGTGGCGTTGAGTCTGGGCTTCAGCGCCACCTTCGGAACATTCCGGGTGGGCATCGACTTTGGCACGTCCCACACGGTCGCGATGCTGGGCTGGCCCGACGGGCGGGCGCGGCCGGTGCTGTTCGACGGAGCGCCACTGCTGCCCTCCGCGGTGTACGCGGATCCGTCCGGCGAGCTCGTGGTCGGGCGGGACGCGGTCGCCGCGGCACTGTCCTATCCGGAGCGATTCGAGCCGTATCCGAAACGCCGCATCGACGACGGTGTCCTGCTGCTGGGTGATGCCGCCGTTCCGGTGAGTGAAGCGATCGCGGCGGTCCTGCGTCGAGTGGTGACGGAGACGCACCGGGTAGCCGGACAGTGGCCGTCCGAGGCCATCCTGACCCATCCCGCCGCGTGGGGCGCGCGCCGCCGCGCCGCGCTGCTGGAGGGTGCGGCCCGCGCCGGCATCCACGCGCCGCGGCTGGTGCCCGAACCGCTCGCCGCGGCGTTCCACTTCGCTCAGTTGCTGGGCACCCAGCTGCCGATCGACGGGCATCTCCTCATCTACGACTTCGGCGCGGGCACCTTCGACGCCTCCGTGGTGCGCCGTACGCCGGATGGGTTCGCGGTCGTCACCTCCGAAGGACTCGGCGACACCGGTGGCCTCGATGTGGACGCCGCGTTCGTCGCGCACCTCGGCGCGGTGTACGGCGGACGCGACCCGGCGGCGTGGCGCCGGCTCGAGTACCCGAGCTCGCCCGCGGATCGGCGCTACAGCCGGCAACTGTGGGACGGCGTGCGGGCGGCGAAGGAAGCGCTCTCCCGGACGTCGTCGGCGCTGGTGCACGTACCCGTGCTGGAACAGGACGCACCGATCGCCCGTGAGCAACTCGACCAGCTTGCCCGGCCGGTGATCGATCGGACCGTCGCGGCCGCGCGGAGCGCGCTGCTGGACGCCCAGGTGGACCTGCGGCAGTTGGCCGCGGTGGTGCTGGTCGGCGGCGCCAGCCGCATGCCGATCGTCGCCACGCAGCTGCACCGGGTGCTCGGCATCGCGGCGACCGTGCTGGAACAGCCGGAACTGGTGGTCGCCGAGGGCAGCCTGCTGGCCGCCGCACCCGCACCCGCACCGAGCGTCGCGGCGGTCTCGGCGGCGGCCGTCACCGTGGCCGGCCCCGCGAGCCAGGCTGCGCCGGCCGCGCCGGCCGCCGTGGAGCCGCCGACCGTGGCGATGCAGCCGGTACGGGCGGCGAGTACACCGATCCCGGCCGTGGCCCCGCTCGACGAGCGGCCGGGTTCCCGTCTTCGCAAGGCGCTGCCGGTGCTGGCCGCCACCGCGGTCGTCATCGTGCTCGCGGCCACCGGCCTGGTGTTGAGCAAGGTGTTGCCCAACCAGGATGGCGGGGACAACGGCAACGACCAGTTCGCGGACAACGGCACCGGCTTCTTCACGCCCGGCGCGGCGGGCGTGAGCGGCGGCGTGCCCGGCTCGCCCGGCGCCTCGGGCCAGCCGGGCGCCGGGCCGAGCGGGCTCCCGTCGGGTTCGCCCGGCGCCAGCGGCGGTCCCGGCTCGTCGTCGCGTCCCAGCGGGTCCGTCTCGACCTCCTCCGGATCGGGATCGAGCACGACGAAGGCCCCGGGCGGGGTGCAGGGAACCGCGGGGGCGCGCCGGACCACCAACGCGGATCCCGCATGGTGCGAGATCATGGATCTGGCCATGTCCCGTACCTCGGGATCCGGATCTCCGCCGAAGATTTCCTTCGAGGCGTGCCTGAACGATCACGGCGGCTCGAGCGTGTGGGTGCACGGCAAGGCCAAGCTGGCCCAGCCCGGCAACTACGCGCAGTACTCGTACAAGGGGCGCATCCTCATCGAGACGTACGAGTGCAAGGGTGGGTCGGACAAGGTTGACACGCAGGACAGCGGGGTGGTGACGGAGTCCGGCAGCACCCACCTGACCAATGAGATCAACATCAACCACTATTCGTTCAGCAACAGCTACGTCGTCAAGGCCAAGCTGATCTCGCTGGAGTTCGTCCTGGACGGGACCCGGTGGACCGCCACCTCGGCGACCGTGAACAGCCCGTGCCACAACCCGTGGTTCTAGTCGCTACAGACGGCAGCACCGTCCCCTTAGGCCCCGCCTGCCGCCCTGCGTCGATCAAGGAAAACCGCGTCGATCAAGGGCTCGGGCACAGCAATCCGAGATCAAACCATGTGCCGGAGCCCTTGATCGGCGGGGAGGGGGGCTCGTGGACGGTATCGGTGGAGCTGCGGGAAGGGCGCCTTGATCATGCGGGGGCGATCTAGGATCGGGATAGGTGGCATTAATCCACAGAAACGGTGATTAGGTCCTAGATCGGGCGAAATGCGATGGTCAGCCCGCTGAACAGCACAACCGCAGACCACACGGCCGACACCTGGCGGTACGCGCCGATCGCGGAGCACGGCCTCATCGGTAACCTGCGGACGGCGGCGCTGGTCAGCACCGACGCCACGATCGACTGGTACTGCCCGGGGCGCTTCGACGCGCCCAGCGTGTTCGCCGCGCTGCTCGACCGGGACCGCGGCGGCATGTTCCGGATCGCGCCGGTTCACCCAGGGTGGACGACGCGACAGCTCTACCTGCCCGACTCCGCGGTGCTGGTGACCCGGTTCCTCAGCGAGGAGGGTGTCGCCGAGGTCGTCGACTTCATGCCGGTCACCGGCCGGGTCACCGACGCCCCGGACGTGCTGGTCCGGCTCGTGCGCGTGGTCCGCGGCGAGGTGCGGATGGAGGTGCGCTGTGCGCCCCGCTTCGACTACGGCCGAGGCGGCCACACGCTCGTGCACGAGGGCGACGCTGCCGTGTTCCACGCCGCCGGGTGCACGCTCCGCCTCGACAGCGACCGGAAGCTGAAGCCCGAGGGCGACGACGTCGTCGCGATCCTGGACCTCGCGGTGGGCGAGACGGCCTGGTTCGCGCTGGGGGGCGGCGTTCGCGGCGACGACCTCCCGCGCCGGGTCGGTTCCAGCGAGGTGCACGGCAGGTATCGGTCCACATTAGACTTCTGGCATCGGTGGGTGGGTGCCAGCACCTACCGGGGGCGGTGGCGGGAGACCGTCACCCGGTCCGCGATCACTCTCAAGCTCCTGACGTACGAACCCACCGGCGCCATCGTCGCCGCGCCGACGGCGGGACTTCCCGAACAGATCGGCGGGGAACGCAACTGGGACTACCGCTACGTGTGGATCCGCGACGCGTCGTTCACCGTGCACGCCCTCATCCGCCTCGGTTATCTCGACGAGGCGCGGCGGCTGTTCCGCTGGCTGACCGCCCGCCCCGGGGGCACCGGCGGCGCCGACGGCGGGCCACTACAGCTCATGTACCAAGTGGACGGTTCCTCCGATCTGCACGAGTACACTTTGGATCACCTGGAGGGGTACCGGTCGTCGCGGCCGGTGCGGGTCGGCAACGGGGCCGCGACGCAGCTCCAACTCGACATCTACGGCGAGCTTCTGGACGCCATCTGGACGGCCTACCGGCGCGGTGGTCGGATCAGCACGAGCGGCTGGGCGCGGCTGCGCCAGCTCGCCGACTGGGTGGCGATGCACTGGGACCAGCCCGACGAGGGCATCTGGGAGACGCGCGGCGGGCGGAAGAACTTCATCCACGGGCGGGTGATGTCCTGGGTCGCGCTCGACCGGATGATCCGGCTGGCCGGCGCCCTCGGCTGGCCCGCGGAGACGGCGGGCTGGACCGAGGCCCGCGACGCCATCCACACCCAGGTCATGACGAAGGGCTGGCACACCGGCCGGCGGGCCTTCGTGCAGGCGTACGGCACCGAGGTGCTCGACGCCGCGCTGCTGGTCATGCCGATCGTCGGTTTCGTCTCGGACACCGAGCCGGCATGGCAGTCCACATTGAGCGCCATCGGCGAGGCGCTGGTCTCGGACAGCTTGGTCTACCGCTACGACCCGGCCGCCTCGCCGGACGGGTTGCGAGGGCACGAGGGCACCTTCTCGATGTGCACGTTCTGGTATGTCGAGACGCTCGCGCGCGCCGGCCGGATCGCGGACGCCCGGCTGATCTTCGAGAAGATGCTGACGTACGGCAACCACCTCGGCCTCTACGCCGAGGAGCTCGGCCCCAACGGCGAGCAGTTGGGCAACTTCCCGCAGGCGTTCACCCACCTCGCCCTGATCAACGCCGCCACCACCCTCGACGCCGCTCTCGACACGCCCGCCGACCGGCGCCCGGCCGACCTCGCCTGAGCGGCGCCCGGAGCGGGGCTCCGGCGAGCACTTGTGAAATGTTTCAATGAGCAAGTAAGATTCGCTGCTCTCGTGCGCTAACACGTTTTAAGAGCGAGGAGCGAGAGCATGGTATTGATGGCCGCTGGGGGTGCCACGCGGCCTGCGAGCGTGAAGGACGTCGCCGCGGCGGCGGGCGTGTCGGTGGGCACCGTGTCCAACGTCCTCAACCGCCCCGACCGGGTCAGCGGACGCACCAGGGCGAAGGTTCAGCAAGCCATGCGGGAGCTCGGGTTCGTGCGCAACGAGTCCGCCCGCCAGCTTCGCGCCGGCCAGAGCCGGGTGCTGGCGTACGTGATGCTGGACGCGAGCAATCCGTTCTTCACCGACGTGGCGCAGGGCATCGAGGACGTCGCCGAGGCGGCCGACCTCTCGGTGTTCATCTGCAACAGCGACCAGCGGGCCGCCCGCGAGCGGTCGTACCTCACCCGCCTCAAGGAGCAGCGGGTGCAGGGCGTGCTGATCACGCCGGTGGACCCGGAGGACGTCGCCCTGGACGACCTCGCCCGGCACGGCACCCCGGTCGTCATCGTCGACCGCACCCGCGAGGGCGGCACGAACTGCTCGGTGGCGGTGGATGACGTCCTTGGTGGCCGGCTGGCCGCAGACCACCTGCTCGACCTCGGCCACGAGCGGATCGCGTTCGTCGGCGGCCCGGAGCGGATCGGGCAGGTTCGCGACCGGCGCGAGGGCGCGTGGCGCGCGCTCACGGCCGCGGGTTACGCGCGCAGCGACCTCGTGGTGATGGAGACGGACGCGCTGACCGTCGCGGACGGCCGCGGTGCCGGCGCGCGGATCGCCGGCATGGCCCGCAAGGTCCGGCCGACCGCGGCGGTGTGCGCGAACGACCTGCTGGCGCTCGGTTTGCTGCAGGAGTGCGTCAGCCTGGGCATCCGGGTGCCCGATGACCTGGCCATCGTGGGCTATGACGACATCGAGTTCGCCGCGGCCGCCGCCGTTCCGCTCACGTCCGTGCGCCAACCGCGACGGCAGCTCGGACGTACGGCGGCGGAGCTGCTGATCGACGAGGCGAGCAACCCGTATCACCAGCACCAGCAGGTGTTGTTCACGCCCGAGCTGGTTGCGCGGGCCACGACGCGAAAGGTCAGCTGATGCCGTACCGCAACCCGTTGAGCTCGCCGGATGACCTAAAGGAGTTCCGGCTGGAGGGCGACGGCGCCATGTCGTTTCCGCACGGGCGGTTGAGGCTGGAGAGCCTGCGGCCGCCCGAGGACGGTCAGGACGCCAACATCGTGCTGTGGTGCCCGCGGAACTTCGGCCCGGACATCACAGTGGAGTGGGACTTCTGGCCGATCCGCGAGCCCGGCCTGTGCATTCTCTTCTTCCACGCGCGCGGGCGCCAGGGCGAGGACCTCTTCGATCTGGCGCCGCGCACCGGACCGTACGAGCAGTATCACCACGGTGACCTGAACGCTTACCACGTATCGTACTTTCGCCGGATGTGGCCGTCGGAGCGGAAGCTCCACACCTGCAATCTCCGGAAGAGCTACGGCTTCCAGTTGGTCGCGCAGGGGCCGGATCCGTTGCCCGCGGTGCTGGACGCGCAGGGCCCGTATCCGCTGCGCCTCACCGTCCACGGCGGCGAGGTCACCTTCGAGATCGCGGACCTGGTGACCTTCCGTTGGCAGGACGACGAACCGCTTCCGGGTGGCAAGCTCGGATTCCGGCAG
This sequence comes from Actinomycetes bacterium KLBMP 9797, assembly GCA_037414955.1. GTDB lineage: Bacteria > Actinomycetota > Actinomycetes > Mycobacteriales > Micromonosporaceae > Phytohabitans. The sequence goes on from JBBEWH010000266.1 coordinate 14,083, forward strand.
ATGGCCCCGATGATCGGCGAGTACGCGAACCTCCGCGTCACCGAACACTGACATCCCGCACTGCCTGAGGCAAGGGCTTTCCAGGCGTTGACATTGAGACGATTCAGAGCTACGGTCGCTCACACATTTTGACCCGTAACTTGCTCGTCACACGTTCGTCCCATAACCCAGGTCGTCCCAAGGCAGGCCCCCGGTGCAGCGACGAGTTTCACCCCCCGTCTTCGCCCCACCCGAGCGGTGGCCGGCAAAGACTTCGTCCAGTTGGGCGATCAGGTTGTACGAAGCGGCCGACGAGGTGGCTTGGGCAGCCAAGCTCAACGTGCTCTGGATCGTCTTCACGCTGGCGGGCGGCGTGGTCCTGGGTATCGGTCCGGCAACGATCGCGGCCTACACACTGGCCCGCCGGCGGGCCCTGGGTGAATCATTTCAGTCGTGGCCGGCGTTCGCGGCCGCCTACCGGCGGGAGTTCGTTCGCGGGTCGCTCCTGATCCTGCCGCCGGCGGGGATGGCCGCCCTGCTGGTCACCAACTACTTCTACTTCGCCTCGGTCGGATCGGCGGGCGCGGGCTTCCGGCTGGCCACCGTCGTAGCCCTGGCCGCCCTGGTCCTGATCACGGCCTACGCGCTGCCCATGTATGTCCACTACGACCTGCGGATGGTCACCCTCTTCCCCAAGGCGTCGCTGTTCGCCCTCACCCGTCCGGCCGCGTCCGTCCTGCTGCTGTTCGTCTTCACAGCGATCGGATACGCGACCGTGACGTTCCCCTTCCTGGTGCTGGTCCTCGCCATCGGCGGCTGGGTCCAGCTGAACACCTGGCTCTGCCTGCGCTTCTTCGCCGAAAACGAGGCGCGCCTACAAGCGAAAGGAATCTCATGACGATAGTGACCCGACGACGTCGGCTCGCGGCCGCCGCGCTCGCCCTGAGTACCGCCCTGGTCGGCACCGCCTGCGGTGGCGAGGACGAGAAGGCGGCCTCGTTGGACACCATCACGGTGATGACCCGCCTGTTCGGCACCGCACCCGATCCGAACGGGGAGGTGCAGCAGGCCATCCAGAAGGTGATCGGCAAGAAGCTCGACATCAACTGGGTGCCCAACGCGGACTACGGCGACAAGCTCAACGTCACGCTCGCATCGAACAACATCCCCGACGTGCTGGTCGCGGACGAAAAGGCCCCGGCGTTCGTCCAGGCCGCCAACGCCGGCGCGTTCTGGGACCTGACCGACAAGCTGGACAAGTACCCCAACCTCAAGGCCGCCGACGAGCGGACCGCCCTCAACTCCTCGATCAACGGCAAGATCTTCGGCATTTACCGGGTACGGCCGGCACTGCGGTCGGCCGTCGTGATCCGCAAGGACTGGCTGGCAAAGGTCGGCCTGCAGGAGCCGGAAACCGTCGACGACCTGTACCGGATCGCGAAGGCGTTCACCGAGCAGGACCCGGACGGCAACGGCAAGAAGGACACCTACGGGCTGATCATCCCGAAGTGGCCCGGCAACTACGCCAGCTCCAGCCCGTACGACACGATCGAGACGTGGTTCGGCGCGCCGAACGGGTGGGGTGAGCGCAACGGCAAGCTGGTGCAGGGCTTCGACACCGAGGAGTTCTACGCGGCCAACCGGTTCTTGAAGAAATGGGTCGACGAGGGCCTGGTCAACAAGGACTTCGCCACGCTGGACAGCGGCAACTGGAACGACCCGTTCGTGCAGGGCAAGGGCGGCATCATCATCGACGTCAACGTCCGCGGCGCCGACCTATCCGTCCGGCTCAAGCAGAAGGACCCGAAGGACTTCGACAAGGTGACCATGGTCGGCAACCTGAAGCGGTCCGACGGCCAGAAGTTCTCCCTGCCGTTCACCGGATACAACAACGTCGTCGCCATCTCGAAGCAGCGGATCCGCACCGAAGAGCAGTTGGATGACGTCCTCACGACGCTGGACAAGCTCCAGTCCCAGGAGGGCTCGGCCCTGCTGACCAACGGCATCGAGGGCCGCAACTACAAGCTGGAGAACGGGTCCGCCGTCCTCATCAACCAGGACGACCCCAAGGTCAAGGTGATCCAGAACGACGTGGACAAGGCCTTCATCCAGCTCGGCACCCGGGCCAGCGTCGGTCAAGGCCAGTACCCGTTCAAGTACCCCGACGAGCCCACGCAGAAGCTGTACGAGCTACAGAAGACGTTGATGGAGAAAGACCTGCCGACGGCGGTCTACAACCCGGCGTTGCCGGTCATCGCGCCGACCCTCGTGTCGAAGGGCCAGACGCTTAACCTGATCATCCCCGACGCGCGGATCAAGTACCTGTCCGGCGCGATCACCGAGGAGCAGCTGCGCGCCGAGGTCAAGCGCTGGTACGACAGCGGCGGCACCCAGGTGACACAGGAAGTCAACGACCTGGTGTCCAAGCTCCCCAAGTAACGGTTTCGAAGGGCCCGGCCGCGGCGCCGGGCCCTTCCCGCTCCTCGAATGGGAGGCCGCTGTGGCCACCGATCTGGTTCCCGGCGCGGCGCCGGACACGCCGAAAACGCTGGGCACGCCGAAAACCACTCGGCCACGGGTCCCGCGCCTCGCCCGCAAGACTCCCGCGCACCGCCTGGCACTGCTGCTGCGGCACCGCTGGCTGTACCTGATGCTGGTGCCGGGCGTGGTGTACTTCCTGGTCTTCAAGTACTGGCCGATGTACGGCCTGCACATCGCCTTCAAGGACTACATACCGTTCCTGGGTTACTCGGGCAGCCCGTGGGTCGGCCTGAAGCACTTCGAGGAGCTGTTCACCGGCCCCGACTTCGGCCGCCTGATGGCCAACACGTTGATCCTGGCGCTGCTCACCATCGTGTTCGTCTTCCCGGCGCCGATCGTGGTGGCCCTGCTGCTGAACGAGCTGCGCGTCAACGTGCTGAAGCGGTCGGTCCAGTCGGTGATCTACATCCCGCACTTCCTGTCCTGGACCATCGTGGCGTCCCTGACGTATCTGCTGTTCTCGGCGGACTTCGGCGTGCTGGCCGGCTTCATCCACGACATCCTCGGCGGGGAGCGGACAGACTACGTGGCGCAGGAGGCGTGGTTCCGGCCGCTCATCATCCTGCAGCTGCTGTGGAAACAGACCGGCTGGGGAACGATCATCTACCTGGCCGCCCTGGCGAGCGTGGACACGCAGCTGTACGAGGCGGCCCGGGTCGACGGTGCCGGGCGGTGGCGCCAGCTGTGGCACATCACGCTGCCGGCGATCCGGCCGGCGATCGTGGTGATGGCCATCCTGACCGCCGGCAACCTCATGGACACCGGGTTCGAGCAGATCTGGCTGATGACGTCGTCGCTGAACCGGTCGGTGTCGGAGGTCTTCGACACCTACGTGTACTACGTCGGCATCACCCAGGGTGCCTTCAGCTACGGCACGGCGATGGGCCTCTTCAAGGGTCTGGTCGGTGTGATCCTGATCGTCGGCGCCAACTGGCTGGCCAAGCGCCTCGGCCAGCGTGGGCTCTACTGAGGAGGCGTCGGACATGGCACTCATGAAAACCGCCGTCGGGCGCCGCAACCGTTCGGTCCGGCACTACGACTCGCTCAGCAGCCGGATCTTCGACGTCGTCAACGTGCTCATCCTGCTGTCGTTGACGGCCATCACGCTGCTGCCGTTGCTCTACGTGTTCGCGGGCTCGTTCGCGTCCGAAGGCGAGATCGACGCGCGGCCGTTCTTCCTGTGGCCGGAGAATTTCGTCACCAACGCGTACGACTACATGTTCGCGGGCGACACGTTCTTCCGGGCGCTGCTCACCACCATCGGCGTGACCCTCGTCGGCACGTTCGTCCAAGTGGGACTCACCCTCACGATGGCGTATCCGCTGTCGAAGCGGCACCTGCCGGGCCGGGTCTTCTTCATCAACCTGGTCCTCTTCACGCTGGTCTTCACCGGCGGCATGATCCCGACCTACCTGGTGGTGCGCGAGCTCGGGCTACTCGACAGCTACTGGGCACTGATCCTGCCGCTCGCCATCAACCCCTTCTACCTGCTCATCGTCAAGAGCTTCTTCCAGGAGCTGCCGGAGGCGCTGGAGGAGGCGGCACGGATCGACGGCTGCAACGAGTTCGGCGTGTTCTGGCGGATCGTGCTGCCGCTGTCGAAACCCGTCATCGCGACGTTCTCGCTGTTCTACGCGGTCGCCATCTGGAACGACTACATGTCGCCGCTGCTCTACATCAACGACGAGAACAAGTGGACCCTGCAGGTGCTGGTCCGCCAGCTCACCGCGCCGAACGCGGACTCGGCGAACATGCTCGGCACGCAGTCGGACGCGTTCTTCCCCGAGCAGGGCGTGAAGTTCGCGGTCATCGTGCTCGCGACGGTGCCGATTCTGCTGGTCTACCCGTTCCTGCAGAAGCACTTCGCGAAGGGCGTCCTGATCGGATCGGTCAAGGAGTGACGACCCGGTGGTTGGAGGGGCCCCGCCGGCACGGCACCACCTGGGGGATGCCCTGGCCGCGCGGCTCGGTCGCCCGCGATACGCCGTTCGCGCTCGCCGACGGGACGCCCGTGCAGAGCTGGGTCACCGCGACCTGGCCGGACGGCTCGGTCAAGTGGTCGGCGCACACGATCGGCCCGCAGGAGAACCCATCCGCCTCGTACGAGGTGGTGCCCGGACGTGCACCGGCGGCACCGGCGGCACCGGTCACGGTCGTGCCGTCGGGTGCCGGTCTGCGGGTGAGCACCGGGCCGGTGACCTGGACGCTGGGCCGCCCGCACCTGATCTCGTCGATCGAGCACGACGGTCAGCAGATCGTCCGCGCGGTACGGTTGGTGAGCCAGCGCCAGGACCGGCCCGACGAGGACGGTGCGCGCGAGCGGCGGCAGACCACCGCCGCGGTGGAGCGGATCACCGTCGAGCAGGACGGGCCGGTGCGCGCCGTCGTGCGGCTCGACGGGCGCCACGGCGACTGGCTGCCGTTCCGCGTCCGGCTCTACTTCTACGCCGGCGCCACCGACGTCCGTGTCCTGCACACGTTCGTCTGGGACGGCGATCCCGATCGAGACTTCCTGGCCGGCCTCGGGCTGAGCGCCGACGTCGTGATGCGCGACGCGTCGCACGACCGGCACGTCCGGCTCGCCGGCCCGGAAGGGTTCCTCACCGAGGCGGTCCGTGGGCTGACCGGTCTGCGCCGCGACCCGGGCGCCGCGGCGCGGAGCCGGCAGGTCGCCGGCCAACCGGTGGGCGACATCCCCAACGACGAGGTTTCCCGCCGGCTACACCTGATTCCACAGTGGAACGACTACACCCTGGACCAGGCCAGTGCCGACGGATTCCTGCTGCGCAAGCGCACCGGTCCCGGCCACGCCTGGGTCACCGTCCCTTCCGGCACCCGGTCACCCGGCTACGGGTACGTCGGTGGCGCGACCGGTGGCGGTCTCGGGTTCGGCCTGCGTGACTTCTGGAAGCTGCATCCGACGCGGCTCGACATCCGGGGCGCGGCAACGGATGCCGCCACCGTGACGGTGTGGATGTGGTCGCCGAGCGCCCCGGCGATGGACCTGCGGTACTGGCACGACGGCATGGGCCAGGACACGTTCGCCGAGCAGCTCGAGGGCCTCGAAATCACCTACGAGGACTACGAACCCGGCTTCGGCACGCCGTACGGGATCGCGCGCACGCACGAGCTCAGCTTGCGCGTCCACGACGCGACGCCGTCGAACGACGCGCTCGCCGAGCACGCGGAGCTGCTCAACTCTCCCGGGCTGCTGGCCGCCACCCCGGAGCGGCTGCTGGCGGCGAAGGTCTTCGGCAGCTGGGGCCTGCCCGACCCGCGGCACCAGGACATCGAGGATCGGCTCGACTTCCTCGTCGACTACTACCTGCGCCAGCGAGAGCAACGCCGCTGGTACGGCTTCTGGGACTACGGCGACGTCATGCACTCCTATGACCCGGACCGGCACACCTGGCGGTACGACGTCGGTGGATACGCCTGGGACAACTCGGAGCTCTCGCCCGACCTGTGGCTGTGGTACCAGTACCTGCGTACCGGCCGCGCCGAGGTCTTCCGCTTCGCGGAGGCGATGACCCGGCACACCGGCGACGTCGACGTCTATCACCTCGGACAGTGGCGGGGTCTCGGCTCCCGCCACAACGTGCAGCACTGGGGATGCAGCTGCAAGCAGCTGCGCATCTCCAACGCGATCTACCGGCGGATCTACTACTACCTCACCGCGGACGAGCGGACCGGTGACCTGCTCGACGAGCTCACGGTGCCCGAGGAGACGTTCCTCGCCATCGACCCGCTGCGCAAGGTCCGCACCGACCCGTACGTGCCCGATCCGCGCGCGCTGTCGGTCAGCCTCGGCACGGACTGGGGTTCGCTGGCCGCCGCGTGGCTGACCCGGTGGGAACGGTACGGCGACGCGCGGGCCCGGGACCGTCTACTGGGGACGATGGCGGACATCGGCGCGCTGCCGCACGGTTTCCTCACCGGCGAGGCCCGGCTCGATCTGCGCACCGGGCGCTTCGACACGGCACGCGACGCCATCAGCGTCTCCCACCTGTCGGCGGTGTTCGGTCTGCCGGAGGTCGTCGCCGAGCTTTTCGATCTCGACCTCGGCGTGCCGGAGTTCGAACGGGCCTGGCTGGACTACTGCCGGCTCTACCTGGCGTCGCCGCGCCAGCAGGAGTCCGAGGTGGGCCAGCCACTTCAGGGCATCTCGCTCGTCCAGGCACACAGCCGCCTCGCCGCGTACGCCGCGGCCCGCACGGGTGACCCGGCGCTGGCGGAGCTCGCGTGGCGCACGTTCCTGCGCGACGAGGGCGATCAGCTCAACACCAACCCCCTCCAGCGCGAACCGCACTGGCGGCTGACCCGGGTCGGCGGCAGCCAGGTGCTCATGCCCGTCGACGAAGCGGCATTCGTCAGCACCAACGACGCCGCGCAGTACGGGCTGGCCGCCATCCAACTGCTGGCACTCGCGCCCGGCGTACCCGCTGATCTCTTGCCGCCGCGGGCCTGAGCCGCGCGAGACTGGCTCCATGGCCTACGACGTGAGCGCCGTCCGCGCGACCTACCCCGCCCTTTCCGACGGCTACGCCTACCTCGACGGCGCCGCCGGCACCCAGGTGCCGGCGGCGGTGATCGAGGCGATCGCCGGCGCGTACCGGCGGGGGATCGGCAACGTCGGCGGGGCGTTTCCGGCCAGCAAGCGTTCCGACGGGCTCGTCGCCGAGTGCCGGGCCGCGGTCGCCGACCTGGTCGGCGGGCGCCCGGAGGGCGTGATCCTCGGGCCGAACATGACCACGCTGACGTACCGGCTGGCGTACGCGCTCGCCCGGGACTGGCGCGCCGGCGACGAGGTGGTGCTCTCCCGGCTCGACCACGACGCCAACGTGCGGCCCTGGGCGCAGGTGGCCGCGCGCGCCGGCGCGACCGTGCGCTGGGCGGAGGTGGACGTCGCGACCGGCGAGCTCGGCGTCGAGCAGTACGACGCGCTGATCGGCCCGCGTACCCGGCTGGTGGCCGTGACGGCGGCGAGCAACGTGCTCGGCACCCGGCCCGACGTCGCCGCGATCACCGCGAAGGCCCGCGCGGCCGGGGCGGTCGCCTACGTCGACGGCGTGCACGCCAGCGCGCACGGGCCGACCGACGCGGCCGCGCTCGGCGCCGACTTCTACGCCACCAGCGCCTACAAGTGGTCCGGCCCGCACATCGGCGCGGTGGTCGCCGACCCGGCGCGGCTGGAGGCGCTGCTGCCGGACAAGCTGGCCTCCTCCGCGAACGCGGTGCCGGGGCGGTTCGAGACCGGCACCTCGCCGTTCGCCGACTTCGCCGGCGTGGTGGCGGCCGTCGACCACCTCGCCGGGCTGGACCCCGCCGCCACCGGCACGCGCCGGGAGCGCCTGCTGGTCTCGCTGGCGGCGGCCGAGGCGTACGAGCTGGAGCTGTTCGCCGCGCTGCTGACCGGGCTGGAGTCGATGCCGCACGTGATTGTGTACGGCAAGGCGGCGCGGCGCACCGCGACGGCGTATTTCACCGTCGCGGGACACACCCCGCGGGCGGTCGCCACCCACCTCGCCGGCCGGCGGGTGAACGTGTGGGACGGGCACAACTACGCCTGGGAGATCACCGCGGCGCTGGGCATCCGGGACGCGGGCAGCGCGGTCCGGGCCGGGCTGGTGCACTACAACGACCGCTCCGACGTCGACCGCCTCCTGGACGGCGTGGCGGAGCTGGCGCCACCGACGAGGCGACAGAGCGCTCGCTGACCTGCCAGGACGCGCCCTAGTCTGGAGCCGGGACTGGAGATGATGCACGTGTTCGGTGGCCTCGAACGGACCGCGGCGCAGGAGAGCGGCGCCCGCGAGGTGGCATTGCGTGCGCGGCGGCCACGCCAAGTGCTGCGCGGCCTGCCCTGGGACGTCATCGGGGTGGTCGCGGCTGGCGGCGCCATCGGCGCGGCCGCCCGCTACGGCATTGGCGTGGCCTGGCCGACCCCGCCGGGTACCTTTCCGTGGGCGACCTTCACCGTCAACATCATCGGTTGCGCGCTGATCGGCGTTCTCATGGTGCTGATCGAGGTCGCGTCCGCGCATCGGCTGGTGCGACCCTTCGCCGGCACCGGCATCCTCGGGGGGTTCACCACTTTCTCCACCTACGCGGTGGACATCGAACGGCTGGTCAGCATGAGCGCGGCCCGACTAGGTCTGCTGTACATGGTCGCCACGCCCCTGGCCGCACTAGCGGCCGTGTGGATCGCCGCGGTGCTGACCCGCGGCGCCGTGCGCAGGAGTGCGCCGAAGCCAGCAGAGGCGGACGTCGGATGAGCCTGCTGCTGGTCATCCTGGGCGCTGCCGTCGGCGCACCACTGCGCTACCTGACCGACCGGGCGGTTCAGGCTCGCCACGACACCGCCTTTCCCTGGGGCACCTTCACCGTCAACATCGCCGGGAGCCTGATCCTCGGGCTACTCACCGGCGTCCTGATCGCCGGGGCCGCCCCGGATTCCCTCGGGCTTCTGATTGGCGTCGGATTCTGCGGTGCTCTGACGACCTACTCCACCTTCAGCTACGAGACGCTGCGTCTGGTCGAGTCCGGGTCGGTCTTCTACGCCGCGCTGAACGCCGTCATCAGCGTGAGCGCCGCCCTCGGCGCGGCGTTCACCGGCGTCGTCCTCGCCCAGGCGATCTGGCCGTGACTCGGCTCCGACCGGGCTGGCCCGGCGCCGTCGCGACGCCGAGTGGATCGTGTCGGTGAGCCGCGGCCCGGCACCGCCCGGAGCGTCGAACGGGCCTTCGACTACCGGATCAGCCTGCCCGGGGACGTCGATGCGGAGCACGCGGACGCCACCATGAGCCACGGCCTGTTGACGGTACGCCTGCCGCGGGCGATCCGGCGGCCGCGGCGGCGTGTCTCGATCACCGGTTGAGCCGGACGGACGCGGCCTCGGTCAAGGCGAGGCCGCGTTCGCATATCATCTTCGAAAATCTTCGAGGGTATGATCGCGTGATGGCAGCGGATCAAACATCGCCCACTCTGGGCGGGAAAAACAGTAAAGATTTCGAGCCTCCAGAAAAGCATAAAGCGGCGGATCGGGCCGGTAAGACGTTGGGCAATATGGCCGGGTCGATCAGTGCGGCGATAGGTGCGGAGAGCACACCTGTGGTATTGGACAGGAAAGGCCCGCACGTGTCGATAAAGGATTTAGAGGACCTGATCGACCGGGCATTGGAAGAATAGCCAGCTACCTTCCGGTGGCCTCCGAACCGCGGGTCGCGTCGCCCACGCCGTAGGAGTGCGCACCGCTGCCGGCCAGCTGGCCGCCCTCGACGATCAGGTACTCCTCCCGGATCGGACGCTTTTCGAACCAGCACTCGAGGATTTCGCGGGTGCCTGCGGCGTACCGCGCCTGGGCGGACAGCGATGAGCCGGAGATGTGCGGTGTCATTCCGTGATGCGGCATGCCGCGCCAGGGATGGTCCGCCGGCGGCGGCTGCGGAAACCAGACATCGCCGGCGTAGCCGGCGAGTTGTCCGCTCTCCAGGGCTCTCGCGACGGCGTCCCGGTCGCAGATCTTCCCGCGTGCCGTGTTCACGATGTAGGAGCCGCGCTTCATGGTCGAGATGAGCTGGTCGTCGAACAGGTGCTCGGTATCGGGGTAGAGCGGCACGTTGATCGTGACGACATCGCAGTGCGGCACCATCGCCGCGGCGCTCTCGTGGAAGGTCAGCCCGAGCTCGCGCTCGACCTCGCCGGGCAGGCGGTGGCGCTCGGTGTAACGGAGCGGCACGTCGAACGCCTTCAACCGCCGGAGTACGGCGAGCCCGATGCGTCCGGCGCCGACCGTACCCACGGTCATGCCCTCCAGGTCGTAGGAGCGGGAGACACAGTCGGCGATGTGCCAGCCGCCCTTGACGACCCACTGGTACGACGGGATGTAGTTCCGGACGAGCGCGAGGATCATCATCACCACGTGCTCCGAGACGCTGATGCTGTTCGAATAGCTGATCTCGGCGACCGTCAGGCCACGGTCGATCGCGGCCTGGAGGTTGACGTGGTCGGACCCGATGCCAGCGGTGATCACCAACTGCAGGTTCTGCGCCTTGGCGATCCGCTCCGCGGTGAGGTACGCGGGCCAGAACGGTTGGCTGATGACGACCTCGGCGTCGACCAGCTCGCGCTCGAAGGTCGAGTCGGGCCCGTCCTTGTCGCGGGTCACGACGAACGTGTGGCCCATGGCCTCGAGGAAGGCGCGTAGGCCCAGCTCGCCCGAGACACACCCGAGCAACTGCCCGGGTACGAAATCGATGGCGTGTGGACTGGGAGTCGTCTGGCCGCCGGGATAGGAAGCGATCCGCGGGATGTCGTCCCGCGCGTAGCCGGGTGGGTAGCCGTCGACCGGGTCGTCGTACAGCACGCACAGGATCTTGCTCATCGGTACTCCTCGGGTAGTCGCTCGCGCCCATCGGTTGAGTCGTGGGCGGTCACCCGGGCTCCAGATCCAGGTCGCCAGCTTCGCCGCCAGCGGCGGGCACCATCCTGCGCTCAACGGGATCTACCATGTTAATCGCACCACATGCTTATATGTCCTGATATCCTGCCAACCCTGAGTGATCGGTGTAGCGTCGGCAAGTTGGGGGGAACGCGCACCGGCGATCCGGGTCGCCGGGGGGTGCGTATGGCGCTGTACGAGTACGCGTGTGCCCAGTGCGGCCCATTCGATGTTCGCCTCACGATTGGCGCTGCGCCAGATCGTTATCGCTGTCCCGGTTGTGAGCGGTCCGCTCGGCGGGTGTTCTCTCCGCCGATGCTGCGACAGGTGGCCAGCCGGCCACTCGGTGCCCTCCTGGAGCAGGAGGAGCAAAGTAGGGACGCGCCGGACGTCGTCTCGCGGGTACCACCCCGAAGCGCCCGGCGGCCGCTCCCGCCACAGAATCCGATGCTTGCCCAGCTACCGCGACCGTGATGTCGTGCGGCCGTGCGGCGACGGGCCGTGCGGCTTTACGGCCGTGGCGTCGTGAAGCGACACGGCCCATGAGGCCATGAGATTGACTGCGACTGGACGCGCACCTGTAATCGTGCGCCGCTTCCGGCTGGCTTCGCCCGCGCCCGACCCCGGCGGCGCGACGGCGGCGGGCGGCCGGTCGGCAATCGTCGCCGGACCATCCCGGCGGATGGTCTGCCCATCGTTCCCCGCCGCCGGACAGGAGGTGTATAGCCAGTGGGTGCCACGGGACTGCTCTACGTCGGCGCCGTTCTCTTCCTCAACGGCGTGATGATCCTGGGGAAGGTCGACCCGAAGGCGGCCGCGGTCTTCAACCTATTCGTCGGCGCCTTGCAGGTCGTCACCCCGACGTACCTGATCTTCACCGCGGGTGGCGACACGGACGCGATCCTCAACGCGTCCGGCATATATCTCTTCGGGTTCACCTACCTGTACGTCGGAATCACCCTGCTAGCCGGGCTGGACAGCACCGGCGTGGGCTGGTTCTCGCTCTTCGTCGCCGCAGCCGCGGTCGGCTACTCGTTCGTCAACTTCCGGATTCTGAACGACACCCCGTTTGGGGTCATCTGGCTCTACTGGGCATTCCTGTGGTTCCTGTTCTTCCTGTTGCTCGGGCTCAAGCTGGATGGTCTGAACGCCTATACGGGTTGGGTCACGGCGATCGAAGGGATCGTGACGGCCGCGATTCCGGCATTCCTCATCCTGAGCGGCTACTGGCTGGACTGGAATCAGACCGCGCTCGCGTGGACTCTCGGGATCTTCGGTGTCGCGATGGCCGTCGTGCTGTTGCCGCTCACCCACCCACACGCGCATGCCCCGGTGCCGGCTTCGGAACGCGGTAGGCCGGCGCATCCGTGAGTTAGTGATCCTGTACCTCCACGGAAGGAAGTGGTGACGACGGCCGATTGAAGAGCACTCGACGGAGAATTGAATGATCAAGGAGAAAGTTGCCATGCCAGAGGTTGTCTTTAGCGTTGATCAGAGTAAGTCAATGCGTGACCAGGCGGTGCCCGGTCACAACCGGTGGCACCCGGACATTCCGGTGGCCGCTATGGTGCGTCCTGGTGACGAGTTTCGGGTGGAGTGCCGGGAATGGACCGACGCGCAGCTCGGCAACAACGACTCCGCCAACGACGTGCGTGACGTCGATCTGTCGCACGCCCACATGCTCAGTGGTCCGATCGGTGTCGAGGGCGCCGAGCCCGGCGACCTGCTCGTCGTCGACATCCTCGACCTCGGAGCGGTGCCGCAGGAGGTGGGTGAGGCCCCCGGCCAAGGCTGGGGCTACACCGGCATCTTCGCCAAGGCCAACGGTGGTGGCTTCCTGACCGACTACTTCCCGGACGCGTACAAGGCGATCTGGGACTTCCACGGTCAGGTCGCCACGTCCCGCCACCTCCCCGGTGTCCGGTACACCGGCATCACCCACCCCGGGCTCTTCGGCACGGCACCGTCCGCCGACCTGCTCGCCAGGTGGAACCGGCGGGAGCAGGCACTCATCGACACCGACCCGGACCGGGTCCCGCCGCTGGGCCTGCCACCACTGGAGCAGAACACCCTCGCCGGCCAGGCGAACGGCGGGGACGGCCGGCGGATCGCCCAGGAAGGTGCCCGTACCGTGCCGGCCCGTGAGAACGGCGGCAACCACGACATCAAGAACTTCACCCGCGGTTCCCGGGTCTTCTATCCGGTCCACGTCAGGGATGCGAAGTTGTCCGGCGGTGACCTGCACTTCAGCCAGGGCGACGGCGAGATCACCTTCTGTGGCGCGATCGAGATGGGTGGCTTCATCGACTTCCATGTCGATCTCATCAAGGACGGCATGAACAAGTACGGGATCACCACCAACCCGGTCTTCATGCCGGGCAACGTCGAGCCGCGGTACTCGGAGTTCCTGACCTTCATCGGTGTTTCCGTCGACCACGACACCGACATCAACTACTACCTCGACGCGACCGTGGCGTACCGCCGGGCTTGCCTCAACGCCGTCGAGTACCTCAAGCGGTGGGGCTACTCCGGCGAGCAGGCATACCTGCTCCTCGGCTCGGCCCCGATCGAGGGGCGCGTGAGCGGCGTCGTGGACATCCCCAACGCCTGCTGCTCGCTCTACCTGCCAACCGCCATTTTCGATTTCGATATCCGTCCGAACGCGGACGGGCCGCGGTCGGCCGACCGCGGTCAGTGCGCGATGACCTCCTAAGGCTCACCGGACACAGGCACGAGAGGACCCGGCCGGCTTGACCGGCCGGGTCCTGGTCGGTGCGGACCCGCCGCATGAGGCACGTCACATTTCGGCTCAGTAATTCCGACGGACGACACCAGCTTGCCCTAGTCGGGTACATTTTACGCCGTAATCGTCGCATATGATCCCTGCGAAAGCGTCCGCACGTGAGCAAATGAGGGTATGATGCTCACCCCGGGACGGCGTTCTTGAACGCGGCCCCCGAATCCCCGCCGCGAGGAGTAGGAATGAGCCTCGTCCAGGAACCGGCCCCTGGGCCGTATGTTGTCGTAACCGCATGGCAGTGCGGCGCCTGTGACGTGCAGGGACGGACCTTGGCGGACGCCGAGGTCGCCTGCTGGAATTGCGATGGCCCGGTCACCGTCACCGCGCGACCTTCCCTTCGGGTAGACGACCTTTAGGGCCCCTTTAGGGCGCCGGTATCTAGGCCCGCGCGTGAAACCGATCTGAAAGCGTCCGCTGGTTGAATCGGTCGGATGGAGACTGTGGATGTGGCGGCGCTGCGCGGCGGCCTCGCCGGCGCGGTGCTGTTGCCCGGTGAGGCCGGCTACGAGCAGGCCCGGACGGTGTGGAACGCGATGGTCGACCGGCGGCCCGCGGCCATCGTCCGGTGCGCCACCGCCGCCGAGGTCGCCGCGGCCGTCCGGTTCGCCCGCGCCCAGGATCTCGAGATCGGCGTACGGTGCGGCGGTCACAGCGTGGCCGGGATGTCGGTGCCCGACGGCGGGTTGATGCTCGACCTGACGCCGATGGCCGCGGTCCGGGTGGATCCGGACCAGCGCCGGGCCTGGGTGCGGGGCGGCGCGCTGCTCGGTGCGCTGGACCGGGCCAGCCAGCCGTTCGGCCTGGCCACGACGGCGGGAAACGTCTCGCACACCGGGGTCGGCGGGTTGACCCTCGGCGGCGGCATGGGCTGGCTCGCCCGCCAGCACGGTCTCACCTGCGACAACGTGGTGAGCTTCGAGGTGGTGACCGCCGACGGCGACCTGGTCCGCGCCACCGAGTCGGAACATCCTGACCTGTTCTGGGGGCTCCGGGGCGGCGGCGGCAACTTCGGTGTGGTCACCGACTTCGAGTTCCGCCTGCACCACATCGGCACCGCGGCGCTCGTCGCCGAGCTGTACTACCCGGCTCCGGACGCGGCGCCGGCGATGCGGGTCTGGCGCGACCTGATCCCGCGGGCGCCGCGCCGCGCGACGTTCACGGCCTGGATCGGTACGGCGGGCGCATGGTCCTTCCTGCCGCCCGCCCTGCACCACCGCTCGGTCGTCAGCGTGGGCCTGGTCTGGGTGGGCGACCTGGCCGAGGGACGCGAGCAACTCGCCGCGCTGCGCGCGGCGTTGCCGGCGGCGGGTGCGGCGCCGGTCGCGCGGATTCGGGAGATGAGCTATCTCGAGCTGCAGACCATGGACGACGACCGGGAGGGTCATCACCAGCGGCGATACTGGAAGGGCCATTACCTGCGTACGCTGGACGACGCCGCGATCGACGCGTTCGTCAGCCGGGGTGTGGCGGCCGACCGCGACGAACTCCCGGTGTTGCCGGCGGCCAGCCTCCAGGCCTATGGCGGCGCGATCGCCGATGTCGGCGACGACGAAACGGCGTTCGCCCAACGCGACGCGCTCGTCGAGTTCGTGGCGAGCGCCGCGTGGATCGATCCCGACGAAGACGCGATCCGGATCACGGCGGCCCGGCGGTACGGCGCCGCGATCGAGCCGTTCGCGAGCGGCGCCTACGTCAACGCGCTGACCGACGAGGGCGAGCAGGGCGTGCGACGCGCCTACGGCGCCGCGAAGCTCGCCCGGCTGAGGGCGGTCAAACGCCGGTACGACCCGGACAACGTGTTCCACCTCAACCACAACATCTCACCCCAGGAGACAGAGCGCGCCGAATGACAGTGACGCCCGCAGGTCACCGATGCTGGGTTGGTTTGCTGTGGTCTGGATGGCGATGGGCATCTTCACCATCGTGACCGCTGAGATCCTGCCGATCGGCCTGTTGACCTCGATCGGCTCCACGTTCGGCGTCTCGGACGGTACCGCTGGTCTGACGATGGCGATGCCGGGTGTGCTGGCGGCGGTGTCGGCACCTGCGGTCGCCATTGCCGCCGGCCGGCTCGACCGGCGGATTCTGCTGTGCGGCCTGATGCTGTTGCTGGCCATCGCGACATGCTGGCCGCCACCGCGACGTCCTATCCCGTCATGGTGGCGTCCCGAGCGCTCGTTCCAGGCCACCATCGCCTTCGGCGCGGTCCTCGGCGGCGTCGTGGTCGACGCGACGTCGCCGTCGGTACTCATGATCGTCGGCGCGGCCGTCGCCCTGCTCGTGTGTTCCTTGCGGCGCGATGGCAGTGCGGTGTGACGTAATCAACGGCAGAGTTGGGACGGTAAACCAGTTAAGGGAGTGTCTCAGTTAGTGGCCTTGGTCCAGCGGCGGTAGCAGAGCAGGACGTAGGCCAGATCTGCGAAGGCTTGGAAGTGTTCGGCTTTGCGTTCGTAGCGGCGGACCAGGCGGCAGTGGTTCATCAGCCATGCCGGGCACGCCTCCACGATCCAGCGGTATCGGCCCTGCTTCCGGGACGACTCGACGCCTGCGGGCGATCGCGATCGAGTTAAGCAGGGAAGCATGAGCTGAGAGTCGTCCACGTTCGCGGCCGAGATCAGGACGGGCAGCGGGACGCCGTTCCGGTCATACAGGATGTGGATCTTTGAGCCTGGTTTGCCGCCGTAGACCGGGTTTGGCTCCGTGGCATCGCCCTTTTCGTCGCCCTTACGGAGATGGAGTCCACACGGCTCGGGACCAGCAACGCCGCGGGCAGCTTGCGCCAGGAGCAGCCGGCCTGGACCAGGTACACGATCGCGGCCAGGACCGTTCGGTCGTCGGCTCGGCGGTTGCCGCCGCCATGTGGCCGGGCTGCGGGATGGGGATCAGTGGTTGGGCCTGCTTGCCAGAAGTCGTCTGGCGCCTAGGGATGGAATACGTCATCGCTCACGAAGTGAAGATCATGCCGCAGCTACCCATCGTCCATCTGGGACAGCGGTTTAGTTGTCGAAGTAGGTGGGTGGGTGAGTGGTGATGTGTTGGCCGAGTGGGGTTTTCCAGGCCAGGATGCCGTCGTCGAGTTGGATCAGATCGGTGCCGGGGAGATGCTTGAAGTGGTGGTCCCGGCTGCACAAATTGGCGAGGTTGGCGCGGCTGGTGTTGCGGGTTTTGGCCCAGTCGGCGGTGTGGTCGAGTTCGCAGCGGTGGGCGGGCATCTGGCAGCCGGGTGCGCGGCAGGTGCGGTCGCGGGCGTTGATGTAGGCGGTGTCGTGGGCGGTGGGGCGGCGGCGGGTGATCCCGTGGCTCATGAGTAGTCCGGTTTGGTCGTATACCGAGTAGCGCCAGGTGAGGTCGGGGTTTTCGGCGACGGTGTGGCGGGCGATGTCGGCGATGACGGGGCCGAAGCCGGCGAGTTCGCCGGGGTGGTTGGTCAGTCCGATGAGGGTGGTGAGGGAGATTTGTAGGTCGATGACGCCGCGGCGGGGTCCGGGCAGCGGCCCGGCCGGCAGCGGCGGCGGGGTTGGGTCTGATGATGGTGGTGCCTGTGGTTGGGGTGGCCGTGGTGGGGTGCGGTCGGGGGTGTCGCCGTGGGTGTCGGTGGTGGCTGGCGCCGGGTTGGGGTGTTGAGCAGGTTCGGGGTCGCTCTCGGGTGGTGGTTGATGGTGGTGGGGTGGTGGTGTGGTTGTTGGTGGTCGGGTGGTGGGTAGGTGGTCGAAGCCGGCGGCCCAGAGGGTGGTGAGGTCGGCGTGGTCGGGGTCGACGCTGTCGTCACCGTCGCCGTATGCGTCGCCGTGGTGGTCGGGTGGTTCCTCTAGTGCGGTCCAGTCGATGGTTCCGGTGGTGGGTGCGTCGTGCGGGCGGCTGAACCCGGCTCGGAACCCGTCGGCTGGCTTGGCAGCGGCCGCACCGGTGTCGGGAGGGCTGCTGAAGTCGGCGTCGGGTGTGCGGTTTTCCCGCGTGGGCAGGGTCGGGCTGGCTGTGGGGCTGCTGGTGTTAGCCGCGGGTGTGCCGGTGTCCGCTGCGGGTGCGGCCGGGTTGCCTGCGGGGGTGCTGGTGTCGGTGGCTGCGCTGGGCTGACCGACGCTCGCGGTCTCGGGCGTGTCCGTACCCGCCTGCCCGGCCTGCCCGGCCGGCGCGGCCGGGCTGGCGGGCGTGGTCGAGCCGGCGGATGCGGCCGGGCTGGTGGGCGTGGTCGGGTGGGTGGGTGCTGGTGGGGTGGGGTCGGCGAGTGGGCAGTCGGTGATGGGGGCGCCGGTGGCGATGCCTTCGCCGGCGAGGAGGTCGAGCATGGCGTCGGCGCGTAGTTGTGGCAGGGTGCGGGTGTCG
>JBBEWH010000267.1:0-31251 GCA_037414955.1 Actinomycetes bacterium KLBMP 9797
AGTCGGGATAAGCCGTCGCTGGCGTCCGTCACGCGGAATCGCACGGGACCGGTCGTTGGTCGCAGTACCAGTTCTAGTTCTACGCCCTCGGCCGGTGGGGCGTGGAAGACCAGCCCGAACGCCCACTCACCAGCCGGCGAGACCGGCGCGGGAGTGCCGGCCACGCGTGCCGACGCGACCGCGGCGGTCGCCGCGTCGACGTGCAGCGCGACCAGGCGCACCGGGCGCCGCAGCCGCAGCCGCAGCCGCAACGTGCGCTGATCACCGACGGTGCTTGAGGACAGCACGTCCAGCGCCGGCGCGGGCAGCGCAGCCGCCGGCGCTGGGCCGGTCGACAACGGCGTCGAGCCGAACAGCGGGAACTGGGCGCCCACCGACCGGCGCGCCGACACGTACTGCGCCGTCCAGTCCTGCGGCGACGCCTCCTCGCTGAGCCACAGCGCCTGCCCGGTGCCGGCGTCGAGCGCGTACATCAGCTGGCTGGGCGCGGGGTACGCGGCGTCGAACCGGTCTGCCCGCAGGCCCGCGCCGGCCAGAGCCAGCGCCGCGAGGAAGGCGGCCAGCGCCGGGTACGCGGCCCGCCGCCGGGCCCGCATCGCGGTCATCGCGCGCTGGCCGCCGGCTTCGGGCCAGATCAGTTCGAGGATCGGCAGCGTGGCGAGCCCGAGCAGGATGGCGAACAGCGCCGCCACGCCGCCCAGCGCCAGGCCGAGCGCCGGGAACAGCAGCACCACGGTGGGCACCAGGATCAGCACGCCGACCGCCGCGCCAGCGACCAGCACCGGGACCGCGAGGCGCGGCAGTGCCACTGCGACGAATCCGGCGACGGCCCCGGCGAGCGCGGGCAGTGTCGCCAGGTACGACCCGCCGGGCGCGAGCGCCGCCAACACCATCCCGAGTACGGCGAGCCAGCCCAGCCCACCGATGACCAACGCCGCCGGGCCGAGGCGCCGGCGCAGCAACGCGTACCAGAGGAACAGGACCGCGGCGGCGAGGGCCAGCACCGCGCACCGGAACCACAGCGGCCGGTAGAGGTCGGTCAGTTCGGCGTACCCGGGGCGGACCGCGACCAAGCCCACCCACAGCAGTTGGGCCGCGACCGGCGCGGCGAGGATCGGCAGGAGCGCGAGCCCGAACCCGCCGGCCAGGCGGCGCCGGTCGGCGAGGCCGCGGCGGCGCGCCAGCCAGGCGAGCGCGCCGGTGGCGAGCAGCGCGAGCCCGGCCAGCGGCCAGGTGAGCCAGCCGGGATACCGCACGAGCCCGCCCGGCACCGGGAAGTAGGTGGCGTCGCCGCCCGCCGTGAGTGTGGCGAAGTTCACCGCGCCGAACTCACGAGCGAGGGCGAGCGCGTTGTCGCCGTGCTGCTGGAGGCTGGCGCGGTTCATGGTGGCGGGCGTGTCCAGCGGCGTGTGGTAGAGCGCCGCGCCGTCGATGTAGGCGGCGTTGAGCCCGGCGAACCCCGCGTCGAGGAACGGGGTGAAGTCGGTGTCATTGGGCAGCGCGCGGTACACCTCGACGGCGAAGGAGGTGCCGATCGGGTGCGGCGCGGCCCGGCCGTACGCGCCGACCAGCGCGGCGTTGTCGCGCGACGTCTCGAACATGACGACCGGGCCGGTGCTGCCACGCGCCTCCAGGTTCAGCGCGACGCCGCCGCCCGCCGCGAGCGGGTGGCTGCCCACGAACGCGGCCGCGCCGCACAGGCACGCCTCCTCGGCGTCGGTGAGCACGAACACCACGTCGTTGCGCGGGCGCGGGCCGCTGGTCAGGGCGCGCGCCACCTCCAGGATCGTGGCCACCCCGGCGCCGTCGTCGTTGCCGCCCGGTCCCACCTGGACCGAGTCGTAGTGCGCGACGAGGAACACCCGCCCGGTCGGCGCACTGCCGGGTAACCGGGCCACCACGTTACGTACCCGGGCGAACGCGCTTCCCGCCGCGCCGCCGGACAGCTGCCCGGCCTCCGGGCCCACGGTGTCCTGCACCTCGGGGTTCAGGCCGAGGCCGCGCAGCGTATCCACGAGGTGTTCGCGGACCCGGTCGTTGGCCGCGCTGCCCGCGGGATGCGTGGCGGCGCCCACCGTCCGCACGTGTGCGTACGCGCGCGCCGCGCTGAATTCACCCGGTGGGGTGTCGGCGCCGCGCGGCGCCGGTGGGCGGAGGTCGACGAGGGTGGCGGCGCCCACCGCGAGGAGTGCGGCGACCGCGGCGCCGGCGGCCACGACGCGGTGGGGAGGGCGAGCGAGGGTACGGTCGGCGCGTGGCAGAAGCGTGACGGCCATGCCCACATCATGGGTGGTCTGGGTCGCATGTGTCCGGTCCGGTGGCCTAGCGTGTGCGCATGACTCGTGGCATCGGAGGCCCCGCTGCGCCGGGGGCGTACCCGCACGGCGGGCGCGGTCCGAACGCGAGCCTGCCCGAGGAGCGCATTCGCGTCCTGCTCGTCGAGGACGACGACGCCGACGCGTTCCTGGTCGGCGAGCTGCTCGCGGAGTCGGATGCCCACGTCGACCTGGTGGTCGCCACCAGCATCGCCGAGGCGCGCCAACGGCTCACCGGGATCGACTGCGTGCTACTCGACCTGGGCCTGCCCGACGCGCATGGCCTCGACGGGCTGCGCCAGGTGCTCACCATGGCCGGCCCGGCGGCGGTCTGCGTGCTCACCGGCCGGCAGGACGAGCACGTGGGCATCGACGCGGTCGCCGAGGGCGCCCAGGACTACCTGCTCAAGGGCCAGGTCGACGGCGTGCTGCTGGTGCGCGCGCTGCGCTACGCGGTCGAACGGAAGCGCTGGGACGAGAACGCCCGCCGGCTGCGGGAGGTCGAGCTGCGCCAGGCCGAGTCCGCGCGTCTGGAGCGCGGCCTGCTGCCGCAGCCGCTGATGACCACCGAGCAGGTCCGGATGTACCCGTTCTACCGGCCCGGCCGGCACGCCGCGGTGATCGGTGGCGACTTCTACGACGTGGTGCAGACCGGGGAGCGGCTGCACCTGATCGTCGGTGACGTGTGCGGGCACGGCGCCGACGAGGCCGCGCTGGGCGTCGAGCTCCGGGTGGCCTGGCGGGCCCTGATCCTGGCCGGCGTCGAGGAGGACGGCGTGCTGCCCGCGCTCGAGCAGGTGCTGATCAGCGAGCGCCGGGCGCGGGAGATCTTCGCCACGGTCGCCGCCGTCTGCCTCGATCTGTCGGACGGCCGGGCCACCGTGCGGCTGGCCGGGCACCCGCCGCCGCTGCTGCTCTCCGGCGGCAAGGTGACGCCGGTCCCGGCGCCGCACGGCCTGCTGCTGGGCGTCCAGCCGCGCCCCACACCGGTCTTTGAGTTCGAATTCGACAGTGAGGACTGGTCGCTGCTCATGTACACCGACGGGCTCATCGAGGGCCGGATCGGCCCGGGCGAGGAACGGCTCGACGTGCCGGGCCTGTGCGACCTGCTCAGCGCGCCGGAGGCGCGGGACGTGCCGCTGCCGACGCTACCGCAGTGGCTGGTCGGCCGGGCCGAGCGGGCCAACGGCGGCCCGCTCGCCGACGACGTCGCGATGCTGCTGGTGACGAGGGGTGGCGGTCGGTGAGCGAGACGTGGACGCTGCGCAAGCGGGTCACCGTGCTGTGCGTGGTGGTCGGCGGGCTGCTGGTGCTGATCGCCGCGCTGGCGGCCGGCACCGCGACGGCGAGCCGGGCCCAGGTCGACACGCTGGTCAACCGGGCCGGCCCGCTGCGGTCCGACTCTGAGGAGCTGCTCACCGCGATGGTGGAGCAGGAGTCGGCGGTGCGCGGCTTCGCGGTGTCCGGGAGTGAGGCCGACGTCGCGCCGTACACCACGGGCATCACGGACGGGCGTGCGCTGATCGACAACATGACCCGCCTGGCCGACGGCGACGAGGAACTGCTCGCCCGGCTGCGCACGGTCGACGAACGGGCGGCGTCGTGGCGGCGGCAGGTCGCCGAGCCGGTGATCACCACGGTGCGCACCCAGGGCCCGGCCGCCGGACAGGCGCTGCTGAACGCCGACGCCGGGCAGCGCTTCGAGGCGGTCCGGGCGGCCGTGGTGGACCTTCAGAACGAGATCGAGACGTTCCGGCGGCAGGCGGCCGACCGGGCGAAGGAGAGCAGCAGCGTCCTCGTGCTGCTGCTGGTGGCCGCCGCCGTGATCGTCGTCCTGGCCGGCGTGGCGCTGCTCGTGTCGCTGCGGCGGATGGTGATCGAGCCGCTGACCGATCTCGCCGGCACGGCGCGGCTGATCGCCCGCGGCGACTACGAGCATGACATCGACACCGACGGGCCGCCCGAGCTGGCGCAGCTCGCCCGCGACATCGACGGCATGCGCCGGAAGATCGTCTCGGACCTGGCCGAGGTCCGCGAAGCGCGCGAGCGGGTCGAGTGGGTCAACAACCAGCTCCAGATCCAGGCCGAGGAGCTGCTGCGCTCCAACCGCGACCTGGAGCAGTTCGCGTACGTCGCCTCGCACGACCTGCAGGAGCCGCTGCGCAAGGTGGCGAGCTTCTGCCAGCTCCTCCAGCGGCGCTACGCGGGGCAGCTCGACGAGCGCGCCGACCAGTACATCGCGTTCGCCGTCGACGGCGCCCAGCGGATGCAGCGGCTGATCAACGACCTGCTGGCGTTCTCCCGGATCGGGCGGGTCACGTCCGGCTTCTCCGAGGTCGACCTCGACGCGGTGATGACCGAGGTGAGCAGCCAACTGGACGCCGCCCGGCGGTACGCCACGGGCGAGGTGGTCTGGTCCGACCTGCCCACCGTGCACGGGGAAGAGGCGCTGCTCACCACGCTGCTGGCCAACCTGGTGTCGAATTCGCTGAAGTTCCGCCACCCGCAGCGACCGCCGCGGGTGGAGGTGACCGCCCGGCGGGTCGGCGAGGAGTGGGAGATCAGCTGCCGCGACAACGGCATCGGCGTCGAGCCGGAGTTCACCGACAAGATCTTCGTGATCTTCCAGCGGCTGCACGCCAAGGACGCGTACCCCGGCACCGGCATCGGATTGGCGATCGCGAAGAAGATCGTCGAGTATCACGGAGGGCGGATCTGGGTAGACCCGGAGGTGACCGGCGGCACGATGATTCGCTTCACGCTACCGGCTACGGTCGACGCCCCGGTGGAAAGATCAGACGAGCCGTCCTCACCGGCGGTTGAAGTGAAGGAGGTGACCGCATGACCGTTGATGCGAGTCCGAGCCCGATCGAGGTACTCCTGGTCGAAGACGACCCTGGTGACGTGCTGATGACCCAGGAGGCGTTCGAGGAGCACAAGCTGCGCAACCGGCTCACGGTGGTGCAGGACGGCGTCGAGGCACTCGCCTACCTGCGCCGCGAGGGCCAGTACGCGGACGCGGTCACGCCCGACCTCATCCTGCTCGACCTCAACCTGCCGCGCCGCGACGGTCGCCAGGTGCTCGCCGAGATCAAAGACGACGAACGGCTCGGCCGCATCCCGGTGGTGGTGCTGACCACCTCCCAGGCCGACGAGGACATCCTGCGCAGCTATCAGCTGCACGCCAACGCATACGTCACCAAGCCGGTCGACTTCGACCGGTTCATCTCCGTGGTCCGCCAGATCGACGAGTTCTTCGTCAGCGTGGTGAAACTTCCCCCGCGTGGCTGACCTGATCGAGGCTGTGGGGCAGCTGCTGCGCGAGGCGGCGGCCACGGTCGTGCTACCCATGTACCAGCACCTGGCCGAAGCCGACGTGCGGGAGAAGGCGCCCGGCGAGTTGGTGACCGTCGCCGACGCGCGCGCCGAAGAAATGCTCGCCACGGGCCTACGCGCGCTGCTGCCGGGTTCGGCGGTGGTGGGTGAAGAGGGCGTCGCCGACGACCCGGCGCAGTTGACGCGGCTGCACGATCCCGGGCCGGTGTGGCTGGTCGACCCCATCGACGGCACCGGCAACTTCGCGGCCGGACGCGGGCCGTTCGCGCTGATGGTCGCGCTGCTGCGGGACGGCGCCACGACGTCCGCCTGGATCCTCGACCCGCTCGCCGACTCGCTGGCGGTGGCGGAGGTGGGCGGCGGCGCGTACGTGGACGGGGTCCGGGCGACGCTCGACGGCGACCGGCTGGCGGCGGGCGCGTTGCGTGGCGCCGCCCCGACCCACTTCATGTCCGCCCGCATCCGCGCCAGCGTGCGCGACGGCACGCCGCAGATCGGCGAGATGCTGCCCGGCCACCGCTGCGTCGGGCAGGAGTACGTCGACATCGTCACCGGGCGGCAGCACTTCGTGATGTTCTGGCGCACGCTGCCCTGGGATCACGCGCCGGGCGCGCTGCTGCTCGATGAGGCGGGCGGCGTGGTGCGCCGGCTGGACGGCACGGCGTACGACCTGACCGACGACCGCCTCGGCCTGCTCGCCTGCGCCAGTCCCGCCGTGTGGGACGTCGTCCACACCACCCTGCTCTCATGATCAGGGCGTCCCTCACGTAGTTCTAACTACGTGAGGGACGCCCTGATCATGGGGAGGTCACCAGGGCGCCGGGCCGTCCTCGTCGAAGAAGCCCGCCGTCGGGCCATCGTCCGGCAATGTCGCCAGCCGCACGGCCGCGATCGCGCCCTGCGCCGGCGTGCGCGGGCCGGCGTGCCCGTTCATGTCGGTCGCGCAGTACCCCGGGTCGGCCGCGTTCACCTTGATCGGCGTGTCCCGCAGCTCGTTGGCGTACGACACGGTGATCGCGTTCAGGGCGCTCTTCGAGGAGTTGTAGGCCAGCAGCGGGTACTGCGCGAAGGCGTTCGACGGGTCACTCGTCAGGGTCAACGAGCCCAGTCCGCTGGAGAGGTTGACGATCCGCCCCGCCGGCGCGCGCCGGATCAGTGGCAGCAGCGCGTTTGTCACGCGCACCACGCCGTACACGTTGATGTCGTAGAGGCGCTGGAGCGCCTCGACCGGCACCTGGCTCGGCGCCTGCCCCCGCTCCACGAGGACGCCGGCGTTGTTGACCAGGATGTCCAGCCGGCCGTACTCGCGCTCGATCAGCGCCGCCGCCGCGCTCACCGACACCGGGTCGGTGACGTCCAGTTCCACCGGCACGGCGGTGATCCCCTCGGCGGCCAGCTTCTCGGCGGCGGTCGCGCCGCGACCGGCGTCCCGGGCGCCCACCAACACGGTCGCGCCGGCCGCACCCAGGCCGCGCGCGATCTCGTACCCAATGCCCTTGTTGGCCCCCGTCACGAGGGCGATCTTCGATTCGCTCACGGTCCCAGCGTGCGGTGCGCGGGCCGCGCCGAGGAGAGACCGGCTTAACCACGGATCGCCAGTCCCTGGTTGGTGCCGCCCGCCGCGCGGCACGATGGGCGGCATGGATCGCCGCCAACTCGCCGATTTCCTGCGCAGCCGCCGGGCCCGGGTCGGGCCGCAGGACGTGGGCCTGGCCGCTGGCGGCCGCCGGCGCACGCCCGGCCTCCGCCGGGAGGAGGTGGCCCGGCTCGCCGGCATCTCGGTCGACTACTACGCCCGGCTGGAACAGGCCCGCGGTCCGCGGCCGTCCCGCCAGGTGCTGTCCGCGCTGGCCCGCGCGCTCCGCCTGTACGAGGCCGAGCGCGCCCACCTGTACCACCTGGCCGGCGAGGTGCCGGCACCGCCGACCGGCCCGCGCCAGGACGTGCCGCCCGGCGTGCTGCACCTGCTCGACCGGCTCGACGACACCCCGGCGTACGTGATCGACGCGAAGTACCAGCTGCTGGCCTGGAACCCGATGGCGGCCGCGCTGCTGGGCGACCCGACGACCTGGCCGGCCGAGCAGTTCAACCTGATCTGGAGCCTGTTCGCCGGGCCGTACTCGGCGCAGGCGCTCGCCGACCCCCGATCGTCCGCGTTCGCTGACGAGTGCGTGGCCGCGCTGCGCGCCGCCGCCGCGCGGTACCCGGGAGATCCCGGCATCCACGGCCTGATCGCCCGGTTGCGGGCGGCGAGCCCGGACTTCACGCGGCGTTGGGATCGGCACCAGGTCTGCAGCCCGCCGGGCTCGACCACCAAGCAGATCCAGCACCCGGTGGTGGGCGAGCTGACCCTGGAGTGCGAGGTGCTCGACCTGGCCGGGCACGGCCAGCACCTGATCATCTATACGGCGGCGCCGGGCAGCCCGTCGGCGGAGAAGCTCAAGCTCCTCGGCGTGGTCGGCACCCAGTGGACCGCTGACACCCCTTCATGATCAGGGCGTCCCTGTAGTAGTTCTCACGACTTGAAGGACGCCCTGATCATGAGGGCATCCTTAATTCTGTGGCGAGAGTGGTTGATGGGACACATGATTCCGGTACGCTGCGCACCGTGCTTCGTCCCCTGGCTGTCACGCTGGTCGCCGCCGTCGCGGTGATCCTCGGTGGGCCGGCGTTCGCGGCGCCCAACACGGACGACGAGGGCGGCACGAAGACACTACGCGCCGCACTCGAAGCGGCCGCGAAGGGCCACGCCGACGCCAAGGCCAAGCTCGCCAACTCGCAGAAGCGCCAGCTGGAACTGCGGGTCCAGCTCAAGCAGGTGCAGACCCGGCTGGCCGAGGTGCGGGTCGAGGTCGGCGTGCTCGCCGCACAGTCATACCGCACGGGCCGGCTCACGCCGCTCGCCGCGCTGCTCAACAGCGCCTCGCCGGAAGACTTCCTGGCCCGGGCCGGCGCGCTCGAGCAGCTCGCCCAGCGCGACGGCGTGCAGATGCGCAAGCTCACCGAGATGCAGGCGGCGGCGACCCGCACCCAGGCGGCCATCGACAACGAGGTGCGCGAGCAGCAGAAGCAGGTCGCCATCCTGGCGCGGAAGAAGCAGGACGCCGAGCGCGCGCTCGGCAACAGCAGCCCGACCGGCGGGTTCGTCAGCGCCAACTCGGTGGCGGCCAAGCCGGCGCCGCGCAACTCCGACGGCAGCTGGCCGCGGGAGTCCTGCACGGTCGACGACCCGACCACGAGCGGCTGCATCACGCCGCGCACCCTGCACGCGATGAACCAGGCCAAGGCGGCCAACTTCAGGCGATACGTGTCGTGTTACCGCAGCGGTGGCGGCGGCGAGCATCCCAAGGGCCGCGCGTGCGACTTCGCGGCCGCGCCGAACGGCTTCGAAAACGTCAACGCCACCGGCGACGACAAGCAGTACGGCGACCGGCTCGCGGCGTTCTACGTCAAGAACGCCGAGCGACTCGGCGTCATGTACGTGATCTGGTACCGGCAGATCTGGCAGCCCAGCATCGGTTGGCGCTCCTACAGCGGCAGCGGCGGCCCGGCGGCCACCCACACCAACCACGTACACCTCTCCATGCTGTGACCCCGTTCTGACCTCGCGGGCGGGTCAGCCGCGGGCGAGGAGCTGGTCGACCGGGGCGAAGTCGTCGGTGAGCACGACGGCGTCGGACACGAAGTCATCCAGGTCCGCATCGGACAGTGCCTGGGCGCCGTCGGTGAGGCGGGCGCGCAGCGCGTCGAGCGGCAGCGGGGCGTCCGACGCGACGATGACGAAGTTGGCGCCCTCCTCACCGGCCAGCGCGGCGGGCGTGCCGACGAGCGCCACATGCGGGAAGACCGCCGCCACGGTGGCGACCTCGGCCCGGATGAACCGCAACGGCGGATAGTCGATCACGTTCTGGGTATAGATGCCGCCCGGCCGCAGCACGCGGTGGATCTCGGCCGCCATCTCCCGGGTCGCCAGGTGCCAAGGCACCGTCAGGTGCCCGAACGCGTCGCCCACCACCAGGTCGGCGCTGTGGTCGGCCCGCGCGGTGAGCAGGATCCGGGCGTCGCCGACGCGGGCGGAGAGGGCTGGACCGGTGCGCAATCCCAGCTCGCGCCGCGCCAGGTCGACCAGGCCACCGTCGATCTCGTACACGTCGTTGGTGGTGCCCGGCCGGTTGGCGGTCAGGTACCGCGGCATCGTGAACCCGCCGCCGCCCAGGTGCAGCGCGTCGACCCGCTGCCCGACCGGGGCCATGGCGTCGGCGACCGCGCCGAACCACCGGGTGTACTCGAACTCCAGATGGGTCGGGTCGTCGAGGTCCACGTACGAGTGGCGGGCCGAGTTGAGGACCAGGGTGCGCCCGCTCGGCCGGGCCGGGTCGGCGACGACGGTGGCGCAGTGGTAGGCCGTCTCCACGTCGCACGGGTCGGGCGCCACTGTGGACAGGCCGGCGCCGGCCAACCCGAGCACGGCCAGCACCGCCCGGGTGCGGGCGGTCGCCAGCGGCACCGGGTTACGGCCGCGCAGGTACCAACCGAGCGCCAGGCCGCCGCCGGTCAGCAGCACCGCCAAGCTGATCATGATCACGCTGGTGCGCAGCGCGGCCACCAGCACGAAGCCGGTCGCCAGCGTCGCGGTGATGCCGCCGAGCGTGCCGATGCTGGACAGCTTGCCGACCACCCGCCCGGTCACCTTCAGGTCGCCGAGCTGCAGCTTCACCACCAGCGGCGTGACGGCGGAGAGTAGCCCGGCCGGCACCACGATGGCGAGCGCGGTGAGCAGCAGGATCCCGGCGGCCGCCTCGCCGCGCAGCACCTCGCCGGCGTACCGGACCAGCGGCAGCGTCGCGGCGGTGGCGATGCCGGCGAGCACCAGCGCGGGCGCGAGCAGCCGGCGCGGGTCGTACCGGTCGGCGAGGAATCCGCCCAGCCACGCCCCGTACGCGATGGCACCCAGCGCCATGCCGATGACCGCGCTGGTGACCTGGAGGGTCACCCCGACATACGGCCCGACGAGGCGGAGCGCGACGGTTTCCAGTACCAGCACGGCGCCGCTCGCCACGAACACGAGCGCGGCGGCGAGTTTCGACGGCAACGGCCCCGGCTCGGGAAGAGATTCCACCCCGACGAGACTAGTCAACGCCTCGGCGAGGACGCCTTGATCATGGGAGTGGTGACGCTGTGATATGACAGGCGGGATGCGCAGGACACTGCAACACCCCGCGAGGATCGTGCCGTTCGCGTTCCTGTGCGCCATCGCCCTGGGTACCGTCGTCTTGATGTTGCCCGTGTCCCGCGCGGGCAGCGAGTCCCCGTCGTTCCTGGCCGCGTTCTTCACGGCCACGTCGGCGATCTGCACCACCGGGCTCGCCTCGGTGGACACCGCGACCTACTGGTCCGGCTTCGGGCACGTCATGATCACCGTGTTCACCCAGGTCGGCGGCTACGGGATCATGACCATGGCGACCTTGCTCGGCCTGCTGGTCTCCCGCCGTCTCGGACTGCGCAGCCGCCTGGTGGCCCGCGCCGAGACCAGCACCAGCCTCGCCCTCGGCGAGATCCGCGACGTGCTGCTGCGGGCCGCCGTCATCATGTTCACCTGCGAGGTGGTCATCACCGCCATCGTCGGGATCCGGTTGTGGTCCGCGTACGACGTGCCGGTCGGCGAGGCCCTGTGGGAGGGCTTCTTCACCGCGGTGCAGTCGTTCAACAACTCCGGCTTCGGCTTGCGCAGCGACGGCATGCTCCGGTTCGTGGCGGACTGGTGGATCTGCGTGCCGCTCACGCTCGGCGTGATCGTGGGCGGGCTCGGCGTACCGGTGCTCACCGAGCTCACCCGCGAGCTGCGGCGCCCCGCCGACTGGTCGACCCATACCCGGCTCACGGTGTGGGGGTCGCTGGTGCTGCTCGCGACCGGCTTCCTGGTGGTGCTGGGCTTCGAGTGGAGCAACCCCGGCACGCTGGGACCGCTCGGCGTGACCGAGAAGGTCCTCGCCGCGTTCGTGCAGGGCACCATCCCGCGCTCCGGCGGGTTCAACACCGTCGACTACGCCCACCTGAACTCGGAGACGCTCGCGGTCACGACCGGGCTGATGTTCGTCGGCGGCGGCAGCGCGAGCACCGCCGGCGGCATCAAGGTCACCACGTTCTTCCTGCTGGCGTACGTGATCTGGACCGAGGTGCGCGGCGAGCGGGACGTCACCGTCGGGCGCCGGCGGATCGCCGAGAACACCCAACGCCAGGCGACGACGGTGGCGCTGCTGGGCGTCGCGCTGGTGTTCGGCAGCACGCTGCTGCTGATCGCGCTGACCTCGGGCGTACCGTTCGACCGGGCGTTGTTCGAGGCGGCGTCCGCGTTCGGCAACGCCGGCCTCAGCACCGGCCTGACCCCGACCCTGTCCGGCCCGGGACAGCTGGTCGTCATCGCGCTGATGTTCATCGGCCGGGTGGGCACCATCGCGGTCGCCTCGGCGCTCGCCCTGAACAGCCGGCCCCGCCTGTACCGATACCCGGAGGAGCGACCCATCGTTGGCTAACAATACGAAGGCCCCGACGGCGGACGAGAACGTCGCCGTGATCGGGCTCGGCCGGTTCGGCGGGCAGGTGGCCCAGTCGCTGGTCCGGCTCGGACACGAGGTGATGGGCGTCGACCACGACCCGCGGATCGTGCAGCAGTGGGCGGACGATCTGACCCACGTGGTGCAGGCGGACAGCACCGACGAGGCGGCGCTCCGCCAGGTCGGGATCACCGAGTTCTCCCGGGTGGTGGTCGGCATCGGCACCAACATCGAGGCCAGCCTGCTGACCGTGCTCACGCTCACCGAGCTCGGGGTGCGGGAGATCTGGGCCAAGGCGATCTCCGAGAAGCACGGGCGGATCCTCACGTCGGTCGGCGCGCGGCACGTCATCTACCCGGAGGCCGCGATGGGCGACCGGGTCGCCCATCTGATCACCAGCCGGATGCTCGACTTCATCGAGCTGGACGACGGCTTCGCCATCGCCAAGACCAGGCCGCCGGGCGACGCCGTCGGGCGCACGCTCGCCGACGTGGGGCTGCGCACGCGGTACGGCGTGACCGTGGTCGGCGTGAAGCTGCCTGGCAAGGACTTCACCTACGCCAGGCCGGAAACCGTGGTACCGGAGGGCAGTGTCCTGATCGTGGCCGGCACCACCGAACAGGTCCAACGCTTCGCGGCGGCCACCTAACCTTTCCATGATCAAGGCGTCCTTCAAGTAGCTCTAACCGCTTGAAGGACGCCTTGATCATGGAAGGGGGCGGCACTGGGTGTGCTCGGTTCATTACACAGCCCGGAAACTGAGCCGAGAATCAGCAGAAGACGAAAGATCACACCCTGTCTGACCTGCGAAAACACACATAGCGTTGCTCTCGATACGGATCTCCAGGGCTTGGGGGCACGATGTCCGGACGACGGACAGTGATGCGGGTAACGGCGGTCGCCGTAGGGCTGGGCGGGCTGGCACTGACCGTGCCGACGCTCGCCGCCAGCAACGGCAAGGCCGAAAAAGAGGCGCCTGCCGCCCAGGCCGCGAAGTGCTGCGAGGTCGCGGTCGCCGTCGACCGGCGGATCGTGACCGCGGGCGGCGCGCCGGCCGCGCTGACCGTGGCGACGAACGGCTCCGCCAACGGGTGTACCGTCACCAGCCGCGCCCTCGCCATCCGGCTGGATGGTCTCCGGGCCGACCAGGTGCGGGTGGAACGCCTCATCGCCGGCGTACCGGTGACCCTGGCCGAGGACGCCCCCAGCGGCGGCCAGGTCGTCGCGACGGATGTGCTGGCCGACGGCAAGCT
Source organism: Actinomycetes bacterium KLBMP 9797 (assembly GCA_037414955.1). GTDB lineage: Bacteria > Actinomycetota > Actinomycetes > Mycobacteriales > Micromonosporaceae > Phytohabitans. Next base: position 13,459 of record JBBEWH010000267.1, read on the forward strand.
GATCTGCGGCACCACCGAGACCACCGGGCAGTACCGGGTCACGTTCACCGACGACGCACCGAACGGCGCGGTGCTGTTCGAAGCGACCGCGGCCACGGCCGCCGGCAAGCCGCTCGGCAGCGGCACCGCCACGGCGACGGTCGTCGGCGCGGTGGTCCTGCCGCCCGCCGCCCTGCCGCCCGCCCGGGTATCGCCGACCACGCCGCCACCGCCCCCCGCGGCGGACGACGAGGCGCCGACCACGCCGCCGCCGTCGGATCCGTCCACCTCGGACCCGTCCACCTCGGACTCGGCGCCATCGGACCCGGCCGACTCCGCGCCGGGCGCTGACCCATCCGGGTACGCCGAATCGGAGGGCCCGGCGGGCGCCGGAAACGCCGAGCCACCGGCCATGAGCCAGCGCGGTCAGACCTCCAGCGGCCTGTCGGCGGCGTTGATCGCGGGCGGGCTCGGCTCGATGGCGGTCGTGCTGGCCTTGTTCGGCGCGTTCGGCTGGCGACTGCGCCGCCGCACCGACGCCACCTGGAACACCGACGAGGACACCCAACCCCTCCCCCCACCGGCGGCCGCCCACCCCTGACGCGCGGCGCATGGCGCGGCCCGGCCCCGGCGGCCCGGCGCTTCAAGAGGGCAGCCCTGTGGGGCGTGAATTCTGAGGAGAGCTCCCCTATACCCGCCCAGGCGGGTATAGGGCTCCCCTGTGGAGAAAGCGCCCCCAGAAAGCTGCCCTCTGGGGGCGGACCGCGCGACACGGGCCCACGCGCCCAAAAGGGCAGCCCTCTTGGGCGCGAGCTCTGAACAGAGCTCCCCTATACCGGCCCAGCCGGTGAGAGGGCTGCCCTCTGGAAAAGCAAACGTCTAGCGGCCGGCGAGTGCGGCCACGGCCGTGTCGGGGTGGTCGGCGAAGACGCCGTCGAGGCCGAGGCCGAAAAAGAGAGTGTACTCGGCGATGATGTCGCCCCGCGCGTTGGGGTCGGTGCCGAGCCGGAACGGCGCGGCCATGAACTGGTTCTCCGCCCGGAATGTCCACGCGTGCACGATCAGCCCGTACCGGTGCGCGTCCCGGACCAGCGTGGTCGGCACCCCGCCGGGCGCGATCAGGTTCTTGTTGGCGCCGATGCCGTCGGCGTACCCGCTGATCCACTTCAGCCCGGCGGGCTTCGCCAGGTCGGCGTAGGTGCGCGGGTCGCCCGCCACGGCGAAGTCGTACGGCCGGCCGGTCGCGTCCATGAGCTGCACCAGCCGGACCTCGACGAGCGACGCCAGCTTGCGCAGGTTCGCGGTCTCGAAGGACTGGATGAACACCGGCGCCTTCTTGCCGGCCAGCCCGTTGCGGCGGAGCACCGCCACCAGCGGCTCCTCCAGCGGCAGCCCGATCGACTGGAAGTACGTGGGGTGCTTGGTCTCCGGGTAGATGCCGACGGTCCGGCCGCGCTTGCGCCCCTCGGTGCGCGCCAGGTCGATGACCTCCTGGAGCGTCGGGATCTCGAACCGGCCGTCGAAGACGGTGTTGGTCGGGCGTACCAGCGGTAGCCGCTCCTTGGCCCGCAGGGTCTTCAGCTCGGCCAGCGTGAAGTCCTCGGTGAACCAGCCGGTCACCGCGTTTCCGTCGATGGTCTTCGTGGTCTTGCGGGCGGCGAACTCCGGCCGGGCCGCCACGTCGGTGGTACCCGAGATCTCGTTCTCGTGGCGCGCGACCAGCGCGCCGTCTTTCGTCGCGACCAGGTCCGGCTCGATGTAGTCGGCGCCCATGGCGATCGCGACCCGGTACGCCTCCAGGGTGTGCTCCGGACGGTAGCCGCTGGCGCCGCGGTGGCCGATGACGATCGGCTCGTCCTCCCGGTGGGCGGTGGCGCCGGTGGGTACGGCGACGACGGTGGCCAGCAGCGCGACGGCTACGCCGAGCGCGGGAACAGTAACTCTCACGGCCGCCAGTCAAACCGCCGCCGGTGGCCAGCAGGTGAACTGGCCATGATCAAGGCGTCCCTCATGTAGCTCTAACGACGTGAAGGACGCCCTGATCATGGGAGGGGCAGCGGGGTGTCCGGCGGGGCTGGTAGGAAGGGTGCCATGCGGGAGCAGGCGGAGGCAGTGCTGCGGAAGCTGGCCGGGGAACACGCCCGGCTGCGCGACGACCAGTGGCGGGCGATCGAGGCGCTGGTCGCCGAGCGCCGGCGGGTGCTGTGCGTGCAGCGCACCGGGTGGGGCAAGTCGGCGGTCTACTTCGTGGCCACCGCGCTGCTCCGCGCCGATCGGTCGGTCGGCCCCACGGTGATCGTCTCGCCGCTGCTGGCCCTGATGCGCAACCAGGTCGAGGCGGCCGGCCGCGCCGGCATCCACGCCCGCACGATCAACTCGGCCAACCTCGACGAGTGGGACGACATCACCGACCAGGTGCACGCCGGCGCGGTCGACGTCCTGCTCATCAGCCCGGAGCGGCTCAACAACCCCGACTTCCGCGACAGCGTGCTGCCCAGGCTCGCCGCCACCACCGGGCTGCTGGTCGTCGACGAGGCGCACTGCGTCTCCGACTGGGGGCACGACTTCCGCCCCGACTACCGCCGGCTGCGCACGTTCCTCGCCAACCTGCCGTCCCGCACGCCGGTGCTGGCCACCACCGCCACGGCGAATGCCCGGGTGACCGCCGACGTCGCCGAGCAGCTCGGCGACGCGCTGGTGCTGCGCGGGCCGCTCGACCGCGACTCGCTGCGACTGGCCGCGCTCGACCTGCCGACGCCGGCCCACCGGCTGGCCTGGCTGGCCGACCACCTCGACCGGCTGCCCGGCTCCGGCATCGTCTACACGCTGACCGTGGCGGCGGCCGGCGAGACCGCGGAGTTCCTGCGCTCCCGCGGCTATCCGGTTGCTGCCTACAGTGGACAGTCTGACGACGCCGACCGGCAGGCCGCCGAGCAGGACCTGCTCGACAACAAGATCAAGGCGCTGGTCGCCACGTCGGCGCTCGGCATGGGCTTCGACAAGCCCGACCTCGGCTTCGTCGTCCACCTGGGCGCACCGCCCTCCCCCATCGCCTACTACCAGCAGGTCGGCCGCGCCGGCCGCGCCGTCGAGTCGGCTGACGTGCTGCTGCTGCCGGGCACCGAAGACGCGGCCATCTGGCGATACTTCGCGTCGCTGGCGTTCCCGCCCGAAGACCAGGTGCGCACGGTGCTCGCCGCGCTCGCCACCGACCGCGCCATGTCGACACCGGCGCTCGAACCGATCGTCGACCTCCGCCGGGCCCGCCTGGAGATGATGCTCAAGGTGCTCGACGTCGACGGCGCGGTCCGCCGGGTCCGCGGCGGCTGGCTCGCCACGGGCGAGCCGTGGGAATACGACGCCGCCCGGTTGCGGCGCGTCGCCGAGGCGCGCACCGCCGAGCAACAGGCCATGCGGGAGTACGTGTCGACGCCCGACTGCCGCATGGAGTTCCTGCGCCGGTGCCTCGACGATCCCGGTGCCACCCCGTGCGGCCGGTGTGACCGGTGCGCCGGGCCGCGTTACGACGCCGCCGTGTCCGAGCCGGCGCTCGCCGCCGCGCAGGCGTTCCTGGGCCGGGCCGGAGTCGAGATCGCGCCGAAGAAGATGTGGCCCACCGGGCTGGAGGCGGTCGGCGTCCCGCTGCGCGGCAAGATCCCACCCGGCGAGCAGGCCGCCGCCGGGCGGGCCGTGGGGCGGCTGTCCGACCTCGGCTGGGGCTCCCGGCTACGCACGGTGGCCGGGCCCGACGCGCCCGACGCACCGCTGCCCGACGACGTGGCCGGCGCCGTGATCGAGGTGCTCAAGGTGTGGGCGCGCGGCGACGACCGCTGGCCGGCGCGACCGGTCGGCATCGTCGCGGTCGAGTCGCGGCGGCACCCGCAACTGGTGCACACCCTGACCGAGCGCATCGCTGCGGTCGGCCGCCTGCCGCTGCTCGGCGCGCTCCGGCCGGTCGGCGACAGCGGCGGGTCGCGGGGCAACAGCGCGCAGCGGGTGCGGGCGCTGCACGGCGCGTTCACGCTGCCGGCGCCGCTGGCCGACCAACTGGCCACCGTGGCTGGCCCGGTGCTGCTGGTGGACGACCTGGTCGACTCCGGCTGGACGATGACGATGGCGACCCGCCTGCTGCGCCAAGCCGGCGCCCCGATGGTCCTCCCCCTGGCCCTCGCCATCTCCGCCTGACCCTCCCCGCCTCGAACTCTCCCATGATCAAGGCGTCCCTTACGTAGCTAGAGCTACGTAAGGGACGCCTTGATCATGGAGAGGTCAGGACAGGGAGGGGCGGCCGTAGCCGTGGATGGGCTGGTAGTCGACGTCGTCCAGGCGCACCGGCTCGCCGTGCCGCGGTGCGTGGATCATCTTGCCGCCGCCGGCGTAGATCGCGACGTGGTGGATGCTGCGGTAGTAGAAGATGAGGTCGCCGGGGCGCAGGTCGGCGCGGCTGATGTGGCCGACCGAGTGATATTGGCGGCGGGCGTTGTGCGGCAACGGCACGCCGGCACGCGCCCACGCGGCTGAGGTGAGCCCCGAGCAGTCGTAGGACCGCGGCCCGGACGCGCCGAACCGGTACGCCTTGCCGAGTTGGGCGTACGCGAACCGCACCGCCGCGCCCGCCCGTCCCGCCGAGAACGCGGGCTTGAACCCCCGCACGGCCGGCGGCGCCGTATACCCGGTGTCCGTCCGCACCCGCTCCAGCCGGGCGACGTCCCGCTCGATCTGGCGCTTCTTCGCGGCAAGGCTGCGCTCGTCGGCGGTCCGCTGGGCGACGACGGCGTCGAGTTCCTCCCGCGCGGTGACGGTCCGCTTCCGGGTGGCGAGCAGCCCGTCGATCGCCTCCTGCTGCTGCCCGGCCAGCCGCTGCAGCACGAGCATGCGCTCGGTGTACTCGGCCGCCGTATCAGCGTTGATCACGGCGAGCGCCGGCGCCAAGCGGCTCGTCTGGTAGGCCGTGGTGGCGATCACACCGACCTGCGCCTGCCGGGCGGCCAGCTGGCGCTCCAAGGGCTTGAGCTGGCGGGTGAGGGCGGCGGCCTGCTCGCGGGCGTCGCGCAGGTCTTCGCGTACCTCGTTGTAGTCCTCGACCACCTGCTCCAGACGCTCCTCGGCCGCCTCGAGCTGGTCTCCGGTCGGCTCCGCGCGGGCCGGTGCCGGGAGCAGGACGATGGCCAGGGCGGCGATCAGCGCAGTCTTGGACACGAAGGAACCAACGAGTCATCTCGCCCAAAAGCCACGCTTTTCCGACACCGCATACTGGTAGCGGTGTTTGCAAGGGTCCCTTCCTCCTCAAAAAGCGATAACAAGGGGCCCTTCCTTGAAAGGGGGCGTAGTGCGGATCGCGTTTGTGGCCGCCGGGCTCGTCATCGCGCTGCTGGGCGGCATCGGCATCGGTCGCCTGACGAGCGATCCCGGCGGGACCACCGCCGCGGCGCCCACGGTCACGCCGGCGCCCACCGACCACGCGCACGCGGCGGGCACCGGCGCGCACACCCACGGCACCACCGGCGCGGCCGCCGCCGGCGCGCGGGTCGGTGGCCTGGAGATCAACACCAACGGGTACGCGTTGGCGCCGGTCACCACCGCGTTTCCGGTCGGGCAGCGGCGCGACCTGACGTTCCGGGTGACCGGTCCGGACAACCGCCCGGTGACGACCTTCGCGGTGGTGCACGACAAGCCGCTGCACCTCATCGTCGTACGGCGTGATCTGTCCGGGTACCAGCATCTGCACCCCACGATGGCGCCGGACGGCACCTGGGCCGTGCCGCTCACGCTGCCCGCGGCGGGCGTCTGGCGGGCGTACGCGGATTTCACCGCCGTCGACGCCGCCGGGAGTCAGACGCCGCTGACGCTCGGGATGGATCTGACGGTGAGCGGCGCCTACGCCGCACGGCCGCTGCCGGCCCCGGAGCGAGCCGCGCGGGTCGGCGGGTTCAGCATCGGATACGAGGGCACCCCGTGCCCGGGCGCCACCCAGCCGCTGCTCTTCCGGGTGGCGCCGGGCGGCCTGGAGCGATACCTCGGCGCCTATGGCCACCTGGTCGTACTGCGCGAGGGCGATCTCGGTTACGTGCACGTGCACCCGGAGCCCGAGCTGGCCGACGGAGCGGTCAAGTTCTGGCTGGCCGCGCCGAGCAGCGGCCGCTACCGGATGTTCTTCGACTTCCAGGTGGCCGGCCAGGTGCACACCGCCGAGTTCACGCTGGTGGTTGACTGAGCAGTCGGTCAAGCGCCGGCTCGACGCCCCACTGGTCGACCAGCCCGGTGTACTCCGCGCGTTGCTCCACAGTGGGCGGCACATCGGTGCGGCGGGCGCGCAGCAACAGGTTGCGCGGCGTGTGTCGAGAGTCGACAAACTCCACGACGTCCACTTTGTACCCGTGTAGCCGCAGGATGGCCGCCCGGAGCGCGTCGGTGAGGACGTCCGCGAACCGCTCGCGCAGGATGCCCTGCCGGGTCAGCAACGGGTACGGCTCGGGCGCCGGCCGGGTCCGCAACTGCGCGGCGATGTCGTGGTGGCAGCACGGCGCGGCCAGTACCCAGTGGGCCTGCCAGCGCACCGCGCGCGCCAGCGCCTCGTCGGTCGCGGTGTCGCACGCGTGCAGTGCCAGCACCAGATCCGGTGCGAGGTCCACCGGCGCGTCCGCGATCGTGCCGGCCACGAAGCGCACCCGGTCGGCGCAGCCCAGCTGCTCGGCGAGCGCGGTGTTGCGCCGCCGCTGGTCCTCGCGCACGTCGACACCCACCATCCGCACGTCGTGGCCGCGGCCCGACAGGTAGCGGAACGCGGCGAACGTCAGGTAGGCGTTGCCGCAGCCCAGGTCGACCACGTTCACTGTGGACGGCAGCTCGGGCAGCGCGCGCAGGAACGCGTCCACCTGGCGGCGTTTGGCCGCGTTGCCCCCGACCACGTCGAAGAGCGGGTCGCCGGGGTCCAGCAGATAATCCTTGGCGCGGTCGTGCGCGGCCGGCTCGACCGCGCGGCTCGCGGTCGCCCGGTGCACCTGCGCGTCGCCCTTCTTCGTCACCCGCAGCTGCACCGTCGCGTCGCCGGTCTCCACGTGCCAGTTGCCGAACGGCTCCGCCAGCAGCGCGTCGACCGCCGCGCCGGCCTCCGTATCCACCACGTTGCGGGTGAAGGGGCGGGCGCCGTCGTTCGTGACGATCTGGAGGTGCCGGCCGGTCTTGAGGCTGACCGGGCGCACCTCCGCCCGTACCCAGGAAGGCGCGTGCCCCCGGCGGCGGCCGGCCGCGACCGCGCGGACCAATCCCGGGTTGAGCAGCAGCGCGCGCACTTCGGCGAGCGCGTCATCGAGCGTGACAGGCACCCCCCGAGCGTAGCCACATTTTGCCGTTGAACCTTGGGAGCGCGCCCACCGTACTGAGGGGCGAGGCGGACGGCGTTACCTCGCCGTCGGACGGCGCTTCTCTTCCACAGCAGCACACGGCTGCTGCCCTCACTCGGGGGCGGTGGTCCGGTGTGGGGTCCCACGACCCCTTGAGGCCCGAAGGGTTGGGTTGTCACGCACATGCACAGGAACTGGAAAGTAGCCGCTACCGTCGGCGTCGCCGTCGTCTTCGTCGGCGGCGGGATCGGGGTGGCGCTGGCTGAGGGGGAAACCACCGCCAGCACGATCAGCTGTCCCACGATCGCTGACAAGCTGCCGGCTGTCCCGGCGTCCGCCCGCGCGGAGGTGGAGCGGAACCTGGCACAGCTGAACACGCAGATCGCCGAGGCCAACGCGCGCCTGGTCTCCAGCGCTGGCGAGGGTGGACAGAACTTCGTCCAGAACGCGATCCTCGGCCCGCTTAAGGACAAGCGGGTGGCGGCCATCAACCGCATCGCCACCGCCATCGGCCGGCAGGGCACCCGTCCGCAGGGCCTGGACGCCTTCGCCACCTGCACGCTCGCGACCGGTGGCAGCGCCACCGCCACCGAGCCCGCCACCGTGCCGGAGGCCACCGGCGCCGCCGCGGCGAGCCCGGGCACCATCTCCTGCCCCGACGTCGCGAGCCAGCTCCCGGCCGTACCGGCCGGCGCCCGCGCCGAGGTCGACCGCAACCTGGCTCAGCTGCAGACTCAGATCAACGAGGCCAACGCCCGACTCGCGTCGAGCGTCGGCCAGGGCGGCCCGAACTTCGTCCAGAACGCCATCCTCGGTCCGCTGAAGGACAAGCGCGTCGCGGCCATCAACCGCATCGCCACCGCCATCGGCCGGATCAACGCCCGCCCGCAGGGCCTCGACGCGCTGGCGCCGTGCGCGCTGCAGGCCGGCGGCGCGGCGAACGGCGGCAACGCTGGCAACGCTGGCAACGCTGGCAACGCTGGCAACGCCGGTAATGGTGGCAACACCGGTAACACCGGTGGTGGCAGCACCGCGGTCGGCACGATCTCCTGCCCCGACGTGGGCAGCGAACTGCCCGCCATCCCGGCCGGTGCGCTGGCCGAGGTGGAGCGCAACCTGGCTCAGCTGCAGACCCAGATCAACGAGGCCAACGCCCGACTCGCGTCGAGCGTCGGTCAGGGCGGCCCGAACTTCGTCCAGAACGCGATCCTCGGCCCGCTGAAGGACAAGCGGGTGGCGGCCATCAACCGCATCGCCACCGCTATCGGCCGGATCGACGCACGCCCCGTGGGTCTCGACGCGCTGGCCCCCTGCACGGTCAGTTGACCCACGACTCCCCGGGGCGACCCGCAGCGCACCGGGGAACAGGCCCCTCCGCCGAGCCCTTGTCGAACCCCCGGCGGAGGGGCCACCCCCTCTCATGATCAAGGCGTCCCTCACGTAGTTCTCACTACGTGAGGGACGCCTTGATCATGAGGTGTGGACGGTGAGAGCGGTCCACGCGCCGACGTAGATGGTGTCGCCGTCGTGGAGCGGCACCGGCACGTTGGCGTCGATCGGTTGCGAGGCCGGGTCGTTCAGGTAGGTCCCGTTGGCCGAATCAAGATCGACCACCGCCCACCCGTCCGGCTGCGCGACCAGTAGCGCGTGCGTGTGCGAGACACCCGGGTCCTCGGGCGGGCCGGCCAGGTCGATCTCCGGATCGACGCCGCGCGACCGGCTGCGCCGCCCGATCAGCACCTGCTCACCGGACAGCTGGAACCGCCGCTCCGGCGCGAACCGCGGAAACGCCAGGGAGCCGGCATCCTCGCCGCCCATCGCCTTGACCACCTCGAAGTACGCCGCATCGGCCCGCACCCCGACCCGCCAGGTCCGCGGTGCCACCGGCGCCGCGGCCTCCGGCGCCGGTGCAGGAGACGGGGGTACCGGGGGCGCGGCTGATTCGGGTACCGGTGGCGCGGCCGGCGCCGGAGCCGAAGCCGGTGCCGGCACCGGTGGGGCGAGCAGGAAGTCGTAACCGTCCTCCTCGCAGAACCGCCCACTCTGCGGCGTGCCGCACACGGGGCACGTCTTCGCCGTCGCCGCCGGCGGCGACGGCGCGGCCGGCGGCGCGGACCCGGCGGGCGCGGGCGCGGCCTGCGGCGCGGCCGCCATCGGGGCGCCGCACTCGTCGCAGTAGTCAAGCGTGCCGGACTCGTGTCCCTTGGGGCAGATCGCCATCGGCCCTCCTGGTTGTCGCTCGATCAAGGGAAAGTACGTGGATCAAGGGCAAAGGCACCTGGAATAGAGATCAAACCACGTGCTTTTGTCCTTGATCGGCGGGTAGAGAGGGTCGGCGGGTAGCGAGGGTCGGCGGGTAGCGAGGGTGGGGTTACGGGGAGGCGGCGGGTTTGGTGCGGATGGTTTTTACGGATCGCACTTCCGTCAGTTCGGCGTCAACGTTCGCTACCTGCTTCTTCAGGCGGACGGTGCCGGTGGCCGCGTCCTCCACGTCGACTACGCGGGCGAGGAGTTTGGCCGTGCCCTCGTGGCCGGATTCCTCCGCCAGTTGGACCGCGCGGCCCAGCTTGGCCGTCGCGGTCTCCACGTCCCCCGCGTCGCGGGCCTTCAGGCCCTCCTGGATGACTGCCGCGAGCTCGGCCTGGCCGGTGTAGTGCGCGACCTGCGGGTTGATCTTCGTGGAGAGCGCGGTGTCGTCGGTCCAGCGGGCCAGCACCAGCTTCTCGGTGAGCACCTGGCCGGCGCTGACCAGGCTGACCCGGGCGGCGAGCACCTCCTCGCCGATCGCGTCCGGCTCCACCTCGATGGAGACGTGATAGTCGCGGCTCTCCGCGCCCCACGCGCCGGTCGGGTAGTCGCCGATCCGGGCGCTCACCTCGACGCGCCGGCCGGTGAGGTCTTCCACCTGCGGGTACACCTGCTTGACGAACTTGATCTTCGAGCCGGCCGGCGACCACACGCGCAGCGCCACGTCGGCGACCGCCTTGCCCATCGCGTTCTCCGTCATGGCCTGGAACGCGGCCGGCAGCTCGGCCGGATCCTCCAGCCCGTCGGCGGTGCCCAGCAGGGTGGACGCGATGAGCCGCAGCTCGCGCGCCACCCAGTCCTCGCCGACGCCGCGGCTGTCGCAGATGAACTTGCCGTCGCACGCGTCCAGGACCCGCTGGAACTCCTGCGGTGTCTCGTGCTGGTTCTGCCCGTCGGTGAGCAGGATGGCGTGTTTGACCTCGGCCTCCTGGCCCGCGAACAGGTAGTTGGCGAGGTCCAGCCACTTGCCGATGGCGGTGCCGCCGTCGGCGCGCAACCGGGCGACGGCGGCCTTGGCCTCGGCCCGGGTCTGCGCCGACGCCGGCACCATGCGGGCATCCGTCGGATACACCATGTGCGCGCCCGCGGTGCCCGCGACGACCGCGAACGCCACGCCGTCGCGCAGCGTGTCGATCGCGACCGCGGTGGCCTTCTTCGCCTCCGCGATCTTGTTGTTCGGCATGCCCATCGAGCCGGACACGTCGACCATGATGACCTCGGCGGCGGTCGGGGCCGCGACGGCGGCGCGCAGGTCGCCACCCGCCGCGGTCACCGTGACGATGGCGTCGACCACCCGCCCACCCTCGGGCAGGTATTCGTTCTGGTCGACCTCGGCCGTGAACTGCGCGGTCATGGCAAAGACCCTCCTGAGGGTGGGAACGCGAGTAGGGCGACGGCGATATTGTCATGCCCGCCGCCGCCGAGGGCGACGTCGGTCAGCCGGCGGGCCACGTCGACCAGCGGCCCGGCGACCGCCGCCGTCAGCGCCACCGGGTCGGACGCGTAGTGATGCAGGCCGTCGGAGCACAGCAGCAGCGTGCCGGGCCCGGTCGGGCGGAACGTGACCACCTGTGGTTCGGGGTCGCCGGAGTCGGCGCCCAGCCAACGGATCAGCGCGCGGGAGTCCGGGTCGGCGTCCACTGTGGGCGGTAGGAATCGGCCGGCGGCCAGCAGCGCGGCCACCGAGTCGTCGACGGTCAGGCCGGCGGGCTCCGGCCCCAGCCAGTAGGCCCGGCTGTCGCCGACCCAGCCGACGGTGACGGCGTCCGGCGTGACGACGCCGGAGACGTAGGTGCAGCTCGGCGGGGTGTCCCCATCGGACGCGCTGGCCGCCGCGCGGGCCGCCGCCGCGGCCGCCCGCGCCGCCCCCACGGTCGAGCCGGTGGCCAGCAGGATCTCCACGGCGGCCTCGGCCGCGTCGTGGGCGGCCGCGTCCGAGCGGCTGGCCGTGGCCACCCCGTCGCACACCACCGCCACGTTGACGCCCGCCGCCCGGCCGACCGCCACCGCGTCCTCGTTGCGCCGCCGGCGCCGGCCGACGTCGGTGACCGCGGCCACGGTGCCCAGGTCCAGCTCCGCGTGGTCGCGCCCGACCGACCGGCGGCGTCCACAGTGGTCGCAGTAATCGCCGCTGTCGACCGGCGAACCGCAGCCCCCGCACACCGCGCCGGCCGCGCGCGACGACAGCCACGCCGTGGGTACGGCGACCGCGCGGCCCTCCCCGGTCGTCAGGTTGCGCCCGCACACCTCGCAGAAGCGGTGCTCGGGGTCGCTCGGCGGCCCGTGTTCGGGGCAGGCGGTCACGTCAGCGTCCTCGGGCGTACCGCGTTGGCGCGGTCGACGAGCGCGATCCGGGCGTCGGTGTCGCGGGACAGTTGGGCCATCGCCCGGTACGCCTGCTCCAGCCCGAAGCGCAGGTCGCGTTCGGACAGTCCGTGGCCGAGCACCCGGGCCTCCGGTGGCAGGCGGTGCTCGGGCAGCCGGGTGCCGGTGATCCAGGCGAGCGCCGCCTCCAGCATCTCCACGGCCAACCGGGCCCGCCGCTCCACGTCGAGCACGATCCGCTCCAGGCGGGTGGAGGCGTGCAGCAGGTCGTCGGGCTTCAGCGGGTGCGCGCCGGCGTACAGGCTGGCCCGGACCGCCGCGACCTGCGCCGCGACGTGCAGGCTGGAGCTCTCCGGCACCTGGTCGAGCACGGCCAGCGCGGCGGCCCGGTCGTCGGCGGCCAGCCGGATCCGGGCCAGGCCGAACGCGGCGCTCAGGTAGCCGCGGTCCACCCGCCACACCCGCTCGTAGAGCCGCGCGGCCGCGTCCCGGTCGCCGCCGCACTCCATCGCCGCCGCGAGCGCCAGCCGGGCCGCCGGCTCGCCGGGCAGCATGTCGTAGACGGCGTCGAACGCGACCCGGGCCTCGTCCGGCTTGCCAGCGGCGAGCGCGGCCAGCCCCCGGTACCAGTCCAGGCGCCAGTCGAACGGGTCGGCGGCCGCCAGCTCGGCGATGCCGGCCTGCGCACCAGTGAGGTCGCCGAGGTCGATGTGTGCCCGTACCCGCCGCAGCGCCACCTCCACGCTGCTGGCGGGCGCGGCCTCGAGCTGCCGGATCACCTCGGCCGGCTCGGTGACGCTCAGCGTGGCGAGGAAGCCGGCGCCCGGGTCGAGCAGGTCGACCTGGGGCAGCGGCAGCGCCGCGGCCACCGACTCGGCCCGCAGGTCGGCCGCGACCACGTCGCCCACCTCGCCCGCGTGGGTGCCGAACGCCCGGCGTTCCGGGGTGAACTGCCGGGACAGCGCCGGGCGCGGCACGCCGTCGGCGGCCGCCAGCACCTCCCGGAGTACGCCCAGCAGTTGCTCGCTCATCTCGCCGGCGGACTGGAAGCGGCGGTCCGGCTCGGGGTGCGTGGCCCGGCGCAGCAGCCGGTAGTACGACTCCTCCTGCGCCAGCAGCGGCACGTCGGCCGGGTCGGGCAGCTTACCGGCGTACGTGCTGGAGAAGCCGCGGAACTCGAAGCTCAGCACCGCCAGCGACCGCCCGACGGTGTAGATGTCGGACGCGATCGACGGCCCGACCCGCGCGACCTCCGGCGCCTGGTAGCCGGGCGTGCCGTAGACCGCGCTCACGTCGTCGTCGATCCGCCGCACGCCGCCCAGGTCGATGAGCTTGAGCTGCTCCTCGGCGTGGATGACGTTGTCCGGCTTGAAGTCGCAGAAGAGCAGTCCCCGGTCGTGCAGGTAGCCGAGGGCGGGCAGGATCTCCACCCCGTACGCGATGACCTCCGCCAGCGGCAGCACCCGGGCGCCCTCGGCGCGCCGGGCCACCAGCATGTCCCGCAGCGACTGGCCGCCCACATACTCCATGACGATGTAACCGACCAGCTCGCCGGTCTTCGGGTCGGGGTGCTGCACGAAGTCGTAGATCTTCACGACGGAGGGGTGGTCGATCTCGACCAGGTACCGCCGCTCGGTCACCGCCGCCGCCATCGCGTCCGGGTCGGCGGTGTTGATCAGTCCTTTGAGGACCACCCAGCGTTCGCTGACCTCGTCGCCCACGTTGCGGTCGCGGGCCAGGTAGATCCAGCCCAGGCCGCCGTAGGCGAGCACGCCCAGCAGCTCGTACCGGCCCTGCACCAGGTCGCCCGCGTTGAGCCGGGGCAGGAACGAGAACGGGTTGCCACACTTGGGGCAGAACCCCTCCACCCGGCCGGGCTTGCCGTCCTTGCCGCGCCCCACCGGCGCGTCACACTGTGGACAGAAGCGCCGCGCCTCGGCGACCTTCGGGTCCGCCATGACGGCGGTGGCCGGGTCGCGCAGCGGCACCCGCGGCAGCTCGATCAGGCCCGCGCCGAGCCCGCCCCGGCCGGTGCTCCGGCTGCGGCGGGAGCCTCCGGTCCGGACGGAACCCGCCGAAACCGTGGCGATGGACGGCACGGACGCGGCCGTGGCCACCGACGGCGCCGCCGCCAGCGGGGCGGCGGGACGCTTGCGACCACACTCGTCGCAGTAGCCCTCCGCGCCGTACGACCCGGAACAGTCGGCCCGGACACATCTCATGCCCGCTGCCCCCTCTCGGTGAGCTCGTTGAGGTATCGCTGGTAGGCGACCACGGCGCGGGTCGCGGCCGGCAGGTCACACGGACTGGTGTAGAGCAGCTCCAGCGCGGCGCGGTGCCGGGCGGCCAGCTGCTCGTGCTCGGCCAGCGCCAGCCGGCCGGCCCGGGCCCGATAGGCGTCCAGCCGGCCGCGCAGCTCCGCGCGGCGCCGCAGCAGCCCGTCGGCCGCCTCGTGCAGGTGCGCGGCCCGTTCCTTCGCCTGCGCCACCGATCGCTCCACGATGGACAACTCGGTGGCGAGGCGGGGCCAGCGCCGCTCGCGGTGCAGTTGGTCGAGCTGCGCGAGGTGCGCGCGAAGCGGGCCCACGGCGTCCGGCGCCGCCGGCAGGCCCGGGTTCGCGATCTTCTCCAGCGCCAGCGCGTACGCCTGCGCGGTCGCCGCCTCGGCCTGCGCGACCTCCTCGATCGCCGCGCGCAGCCGGCGGACCCGGTCCGGGTACGCGTCGCGCAGCCGCCCGAACTCGGCCACCCGCGCGGCGCCCGACTCCACGTCGCGGGCCAGCGCGGCGGGCGGTCCGGCGGCGTCCAGCGGGTCACGCATCGCCGCGAAGACCGCCTCGGCCACCCGGACGTCGATCGCGTCCACATCGGACACGATGGCGGGGTCACCGAGCGAGCGGGCGGTAGCGCGCGCCTGGTCGAGCGCGGCCGTCAAGGCATCGAACGCGGCGGCCGCCTCGTCCCGCGCCGCCTGCGCGCCGTCGAGCAGGTCCGCGAGCTCCGCGCTCGCGCCCTCCACGTCCTGCGCCAGTCCCATCGCGGTCACCCAGGTCGACGGCGGGCCGCGCAGCGGGTCGTCGAGCACCATCCCGTCCGGCCCCAGCGCCAGCACCGGGCCGCGCAGCAGGATGGTCAGCTCCTCCAGCTCCTCCTCGCCGGGGCGGGACCGCTGCCCGCGGACCGCCCGGACCCGGTCGAGCACCGAACGCAACGCGCTGAACTGCGACCACAGCGCATCGACCCGCGCACCGGCCTCGTCGGCGGCGCGCTTCGTCGCGCCGCGGATGTCGGCAGCGCGCAACAGGCTCCAGGCGGGGTGCGCGTCCACGGCGTACATCGCGGCCGAGATCCGGTCGTGCGCGGCGACCAGCCCGACGAGGGCGAAATCCACCTCGTCGCGGCTCATCGGCTGCGGCGTCGCCACGCTCAATCCTGGTACCGAGCGGCCGGCGGCTGCGGCGTGCGCCCCAGCGCGGACAACCACTTGTCGTACAGCCGGGTCCAGGTGCCGTCCGCGCGGACCCGCTCCAGCACGCCGTTGACGAACCGCACCAGGTCTGGCGACTCCTTCTTGATGGCCATGCCGTACGGCTCCTTGGTGAACCGCTCCGGCAGCACGACGGTGCTCGGATCCTGCGCCGCGAACCCGGCCAGGATCGCGTCGTCGGTGGAGACCGCGTCGACCTGGTGCTGCTGCAGCATCACGAGACAGTCCAACGCGTCCGCGCCCGATACCGGCCGGGCGTCCGCGATCTTCGCCGCGATGTTGCGGATCGAGGTGCTGCCGGCCGCCGCGCACACCTTCTTGCCGGCCAGGTCCTTGGTGCCGCGGATCGGCGCGCCCCTGGCCACCAGGATCGCCTGCCCGGCGCTGAAATACTCGGTGGAGAACGCCACCCGCTGCCATCGATCGCAGGTCATCGTCATGCTGCGAATGACGATGTCCACCGTGCCGTCTTGGATCGCCTTCTCCCGCTCGGCGGTCGTCACCGCACGGAACTGCACCTTCGTCCGGTCACCGAAGATGGCCGCCGCGATCTCGTACGCCAGGTCGATCTCGAAGCCCACCAGATCGCCGGTGGCCGGATCCCGGTACCCGAACCGGAAGTTGTTCTGGTCGACGCCCACGACGAGCCGGCCGCGTTGCGCGATCCGCGCCATCGTGCTGTTGCCGGGCATCCGGCCCGGCGCGGGCAGCGCGCCCGCCGGACGCAGGCTGGCGCGCGCGTCGCGGCACGAGGCCGGCGCGGCGGCGGTGCCGGTCGGCAGGACCGCCGGATCCCGCGCGTCCACCGGGCGCGGGCCGGCCGTGTCCACCGTGACATCGGGCAGCGCGGCGGTGCTGGCGCATCCACTGAGGACCAGCACCGCGGCGAGCAGGGCGAGGCGCTTCATCGGTACTCCACCAACCGTCGCTGAATGCCGACCGCCGCGCCCACGACCAGCAGCGTGGCGAGCAGCCCGGTGCCGATGTCGGCGCCGGTCAGCGCGGCCGCGGCGCCGTCCACCTCGCGGTCGAAGACGCGTCCATTGTGCTCGATCGCGCCGGCGAGCTTGTCGTCGAGCCGGGCGGCGATGCTCGACGTCGAGTCCACCGAGCCGCCCACCGCCGCGGCGACCGCCTGGTCGTACTGACCACCGTCGTCGAGCGCCCGCAGCTTCTCGTGCGCCGCTATCCAGGCATCCGCGTCGGTCCGCGCGGCGTCGGCCGCCAGCCGCGTCGTCGGGTCGGCGTCCGGCATCGACAGCAGGCTCGTCACCTGCGGCATGGCGACGTTGGCGTAGTGCTCCTCGTAGTCGCCACCGTTGCCCCGCGCCACCAGCGTGTGCGCCTCGTCGGTGCGGGCCTCGAGCGCGGCGATGCGCGCCTCCACCAGCCGCGCCACCCGGTCCGATCCCTCCGTGCGGCTCGCCTCCAGGCGCCCGCCGGCCAGCACCGCCGACACCCCCAGCCAGATCACCAGCAGCCACGCGGCCGCCGTCGCCGCCACCAGCCCCACGTTGAACACCCGGTTGGTGCGCCGGGTCAGGTATCGCTGCACGACCAGCAGCGCGGCGATGGTGATCAGGCCGAGCAGGGTCGCGAACCAGGGATAGGCCGACGCGCCGTCCCGCGACTCGTCCAGGTCGTCGGACACCGCCTCGTAGAGCTGCTGCGCCGCCGGCAGCAGCCGCTCGCGCATCACCCCCGACGCCTCCCTCAGGTAGGCCCCGCCGATCGGCACACCCTGCCGGTTGTAGACCCGGGCCGTCTCCACCAACCCGGTGTAGACCGGCAACTGGGCGGTGATCCGGGCCACGGCCGCGTCACCGCGCTCGCCGCCGGCCCGGCCGCCCGACACGATCGCCAGGGCGGCGGACGCGTCGGCGATGTCGGCCTGATACCGCTCGCGCAGCGCGGCCGGCTCCGCCCCGCCGGTCAGGAAGGCGTTCGCCGCGGTGGCGTCGGCGTCGGACAGCGCCCGATACAGCCGCTGGGACGCCACCGCCAGGTCGCCGTTGCGGGCGGTGGCGCCGTTGATCAGGTCGATCCGCTGGCGCACCCCCACCGCCGCGGCCACCCCGGTGGCCAGACCCAACACGATTAGGACCGCCGTCGCCAGCGCCAGCCGCTCCGGAGTACGCCGCAGCCGTTGCCGCACGACCGGCAGGCGCGCCGCCACGGACGCCGGCTCCCGGACGAGAGTCACCCTCACCACCTCGAGATCAAGGTAGCCATCCCCCGCAACCCCTCCCCTCCCACCCGCTTCCCCACCCGCACCCCGCCCCCCATCCCCGTCGATCAAGGACAAAAGCACGCGGTTTGATCTCTGATACGGGTGGTTTTGCCCTTGATCCA
>JBBEWH010000268.1:0-1132 GCA_037414955.1 Actinomycetes bacterium KLBMP 9797
GCTGGGGCACATGGTTTGATCTCGGATCCAGGTGCCGGAGCCCTTGATCGGCGGGATTCTCCTTGATCGGCGCGGCGCAACCGGCGCGGCGCAACCGGCGCGGCGCAACCGGCGCGGCGGTACGGCGGGCGCTGATCACGTGCGGGCTGCCCTGGGCAGGGGAGGGTGGTGTGGCAGGCTGAACAGTATGACGCTCCTGCTGGTGGACGCGCCCAGCCTGTACTTCCGGGCATACTTCGGCATCCCCGAGTCCGCCGCCCGGGCCCCCGACGGCAGCCCGGTCAACGCGGTGCGCGGCTTCCTCGACATGGTGACCACGCTGATCCGCACCCGCCGGGCCAACCGGCTGGTCTGCGCGTTCGACGAGGACTGGCGCCCGGCGTGGCGGGTGGCGCTGCTGCCGTCCTACAAGGCGCACCGGCTCGCGGACACCGGCCCGCCGGGCGCCGAGGTCATCCCGGACACCCTCGCGCCGCAGGTGCCGCTCATCCTCGATGTGCTCGCCGCGGTCGGCATCCCGGCGGTCGGCGCGCCGGGCTACGAGGCCGACGACGTGCTCGGCACGCTCGCCACCACCCAGCCCGGCCCGATCGACGTGGCGTCCGGCGATCGCGACCTGTTCCAGCTCGTCGACGACGCCAAGCCGGTCCGGTTTCTCTACTGTGGACGCGGCGTGGCCAAGCTGGAGGACTGCGACGACGCGGCGGTGCGGGCGAAGTACGGGGTGCCGGCGGCGGCGTACGCGGACTTCGCGGCCCTGCGCGGCGATCCCAGCGACGGCCTGCCGGGCGTGCCGGGCGTCGGCGAGAAGACGGCGGCGCGGCTGGTCAGCCGGTACGGCAGCCTCGACGGCGTGGTCGCCGCGCTCGACGACCCGAAGTCCGGCTTCGCGCCGGGCCTGCGCGCGAAGCTCGCCGCCGCCCACGACTACCTGGCGGTGGCGCCCACGGTGGTGCGGGTGGCCCGCGACGTGCCGCTGCCCGAACTGCACACCGCCCTGCCGCCGGCGCCCGTCGACGGCGACCGGCTGCTGGAGCTGGCCGAGAAGTGGAACCTCGCCGGCCCCTGCCGCCGCCTGGTGGACGCCCTCCCCCGCCCATGATCAAGGCGTCCCTCAAGTCGTTAGAACGAC
>JBBEWH010000269.1:0-20117 GCA_037414955.1 Actinomycetes bacterium KLBMP 9797
GACTTGAGGGACGCCTTGATCATGAAGTGGCGGGCTAGTGGATCGCGACCGGGACGGCCGCCGGCTCCTGGCCCGGCTCCACGGCGCGCTCGATCCGCTTGCGCGGCAGGAAGAACGCGGGCACGAGGCAGGCGACCACCAGGATCAGCGCCACCACGTAGGTGCCGCCGAACGCGTCGGCCAGCGCCGACCGCCCCTCCGCGAGCACCTGCGGCGGCACCTGGTCCGGCGCCACCCGGCCCTGCGTCACCGCCATGTACGCACTGGCGGCCGTGCTGTTCAGCACCTGGTTGGTCAGGATGACCGACATCACCGCGGTGCCGATCGAACCGCCGGTCTGCTGGACGATGTTCATCAGCGTCGAGCCGCGGGCGACCTGGTGGTTGGTGAGGTTGGCCAGCGCGCCGGACATGATCGGCATCATCGTCATGCCCATACCCATGCCCATCACGAACAGGCCGCCGAGCAGCACCACGTACGACGAGTCCGCCGTCACCTGGGTGAACACGCCCATGCCGACGGTGATCAGCACGATGCCGGTCAGCACCAGCTTGCCCGGCCCGATCTTGTCGGTCAGCCGGCCGGCGACCGGCATGGTGAGCATCGCGCCCAGGCCCTGCGGCGCCATCAGCAGGCCGGCGGCCAGCGTGGTCTCCCCGCGCACCTGCAGGAAGTAGCTCGGGAACAGCAGGCCGGCGCCCATGAACGCGACGATGAACAGCGACATCGTGACGACGGCGACGGTCAGGTTGCGGTTCGTGAACAGCCTGAGGTCGATGAGCGGGTGGTCCTTGCGCAGCGCGTGGAACACGAAGCCGATCACCAGGGCGAGGCCGATGAGGCTGGGCACGAGCACCTTGGTGGCGGCCACCGTGCCGGTCTCCGGGATCGAGGACACGCCGTAGAGGAACAGCGCCAGGCCCGGCGAGAGCAGGGCCATGCCGACGAAGTCGAACGACTCCGAGGGCTGCGGCTGGTCCTTCGGCAGCACGCGCAGCGCGGTGACGAAGGCGACCGCACCGATCGGCACGTTGATGAGGAAGACCCACTGCCAGGTGGCGGCCTCGATCAGCCAGCCTCCGAGGATCGGGCCGCCGATCGGGCCGAGCAGCATCGGCACGCCCAGCACGGCCATCACCCGGCCGATCCGGTCGGGCCCGGCGGCCCGGGTCATGATGGTCATGCCCAGCGGCATCAGCATGCCGCCGCCGAGGCCCTGCAGCACCCGGAAACCGATCAGCGGGCCGATGTCCCACGCCACGCTGCACAGCGCCGAACCGGCGACGAACAGCACGAGCGAGGTCATGTAGAGGCGCTTGGTGCCGAAGCGGTCAGCGGCCCACCCGGTGATCGGGATGACCGCCGCGAGCGCGAGGGTGTAGGCGGTCATCGTCCAGGCGACGGTCGCGTAGGTCGCGTCGAACTCGCGCTGGAAGGTCGGCAGGGCGACGCTCACCACGGTGATGTCGAGGATCGACATGATGGCGCCGATCACGACCACCCCGGCGACCTTCAAGACGCCACTGTCGAGCTTCTCCGTCCCCGTATCGGCGGGCCCGGTGGCTGTTGTCATGCGAGTTGTTCCTCCAAGAGAGGGGTTGGACGGATTATCGGGAGGAGCGCCGCCTGCAACCGCGCCTGATCCGCCGCCGCCAGTGACCTGACGAACGCGACGAGCGCGGTGCGGTGCGCCTCGTCGATGCCGGTGATGAGGTGGCGGCCCTTGGCGGACACGGACACCCGCCGCACCCGGCGGTCGTCCGGGTCCTCGCGCCGGATCACCAGCTCCTGCGCGACCAGCCGGTCGATGGTGCGGCCCGCGGTCGCCAGGGAGAGGCGCAGCCGCTCGGCCAGGTCGTGGATCGGGATCGGGTGCTCCTCGCGAGCCAGCGTGATCAGGCACTTGAACTGCGAGATCGACAGATCCGCGGTGAGCAGCGCGTGCAGGTCCGAATCGGTTTGCGCGCAACCGATCCGCTGGAACAAGGCCTCCAGCGAGTCGGCGAGCGCGACATCCTCGGGTACGGGCACGCGCTTGATGCTAAGGGGATCTGTAATGGTTGCGGCTATGAAACTAATCACGCCCGCCCCGAACGGGGGTCGCCCGCAGGCGTGAACGGTGTCGCCCGCCGGAGCGAAATCGGCGCGCCGCGCCACTGACCACTCAGGACATTGTCACGCGCTGTCCCACCCTGAAAGCCATGCGGAGATTCGTATCCACGGTCCTGTTGGTCATCGCCACCCTCGGTCTCGGCGTCGGTTGGTACGCCACCTCCGGCACCGCCGCGCTCGAGGAGTGGACGGTCGAGATCGCGCCGTCGTTCGGCCCACCGGGCACCGAAGTCTCCATCGACGGCTTCGGCTTCGGCGGATGCGATTCGGTCTGGTTCGGGTGGGACGACGGGTCGGAGGGCGTCGAACCCAGCCCGGGCGACGGCGGCGATGTGCACACCAACATCCTGGTGCCCGACGACGCCATCCCCGGCACGATCACGCTGTTCTCCCAATGCGTCGGCGAGGGCATCGCGGACGGCCCTACCACGCCGTTCGCGGTGATCGAGGTGCCGCCGACCCCGCCGCCGGCGGCGCTGACCATCGCGCCGGCGCGCGGTCCCACCGGTACCCGGATCACGGTCGCGGGCCGGGACTTCCGCTGCGGCGGCCCGGACGACGGCGGTGGCGGCGGTCAGGGCGGCATGGCCGGCCCGTCGGCGACCGGGCCGGTCCTGCTGTCCTGGGCGGCGCGCCCCGGCGAGCGGACCGAGGTCGACGTCGCGATGAACGCGACCTTCCAGGCGACCCTGGTGGTGCCGCGCGGCCTGGCCGCCGGCCAGCAGCGGCTGGACGCGGAGTGCCGCTACGGCGGCGGCACCGCCGGCGCGACCTTCACGGTCGCGCCGCTGGAGGTCGCGAAGGCGACCCCGCCGGGTCCGCGCGAGCAGCCACCGCGCGAAGACCCGGTGTTCGTGCCCCCACCACCACTGTCGGGTACGCCCACCGCCTCCCCGCCCACCAGTGCTCCCACGCCATCCCCGGCACCCACCACGCCGACGATTTCGCCGACCCCGCCGCCGGCGACGACCGCGGCTCCCAGCGGGGTGCGACCGATCAGCTGGAGCGCGCTGGTGCCCACGCCGGACCGGCTGACCATGTCGCGCTTGGCGTTCGTGCTGACGTCCTTCCTCGCGGCCCTGCTGATCCTGCTGATCGCCTACCCGGCCGAGCAGTTCAACAAGACCTACGAGGAGAACGAGTCCGAGATCCACGGCACGCTCGGGCGCCTCGGCGTACCCAGGATGAAGCTGTCGCCGCGCGCGGGCCTCGCGGCGTTCGCGATCTTCAGCACCGTCCTGACGCTCCTGCTCGCGGCCGGTGAGCAGGACGTGGGCAACGTGATCGCCCAGTTCGTGGCGCTCGTGGTCGCGATGCCGCTGGTCATGCTCGCCTACGCCGCGCCGGCCGCGTACTACCTGCGGCGCACCAGCCACCACAGGACCGTGCTGCGGATCCTGCCCACCGCGCTGGCCGTCGCCGTTCCCTGCGCCTACCTGTCGTGGCAGCTCAACCTGGAACCGCCGTACCTGTACGGGCTGTTCGCCGGCTTCGCCGCCGTGGCCGGCCAGCACCGGAAGGTCGAGAACCGGCACCGGGCCGGCGCGGTGCTGGTCGGCGCGGTCAGCCTCGCCGCCCTGGGCACCGTCGCGTGGTTCGTGTGGTCCCCGATCTTCGAGGCGGCGCATGGCACGCACGCCGACTGGCTGTCCGTGGTGCTCGACGCGACGCTGTTCTGGATCGTCGTCCTGAGCGCCGAAACCCTGGTGTTCGCGCTCGCGCCGCTCCGGTTCCTGGACGGACACCGGCTGAAGGTGTGGAACTTCGCGGCCTGGTTCCTGCCGCAGTGGGGCGCGGCGCTGTTCTTCTGGTACGTCCTCGTGTTCCGCGGCGACCTCGACGAGCCGCGCGCCGACCTCGCCGCCATGGCGAAGGCGCTCGCGTTCTTCGTCGTCTTCGCGGTCGCGTCATGGGCGTTCTGGCGCTACTTCCAGTGGGACAAGCGCCCCACCCGCGAGTACGCCGAGACCCGACCCACCCCCGAACTCACCTCGGCCCCATAGCCTCGTCCCGGCCCCCGCCGTAGCACCCGCCGATCAAGGGAGTTCCCGCCGATCAAGGGCTAAGGCACCCGGAACAGAGATCGAACCATGTGCCCCAGCCCTTGATCGGCGGGCTTCTCCTTGATCGGCGCGCGGGCACGGCGGTGGCGGGGTCAGGGTGGGGGTGGGTGGGGTAACGGGTGGGCGCCGTCGGGGCGTAGGCCGTCGAAGATGATGGCCAGGTAGCGCCGCCACAGGTCCGGTGCGGCGTCCGGCACGTAGCTGGTGACGTAGTTCGGCGCGCACATCAGCAGGAAGACGTCGGTGCCGGTGACGTCGGCCCGGACGGCACCGTGCGCGCGGGCCCGCTCGACCAGCCGGTGCACGGTGTCGGACAGCCGCGCGCGGAGCCGGGTGACCTCCGGGCTCAGCTCGCCGGCCTCCTGCAGGAACGACAGGTCGCGCTGCTGCCGTTGCTGCGCGGCCACGGTGAGGAACTCCAGCAGCGCGGCCCCGGCATCGGCCGCGCCGAGCAGGTTCTCGCCGGCCGCGTTGAGCGCGTCGATGCGGTCGATGACGATCGCGGCGAGCAGGTCGTCCTTGGTGGCGAAGTGGCGGAAGACGGTGCCCTTGCCGACACCGGCCCGGCGGGCGATGTCGGCGACCGATGCGTCCAGGCCGCGCTCCGCGAACTCGTCGGCGGCCGCGGCCAGCAACGACCGCCGGTTGCGCGCGGCGTCGGCACGCAGGGGACGCGTCGAGGTCACGCCGCCACCCTAGCAAGTTGACCGCCGGGTCCGCTTATTGCTAGCGTCGGCGTCGTTAACATGACCGACCGGTCCGTTTATTGGAGGACGTACATGAAGGCAGTCGTCGCGACCGGCTATGGGCCGCCGGAGCGGTACAGCGTGGCCGACGTGCCGGTGCCGCGGCCCGGTCCGGGACAGCTCCAGGTCCGGATCGCCGCCGCCTCGATCAACCCGGCCGACGTCCGGCTGCCCAGCGGCGCCTTCCGCGATACCGTGCCGCTGACGTTTCCGCACGTGCCCGGGAACGACTTCGCCGGTACGGTCAGCGAGGTCGGCGCCGGGGTGACCGCCTACCGGGTGGGCGACGAGATCTTCGGCCAAGCCGTGCCCCGGGCCCTGCGCGCGATGGCCGGCGCGACCCGGCCGTCGCTGAGCACCGGCGCGCTGGCGGAGTACGCCGTCTTCGAGGCCGACACCCCGTTTCTGGCGCACCGCCCGGCCGGGCTCGACATCGCGGCGGCGGCCGCCCTGCCCACCGTCGGCCTGACCGCGCGGGCGCTGATGGCCACCGCCGGCGTGCGGCCCGGCGAGACCGTCCTCGTCATCGGCGCCACCGGCGGCGTCGGCACCGCCGTGGTCCCGCTGCTCGCCGGCGCCAAGGCACGGGTGATCGCCACCACGACCGCCGCCGACGCCGACCTCCTGCGCACGCTCGGGGCCGACGAGACCATCGGGTACGCCGAGTCCGGGTATCCCACCGGCGTCGACGTCGTATTCAACCTGACCCTGCCCAGCGACCAGCTCACCGGTGTCGCGACCGCCGTCCGGCCCGGTGGGCGCCTGCTCACCATCACGTACCCGGTGCCGCGGCCGGAGTGGCTCGGGCGGGACGACGTCGACCTGCGGTTCGTGCTCGACATGGACGGCACCCTCGGCGGCATGCGTGAGGTGGGCGAGCAGGCGGTCCGCGGCGAGCTCCCGGCCACCATCGGCCGCCGGTACACCCTCGACGAGGGCGCGCAGGCGTGCGTCGACTTCGCCCGGCGGCACACCACCGGCAAGCTGGTCGTGACGGTCCAACCCCAGCCATGATCAGGGCGGGGAAACTTTTTCGGTGCGGCGGTCGATTTCGGCGCGGGCCGTTCGTCGTCATCCCGGACGGCGCCCCTGCCGTACCGTGACTGACAGGAGACGACCATGAAGTACATGATGTTGATCTACGGTTCGGCGACCGAGGACGCGGCGGCGACCGAGGGACCGAGCATGGAGGACTGGTTCGTCTACGACAAGTCCGCGCGGGAGGCCGGGATCGTGGTCGCCGGGCACGCCTTGCAGGACCTGACGACCGCCACCTCGGTGCGGGTCACGAAGGAGGGCGAGCGGGTCGTCACCGACGGGCCGTTCGCGGAGACCCGCGAGATGCTGGGCGGCTACTACGTCCTCGACGTGCCGAACCTCGACGTCGCGCTGGACTGGGCGGCCCGCTGCCCGGGCGCCCGCGTCGGCACGATCGAGGTCCGCCCGATCGCCGAGTTCGACTGACGTCGCCTCCGACTGACATCGCCTCTGATTGACATCGTCGTGGAACGAGCAGCCGCCGCCTCCGTCGAGGCCGTGTACCGCGAGGAGCGCGGCCGGCTGCTCGCCGCCCTCGTGCACCGCTTCGGCGACCTCGACCTGGCCGAGGAGGTCACCTCGGAGGCCATCGAGGCCGCCCTGACCCACTGGCCGACCGAGGGCGTGCCCGCCCGGCCGGGCGCGTGGCTGCTCACCACCGCCCGGCGCAAGGCGGTCGACCGGCTGCGGCGCGATCGGGCGTACGCGGCCCGGCTCGCCCTGCTGCAGGCGGAGGCGGACCGGGCCGCGCCGGCCCCGCCCGCCGACGCCGCCGGCGAGCTGCCCGACGAGCGGCTGCAGCTGTTCTTCACCTGCGCGCACCCGGCGCTGCCCGCCGAGGACCGCGGGGCCCTCACGCTGCGCTGCCTGGCCGGTCTGACCACACCGGAGGTCGCGCGGGCGTTCCTGGTGCCGACCGCCACGATGGCCCAGCGCATCGTGCGCGCGAAGAAGAAGATCCGCGCGGCGCGCATCCCGTTCCGGGTACCGGGACCGGACGAGCTGCCGGACCGCCTGCCCGGCGTGCTCCAGGTGCTGTACTCGATCTTCACGGAGGGGTACGCGGCGAGCGCCGGGCCCGACCTGCAGCGGCCGGACGTGGCGGCGGAGGCCATCCGCCTGACCCGGATCCTGCGGCGGCTGCTGCCGGCCGAGCGGGAGGTGGCCGGCCTGCTGGCGCTGATGCTGCTGGTCCACGCCCGGCGCGACGCCCGCACCGGTCCCGGCGGCGAGCTGGTGCTGCTGGACGACCAGGACCGCGGCCGGTGGGACCGGATGATGATCGACGAGGGCAGCGATCTGGTCGTGGTGGCGCTGACCGGCGGCGCCCCCGGCCCGTACGGCGTGCAGGCCGCCATCGCCGCCCTGCACGCCGAGGCCGCGGACGTGGCGTCGACCGACTGGCCACAGATCGTGGCGCTCTACGACGTGCTGCTCGGGCTGACGCCGTCGCCGGTGATCGCGGTGAACCGGGCGGCGGCGGTCGCGATGCGGGACGGGCCGGCGGCCGGGCTCGCGCTGCTCGACGAGCTGGCCGGTGAGCCGCTGCTGCGCGACTACCACCCGTACGCGGTGGCGCGGGGCGAGCTGCTGCGCCGGCTGGGCCGCACGGCGGAGGCCGCCGCGGCGTACCGGCGCGCACTGGCCCTCGCCGCCACCAACCCAGACCGCGCCTTCGCGCGCGCCCGCCTGACGGACCTCACCCAGTAGCGTTGATCGAGGAAGTTTCGTGGCTATGAAGTCACGAAAAATCGGGACATGATAGCCACGAACCTTCCTCGATCAACGGCGAGATCAGCCGCGAGAGCGGGGGTCAGGGGCGGTGGCGGGGGGTGAAGGATGACGAGGTTGTGCGGCGGGTGCGGGCGGCTAGGCCGTGGGGGGATGGTGGGGGGTCCGGGGGTGTCTCCTGGCGCGCGGCGATCCGGGCGTCGAGGTACGCCGCGCCGGCGCGGTCATCGTCGGTGGGCGCGGCGAGGACCGCGTACACCAGCGCGATCAGCACCAGGATCACCGCCAGGATGATCGGCACCAGCAGCTTCGACGCGCTGGCACCGTCCGGTACCTCCGTGGTCTCGTGCAGGTGCGCGGACATCGCCGACATGCCGGTGAAGTGCATGCCGTTGACGGCGACGCCCATGACCAGCGCGGACCCGATGATCGCCAGGACGCCCTTGACGTTGACCACCAGCCACAGCGCGACGATCGCGGCGACGACGGCGATGGCCACCGAGATGCCGACCCGCGTGGTGTCGTAGTCGACCTGGGCGTCGACCCGCATCGCCGCCATGCCGGTGTAGTGCATCGCGGCCACACCCAGGCCGGCGAAGACGCCACCGAATATGATCTTGACCAGGCTCGACCGGCCCATGCCGACCAGGAACAGCCCAATGCCGACCACGACCACGGCGATGACGGCGCTCGCGGCGGTGGTCGCCACGTCGTACCGGATCTGCCGGCCGACCACCGAGAAGCCGAGCATGGCCATGAAGTGCATGCTCCAGATCGCGGTGCCGCCGATCGCCCACGCGGCGAGCATCAGCCACCACGCCCGCTGTGCGGTGGTGTGCGCCTCCCGCACGCGGGTCGCGCAGGTGAGCCCGAGTAGCGAACCCAGCACCGAGAGCACGTAGCTCAGCGTCGGTGTGATCCAGCCGTACTCGAAGTGATTGATCTCAGCCATGTTGCCTCCCCCAACACCTTCGGATACGAAGGCGCCTCGGGTTCGGATCATGATTCGATCGGATTTAATTGACAAGTGCCGGTCAGATATTTGTCAGACTGCGCTGTAGGCCAGCACCCCACGGTTGACCGCCGACATGGCCGCGCGGGCGGTCTCGCGCAGCGTGGACGATGCGGCCGCCGCGTCCGCGACCTGCCCTAACAGGTCGACCACCTGCCGGGCCCAGCGCACGAAGTCACCGGCCGGCATCTCTCCGTCAAGGTTGTGCCCACTCGCGAGAACCTTCGACAGACTCTCGCCGCGCGCCCAGCGGTAGATCGGCCAGACGAACCCGAGATCCGGCTCGCGGGTGAGCTCCAGCCCGCGCGCCGCCTCGTCGGCCTCCAGCTCCGCCCACAGCTTCAGGGTCGCGTCGACCGCGTCGGAGACCGGGCCGCGCGGCACGGACGCCCGCTCGTCGCCCTCGCGGCGCGCCTCGTACAGGACCACGGACACCGCCGCCGCCAGGTCGGCCGGGGACAGCCCGTCCCAGACGCCGCGGCGCAGGCACTCGGCCACCAGCAGGTCCGCCTCGGTCCAGATCCGGGCCAGCATGCGGCCCGCGTCGGTGACGTCGCCGTCGGGCGTCAGGTAGCCGCGACCGGCCAGCAGTTCACAAACCTTGTCGAAGGTACGCGCCAGCGAGCCGGTGCGGCCCGCGACCTTGTCGCGCAGCTGCTCGGTGTCGCGCGCCAGCCGGTGCCGGCGCTCCGCCCAGCGGGCGTGCTCCTCGCGTTCGTCGCAGGCGTGGCACGGGTGCTGCCGCAGCTCGATCCGCAGCAGCGCCAGCTCGTGGTCCTCGCCGTTCTCCCGCCGGGTGCGGTTGCGCCGGCCGGCGGTGCGGTCCAGGCCGGTCGCGGTCACGGCGGACGCCAGGTCACGGCGCGCGGCGGGCGAACGGTGGTTGAAGTTCTTGGGGACGCGCACCCGCGCCAGCGGCTCCGCCGGCCCGCTGAAGTCGGCCGGGGTCACCCGACCCGCCCAGCGGTCCTGGGTCAGCACCAGCGGCCGCGGCTCGCCGAACCCGCC
Source organism: Actinomycetes bacterium KLBMP 9797 (assembly GCA_037414955.1). Taxonomy (GTDB): domain Bacteria; phylum Actinomycetota; class Actinomycetes; order Mycobacteriales; family Micromonosporaceae; genus Phytohabitans. The sequence continues at coordinate 9,711 of JBBEWH010000269.1, forward strand.
GGCGCCCGGGTCGAGCACCACCGCGAGCCCGGCGCGCCGCCCTGACGGTACCCGGATCACGTCGCCGACCCGCAGCCGTTCCAGCGAGCGGATCGCTTCCGCGCGGCGCTGGCTGCTGCCCTGGCGCGCGAGCGCCTTCTCCCGGTCGGCGATGGCGACCCGCAGCGCGAAATACTCCTCGAAGTCGCCGTGGTGGCAGCGCACCTCCTGCCCGTACGCCTCGATGGTCTCCTGGTTGCGCTGCACCTGCCGCGCCAGGCCGACCACCGACCGGTCCGCCTGGAACTGCGCGAACGACGACTCCAGCAGCTCGCGGGCGCGGTCCGCGCCGACCGTGCCGACCAGGTTGGCGGCCATGTTGTACGACGGCCGGAAGCTGGACCGCAGCGGGTAGGTGCGGGTGGAGGCGAGGCCCGCGACGTGGCGGGGGTCGACCTCCGGCGCCCACACCACCACGGCGTGCCCCTCGATGTCGATGCCGCGCCGCCCGGCGCGGCCGGTGAGCTGGGTGTACTCCCCCGGCGTCAGGTCGACGTGCGCCTCGCCGTTGAACTTGACCAGCCGTTCCAGCACCACGCAGCGGGCCGGCATGTTGATGCCCAGCGCGAGGGTCTCGGTGGCGAAGACCGCCTTGACGAGGCCGCGCACGAACAGCTCCTCGACGACCTCCTTGAACGCCGGCAGCAGGCCGGCGTGGTGCGCGGCGAGGCCGCGCTCGAGGCCGTCGAGCCACTCCCAGTACCCGAGCACGGACAGGTCCTCGCCGGAGAACGCGACCATCCGCTGCTCCACCACCCGGCGGATCTCGGTGCGCTCCTCCGGCGTGGTCAGCCGCAGCCCGGCCTGCAGGCACTGCTGGACGGCGGCGTCGCAACCGGCCCGGCTGAAGATGAACAGGATCGCCGGCAGCAGCCCTTCGCGGTCGAGCCGCTCGACGATGTCGGCGCGCAGCGGCGGGCGCCAGCGGCGGCCCCGGCTGCCCCGGCCCCATCCCGGGGAGTATCCGTCGCTGAGCTCCAGCCGGCGCAGCATCTCCCGGCTGTGGCGCAGCAGCTCGGGGTGCACGTCGTGCTTGCGGGCGGCGTCGGCGTCGTGGAACAGGTCGAACATCCGCTTGCCGACCAGCATGTGCTGCCACAGCGGCACCGGCCGGTGCTCGCTGACCACGACGGTGGTCTCGCCGCGCACGGTGACCAGCCAGTCCGCGAACTCCTCCGCGTTGGACACGGTGGCGGACAGGGACACCAGCGTCACCGCGGCCGGCAGGTGGATGATCACCTCTTCCCACACCGCGCCGCGGAACCGGTCGGCGAGGTAGTGCACCTCGTCCATCACCACGTACGCCAACCCGTCCAACGTGGACGATCCGGCGTAGAGCATGTTGCGCAGCACCTCGGTGGTCATCACGACCACCGGTGCGTCACCGTTGATCGCGTTGTCGCCGGTGAGCAGCCCGACCCGCGCCGCGCCGTAGCGCTCCACGAGATCGTGGTACTTCTGGTTGGACAGTGCCTTGATCGGCGTGGTGTAAAAACACTTCCTCGGCGGCGTCGGCGGCGCTGCGGCGCTCGGAGGCGCCGCCGCACTCGCCTTGCCCTTGGATGTCAGCGCGAGGTGGACGGCGAACTCGCCGACCACCGTCTTGCCGGCACCGGTCGGCGCGCACACCAGCACGCCGCTGCCTCGATCGAGGGCCTCACACGCCTCCCGCTGGAAGTCGTCGAGGTCGAAGCCCAGCGCCGGAGCGAAATCATCCAGGGCGGGGGACGCGGCGGCCTGCGAAGCCCGGCGGCGCGCCGCGGCGTACCGCTCGGCGGGGCTGCTCATGCCTCCAATCTATCTTGCCCGCCGCACCCCCCTCCGCGACCCTTCATCCGCTCCGCCTTGATCATGGCGGAGGGCCCCGCGGAGTGGGGGCTCAGGTGAGGTCGAGGACGGCGCCGAGGCCGTTGGCGCGGCCCGGGTCGGCGGCCGGCAGCACCAGGGCGGCGCAGCCGGCCCGCACCGCGGCGGCGTCGGCGGGCGTATCGCCGACCATGAGCGTCCGCTCGGGGTCGACCCGCAGCGCCGCGCACGCCCGCGCGAAGATCGCCGGATCCGGCTTGCAGCGGCCCACCTCGTACGACAGCACGAACTCGTCGACGAGATCGACCAGCTTCCAGGTGGCGAACAGCGGCCGGATGTCGAAGCCGATGTTGCTCACCACGGCCACCGGGATGCCCGCGTCCCGCAGCGCGGTCAGGGTGGCGGCCGTGTCCGCGTACAGCACCCAGCCGTCCGGGCTCAGCAGCCGCTCGTAGAGGGCCTCCTCGAACCCGTCGACGCCGGCGTTGACCGTCGCGGCGAGGCCCAGGTAGGCGGCCCGGTGGGCGTGCTCGTACAGGTCGCGGTCCGCGAACACCTCGGCCAGGTGCGGAGGTATCCGGTGCGGCACCGGCCCGCCGGGGCGGCCGGCCGTGACCAGCCGGTCGGCGAGCACGGTGGCCCGGCCACGGTCGAGCGCCACCCCGCAGGCGGCGGCCGCCTCGGTGACCCAGCTGATCGCGTCCTCCACCTGTGCGAGCGTGCCGTGGAAGTCGAAGAGCACCGCCTCCACGGGGCGCCGCGGCGGTGGCGAGTTGAGCGATTCGGCGTGGTCCGGCACGTTGTGACCTTATCGAGCGCCCCGTCACCCCCGATGCCCGGGACACGCACACCCCCATGATCAAGGCGTCCCTGTAGTCGTTAGGACTACGTGAGGGACGCCCTGATCATGGGCGCTAGGGTGTGGCCGTCGTCGACGCTGGCGTCCGGGAGCAGGTCGGGCGTGGGCGTCTCGCGGGCGGTGCGCGGCGAGCGCATCAGCACCGCGTAACCCACCCCGGCCCGCCGGGCGCAGGCCACATCACGGGCGTAGCTGTCGCCGACGAACCAGCACTCCCCCACGGGTACGCCCACCGCCTCGGCGGCCAGCCAGGCCATCCGCGGGTTGGGCTTCCGCACGCCCGCCTCGTCGCTGTAGATCTGCACCGCGAACCGGTCACCGAGCCCCACCTGGTCCAGGAAGTCGCGATGCGCCGCCCCGCACAGCGTGTTGCTCACGACCGCCACCGGGATCCCGGCCGCGGCCGCCGCGGCCAGCACCTCCGGGATGCCGGGCCGCACCGCCCAGGACGGCCGCCAGGCCCACGCGTACGCCAGCGGTGTGGCCTCCCGCCGGACCGCCTCGCGCGCCGCCGCCGGCCAGGCGCGGGTGACGAAGTCCCAGGCTTCGGCGTGCGTCAGCTCGGCCGGCTCGTCGAGCGCGCCCACCTCGTCGCGCCACCGGGCGTACGCCGCGGCGCCCTCGACCAGCGCCCGCGCGATGGCGTCGTCGGTGAGCGCGCCGCCCGCGAGCGCGCGCAGCCGCGACACCAGCGCGGGCGGCGCCAGCGACTCGCGCGGCGCGTCCGCGAGCACGCCGCCGAAGTCCATCAGCAACGCCCGCGGCTCAATCCGCTCCATGATCAGGGCGTCCTTCAGGTAGTTTCAGCGACGTCACGGATGAACGGTCCGAGTCGCTGGCGGCGCTTGCGCACGACGGCGTATGCGACTCGGACTGTTCACTGCCTTGATCATGGGGCTAGGAGGCGGATGGCGCCGGGGACCGCGGTGATGGTCACCGGCAGCGGCAGGGCGCGCTCACCGTCGACGTACGTCGTGATGCCCTCCGCCGCGATCTCCACCGTGCGCGCCCGGTAACTGTGCACCTGCGGATGCTCGACGTGGGTGCCCTCGTAGGTCTTGGGCTTCAACCGGACGAGGGTCGCCCGGTCGACGTTGCCCAGCACCACGTCGAGCAGACCGTCGGTGGGATCGGCGGCCGGGCAGATCCGGATGCCGCCGCCGTAGCTGGCGCAGTTGCCCACCGCCAGCAGCACCGCGTCGATCCGCTGCTCGTCGCCGTCGAGGCGCACCACGTATCGCCGGGCCTTGAGCCGCAGCAGCTCGACGAAGATCGCCAGATCGTAGCGGCGCGGGCCGCGCGGCCAGCGCATCCGGTTGGCGCGCTCGTTGACGACGGCGTCGAAGCCGGCGGCGAGGACCGACCCGTACCACATCGCGGCGCCGCCGGGGCCGGTCACCCGGGCCAGGTCGATCGGCCGGGTGCGGCCGGCCTGGACCGCGTCGGCGACCGCCGCCGCGGCGTCGAGCGGCTCGACCGGCACGCCGGTCGCGACCGCGAAGTCGTTGCCGGTGCCGGCCGGCACCGCGCCGAACGCCACACCCGTGCCGGCCACCGCCTGTAGCGCGAGGTGCATCGTGCCGTCGCCGCCGACCGCGACCAGCGCGCCCGCGCCGTCGGCGACCGCGGCGTGGCACGCCGCCTGGGCTTCTTCCCGGGTGCTGGCGTCGAGCACGCGGATCGGCCGGCCCGACGCGGCGAGCCGGTCGAGCACGGCCGGCACCACGTCGGCGAAGCGCCCCCGCCCCGCCACCGGGTTGGTGAGCACGGCGAGGGCCTGCTTCTGGTCCGCTATCGCGGGGCTCGCGGGCTCCGCGCCGCCCCGCTCACTCCCTGCGCTCACTCTAGGTGCTCTCGTCGTATCTGCGCTCGATCGGCTGCGGCGCCGGCACCGGGGCGACCGTGTCGACCGGCTCCCCATCCTCGACCGGCACCGGCTCGTACTCCAGCGCGGAGGCCTCGTCGTCGTCGATGCCGGCGTAGACCTCCTTGCCCCGCCCGCGCCGCCGGTCGTTGATCAGCGACACTCCGACGGCCGCGAAATACAGCAAGCAGAGGCAGATGGCGAGCGCGGTCATGCCGAACGGGTCGGGCGTCGGCGTGACGATCGCGGAGAACGCGAAGAACACGAAGACCGCGGCCCGCCACCAGCTGACCATCCGCCGGCCGGTGACGATGCCCACGAAGTTGAGCATGAGCAGCAGCAGCGGGAACTCGAACGCCACCCCGAAGATCAGGATCATGTTGGTGACGAACGAGTAGTACTTGCTGACCTCCAGCGTGGTCTGGATGTTGTCCGGGCCGATCTCGATGAGGAACTCGAGGCCCTTCTGTACCACGAAGAAGGCCAGCACCGAGCCCGCGGCGAACAGCGGCGCCGCCAGACCGGCGAAGATGTAGGCGTACTTCCGCTCGTGCCGGTGCAGGCCCGGCGCGATGAACGCCCAGAGCTGGTAGAGCCAGATCGGCGCCGCGATGATCAGGCCCAGCCACAGCGACATGCGCAGTTGGAGCAGCAGCACGTCGCCGGGGCCGAGCTGAAGCAGCCGGCAGTCGCCGGTGCTGGGATCCTTTGCTTGCGGGAGAGCGCAGTAGGGATCGTCCATGAACGCCATGACCGGCTCGGACAGCCAGAAGCCGATGGCGAAGCCGATCAGGATGGCCAGCGACGCGCGGAACAGGCGGGTGCGCAGCTCGCGCAGGTGCTCGATGAGCGTCATCGAGCCGTCGGCGGCACGTTCGAATTTGGAAGGTCCGCGCCGCTTGAGGGCGAAGGCCACCGGGACTCCCCCGGATTAGGCGTCGCGCCGGTGCTGCACCGGGTCGACGACGGGCGGCTGCTGCTGCGACGGCTGCTGTGGCTGCGCCGGGTAGGGCTGCTGGTTGTTGCTCGGCGGCAGCTGCTGGTGACCGTACTGCGCGTCGGCCTTCTCCGCGAGGTCGCGGTCGTCGTCGGACAGGTGCTTCGTCTCGGCCTTGATGATGCGCAGCGACCGGCCCAGCGAGCGAGCCGCGTCGGGAAGCCGCTTCGCGCCGAACAACAGAACCAGCACGACCACGAGGACGGCGATGTGCCACGGCTTGAGGGCGCCCATGGGAAACTCCAGTTGCTGATCGTCGTGAGGAGTGACGTGGCCTATCGTACGTGCGTCGGCTGACAACCCGTCAATGCCCGCGCCCACCTTCATGATCAAGGCGTCCCTCACGTCCTGAGGGACGCCTTGATCATGACCGTTTGGCCTGGATGACCGCCAGTTGGGCCTGTGCCTTCTCGGCCTGCGCGATCAGCGGCTCGACCCGCTCCTGGAGACCCAGCAGGGCCGCCTGCAGCGCCTCGGCGCGCGCCTGGTGGCGGCGCAGCTTCAGCGCCGCGCGGCGCAACCGCCCCAGCCGGCCGAAAAGGGACGCGACGGCCCAGACCAGCACGATGAGCCCGAGCGCCACCGCCCCGAGCGCGATCCACATCACCACGAACCTCACTCTAGCCCCAGGCGTTAACAAGGGCCCCTTGCTATGCGAAAAGCGATAGGAAGGGGCCCTTCCATGCACGGTCAGCTGTACTGGTCCAGGGCGGCGGTCGCCGCCGCGCTTACCTGGGAGACCAGCTCGGGTGGGGACACCACCGTGGCGTCCGGGCCCAGGCCGAGCACGAACCGCCGGGCCCAGCCCAGGTCGGTGACGCGCAGCGCGACGAGCCACTCCTCGCCGTCGGCGCGGACCTCCTCGCACGGGTAGTACTCGGTGATCCACCGGCCGCCGCGCCCGACCCGCAGCGTGACCAGCGGCAGCTCCGGGCCGGGCTGGAAGACGCCGCCGCTGAGGTCGCGCGGCCGGGCCTCGGGCGGCGGCTGCGCGGCCTCGTCGAGCTCGGTGTGGGCGTCGATCCGGTCGACCCGGAACAGGCGGACCGCCTCGGCGCGCCGGCACCAGGCCTCCAGGTAGCCGAGGCCGCCGACCATCAGGACCCGGATCGGGTCGACGACCCGCTCGGTGGTCTCGTCGCGGGTGGCGGTGTAGTAGGTGATCCGCAGCGCCCGCCGGCGCTCCACCGCCCCGCGGATCGTCTCCAGCCGGTCGGCGTTGCCCGGCAGCCGCACCGCGACCGACGCCTCGGCCCGGTCGCCGGCCGCGTTCTCGATCTTGGCGAGCGCCCGCTCGACCGCGTCGCGGTTGGCCAGGCCGGGCGTCTCGGCGAGCATGCGCAGCGCCACCACCAGGGCCAGCGCCTCGTCCGGGGTGAGCCGCAGCGGCCGGTCGATGCCCGCGTCGTAGGTGATCGTGACCCGGTCGCCGTCGAACGCCATGTCGATCAGGTCACCCGGCCCGTACCCCGGCAGCCCGCACACCCACAGCAGCTCGAGGTCCTCGCGCAACTGCTTCTCCGTCACGCCGAGGTCGGCGGCCACCTCGGCGATCCCGATGCCGGGCCGGGCCAGCAGGTAGGGCACGAGGTTGAGCAGCCGCGCGAACCGGTCGGCGGAGGTGCGGGTGGTCTTCGCGGCCCGCGACGCCGGGGTGGGTGACTCGGTCACGCGGGGCCCCCGCGGAAATGTGGGGCGGGATGCCTCATGCGGGCAGCTCCGCGACCGCCTCGTGCCGGGTGGTGATCTCCTTGAGCCGCTGGATGATCGTCTCCCGTACCTCGGGCGGGTCGAGGACGCGCACGTCCGCCCCATACCGCACGAGCAACGCGGCCAGCGACTCCGGGTCGGCGTAGCTGAGCACCAGGCGGTCGCCGTCCGGGCCGGGGGTCGCGTCCTGCGCCCAGCGGCGCAACCCGGCCGCCCGCCCGGGGCGGACCAGCACGGTCGCCCGGCCGGACCGCTCGACCGGCCCGAACCACCGCGCCACGTGGCTGATCAGGTCGACGTCGGCGGGCGGCGCGAACGCGCCGGGGCGGCCGACCGTGCGCACGGCGCCGACGATCCGGGACAGCCGGAAGCACCGGGTGGCGGCGCGGTCCAGGTCGTGCCCCACCACGTACCACCTGCCGCGCCAGCACACCACGCCCCACGGCTGGAGCCGCCGGGTGGTCGGGGCGTCCCCCTCCGGTACCCGATAGGCGAACGTGACCGCGCGCCGGTCCCGCGCGGCGGCCGTGAGCGGCACGAACGCCGGGTCGACGGTGACCACCGGCTCGACGCCGAGCGTCGCGTCCGGGTCGACGTCGATGCCGGCCGCACGCAGCTTGGCCAGACCCGACGAGGCCGCGGCGGCGAGACCCGCGTGCCGCCACAGGCGGGCGGCGATGCCGACGGCCGCCGCCTCGTCCGGCTCGAGCGGGATGTCGGGCAACGCGTACTCCCGCGCGTCGATGCGATAGCCCGGCTCGACGTCGAACGCGCTGGCCGTGCCCGTCTCCAGCGGCACCCCCAGCTCGCGCAGCTCGGCCTTGTCGCGCTCGAACTTGCGCTGGAACGCTTCGTGGTCGCGCGGGTCGCTGGGGTCGTGCTCGTAGCCGGGCACGGTCGCGGCGATCTGCGCGGCGGTCAGGAACCGACGCGTGGACAGCAGGCAGATCACGAGATTGACCAGCCGCTCCGTTCGAGTGCGCGACACACCCTCGACTCTAGTCCGGTTCGCGCATATGTACGGGACCGCCCGTACGCTCGGCGCGTGTCTGAGGCAGAGAACACGGAGAGTATCGGCACGGTCATCGTAGCGGGGTTGGCGAACCTCTCGATCGCCGCCGCCAAGCTGGTGGCGGGCCTGATCTCCGGCTCGGCGGCCATGCTGTCCGAGGCCGCGCACTCGCTCGCCGACACCACGACCGAGGTGCTGCTGTTCGCCGCGCTGCGCCGCGGCGGCCGGCCCGCCGACGCGCGTCACCCGTTCGGGTACGGCAAGGAGAGCTGGGTCTGGGCGTTCATCGCGGCGCTGTTCACGTTCGTCGCCGGCGCGGGCTTCTCCATCACGCACGGCGTGCACACCATCCGCACCGGCGAGCACAGCGGCGACTACCTGATCTCGTACGTCGTCCTGGCCGTGTCGTTCGCGATCGAGTCGGTGTCGCTGGCGCGGGCGGTGCGGCAGGTGCGCGGTTCGGCGCGGCGCTGGGACACCACCCCGGGCCGCTTCCTGCGCCTGACCCCGGACACCGCTGTCAAGGCGGTGTTCCTGGAGGACAGCGCGGCCCTGATCGGGCTGCTGCTCGCCGCCGCCGGGGTGGGGCTGGCCCAGGCCACCGGCGACGAGCTCTGGGACGGCCTCGCGTCCATCGCCATCGGCCTGCTGCTGCTCGTAGTGGCCGCCACACTGGCCCGCAGCAACGTGTCGCTGCTGGTCGGGCAGGCCGTGCCGGCCAAGCTGCGCGAGCAGATCGCCGCGGAGCTCGCCGCCCTGCCCACCGTCGAACGGGTCGACACGCTCCTGACCATGCAGCTCGGCCCGACCGAGGTGCTGGTCGCCGCGAAGGTCGATTTCGCCGACGAGGCCACCGGCGCCGACATCGAGGCCGCCGCCGACGAGGCCGAGCGCCGGCTCGCCGCCCGGTACGCCGGCATCCGCTACGTCTTCCTCGACCCCACCCACCGCCCATCCCCCTGATCAAGGCGTCCCTCACGTAGCTCTAACGACGTGAAGGACGCCTTGATCATGGGAGGCGGTACCGTGTCGGGCGTGATTCGGTGGCGGTCGGGGACCGTGACGGCGCTGGGGCCCGCGTGGCACGGCGCGGTCACGCTCTCCGTTCTCGTGGATGACTCGTCGGTCAAGGCGCTCGCCTACCCGCTGCTCGTGGGTGAGCCGGTGGTCGGGGACCGGGTGGTGCTCAACGTCGGCGCGCAGCTCATGGGGCTGGGCACCGGCGGGTACGCGCTGGTGGTGGCCATCCCGGACCGGCTGCCGCCAGACCCGCTCGACGACGGCACCACCCGCGCCGCCGGCCACCTGGTGAAGGCCCGGTACACGCCGTCGCAGGCCATCACGCTCGGCGTGGACGAGGAGGCGTCGCCGCACCGCGCACTCTTCGAGGACGACGACCTGGCCGGCGCGGTGGTGGTGGTCGCCGACCTGCACTCCGCGCTGCCCGCGATCCTCGCCGGCGTCCACCGCGACGCGCCGGACGCCCGGGTCGCCTACGTGATGACCGACGGCGGCGCGCTGCCCGCCTGGTTCTCCCGCACCCTCGACGGGCTGCGCGGCGTGCTCGCCGGCACCGTCACCGTCGGTCAGGCGTTCGGCGGCGACCTGGAGGCCACGACGGTACACAGTGGACTTCTCGCGGCCCGGCACGTGTTGCGGGCCGACGTGACCGTCGTGGCGCAGGGCCCCGGCAACCTCGGCACCGGTACCCGCTGGGGTTTCTCCGGCGTCGCCGCCGGCGAGGCGGTCAACGCCGCCGCGATCCTCGGCGGCCGGCCGGTCGCGTCGCTGCGCGTCTCCGCGGCCGACGCGCGGCCGCGGCACCGCGGCGTGTCCCACCACAGCCGGACCGCGTACGGCCGGGTGGCGCTCGCCCCCGCCGACATCCCCGTGCCGGACGGGCTCGACCTCGATCTCGGCGGGCTCGGCACCCGGCACCGCATCGTCAAGGTGACCGTCGACGGGCTGGACGCCGCGCTGCGCGAGTCGCCCGTGCCACTGTCCACGATGGGCAGAGGCCTCGACGCGGACCACGCCTACTTCCTCACGGCCGCCGCCGCCGGCCGCCACGCCGCCGCCCTGCTCCACCCATGATCAAGGCGTCCCTCACGTCGTTATAA
>JBBEWH010000270.1:0-9703 GCA_037414955.1 Actinomycetes bacterium KLBMP 9797
CGTGAGGGACGCCTTGATCATGGGGAAAGGGTTAGCGGGCGGGGACCTTTTCGCGGGCGCCGTTGAGGGAGGCCGGGGTCGACGGGGTGCGGGGCGCGGCGGTGCGGACGTGCGTCGCGTACAGCGTCAGACCGACGAACGTCAGGCCGCCGACCAGGTTGCCGACCACCGTCGGGATCTCGTTCCACAGGAAGTAGTCACCGAGCGAGAAGTCACCGCCGAGCATCAAGCCGGACGGGAACAGGAACATGTTCACGATCGAGTGCTCGAAACCCATGTAGAAGAACACGAGGATCGGCATCCACATGCCGATCACCTTGCCGGACACGGACGTCGACATCATCGCGGCGACGACGCCGGTGGAGACCATCCAGTTGCACAGGACGCCCCGGATGAAGAGCGTCAGCATCCCGGCGGCGCCGTGCTCGGCGTACCCGACCGTGCGGCTCTCGCCGATCGTGCCGATCGCCCGGCCGACCTCGTTCGGGTCGACGGAGAAGCCGAACGTGAAGATCACGGCCATCATGAGGGCCACGGTCAGCGCGCCGGCGAAGTTGCCGACGAAGACCAGACCCCAGTTGCGCAGGACCGAGCGCAGCCGCACACCGGGTCGCTTGTCGATCCAGGCGAGCGGCACCAGCGTGAAGACGCCGGTCAGGAGGTCGAAACCCAGCAGGTACAGCATGCAGAAGCCGACCGGGAACAGGATGGCACCGATGATCGGCTGCCCCGTCTGCACGCTGACCGTGACCGCGAACGCGGCGGCGAGCGCGAGGATCGCGCCGGCCATGTACGCCCGGATCAGCGTGTCGCGTGTCGACATGAAGGCTTTGGCCTCGCCCGCGTCGATCATCTTGGTGGCGAGTTCTGCGGGGTTCACGTAAGACATAGACGGCGCTCCTCCGGGACTCCGACGGATCGTGTCGAGTCTGGGTACCAGGGATTTCAGCCGTGTTGCGCCACGAACAGGCTCGCATCACGGGGGACTCACGGTGTGGCGGCCACTCTTGTGCACGCCCGACTGTGCACGCCCGACTCGGCTCGCCGGGGCGGCGGGAGTACGCTCGGGCTGCCATGGACGACACACCTCGACGCGGCTGGTATCAGCGCCGCCGCGACAAGATCGCCGATGAGATAGCGCGTAACCGGCGCGGCGAATACACCGTACCCACGTGGGTGCTGGCGGCGACGCTCGGCGCCTTCCTGGTCGCGTGGATCGCCCTCATCGTCTTGAGCTGACCACCTCATGATCGAGGCGTCCTTCACGTAGTGAGAACTACGTGAAGGACGCCTTGATCATGGGAGTTACATGGACGCGATCAGGCGTTCGACGCGTTCGTCGTAGGCGCGGAACGGGTCCTTGCAGAGCACCGTGCGCTGCGCCTGGTCGTTGAGCTTCAGGTGCACCCAGTCGACGGTGAAGTCGCGCCGCTTCTCCTGCGCGTGCCGGATGAACTCGCCGCGCAGCCGCGCCCGCGTGGTCTGCGGCGGCGTCTCCTTCGCCTCGAAGATCTCCAGGTCGGTGGCGATCCGGTCGACCTGGCCGCGCCGCTCCAGCAGCCCGTACAGCCCGCGGCCGCGCCGCAGGTCGTGGTAGGCGAGGTCCATCTGGGCGATCCGCGGGTGCGACAGCGGCAGGTCGTGCTTCTCCTGGTAGCGCTCGATGAGCCGCAGCTTGGTCACCCAGTCGATCTCGCGGGACACCGGCTCGAGGTCGCCGGTCTCGACCGCGCGCAGCACCCGGCCCCACAGCTCGACCACGCGCTTGGCGACCTGGTCGCCGCCGCGCCGCTCGACGAACTCGGCGGCCTTCGAGAGGTATTCCTGCTGGATCTCCAGCGCGCTGACCTCCTTGTTGGAGGCGAGCCGCACCTTGCGCCGGCCGGTGATGTCGTGGGACACCTCGCGGATGGCCCGGATCGGGTTCTCCAGCGACAGGTCACGCATCACCACGCCGGCTTCGATCATCCGCAGCACGATGTCGGCGGTGCCCACCTTGAGCAGCGTGGTGACCTCGTTCATGTTCGAGTCGCCGACGATGACGTGCAGCCGGCGGTAGCGCTCGGCGTCGGCGTGCGGCTCGTCCCGCGTGTTGATGATGGGCCGGCTGCGGGTGGTGGCCGAGGAGACGCCCTCCCAGATGTGCTCGGCCCGCTGCGACAGGCAGTAGACGGCGCCGCGCGGGGTCTGGAGCACCTTGCCGGCGCCGCAGATCAGCTGCCGCGTCACCAGGAACGGGATGAGCACGTCGGCGAGCCGACCGAACTCGCCGTGCCGGGAGACGAGGTAGTTCTCGTGACAGCCGTACGAGTTGCCGGCCGAGTCGGTGTTGTTCTTGAACAGGTAGATCTCGCCGGCGATGCCCTCGTCGTGCAGGCGCTTCTCGGCGTCGACGAGAAGCCCTTCGAGGATGCGCTCGCCGGCGCGGTCGTGGGCCACCAGGTCGGCGACCGAGTCACACTCGGGCGTCGCGTACTCCGGGTGGGAGCCCACGTCGAGGTAGAGCCGGGCGCCGTTGCGCAGGAAGACGTTGCTGGACCGCCCCCAGGACACCACCCGGCGGAACAGGTAACGCGCCACCTCGTCGGGGGAGAGTCGTCGTTGGCCACGGTACGTACAGGTGACGCCGTATTCGGTCTCGAGCCCGAAGATTCGCCGTTCCATGCACAGACACTATCTGTCTTCAGGCCCTTACCGTCACTCCACGGGCGGAGTTTCGTGAGGCAGGCGCGCCACCGTGACGAACTCGTTGTACGTGAAGATCTTGCCCATGAACCGCGGGAACGGGAACGAGTACTGCTTCACGACCGTCATCCCCATGTCGCGGCACATCGCCGCGGCCTCCTGGAAGCCGACGAACCGCACGTGCGTCGCGTCGCTGGCGTACCCGCGCTCCTGGGGCGTGATGAACACGGCCGTGCCGCCCGGCTTCACGCACGGCAGGTAGGACTCGACGATCTTGCGCGCGTCCGCCTCCGGCAGGTGCTCCAGCAGGTGCGCGGCGAGCATCGAGTCGAAGGTGTGCGTGCGGTCGGTCGAGAAGAACTCGTCGGTCGTGTACGCCTCCAGGCCCTGCGCCCGCGCGACCGCGATCGAGGTGGGGTTGTGGTCGACGCCCACCCCGTTGCCGCCCAGGTGGGCGAGGTTGCGGCCGAGACCGCAACCGACGTCGAGGGTGCGGCCGAGGTTCAGCCGGCGAATGTTCCACCGATAGGGCCGCTGCACGTCCAGGACCTGCTTCCAACGCGCGCCGGTGACGCGTTGTAGCCGGTCGGTGTAGTCGACACCCTCGGTGCCGGGCTTCGATTCACGTTCCGTGTCAGGCACGGCGGTCACCCTTTCAAACCGGACACCGGAAGCGCAACTACCGGCGCTCGTCCTCCAGCAAGCTCAGCAGATATTGCCCGTACCCGCTCTTGGTGAGCGGCCCGGCCAGGGCCCGCAGCGCCTCGTCGTCGAGGAAGCCGGCCCGCCACGCCACCTCCTCCACGCAGCCGATCTTGAAGCCCTGCCGCTCCTCGATGACCCGCACGAACTCGGACGCCTGCATGAGCGACGCGAACGTGCCGGTGTCCAGCCAGGCGGTGCCGCGGTCGAGCACGGTCACGGACAGCTCGCCGAGCCGCAGGTAGGCCTCGTTGACCGCGGTGATCTCCAGCTCGCCCCGGTCGCTGGGCTTGAGCTCGCGGGCGATGTCGACGACCCGGCCGTCGTAGAAGTACAGCCCGGGTACCACATACCGGGATTTCGGGCGCGCCGGCTTCTCCTCGATCGAGAGCACCCGGCCGTCGCCGTCGAACTCGACCACGCCGTACGCCTCCGGGTTGGCCACCGGGTACGCGAACACCCGCCCGCCCACCGGGTGGGAGTGCGCGGCGAGCTGCTGCCCGAGGCCGCCGCCGTGGAAGATGTTGTCGCCCAGGATCAGCGCGGCCGGCTCGCCGGCGAGGAACTCCTCGCCGATCAGGAACGCCTGCGCGATGCCCTCAGGCCGCGCCTGCGCCGCGTACTCCAGCCGGAGGCCCCACTGCGACCCGTCGCCCAGGAGCCGCCGGAACTGCTCCTGGTCGTCCGGGGTGGTGATGATCAGGATCTCCCGCACCCCCGCCATGACCAGCGTGGCGAGCGGGTAATAGACCATCGGCTTGTCGAAGACCGGCATCAGCTGCTTGGACACGGCCTTGGTGATCGGCCAGAGCCGGGAGCCGGTGCCACCGGCGAGAAGGATTCCGCGCACCCTGGCACCCTACATATTTTCCGCACTCGCGTAGACTCCGGGACCCGTGAGAGTCCTCGTCACCGGCGGCGCCGGGTTCATCGGGTCGGAGTACGTCCGCGAGCTGCTGCGCGGCAACCTGCCGGTCACCGCGCCGAGCGCGGTCACCGTCCTGGACAAGCTGACCTACTCCGGCAACCTGGCCAACCTCGAACCGGTACGCGACGACCCGCGCCTGCGGTTCGTCCAGGGCGACATCTGCGACCCGGCCGTGGTCGACGCGACCGTGCGCGAGCACGACGTGGTCGTGCACTTCGCGGCCGAGTCGCACGTCGACCGGTCGATCGAGGGCGCCGCGCCGTTCGTCACCACCAACGTGCTGGGCACCCAGACCCTGCTGGACGCGGCGCTGCGGCACGGCACCGGCCGGTTCGTGCACGTGTCCACCGACGAGGTGTACGGGTCGATCGAGAACGGGTCCTGGACCGAGGACTGGCCGCTCGCGCCGAACTCGCCGTACTCGGCCTCCAAGGCCGGCTCCGACCTGCTCGCGCTGGCCTACTTCCGCACCCACGGCATGGACGTGGTGGTCACCCGCTGCTCGAACAACTACGGGCACTACCAGTTCCCCGAGAAGGTCATCCCGCTGTTCGTGACCAACCTGCTGGACGGCGGCACGGTGCCGCTCTACGGCGACGGCGGCAACGTCCGCGACTGGCTGCACGTGCGCGACCACTGCCGGGGCATCGCGCTCGTCCAGGACAAGGGCCGGCCGGGCGAGGTCTACCACATCGGCGGCGGCACCGAGCTCACCAACAAGGAGCTCACCGGCCGGTTGCTCGCCGCCTGCGGCGCCGGCTGGGACCGGGTCACCCCGGTCACCGACCGCAAGGGCCACGACCGCCGCTACAGCCTCGACATCAGCAAGATCAGTCAGGAGCTGGGGTACGCGCCGACGGTCGACCTCGAGCACGGGCTCGCCGAGACCGTGCAGTGGTACCGCGACCACCGCGCCTGGTGGGAGCCGCTGAAGCGATGACTCGATTCCTTGTCACCGGCGCCGGTGGGATGCTCGGGCAGGACCTGCTGGCGGTGTTGGACCTTCGCGCGGACGCCAAGGTCACCGCCCTGACCCGGGCGGAGCTGGACGTCACCGACGCCGCCGCGGTCGACGCCGCGGTGGCCGGCCACGACGTGGTGCTCAACGCCGCCGCGTGGACCGACGTCGACGGCGCCGAGACGCGCGAGGCCGAGGCCACCGCGGTCAACGGCACCGGCGTCGCCAATTTGGCCCGGGCCAGCGCCCGCCTCATCCATGTGTCCACCGACTACGTGTTCCGCGGGGACGCCACCACGCCGTACCCGGAGGACGCGCCGACCGACCCGATCAACGCGTACGGGCGGAGCAAGCTCGTGGGCGAGCGGGCCGTGCTGGCGGCCGGCGGCTACGTGGTGCGGACCGCGTGGCTGTACGGCGCGCACGGGCCCAACTTCGTCCACACCATGCTCCGGCTCGCCGGCGAGCGCGACCACCTCGACGTGGTCGACGACCAGCGCGGCCAGCCCACCTGGTCGTACGCCCTGGCCGAGCGCCTGGTGGCGCTGGCCCTCGCCCCGGCGGCGCCGGCCGGCGTCTACCACGGCACCGCGAGCGGCGAGACCACCTGGTACGGGCTGGCGCGCGCGGTGTTCGCGCACCGCGGCCTCGACCCGGCGCGGGTCCGGCCCACCACCAGCGACCGGTACCCCCGACCGGCGCCCCGGCCCGCCTACAGCGTGCTCGGCCACGCGCGTTGGACGCGCGCCGGCCTGCCGCCGATGGCAGACTGGGAAACGATGCTCGCTGCCTACCTGGAGGTCCGCCCGGGTGTCTGACCTGCCCCGCGTCAGTGCGGTGGTGCTGGCCTGGCGCGACGAGCCACTGCTGCGCCGGTCCGTGGAGGCGCTGCTCGCGTCGGTCAAGGTCGACGTCGAGGTGGTGCTCGTCGACAACGGCTGCACCAACCCCGACCTGCCCATGCTGCGGTCCCTGCCCGGCGTGGTGATGGCCGGCACCGGCGAGAACGTCGGCTACTCCGCCGGCTGCAACCTCGGCGCGGCCGCCGCCACCGGCGAGTACGTGGCGCTGGTCAACGGCGACGCGATCGTCGAGCCCACCGCGCTGGCCCGGCTCGTGGAGATCCTCGGCGACCCCACCGTGGGCATCGCCGCCGGCGCGGTCCGCCTCGCCGACGAGCCCGACCTGCTCAACTCGCGCGGCAACGAGGTGCACGTGCTCGGCGTCAGCTGGGTCGGCGGCTTCCGGGAGCGCGACACCCGCACCGAACCCACCGAGACCGCTGGCGCGATGGGCGCCTTCGTGGTCATGCGCCGCGCGCACTGGGAGCGGCTGGGCGGCTTCGACCCGCACTACTTCGCGTACGTCGAGGACGCCGAGATCGCCATCCGCACCTGGCGGATGGGCCTGCGGGTGCTCAACGCGCCGGACGCGGTCGCGCTGCACGGATACGAGTTCAGCCGGGTCAGCTTCAAGTTCTACCTCATCGAGCGGAACCGGCTCATGTTCCTGGGCACCGTGTGGGGCACCCGATCCCTGCTGCTGCTGGGGGCACCGCTGCTCGCGCTCGAGGGCGTGATGATGCTGCTGGCGCTCAAGGAGGGCTGGCTGCGCGACAAGCTGCGCGGCTATGGCTGGTTGTGGCGGCACCGGGCGCATCTGCGGGCGCGCCGGCGGGAGCTGCAGGCCGAGCGGCAGGTGCCGGACCGGGAGTGGATGCGGGTGCTGACCTACCGGTTCGACACGCCGCTGATCAACCCGCCCGGCGTGGGCGTCCTCAACGCGGCCATGGCCGGGTACTGGCGCCTCGTCCGCCGCTGGCTCTAGCGTCCGCTCTTCATGCGCGCGGGCGCTTCGCACCCACTCATGATCAAGGCGTCCTTCAAGTCGTTATAGCTACTTGAAGGACGCCTTGATCATGGGGCTACTGCTGGGTGGCTGGTTCTCGCGGGCTGCTTCTCGCGGACTACTCGTCGCGGGCTATTTGTCCGTGGGCTCCGCGCTCGGCGGCTCCGGCGTTTCGGTGACCGCTGGCGTCTCCGGCGTCTCGGTGGCCGCGCTCGCCGGCTGGAGCAGCGCGGTCAGCGCGGCGCCGGTGATGCGGCGGAACGTGCGGCCGGCCCGCGCCCGATCCAGCAGCGCCACCTCCAGCTGGTCGGCGCCGATGGTGCGCGCCGCGCCGCCCTCGCCACCGACACTGCCCAGCGCCTTCACCGCCAGCGCCAGCGCGTCCCGCAGCGACTGGCCACGCTGGTGCGTCGCCTTCAGCACACCGGCGATCGACTCCGACTGACCGCCCATCGCCATGAACCCCGGCTCGTCCTGCACCGAGCCGTCGTAGGTGATCCGGTACAGCTCGTCGGACTCGGGCGCGTCGCCCACCTCGGCGACGCAGATCTCCACCTCATACGCCTTCACCTGCTCGGTGAAGATCGCGCCCAGGGCGTGCGCGTAGGCGTTGGCGATCGCCCGGCCGGTGACGTCCCGCCGGTCGTACTGCAGGCCGTTGAGGTCGGCCATCCGCACGCCGGCGCGGCGCAGGTTCTCGAACTCGTTGTAGCGGCCCACGGCGGCGAACCCGATGCGATCGTAGATCTCGCTGACCTTGCGCAGCGAGGTCAGGTTCTCGGCGACGAACAGGACACCACCCTCGTACGACAGCACGACGGCGCTGCGACCGCGGGCGATCCCCTTGCGGGCGTGCTCCGAACGGTCGCGCATGATCTGTTCGGGCGAGGCGTAGAACTGCATAGCCACGGCGGGCGCGTCTCCTTAAGTCTGATCCGGGGGGTGCTAGCTAGCCGCCGATGTTTTCCATCCGACGGGCCACCACGGCTTCGGCGACCGTCGCGGTCTCGGCGTCGGTGAACCGGCGGGTGCCCTCGGCGGTCGCCGTCATCACCACAGGGTAGATCTTGCGCGTCAGGTCCGGGCCGCCCGTCGCCGTGTCGTCGTCGGCCGCGTCGTAGAGCGCCTCGACCGCCAGCGTCACGGTGTCGTCGACCGACAGCCCCGGCCGGTATCGCTTCTTCAGCGCCGATTTCGCGAACAGCGACCCCGAGCCGATGCCGTCGTAGCCGGTCTCCTCGTAGATGCCGCCCGCGACGTCGAAGCTCCAGATGCGGCCCGCCTTCGCCGGATCCGACGCGCCCAGGTCGAAGCCCGCGAACAGCGGCACCACGGCGAGGCCCTGCATCGCCGCGCCCAGGTTGTTGCGGACCATCGCGGCCAGCCGGTTGGCCTTGCCCTCCAGCGAGAGCTGGACGCCCTCGATCTTCTCGTAGTGCTCGAGCTCCACCTGGAACAGCCGGATCAGCTCGATGCCGATGCCCGCGGCGCCGGCCATGCCGACCAACGAGTGCGGGTCGGCGGGGTGGACCTTCTCGATGTCGCGGCTCGCGATCATGTTGCCGGCGGTGGCGCGCCGGTCACCCGCCATCACCACGCCGCCGTCGCACACGATCGCGACCACGGTGGTGGCGTGCGGGCCCAGGTCGGCCGAGTAACCAGGGGGCAGCGGCCGGCGGCCGGGCAGCAGCTCGGGTGCGGCCACGCTCAGAAACTGCGTGAAGGACGACGTCCCCGTCTCGGTGAAAAAAGCCGGTAGACGCCCGGATGGATCAAAACCCGCTGGCACGTGCTTCCCTTCAGGTTGTCGTTGAGACCCTCACCGTCGCCGGTGCCGTTGGAGCAGACTATCCCGCCACCAAGCGGGTGGCGGGACCGTGGCCGGACGTGTTCTGGTCAGCTACGCCACAGGAGATATGGGCGCAGCGTCTTAAGGACATGAGCAGTGCTTCGCCCCGGGACTCCAGCCTGGGGCGAATCGAACATTTAGCTCTATTCCCCCCCTTTTTGGACGTAACCCCTCACGAATTCCTCGGCGTTCTCCTCGAGGACGGCGTCGATCTCGTCGAGGAGGTCGTCGACGTCCTCGGTGATCTCCGCGTGCCGCTCGGCGACCTCCGGGTCGACCTCGGGCGCGACCTCGTCGACCTCCTGGTCGCGGCGCGCCTTTCCAGACTGGGACTGACCGCCACTGTCACGAGTTGCCATGTGGTGCCCCTCCTCAACTTCTCTTGGAGAAAACCTACCTCGCCTCTGTGACGAAACGCGTACACACACGCATGGACAGATCTTGGCTCGCCGCCACCGCCAGGACGACGCCCGCACGCCAAGATCCGCCCCTGCTGCGGCCACGCGCCCCGATTCGCCCGCTTTGTCCGCCAGCCCGCATACCGCCACGCCGGCCACAGCGGCAACTGTGCGACTGTTGCCCTGTCCACAGTGTCCAGACAGGGCAACAGTCGCACAGTTGCGTCGATCTCGCATGGCAGGACCGCTACCCGTGATCAAGGCGTCCCTCATGTAGCTCACCCGACGCGCGGGCCGGCACCGCCGCCCGCGCGACGCGCCGATCAAGGAAAATC
>JBBEWH010000271.1:0-7066 GCA_037414955.1 Actinomycetes bacterium KLBMP 9797
GCCCGCGGACCCATGGAAGTGAGGGGATATCGAGACACCTGTGCGAATGTGGCCCTGTCGATGCGCGAAGAACAGGGCAACTGTCGCACAGTTGTCTCGATCTCGCCTCGCTTCCTGAGGGTGGTGTCGGACTGACGGCCGTTGCGTACCGGCCGGTCGCTTGCCAGTGTGGTGGGTGATGGGTTTGGAAGAGAATCAAGGCAGCGGCCGACCGGGCGCGGGAGCAGGTCGACGCGGAGCTGGCCGCCGAGACGGCGCTGCGAGGTGCGGCCGACCGGCTTGACCAAGAGTTCCAGGCGACGATGCGGGACTGGCTGGCCGACGTCGCCCGCCGGCTGTCGGCCGCGGGCCTGCCGCACGACCTCGCCGAGGAGCCGGTTTCCGGTGCTGGATCCGGCCCGACGGATCGCCGCCGCCTTGTTCGCCGACCAGCTGGTGCACTGGGAGACCGGCGTCCGCCACCTGCTGCACCGTTCATGATCAAGGCGTCCCTCACGTAGCCATAACGACTACAGGGACGCCTTGATCTTGTCGGTGCCGAAGGCACGGCGGATCAAGGGCCAGGCGAGGATCACGGCGAGCGCCACGTAGACCACATAGGACACCGGGCCGCCGAGCAGGCCGGACAGGTCCCCGCCGGACAGTTGCAGCGCCATGCGGCCCTGCCGCTCGGCCATCGGCCCGAGGATCACGCCGACCAGCAGCGGCAGGATCGGCAGGCCGAAGCGGCGCATGCCGAAGCCGATCAGCCCCAGCGCCAGCAGCAGGAACAGGTCGAACGGCTGGGCGTTGACCGCGTACGCGCCCATCGAGGCGAAGAACAGGATGCCCGCGTACAGGTAGGGGCGGGGGATCCGCAGCAACCGCGCCCACAGCGGCGCGAGCGGCAGGTTGAGCACGAGCAGCAGCAGGTTACCCACGAACAGGCTGGCCACCAGTGTCCACACCAGAGCCGGCTCGCGCTCCAACAACAGCGGGCCGGGCTGTATCCCGTACCCCTGGAAAGCCGCCAGCATCACGGCGGCGGTGGCGTTGGTGGGCAGTCCGAGCGCGAGCATCGGCACGAGCGTGCCCGCCGCGGACGCGTTGTTGGCGGCCTCCGGGCCGGCGACGCCCTCGATGGCGCCCTTGCCGAACTGCTCGGGGTGCTTGGTGAGCTTCTTCTCGGTCGCGTAGGACAGGAACGTGGGGATCTCGGCGCCGCCGGCCGGCATGACGCCGAACGGGAAGCCGAGGGCGGTACCGCGCAGCCACGGCCGCCAGGAGCGGCGCCAGTCGTCGCGGCCCATCCAGGGACGCCCGACCGGGATGACGCTGCCGGCGGTGCGGCGCAGGTGGGCGGCCACCCACAGGGTCTCGCCGACGGCGAAGATGCCGACCGCGACGACGACCACGTCGATGCCGTCGGCGAGCTGCGGGACGTCGAACGTCAGGCGCGGCTGGCCGGTGACCCGGTCGAGGCCGACGAGGCCAATCACCAGGCCGAGTAGGAGGGCGGCGAAGCCCCGTACCCGGGACGCGCCCAGCACGGCGCTGACGGCGACGAACGCGAGCACCATGATGGCCAGGTAGTCCGGGGCGCCGAGGTTGATCGCGAACGTCACCAGCGGCGGGGTGACCAGGACGAGCAGGATCGTACCGATGGTGCCGGCGACGAACGACCCGATGGCGGCGGTGGCCAGCGCCTGCGCGGCGCGGCCGGCCTTGGCCATCTTGTTGCCCTCGATGGCGGTGACCATCGACGAGGACTCGCCGGGCGTGTTGAGCAGGATCGACGTGGTGGAGCCGCCGTACATGCCGCCGTAGAAGATGCCGGCGAACATGATGAACGCCTGGGTCGGCTCCATGCCGTAGGTCAGCGGCAGCAGCAGCGCGACGGTCATCGCCGAGCCGATGCCGGGCAGCACGCCAACGGCCGTGCCGACCGTGACGCCGACGAGCGCGATCAGCAGGTTCGTCGGCGTGACGACCTGCGCGAACCCGTCGAGCAGGCTGGTCAGATTCTCGATCATGCGGGACCCCCGCGGAAACGCGGCGCGTGCTTCATAGGATTCCTTGGAGGATGCCGGCGGGCAGGCTCACCCCGAGGCCGATGGCGAACCCGTAGAACGTGATCAGCGCGAGCGCGACCGCGACCCCGGCGGTCAGCAGGTAGCGCCGGTTGCCAAGCGCGAACGCCGCGCCCCAGAACAGCAGCGAGCCGCTGATCACCCAGCCGAGCGGCTCGATCAGCACCGCGTTGACCGCGAACGCGGCCATCAGCAGCAGCACGGTGCGCCAGTCGATCCGGGAGGTGAGGTCGACGTCCTCGCCGCCCTCCGGCTCGCCGGTGCCGCCGCGGGCGACGTCGACGGCGTAGACGGCGGCGACCACGAGCAGCAGGATGCCGAGCAGGATCGGCACCGGGCGCGGCCCGATCGGGTCGTTGCTGCTGGTGGCCTGGCTGGTGCGCAGGGCATCCACGATGACCAGCGCACCCACCAGGGCGAGGAAGGCGCAGACCCCGTACTGGGCGCGGTCCCGGGCCGGGGCCCGGTCCCGCACCTCCGCCTCGACGCTCATGTCAAGCCCAGACCGGTCAGGATCTCCGCGACGGCCTTGTCCTGCTCGGTCAGGAACGTGGCGAACTGGTCGCCGGTGACGAACGCGTCGGTCCAGCCGTGCTTGGTCAGTTCCTGCTTCCAGGCGTCGGTGTCGTGCATCGCGGTGAGCACCTCGACCCAGGTCTGCTTGTCGGCGTCGGAGATCTCCGGCGGTGCGACGATGCCGCGCCAGTTCGTGAAGACCAGGTCGACGCTGGACTCCTTGAGGGTCGGCACGTCCTTGACCGCGTCCAGCCGCTGCTCGCTGGTGACCGCGAGGACGCGGACCTGACCGGCCTCGACCTGGTCGAGGAACTCGCCCACGCCGCTGGCCCCGAACGCGACCTTGCCGCCGAGGATCGCCGGCAGCAGCTCGCCGCCGCCGTCGTACGAGACGTAGTTGACCTGCTTGGGGTCGACCCCCACGGCCTTGGCCAGCTGCATGGGCAGCAGGTGGTCGGGTCCGCCCGGCGACGACCCGCCGCCGACCGCGACCTTCTTCGGGTCCGCCTTCCAGGCGGACACCAGGTCGCCGATGCTCTGGTAGGGCGAGTTCTTGGGTACGACGATCGCGCCCGGTTCCTCGACGACCTTGGCGAGCGGGGTGGTCTGGGTGAGCTTCGCGGGCGACTTCTGGGTGTAGGACGCGCCGACGACGCCCAGCCCCATCTGCATCGCGAGCTTGCCGTTGCCCTTCTCGTTGACGGTGCGCTGCAGGCCGACGGTGCCGCCGGCGCCGGACAGGTTGAACACCTCCACGCCGGAAGCGATCTTGTTGTCTTCCATCACCTTGGCGATCACGCGGGCCGTGGTGTCGTACCCGCCGCCCGGGCTGTTGGGCACCATCACGCGGAGGCCGCTGACCGGTTTGTCGCTAGATGTGCCGCTTGTGTCCCCGTCGTCCGCGGTGGCGCCGCACGCGCTGGTCGCGAGCACCGCCGCCACGCCTAGCAGCACCTTAGGCAAAGTTTTCATCGCGGTTTCTCTTTCGTTTCGAGAGAGGCTGGCGCGATGATGGTGGACCTGCGACGCAGGTCACGTCTGCGTTGTGTCAACAGCGAAGGTTAAGTTCATTGTGGTCGTGATCTCCCGGCGGCGGCCGACGCTCGCCGGCCAGCTGCTCGCGCTCCAACTCGCGATCGTCGTGCTCGTCCTCCTGGCGGTGGCCGCGCTGTCGATCGCCCAGTCGGCCGCGGCCTTCACCCGGGTCGAGGGCCGCCGGGTGACCGCGCTCGCCGAGCAGCTCGCCGACAACCCGCTCACCCGGACCCAGCTCGACGGGCCGGCGCCGGGCGAGACGCTGGCGCCGCTCGTGCAGACCATCCGGACCCAGTCCGCGGTCAGCTCGGTCACCGTCGCCGACGCCCGCGGCGTCGTGGTCAGCTCGACCAACCCCCTTCTGGTACGCACGCGGCTGCCGCTCGGCGACCCGAGGGTCGCCGAGGGCCGGGGCTGGTCCGGCGAGCTGCGGATCGACGGTGCCCGCGAGCTGGTGGCCCAGGTCCCGGTGCTCGGAAGGGAGGAGCACAACAAGTACCAGCAGATCGGCACCGTGATGATCGGCGAGGCCGCCCCCACGATCTGGCAGCGGGCCCGGAACGCCTCCGGCAATCTGGTCATCTACCTGGGCATCGCCAGCCTCCTCGGGCTGATCGGATCGTGGCTGCTGGCCCGCCGGATCAAGCGGCAGACCCTGGGCCTGGAGCCGCGCGAGATCGCCGGGCTCGCCGAGCACCGGGAGGCCATGCTGTACGGCATCGCCGAGGGCGTCATCGCGCTGGACCCGCACCAGCGCGTCACGCTCGTGAACGCCGTCGGGCGGACGCTGCTGGACCTGCCGGAGGACAGCGTCGGCAAGAGCCTGTCGGAGTTGGGCGTGTCGGGCCGGTTGCGGGATGTCCTCGTCGGCTCCGCGGACGCGGCGGGCGCCGCGGACCGGGCTGGCGCGGCCGACCGGGCTGGCGCGGCCGACCGGGCTGGCGCGGCGGATGATTCGCGGGACGAGGTAGTGCTGCGGCGCGGCCGGGTGCTGGTGATGAACCGGATGAGCGTCACCAAGGACGGCCGGCGGCTCGGCTCGGTCACCACCCTGCGCGACCGCACCGAGCTGGCACAGCTGGAGCGCGAGCTGGGCTCGTTCCGCAGCTCCACCGAGCTGCTGCGGGCGCAGGCGCACGAGTTCGCCAACCAACTGCACACCATCTCCGGCCTCATCCAGCTCGGCGAGCACGACGAGGTGGTCCGGTACGTGGACACGCTCGCCCGGCACCGCGAGTCGCTCGACCTCACGCTCACCAGCCGGGTCCACGACACGGCGGTCGCCGCCCTGCTGATGGCCAAGTCCGCGCAGGCCGCGGAGAGCCGGGTCCAGCTGCGCATCTCCGAGCGCACGTCGCTGGACCGCCTGCCGGCCGCCGACTCCGCCGACGTGGCCACGGTGGTCGGCAACCTGGTCGACAACGCGGTCGACGCGGCCGCCGGCGCTGCGGCGGCGGCCTCCATGATCAAGGCGTCCTTCACGTCGTTAGAACAGCGTGAGGGACGCCCTGACCATGGGGAGGCCGGGGCGTGGGTGGAGGTGGAGATCCGCCAGGACCGGTCCACAGTGGAGATCGTGGTCCGGGACTCCGGCCCGGGCGTGGCGCCGGAGCTGGCGCAGGAGGTGTTCTCGCACGGGTTCACCACCAAGGCGGCGCAGGGCGGCGAGCGCGGCATCGGGCTGGCGCTGACCCGGCTGGTCTGCAAGCGTCACGGCGGCGAGGTGGCCGTCACCAACACGGCGGCCGGCGCGATGTTCACCGCCCGGCTGACGGTTGGCTCTGCCGAAAGGGTCTCCGCATGATCCGCGTACTCGTCGTCGACGACGACTTCATGGTCTCGCGTATCCACTGTGGATTCGTCGAGCGCGTGGCCGGCTTCGAGGTCGTCGGCGCCGCGCACACCGGGCAGGACGCCCTGACCGCGGTCCGCGAGCTGCGCCCCGACCTGGTGCTGCTCGACCTCTACCTGCCCGACATCTTCGGCCTCGACGTCGTGGCCCAGCTACGCACCGCCGGCCACGACTGCGACGTCCTCGTCATCACCGCCGCGAAGGAGGCCGACGCGGTCCGCGGCGCGGTGCGCCAGGGCGTGATCAACTACCTGCTCAAGCCGTTCGGCTTCGACGACCTGCGGCGCCGGCTGGAGCAGTACGCCGCCCAGCGCACCGGCATGTACGCGACCGAGGTGCGCGACCAGGCCGATGTGGACCGGGTGCTGGCGCGGGCCAGCGCGCGCACCGCGACCGCCGCACTGCCCAAAGGGCTCAGCGCCGAGACCGCCCAGCTCGTCGAGGACGCCCTGCGCACCGCCACGGGGACGCTGTCGGCCGCCGAGTGCGCGAGCCAGGTCGGCATCTCCCGGGTGAGCGCCCGCCGGTACCTCGAGCACCTGCACGACACCGGCAAGGCCCGGGTCACGCTGCGCTACGCCGCTCCCGGCCGCCCCGAACGCCGCTACCACTGGAACTCCCCTTGACCCTCATGATCAGGGCGTTGGGGAGGCTGCCCGGACAGGACGCGTTGTTCGTCTGCCCCACGATGACGAATCCGGCCGGCAGCGGCGAGACCTTGCCGATGTTCAGACCCGACACCGCGTGTAGATGATCCAGCCAATGTGGGTACGCCCATCGTCGTGAATCTTGACGCCGTACCGTCGTGATAGCGACGCTCCGGCGTCAAGATTGACGTGACGGCCGCGCCATGTCGGTCACATCAGACGGCCGATCGCGACGGTCAGGGCCGCCGCGAACAGTGCCGCGTTCGCGGCGACGCTACGCGGCTCGCGCAGCCGGGCGTGGGAGATCGCGGCGCCGACCATGACGACGCACAGCCCGATGGCCGCCAGCGGCGTCAGCACCGGTGCGACGCCGGTCGCTTCCGGCAGCACCAGACCAGCCGCGGCGAGCAGCTCGCAGATCGCGGTGACGCGCACCACGGGCATGGGGAACAGCGCGATGCCCGTCTGTCCGGTATCGAGCATGCGTTGCCGACTCATGGTGCTCTTCGCCAGCCCCGAGCCGGCGAACACCACGGCGAGCAGTCCCTGAAGGATCCACAGGAAGACGTTCATAGGCGACGGACGAGCCAGCACCCCACAACGTGACACCCCCGCCCGTAGCGATCACCGTAGGCGGGGTCAGGCGCTGAAGGGGCGCGCGATGCGTGCCCCGGTACGCTCAGCCGGTGGTGTCCGCCCAGATTCCCGGATTGCTCGTCGTCGGCGCTCTGGCGGTGGGCATCGTGGTGTGGACGCTGGTCCTCGAGCGGCGGCGTAAGGACCAGCGTTCCAGCGGGGACGACACCGGCTCCTCCGTTGGTCCCGGGGGCGCGCCGGGAGACTCGGGCGGCTTCGAGAGCGACCACGACGGGGGACCTCAACCTTCATGATCAGGGCGTGGGCGCCGAACGTGGGACGAGTTGTAGGGGGCCCCGGGGGGGGTTGGG
>JBBEWH010000272.1:0-1529 GCA_037414955.1 Actinomycetes bacterium KLBMP 9797
CCAACCCTAGCTTCGCGGGCCCCCCCACTCGCCGTCCCACCCCGCGGCCCCACGCCCTGATCATGGTTAGGGGGTGATGCGGACGGCGCGGATCTCGACCGGGGGTGGCTGCTCGCCGGCGGCGGCCGGGAGGCCGCGCACGATCAGGAAGTCGATCTCGCCGCGCCGCTCCTCGGCGGTCACCTTCAGGTCGTTCTCGACGGACTGCGACAGGTCGCGGTAGACGACCACCAGCTGCCGGGTGCGGGCGTCACCGGCGACGATCACCTCCATGGCGAGCGCCGATATCACCGGGCGGATCTGCACGGCGGTACCGGTGCAGGCCGCCGTGCCGTCCGGGTCGGCGGCCGACAGCGAGCGCCCGCTGTTGCCGTCGCCGCTGACCGCGACCAGGGTGGCGTCGGCGCACTCCGCCGGGCCGCCCGGGTCCGGCGCCCCGGACAGCAGGAAGCCCTGTTCCCGGAACGCGTCGTTGGGGATCACGCCGTTGGCCGGTTCGCCGAATGGCCGGGTGACGTCGATCCGGCGCGGCTGCGGCGCGGCCGCCCCGGTCGTCGCCGGCGCGGCCGCGGTGGTCGGCGGCGCGCTCGTCGGCGGCGGTGCCGCGCTGGTCGGCGGCGCGGCCGTCGGCGGGGCGGCGACGCTCGGCGATGGCTCGCCGGCGACCTGGTTGCGCTGCTGCGGGTCGTCGTCGGGCCGGGCGATCAGGGCGGCGGCGAGCACGGCGCCGGCGAGGGCCAGGACCGCGCCGACCATGCCGGCGGCGCGCACCAGCTTGGAGGCGAACCGGGGCTGCTGGACGAACGTCGCCGTACCGGTGCCCCGGGTGCCGCCGCCGGTCGCCTCGACGGTCAGCACCCGCTGCTTCTCCTTGTTCCACGGCACCGGCGCGCGAACCTCGAGAAACGCGTAGGCGCTGGCGCCCTGCGGCAGGTCCAGCAGCGGCGGGTCGAACGTGGACGTGACCCGCCGCTCCGGGTCGGACGCGGCGAGCGCCAGCCGCACCGGCAGGTTGCCGCCGTTGCTCACCTGCACCGTGTACCGGGCGCCGCGGCCGCCGGTCGCGACCTCCGGGTCGACCCGCACCGTCACGTCGTCGACGGCGGCGAGCGTCAGCGGCAGCTCCTCGCAGCGCGAGACCTCGCCCCGGTACCGGGACCGCACCAGCACGCCGAGCGTGTAGAGGCCGGCGGCCGCGGCCGCGTTCTCCGGTACGGCGAGCCGCACGGTGGCGGTGGCGCTCTCCCCCGGGCGCAGCTTGGCGATGTCCGGCTCGATGCGGGTGGTCGCGCCGGTCGGCAGGCCGAGGATCTCGACGACGTAGTGCTCGACGATGTCGCTGGTGTTGCGCACCGTGACGTCGAACGTGAACGTGTCACCGGGCGCCGCGGCGATCGACTCGATCGACACGGCCACCCGGAGCGGCGTGGCCATCACGGTTATCTCCTATCCCCGCTGCCGGTCCGCCAAGATCAAGGCGTGGGGGGGCTTGGTGTTTAGGCCGGGTGGGAGCGCGTTTTTTATGGGGG
>JBBEWH010000273.1:0-21712 GCA_037414955.1 Actinomycetes bacterium KLBMP 9797
CCGGGCCCACAGGCCCACGGCGTCATCAATGTGGAGAACCCCCCTTGAGGGACGCCTTGATCATGGCGGGGGCCTCATGGGCGGACGTCGAAGGCGACTTCGCTGATCGCGAGGTCCGGGAAACGGGTACTCGGGTAGGTGGCCTCGACCGCGAGGGTGACCGACGAGACCGGGCCGGTGTCGATGTCCAGCGCCTGCGGGTCGACCGCGTCGCGCAGGTCCCATCCGGCCGACCAGGAGCCGCTGCTGAGCCGCACCCGGGCCGCCCGCTCGTTGTTCGTGTAGTCCTGCGCCGACCGGCCGTCCCCGTTGACCAGCGTGATCCGCGCCAGCTGGATGTCGCCGGAGAACCGGAACGTCAGGCGCACGCCGACGTTGCTGCCGGACCGCCCGTCGCTCTGCCAGACCGTGCCGGGGTTCCCGTCCAGCAGGTTCCCGACCGCGAAGCGGCGCTCGGGGTGGGTACTGGACGCGGTGACCTGGATGCTGGCCGGGTCGACGCGGACCAGGCCGGCCGCCGCGGGGCCGCCGCCCGGCGGGTTCTGGCCGCCGGGCGCGGGGTTGTCCCGGGTGCCGAGGAAGATCGCGCCGCCGACCAGCAGGGCCGCGACCACCAGCGCGCCGATCAGCGGCACCCAGCGGCGCATCCCCGGCGACGGTGGGGGCGGCGCGGGCTCCAGCGGTGGCGGCGGGGGCGGCATCGGCATCCGCAGCTCGAGGCCGCACCGCTGGCAGCGGATCCGGTCCATCGAGTTGATCTCCCCGCAGCGCGGGCAGACGACCTCGCCCGGCTGCGGCGTCGGCATGTCCGCCTCCGGCAGCAGGCCGGTCCCGTCGGTCCGGGTCCGCAGGACGCCGGTCGCGTCGCCGCGCTCACCCGGCTGGCG
Source organism: Actinomycetes bacterium KLBMP 9797 (assembly GCA_037414955.1). Lineage (GTDB taxonomy): Bacteria > Actinomycetota > Actinomycetes > Mycobacteriales > Micromonosporaceae > Phytohabitans. The sequence continues at coordinate 888 of JBBEWH010000273.1, forward strand.
CCCGGGGCCGAACTCGGCCGGCTCCGGCGCCGTCCGCAGGAACGCCAGCGGGTACCCGCAGGTGGGGCACAGCCGCTCGCGGTCCAGCCGGACCACGGTGCCGCAGTCCGGGCAGGTGGTGGTGGTCTCAGGCATCATCGCCCCCGTCTTGCGCGGCTGGACGCACCCGGGGTTGAAACTCCGTGCGGCCGCGGCTGGTCTCACCCATGGCCCGCCCCCTCCGGCGGATCTTGCGCGGCCGGGCGCACTTGCGCGCGGCCGCGGCTGGTCTCCGGCTGGAATCGCACGTCCAACTCCAGGACCGCGCCCAGCGGCAGCTCCGCGTCCAGGAAGCCGCGCACCTGGCGCTCGCTGAGGTGGCCGGTGTGCTCGAGGCTGACCCGCACGACCGGGTCGGGCGGCGGCACCGGTTCGCGGCGCCCGTAGACCCCGCCGCCGTCGGACACCGTCACCCGCGCGCCGGTCGCCGCTTCGAGCAAACCCTCGATCCCGTACCGGGTGCCGCGCCAGCCGAGCAGCCGGCCGACCTGCCGGACCAGTTCCCGCCGGTACGGCAACGGGTCGGTCCGCTCCAGGAACAGGCCCAGCCAGGACCCGAGGAACTGGAGCATCTCGGGCGTGGCGAGACCGGCGTCGACCTGGTGCTCGATGCCGTCGACGCGGGCCAGCACGGTGTCGGCCACCTCCTCGAACGCGGCCGTGAACCCGCGCAGCACCGGGTCGGCCGCCATCGCGCGGGGCAGCTGCTCGACCAGCCAGCCGGTGGGCGGTGTCATTGGCGTACCACCACCCGGTGCTGGAAGGACATGAACAGCGCGCCGGGCAGCAGGCGTACCCGCTGGTCGACCTGGTCGATCGGCTTCTGCTTGCGCAGGTCGGCGGTGATGAAGCGGACCGACTCCACGGTCTGCACACCGAACGCGCCGTTGAGCACCGCGTACACGTCGCCGAGCTGGAGGTCCATCCCGAACGGCCAGCCCTGGCCGCCGGGCCCGCCGGTGAGCGGGTTGACGTACTGGTAGAGGGCCTGCTCGGCCTCCTCCCGCACGGTCTCCGGACGGACGCCCGGTTCGGCACGCACCTCGGCGGCGACCTTCACACCCTGGTACTGCGGGGTGTCGATGCGCAGGCGCATGGTGAGCAGGCGGCGCGGTTCCAGGTACGCCTTGATCTGCTCCTCCAGCTCCGGCGGGATGATCAGGTCGTCGAGCACGAGCGCGGCCGGCGCGATGTCCACCCGCGGCACGACGAGCAGCCGCGCGGGGTCGCCGGGGTTCTCCGGCGGCACGCAGCGCGCCCGGGCGACGGCCGGCGCGGCGTCGAGGGTGAGCCGCTCGACGTCCTCGACGGTGACCGCGCGGCGCGCCCCGCGCAGCAGCATCGGGCCGCGCAGCTTGGCGTTGGCGACCGTCTCCGCGTCCACGCCGCCGCGGCTGGGGTCCAGATTGGTCACCGACGCGACGAACGGGATGGACGTGTGCAGCACGGTGAGCCGGTTCGCCGCCACGTTGCCGCGGCGGCCGCCGCCGTACCGGTACCCGGTGACCCACACCTGCGCGTCGATGGGCGGGATCGCGCCGTGCTGCCGGACCCGGCCGTCCCGGTCGATCACCTGCGGCCCGAAGCGGATCTCGCCGGTCGCACCGGACCAGGTGTACACCTGGTCGCCGGCGGTCGCGTCGGCCAGGTCGGCGACCTCCGCCCACAGCTGCGCCGCCGGCTCGTCCGACAGATCCTGGCGCGGCGGCACGACCCGCACCGTCTCATCTGGACGCCGCGGCAGCACCGGCGCTCGCCGTACCTGGAAGACCTGGCCGGGCCGGCCGTCGCTGGTGCCGAGCAGCTCGGCCGGCGCGGGCTCGGCGTGGTACCCGCTCACCGCGCCGCCCAGCGCGACGATCGACAGCTGCTCGAGCTCGGGCGGGTTGCGGTACTCGGGCTGGCCGGTCTCCGGCTGGGTGAGCCGGCAGCGCAGCCAGTGCGCGCGCCGCGCGCCGAGCGCGAGCGGCTCGTGCCGCGGCGGCATCAGCAAGGTGACCTGGCCGGCGCTGTTGAAGCCGGCGCTGGTGTCGTCGAGGATCCGCACGTCGCGCCACTCCCGGCCGTCCCACGCCTCCCAGCACCGCGGCGGCCGGCGCGGGTCGACGCCGGCGCCTTCCGGACCGGTCGTCACGTCCAGGCGCAGCAGGTGCCCGGCCGCGGTGTCCGCGAGTCCGAAGTAGACGGCCTCGTCCGGGCGCAGCGTACTGAAGAGGCGCACCGAGGTGGCCGCGCGGCGCAGGTCGTCCCAGCGGTCCTCGAACCGGTCGCCGTTCGGGGTGAGGCACGCGACGAGTCGCGGCGGCGCGATGCTCAGCTCGGTGTCGGTGAGGAAGATGATGGGTTCCTCGTCGCCGGACCGCTCGGTGCTGACCCGGCTGCCGGCGGGGATCCGGATCGGTTCCGGGCGCGGGGCGGTGATCGTGAAGAGCAGGTCGGCCCGGGACGGCACGGCGGAGAACAGCTCCACGCCGACCAGCTCCAGGAACTTCACGTACAGCCGGTCGGGCACCTGGTTGAGCCGGTACAGCGTCATCTCGGTCATCCAGGCGAACAGCTCGACGAGCGCGACACCCGGGTCGGAGACGTTGTGGTCCGTCCAGTCCGGACAGTGCCGGGGGATGCGGCGCTTGGCCTCGTCGACGATGTCCTGGAACCGCCGGTCGTCGAGGTTCGGTGCGGGCAGACTCATGGCGCCTGCTCCTCTGTGGGGATTGTATAAAATGGATAGACGAGATTGCGGGTGTCGTTGGTCGCCCGCACCCGGTAGGCCAGCTCGATGAGCACGGTGGCGTTGCGCTGGTCGGGCACGGCGTCCACCCGGTCGAGCTCGACGCGCGGCTCCCACCGTTCGAGGGCCTCCCGCACCGACTGCTCGATCAGGCCCAGGGTGGCGGCGGTGAGCGGCGCGAAGACGAGGCTCCACATCGCACAGCCGAACTCCGGCCGCATCACCCGCTCGCCGGGCATCGTCGACAGGATCATGCGGATGGCCGCGTCGAGCTCCTCGGTGCCGCTGATCAGCCGCACCCCGCCCGCGTGGGAGACGCTGGCTGGGAAGCCCCAGCCGCTGCCGATGAAATCGCCGGTCATGCGATCACGTCCGGGGAGCCGGCGGTGATCTTCCCGACGGGAAGGTCCTTCGGGTCGTTGCAGGTCTCGACCGGATCGCCGACCCGGGCCAGCTGCTGCCCGTTGACGAGCACCTCAGGTGCGCCGGCGACCACCCGTCCCAGGTTCGTCGGCGGCTTGCTGAACGAGCTGCCCGGCGGCGGGATGTGCGGCGGCATGTTCTGCGCGATGCTGTCGACGGTCGCGGCCGGCAGCCCGTTGACGAGCACGTCCGGCGACAGCTTCGTCACGAGTTGGCCGGTGAAGGGCAGCAGGACCGAGACCGTCGACGGCGTGAGCACGATGTGCGTGTCCTGCGCGACCACCGGGTCGTTCTGGCGGGCCACCGGCTGCGTCATCCCTGTCCCTCCGTTGAACTCTCGGTTGAGCTCTCAGTTGAGTTTGATCGGCTTGCCGGTGACCTCGACCTGGGCGCCGCTGAGCAGGAGCTTCTGCGCGGCCCGGATCTCGATCTGGGTCGCCGAGATCACCAGCTTCTGGTCCCCGGTCACCAGCGACTCGGTCTGTTCAAGATGGACATGACAGCTGTCGCCGCCGAGCGACAGCCGCACCGACGGCGTCGGGTCGTCGGTCATCACCAGCCGGGAGTCGACCCGGCTGGCCAGCACCCGCTGGTTGACCTTGCCGCCGTCGGCGGCGTCCGGCTGCGGCGGCGGGTCCTGGCGGTTCCACAGTCCACCCAGGACGACCGGGCGGGTCTTGTCGTCCAGCTCGAAGCCGAGCAGCACCTCGTCGTCCACTTCGGGCAGCCACTGCATGCCGCGCTTCGGGCCGCCGCCCGGCGTCACGATCCGCGCCCAGGTGCTCTCGTCCTCGTCGGTCAGCGTCGGGAACGTCACCTTCACCCGGCCCAGCTTCTCCGGGTCCGCGTTGTTGGTGACGATGCCGACCACGAGGCTGCCCCAGCCCTTGCGCTCGGTGTGCGGAGCGCCGGCGCCGATCAGGTCGGCCAGTCCCGCCGGCTCCTTGCCGCCGCACACGATCCGGGTCACGTAGGGGCGGCCGGGGCCGTAGAGGTGTTCCACGCTGGTGATCCGGTACGTGCCGGACAGCCGCGACCCCACCCGCTCGATCCGCACGTCGCCGCCGGCGCCGAGCAGCGGGTCGCCCATCGCCTCGGCGCGCAGCACCACCTCGCCGCCCGACGTACGGAGCAGGAACGAGCGCGCCAACGCGTCCGCCTGCGCCTGATCCGCCACCGGGAACTGGCCGGCGAACCGGCGTACCCGGCCAAAGCCGTTCCGGGCCGCGGTCGACATCTCCTGCCCGGCGGGTGCGTCGGTGCCCAGGTCCCCCTCGGTGGCGCGGCCGGTCACCGTCCGCTTGCCCAGCGGGTCCCAGGCCCGCACCTCGACCTCGTCGCAGCGCTCGCCGGACGCGAACCGCACCTGGAATCGGCGCAGGTTCTCGCCCCAGGTCAGCGGCGGCGGCGTGCCGGCGCCGCGCGGCTTACGCTTGAAGTGGAACGTCTGCTCCCTGATCCAGAAGTCGAAACCGATCCGTCCGGCCCGGCGCCGCAGGAACGCGTAGTCGCTCTCGCTGGCCTGCAGCACGTAGTCGTGCACCTCGCCGGTGCCGTCCACATCGGGCGTCAGGCCGTACTCGCCGGCGATCCGGGCCGCGATGTCCGCGTCCGTCACCCGCTGGAACGAGCGCGACTTCGGCCCCCGCGCGAGCCGGTGGGTCAGGTCCAGGCCGGTCAGCACCAGTTGGTGCCGCCCGACGGCGCCCTGCTCCACCGACATCGCGGTCACCTCGCCCGCCGTGACCACCACCGGGTCGCCCTCCGACCGGAAGGCCACCTCGATCCGGGTACCGACGGCGAACATCCCGCGGTCGAACAGCTCGAAGTGCGGGTCGTCGAAGTGCAGCTCGAAGAAGTCGGGCAGCTGCACCGACTCCTCGACCCGGGCGAGCGTCAGGGTCGCGTACATCTCCGGCGGCAGCGGCCGGCCGTCCACTGTCAACACCACCCCGTCCAGGCGCCGCTCGTCAGCCACGGCGACGCACCGGAAGCTCGGGAACGACCAGCAGCGTGCCCGGCGCGACCGCGAGCGGGTCCACCACCGCGTTCGCCTCGGCGATGAGCCGCCAGCGGGTCGAGTCGGCGTAGTGCGCCGCCGCGATCCGGTCCAGGGTCTCGCCGCGCACCACCCGGTGCATGGCGTGCGGCGCCGGCGTGTGCGAGGTCGGGTTCTGCAGCGGCTTCTGCGCCTCGTCCATCCACTGCTTGAGCGCCAGGTCGGCCTTGGCGCGCAACGGGATGCCGCTGGACGCGAAGTAGGTGTACTTGATCTGCAGCCGCTCCACAATGGCCTTGAACGAGTGCAGCGTGCCCCAGTGGAACTCCACCCACGGCGGCCGCGCCTTGTTGCGCCCCTGATCCGAGCCGGGCAGCGCCGGGTTGATCTTCAGTAGGTCGAGCAGCTTGGTCGTATGCTTGGTGACGTCGGCGTCCAGCTTGTCGTCGAGCGTCGTGTCCAGCGTCAGGCTGAGCGAGATCGTGCCCGGCTGGCCGGCCTGGAAGCGCAGCTCCGGCGTGTTGCGGCCCATGCCCTCGACCGCGTCCCAGGTGTTGGCCTTGGTGATGGTCAGCTCGGCCGGGTTGAACAGGCAGGGGATCACCCCGCCGCCCTCCACCCGCAGCTCCGCCTTCTCCGGCCCGGCCAGCTCTTCCGGTCCCATGTCAGAACACCCCTGCCCAGCGCCCACCGCGCCGCTCGATCTCGCGCAACAGCCGCTCTTCCACCGCTGCCAGCACACTGTCGACGTCCAGCGGCGCCGCTGTCCCTTGTGGACTTCCCGTGGTGGCGCCGCCGGCCGCCGGCGCGCTGGTGGCGCCGCCGGCGGTCCCGCTGCCGACGGCACCGCTCCCCCACGCGCCGCCGCCGGCCGGCGCACCCATCCCGCTCGCGTCCACCGCCCCTGTCCCGCCGGGCGCGCCCAGCCCGCTCCCCCCGCCCATGGCGCTCAGCGGAGCCGCGGTCGCCTGGATCACCGTGGCCTGCGCCGCGCGGGTGGCGATCGCGGTCACCGCGCTCATCCCGCCGCTCGCGCCTCCGCTCACCGGAAGCTGACCAACGAGGCCCGCCGCGACGGCATCACCCGCGCCGCTCGGTCCGGCACTGCCGAAGCCCGCGCCGCTCATTCCCACACCGCCGAAGCCCCCGCCGCCCGGTCCCACACCGCCGAAGCCCGCGCCGATGCGGCTCGTGCCGCTCAGGCCCAGGCCGCTGAGGCCGCCCACGCTGAGCCCCGCGCCGACGGCCTGCGCGGTGCGCTCGTCGTCGTCTCCGCCGTGCGCTCCCGGCAGGAGGAAGCGGGGCCGGCGTACCGGGCTCCGGGCGTGCGTCAGCTCGTGAGCCAGCACCGCGGCCGGCACCCGGTCCGGCGGCGCGGGCAGGTGGATGACCGACCCGGTGGTCGCGCCGAGCGCGCCCGCCGCGGCGAGGGCCTGCCGGGTGGCCGGCCCGGTCGTGAAGCGCGGCGGGTGGCTCGCGCCGGTGACGGCGGTCGCCATCGCGTGCAGCCGCGCTGGCAACGCCCGCGGCGCCTCCAGCGGCCGGGCCGCCACGGCGGCCTCCCACCGCCGTCGCGGGCTCCCGGCGGCCCTCGCGGCCGCCTGAATGGAACTCCCCGGGTCAGGCACGTCACCCGGCGGCACCGGCACCGACCCGAGTACCGGCAGATCCCCCGCCCCGGTCGGCGCCCGAAACGGCGCCCCATTCCCCCTCTCCGCCCACGGCGCCGCGCCACGCGCCGTCCCGGCGCGGGCGACCGTCCCACGCGTCGTCCCGGTGCGGGGAACCGTGCCGCCCGCCGTCCCGGCGCGGGCGACCGTGCCGCGCGCCGTCCCGGTGCGGGGAACCGCGCCGCGCGCCGTCCCGGCGGGAGGGACCGCGCCGCGCGCCGTCCTGGTGCGGCGATCAAGGGCTAAGGCACGTGGTTTGATCACTAATCCGGGTGTGTTTGCCCTTGATCGGCGCGGTTCTCCTTGATCGACACACAAGGCGGGCGGCTCAAGACGGCCCGCGGCGCTGATCACCGACTGGTCCGCACCGGGCACCGATGCCGGACCGGGGCGCGCAGGCACCGGCCCGTCGCGCCTTGCGCGGTCAGCCAGCGCCGGCCCGTCCCGCAGCGCACGGCCAGCCAGCACCGCGCCGTCCCGCGCCGCGCGACCAACCAGCACTGATTCAGCGCGCAGCGCACGCCCCGTTGGCACCTCCCACTCCGCGCGGACCACCGGTGCCGAGGCGTACCGCTGGCCGGCCCGCACGAGCGGGCGCCGGCCCGCGCCAGCCAACGGCTCTACGGCACGCGACACTGCCGCCGCCCGGGCCGGCCCGGCGCCGTCGCCCACCCCGAGTGGCGCGCCGCCGCCCGCCCAGGACATGGCGTCGGCCGTCCGTGCCAACGGATTGGTGGCCCCCATGGCGGCCGCCCGGGCCAGCCACGTCGTTCCCCGCACGGGCGCCGGGAGCGCGGCGCCGCCCACCGTCGCGCCACCGGCGATCGTTCCGCCGACAGGCACCGCACGGCGCGTCGCCGTCTGGCGATGATCAAGAGTGAGCCCCGGGCTTCGCGGCCCGCGCGGCAGAGTGGATCTTGACGAGTTAGGGCTCATATCGCGCCTTAACTCGTCAAGATCTCCGGCCGCGCGTCCAGCGTTCGCGGATGAGGGCAATGTCCCGGACATTGCCCGCTCAGATGGGCGCGCAATGGGCAATGTCCCCGACATTGCCCATTCCGGCGACGCCCGCAGGTCGGGCGCCGCACTCATCAGCGCGCCGCCTACCGGCAGCGCGGACACCACGTCCGCGGACTGCGGGCGCCCCGCCGCCCTCGACACCCGCCCCGCGAGGCTCCGCGCGCCCCGGACCAACGGACCAGCCACACGGCCCGCCCCGGCACGGACCAACGGACCAGCCACCCGGCCCGGTCCGGCACGCGTCGCACCAGTCGACAGGACCCCCGCACGGGCCGGCGCAGCGCTCGCCGCACGCACTGACAGAGCGGCCCCCGCGCGGACCGGCACGGCACGCGCCGAACGAGCGGACAGGACGCGGGCCGACGGAACGGCCTTCGCGCGGATCTGTGCGGCGCCTTGGCGGGTACGCCGGAGCGGCACGGCGCCCTCGGGGGTACGCCGGAGCGGCACGGCGCCCTTGGGGGTACGCCGGACCGGCACGGCGCCATCGGGGGTGCGCCGAACCGCGCGCACGCCGATCCCCGTCCCATGATCAGGGCGTCCCTCATGTAGTAAGAACGACTTGAAGGACGCCTTGATCATGGGGAGGAGGGGTGGGCGGACGTGGAGAGAGGCGACGAGGCCCACGGACCAGCGGGCGGGTCGCCGCGCGCTGCGGAAGTGGAGGAGGCGGGGCTTACCTTGACCGGAAGCCACAGTGGCACACCTCCAACTCCTCGATCGCGAGGTCCCGGGAGGAGGCGGCCAGCCGCGGGCCGCTCCACCGCACCGGCTTGGCGTCGTAGAACTCCCACGTGCGCACAGGATTGCCGCGCGCGTCCAGGACGCTGATCGAGCCGTTCTCCGCGGCCACCTTGTTGCCCGCCTTGGTCAGGCCCTCCCCGGAGAACTGCATCAGCCAGGTGAAGAGCGCGTCGGTATCGGTCACGCCGCGCTTGAAGACGAGGTTGGGCCACTTCATGCGGCCGAGCAGGCGGTGTGTGAAGGCGTTCTGCCCGCCCTCGGCGAGCTCCTCCACGTCGATCTGCACGGACAGCCCGGACACCTCCGTGAAGTAGCCGATCTCCAGGGAGCCGACGACAAACCGGAACTTCCCCACGTACGGGGGATCGATGGTGCGTGCGTCAGCCACCCTGTACTCCCTGCCATGCGCGCTCGTTCAGCCCGCCCACCTCCCGCAGCAGCCGGATCCGGTCGCCGTGCTCCAGGTCGAGCAGGTTGTCCAGCGGCCAGTGCAGGTGGTACGCGAGATACGCGATCTCCTGCCACAACTCGTCGTGCGCGTAATGTCCTAGCCCGCCTCCACCGACGCCATCGGGAAAGGGGCGCCCGGCTCCATCGCCTCCAGGATGCTGGGGTCCTGGAAGTTGATGATCCGGTAGAGGTCCTGCAGATACCCGAAGTCGCTGACGAACAGCTGCTCGATGGTCTTCGTGGACACCCGTGGCACGGTGCCGAGCTCGGTGATCACCCGGGAGAGGACGATGACGGTGGCGTACGCCTCGTTCTCCTTGACCCGCGGGTCGCGCAGCGGCTCGATCTCGTCGCGGGCGCACGCGAGCCGCATGGTGCCGGTGCGGTGCAGCGTGCCGTGGTCGTCGACGAAACCCTTCGGCAGCGTGAACGGGTACTCGGTACGCAGGCTCATTCCCGCCTCAGCCCCTCGTGGGTGATGGTGACCTTCTCGGTGGCGATCTCGTTGCTGCCGGCGTCCAGCTCCGCGCCGGTCCACTTGGACGGCCAGCCCTGGTCGAAGGACCACCGGGCGACCTCGGTATGCGTCGAGTCCTTGAGGACGATGGAACCGTTGCGCCGCGCGTCGTCGATGTTGCCGTCCTCGACCTGCTGCCGCCACTCCCACAGCGCGGTGGACTCGTCGATCCGGCGCTCCAGTGTGATGTCGCTCCACTTCATCGCGCCCGGCACCTTCCGGATGATCATTTTGCCGTCCTTGGTGGCTTCCTTGTACTCGATCGTCTCGGTCTCCGCCTCGACCCCGGAGACCTTGCGGAAGCTGGCCATCTCCACGCCATCGACCTCGAGCACGAAGCTGAAGGTCGTCATCAAATCGGCCATCGGAAACTCCTATCCCTCGCTGGCGGAACCGCCGCCTTGCCACTGGCTGATCCGGAAGATGACGAACTCCGCCGGCTTGACCGGCGCGATGCCGATCTCGACGACGAGCTTTCCCTCGTCCACAGACGACGGTGGGTTGTTGCTCTCGTCGCACAGCACGTAGAAGGCCTGTTCGGGGGTCGCACCGACGAGCGCGCCCTGCATCCACATCCCGCGCAGGAACGAGTTGATGTTCCGCTTGACGCGCTGCCACAGGTCGCGGTCGTTGGGCTCGAACACCGCCCACTGGGTGCCGCGCCGGATCGACTCCTCGATGAAGTTGAACAGCCGCCGCACGTTCACGTACCGCCAGCTGGGGTCGGTCTTGGCCAGCGTGCGCGCGCCCCAGATCTTCGTGCCGTAGCTGCCGAAGGAGCGGATGCAGTTGATGCCGTCCGGGTTGAGCAGATCCTGCTCGCCGCTGGTGACGTCGTTCTCCAGCCGCACGATGCCGCGCAACGCCTCGTTGGCGGGCGCTTTCCACACACCGCGGGTGGCGTCGGTGCGGGCCCACACGCCGGCGACGTGGCCGACCGGGGAGACGGTCAGGAACCGTTCGCCGTTGGTGGCGCCGGGTCGGGCGAGCGGGTTGGTCACCACGAGGTTCGGGTAGTAGAGCGCGGCGAACGCGGAGTCGCGGCCCAGCTTGGCGCGCCACTCGAGCGCGCGGGTGGCGTTGAGACCGGGTGGCGTGTCGAGCACGGCCATCCGGGTGTGGCTGGCCTCGCACCAGTCGACGATCTGCTTCTGCACGGCGAGGTACGTGTCCTCGTCGAGGCTGCCGTCGTCGCGGGTGGCGATGGTGACGAGGTCCGGGATCGCCACGATGGTGACGTTGTCCGCGATGGCCAGGCCCTGGTAGCCGGTGCGCTCGGAGACCGAGCCCTCCAGGTCGGCCGGCGTCACGGTGACCGGGTCCGGCGCCGGCGCCTCCAATGTGTACCGTCCGGGCGCGGGGGCCCGGTCGGACAGCGCGACGCCCGGCACGGGCTGCACCTCGACCCGGAGCACTGTGGAGCGCTCGTTGATGGTGCGTTCGAGGGTACGCGGGCTCTTGCCGGTGAACGCGAGGCCGCCGATCTCCTCGCGCAGTGCGCCGTCCTCGTACACCCGCAGCGTGTACTCCTGGCGGGTTTCGCCTTCCTGCCCCTCGGCCGGCGGGGCCGGCGGCACCACCTCGACCTCGACGCGCCCGCCCGGGTTGAGCGCGGAGAGCCGCAGGCTCTCCACGCCGGGCCGCTCGGCCGCCGGCAGCGCCAGCGTCGGCACCCCGTCCGCGCCGTCGCCGTTGCCGCCGGGCACGCGCACGACGTAGCAGGCGCTGCCGCCGTTCTCGAAGAAGCCGCGGACCGCGTGCGGCAGCATCGCGCCGCGCACGAACCCGCCGTACACCCGCTCGTACTGCGGCCAGCTCGTGACCAGTTGCGGCTTCACGCCGTCCGGGTCGGTGGGGTCACCCTCGTCAACGACGTACTTCTGGGTGAAGCCCACGAACGCCGCGACCGCGGTGCCCACCCCCTCGATCGGCATCGAGCCGCTCGGCTGCTCCTCGATGTAGACGCCAGGCGCCCCGTACGACGCGGCCACAGCCACCATCCCTCTCGCTGTGTCAGGCCTGCACCGCGCTGGTCAGCAGCGCCGCGTCAAGCTCGGACAGATAGAATTCGCCGTAGTGCAACGGCGGATAGACGCACATCATCGGCCGTCCCGACGAGCAGGCCAGCACCTTCACCTTCGGGAACTGGTTGACGATCCGCGCCACCAGCGCGGGCGTCTCCGCCTGGTCGAGATCGAGCACGACGACGTCGGGCAGCACCTCGACCAGCCGGCGGATCACGTCGGCGGCGGTGGTCTCGACCAACTCGATGCCGTCGACGCGGAGGATGTCCTCGAGGCCGGCGCGGTGCAGGGCACCGAAGTCGCCCATCAGAACCCGGGTCACGGCTATGAGCGTCGTCCCGCCGGGCCGGCGCCGGAAGGCTCACCGGTGCAGCCAAAGGTGCAGACCACTGCCCAGCCGATGAGGTCTTTAACACCAGAGTTTGTTATATTCACGTCGTGGAACCGTTATGGGCGGGGGTCGACGTGGGCACCCAGAGCCTGCGGGTGGCGGTCGTCGACGCCAGCGGCGCGCTCGTCGGCCAGGGCTCGCGGGCGCTGGCCAGCCACCGCGCGCCCGGGCGGATCCACGAGCAGGACCCCACGGCGTGGTGGGACGCGCTCGGCGCGGCCAGCCGCGCCGCGCTCGCCGGCGTCGCCGCTGAGCGGCTCCGCGGCGTCGCGCTGTGCAGCACGTCCGGCACGGTGCTGTTCACCGACCCGGGCGGCGCCGCGCTCGGTCCCGCGCTGATGTACGACGATGCCCGCGCGGTGGCCGAGGAGCGCCGGGCCGCCGAGGCCGGCGGCGCGCTCTGGGTCTCCCTGGGGTACCCGATGCAGCGGTCCTGGGCGCTCCCCAAGGCGCTGTGGCTGCTCGGCCAGGCCGACCCCGCCACCCGGCGGGCGGCCGAGCGCGGCCGGATCCGGCTCAGCCACTCCGCCGACTACCTCGCCGGGCGCCTGGCCGGCGCGCCGGTCGCCACCGACTTCAGCCACGCCCTCAAGACAGGATACGACTTAGCGGCGCACCGCTGGCCGACCGAGGTGCTCGACCAGCTCGGCCTGCCGCTCGCCATGTTCCCAGACGTGGTGCGCCCGGGCACTCACGTCGGCGCCGTCGCGGCCGGCGCCGCCGCGCACACCGGACTGCCGGCGGGTACCCCGGTGCTGGCCGGCATGACCGACGGCTGCGCCGCCCAGATCGCGGCCGGCGCCCTCGCCCCCGGCGAGTGGAATTCGGTGCTCGGCACCACCCTCGTGCTCAAGGGCGTCACCGCGACCCGGCTCACCGACCCGGGCGGCGCCGTCTACTCGCACCGGCACCCGGACGGCGGCTGGCTGCCCGGCGGAGCGTCCAATGTGGGCGCCGGCGCGATACCGCCGGAGTTCCGCGCCGACCCGGCGGGCTTCGACGCCCAGGCGTCCCGGTTCGAGCCGGCCGGCGCGGTGGCGTACCCGCTGGCCACGCGCGGCGAGCGCTTCCCGTTCGTGCGGCCGGACGCCGAGGGTTTCCTGCTCGGCACGCCGCGCTCCGACGCCGACCGGTACGCCGCGCTCCTGCAGGGCGTCGCGTACGTCGAGCGGCTGTGCTACGCGTACCTGGAGACGCTGGGCGCCAGAGTGGACGGTCGCACGATGGTGACCGGCGGTGGCACGCGCAGCGCGTACTGGACCCAGCTGCGCGCCGACGTGCTCGGCCGGCCACTGCACCGGCCCGCCCAGGCCGAACCGGCGTTCGGGATGGCCGTGCTCGCGGCGGCCGGCCAGGGCTCGCTGTCGGTGACCGCCCGGCGCATGGTGCGCCTGACCGGCGTGGTCGAGCCGCGCCCCGGTGCGGGGGCGCGGTTCGCCGAGCCGTTCGGGCAGTTCGTCGACGAGCTGGCGCGGCGCGGCTACATCGACGCCGGGCTGGCCAAGCGTGCGCAGGGAGTCTCATGACCGTCGTTCAGCTGGCCCGGCACGGGCAGACGCCGTGGCACCGGCCGAACCGGTACACGGGCAGCTCGGACGTCGACCTCGACGAGGTCGGCGTGCGGCAGGCGGACGCGCTGGGGCGCTGGGCGGCGGGCGCCGACCTGGCGGCGCTGGCCTGTTCGGACCTGCGCCGGGCGGTGCGCACCGCGGCGCCGGCGGCGGCCGCGACCGGGCTGGCACCGCTGGTGGACAAGCGCCTGCGGGAGCTGGACTTCGGGCTGGCGGAAGGGCGCACGCTCGCCGACGTGCGGGCCGAACACCCGGAGGTGGCCGAGCGGTTCGTCGCCGACCCGGCCGTGCACCCGTTCCCGGGCGGCGAGGCGCCCGCGGACGCGGTGTCCCGGGCGCTGGCCGCGCTGCACGAGCTGGCGGCGGCGACCCCGGACGGCACCGTGCTGGTGATCGCGCACAGCACGCTGATCCGGCTCGTCGTGTGCGCGGTGCTGGGGGTGCCGCTCGGCGAGTACCGCCGCAAGCTGCCGCGGCTCGCTCCGGCGTCCCGCACCGCGCTGGACGTGCGCGCGGACGCGGTCGCGTTGCTGGCCTACAACGTGCCTCTGGACGCAGGATGGGCGGTATGACGCACCCCACCCCGTCGGCTGCCGCGCCGGCCGAGCGCGGCCGGCCCGCCCAGCGCCAGGCCGAGATCGCCGAGTACGTCGTGAGCCACGGCTCAGTCTCCGCCACCGACCTCGCCGAGCGGTTCAGCGTCAGCCTGATGACGATCCACCGCGACCTCGACGAGCTGGAGCGCCAGGGCGTGGTGCGCAAGCACCGCGGCGGCGTCAGCGCGCAGCCGTCGAGCGTGTTCGAGAGCAACGTGTCGTACCGGCTGCAGGCCGCGCTGGCCGAGAAACAGGCGCTGGCCCGGCAGGCCCGCACGCTCGTCGAGCCCGGCATGGCGGTGATGCTCGACGACTCGACGTCTACATTGGAGCTGGCGAAGCTGCTCGACGGCATCACGCCGCTGACCGTGGTGACGAATTTCCTCGAGGCCATCAAGCTGCTCGCCGGCCGGCCCGGCATCCGGTTGCTGGCGCTCGGCGGCGAATACCACGGCACGCACGACTCGTTCCTCGGCGTGCCGTGCATCGAGGCCATCGAGGCACTGCGGGTCGACCTGCTCTTCGCGTCGACGTCCGCGATCGCCGGCGGCTACGCCTACCACCAGGAGCAGGAGATCGTACTGGTGAAGCGGGCCATGATGCGGGCGGCCCAGCGGTCGGTGCTGATGGTCGACCACACCAAGCTCGGTCGGTCGGCGCTGCACCGGCTGGCGCCGCTGCGCGACTTCGAGCTCGTGCTCACCGACGCGCAGGCCAGCCGGCAGTCGCTGGCGGAGATGCGCGAGCACGGCGTGCGGTACGAGGTGGTGTCGTGATCGTCGGGCTGGACCTGGGCACCACGCTCATCAAGGCGGTCGCGTTCGGCGACGACGGCACCCCGCTCGCCCGCGCCGCGCAGCGCACCCAGTTGGATCGGCCCGGCCCCGCGCGGTACGAGCAGGACGTCCTCTCGGTCTTCGCGGCGGCTGAGTCGGTGCTCAGCTCGCTGGCTGCCGCTGGTCGGGTTGATGCGGTCGGCGTCACCGGCCAGGGCGATGGAGTGTGGCTGGCCGCCGCGGACGGCAGCCCGGTGCGGCCGGCGGTGTCCTGGTTGGACGCCCGCGGCACCGGCATCCTCGCCCGCTGGGAGGCGGACGGCGTGCTGGAGGCGCTGTTCCGGCGTACCGGATCGCTGCTGTTCCCGGGCGCCGCCGCGCCGATCCTCGCCGCCCTCGCGGCGTCCGAGCCGGCGGCACTGGACGCGGCCGCCACCGCCGGCTACTGCAAGGACCTGGTGGTGCAGCGGTTGACCGGGCTGCGCGCCACCGACCCGTCCGACGCCTCGGTGCCGTTCCTCGACCCGCACACCATTTCCTATGCGGACGACCTGTTGTCGTTGTGTGGCCTGTCGGCCTACCGGCACCTCCTGGCGCCCGTACACCGCCCGCCGGAAGCGCCACTGTCGGACGCGGCCGCCGCCCGGGTGGGCCTGCCCACCGGCATCCCGGTGGTGGCCGCGCCCTACGACCTGCCCGCCAGTGCCTGGGGCGCCGGCGTCACCACGGTCGGCGACGGGCTGCTCATCATCGGCACCACGCTCGCCTGCCAGGTGCTGACGGACACAGTGGACACCTCGGGCGCGCCGTGCGGCCTCACGCTCGCCACCTGGGAAGAGGGTCGTTGGCTGCGCGCGATGCCCGCGATGGTCGGCGCCGCCGCCCTCGACTGGGTGCTCGGCCTCGTCGGCGCGAACGTCGCCGACCTGCCCGCCCTCCTCGCGGACAGCCCGGCCGGCGCGAACGGGGTCACCGTGCTGCCGTTCTTCGCCGAGGCCGGCGAGCGCGCGCCGTTCGTCGAGCCGCGCGCCCGCGCCCGCCTCGACGGGCTGCACGTCGGCACCGGCCGAGCGGATGTGGTGCGGGCCGCGGCCGAGGCGATCGCGTACGCCGCCCGGCACTGCCTCACCGCCGCCGGCCTCCGCGGCGAACTGGTGGTGTGCGGCGGCGGCGCGGCCAGCCGCGAGTGGCTGCAGATCTTCGCCGACGTGCTCGGGCGGCCGCTGCGCGCGCTCGCCGGCGACGAGGTCGGGGCGCGCGGCGCCGCGCTGGCCGCCCGGCGGGCCATCGGCGCGCCACCGTGGACGCCGCCCACTGGGCTGGTCGTCGAACCCGGCCCGGACGCGGCGGTCTACGCCGACGGATACGCCCGGTACCTCCGGGCCGTCTCACATGCTCGCGAATGGTGGCAGGTACAACCGTGAAGATCCTGGTGGCGGGCGACCATTTCGTCACGCCCGCGCTCGTGGCGTCGGCCTTGGGGTTCGGCGACATCACCACGCTGACGCTGCCGTGGCCGTACGAGCCGTTCGGGCCGGTCGCCGACGTCGACGAGGCGTCCGGCGACGAAGACGAGCTGATCGCCGCACTGTCCGGTGTGGAGGTCGCCGTCACGCAGATGGCGCCGTTCACGTCGCGCGTCATCGCCACCGCCGACGACCTGCGGCTGATCGTCTGCACCCGGGGCGGGCCGGTCAACGTCAACCTGGCGGCCGCGGCCAAGCGCGGCATCGCGGTCTGCGCCACGCCCGGCCGCAACGCGCCCGCCGCCGCCGAGCACACCATCGCCCTCATGCTGGCCGCGCTGCGCCACATCCCCGACGTGCACGGCACCGTTCGCGCCGGTGAATGGCGCAGCGACCTCTACGCGCTCAGCGCCGCCGGCCGCGAGCTGGCCGGCACCACGGTCGGCCTGGTCGGGTACGGGGCCATCGGCGCCCGGGTCGCGCGGATCCTGCGGGCGTTCGACGCGTCGGTGCTGGTGTACGACCCGTACGCCACGCCGGACGACTCCTTCGTGTCCACTCCGGATGAGCTGTTCGGACGGTCCTTTGTGGTGAGCCTGCACGCCCGGCTGACACCGGAGACCCGGCACCTGGTCGACGCGGCGGCGCTGGGCCGGCTGCCGCGCGGCGGGGTGCTCGTGAACACCGCGCGGGGCGGCCTCGTCGACTACGACGCGGTCGTCGACGCCCTGGAATCCGGACAGCTGGGCGCGGCCGCGTTCGACGTCTACGACACCGAGCCGATCCCCGCGGGCGACCGGCTGCTGCGCGCGCCGAACGTCGTACTCACGCCGCACCTGGCCGGCGCCACCGTCCAGACCGCCGAGCGGGCGGCGGCGCTCGCGGCCGCCGCCGTCACCGCCTACCGTGACGGCCTCCCCCTCCCCGGCCTCGTCTCCCCATGATCAAGGCGTCCCTCATGTCGGTCTAGCGACTACAGGGACGCCGTGATCATGGTGGCGGAGTCGTCGGGTGAGGCCAGCGCACCGACTGCTCCCGCCGGTACTGCTGCTCCAGATCGACCGGGCTGTCCATGAGCGCCTTGCGCCGTTGGAGCTCCGCCCAGTACACCGGGTCGAGGTAGATGGCGGGGTTCCACAGCGACACGGTCTGCTCGCTCACCGGTCCCAGGTACAGCAGGGCGTCGGCGACCCAGCCGAACGGGACGCCGGGCATCCCGGGAAAGTACGTGAACTCGGACGTGTCGGCCGACTCCAGCCAACTGCCCTTCGCCGGAATGACCACCCGCCGCGGCTGGGACGCGAGCCGCGGGTGGCCGCCGGCCACGATGACGTACACGCGCTCGCCGGTCTGCTGCTCGATCCGCGCGACGCCGCTGCCGCCCTGCGCGCCCTCCGGCCCGTGCATGACGTGGTTGGTGCCGTAGCAGATCAGCGCCCGGCGGCCCTTGGCCAGCACCTCGTGCGTGACCGCCGACACCAGGTGGCCGTCCCGATCCAGGGACTCGACGTCGTCGCGCGAGGTCACCCGATCCCAGTCGACCGGCGGGTCGCCGAGCAGTACCCGCATCTTCTTCGCCTCGGGCAGCGGCCAGTTGGCCGCCCGGACGGTGCGGTAGAACTGCTCGTACATCGGCGCGTCCAAGGTGACCACCGGTGACTGCGTGGTGTTGCGCCACACCGGCCGCAGGTCGCGGTCCTCGACGGCCGGGCCGGCCACGAACCGGTCCATGGTCGGCTGGTAGAGCGCGTTGCCGAACTCCACCACGATGTCGTTCACCACACCGGGCAGCCGGGGGTCGAGCAGCAGCGTCTGCAGCGCGTCATGATGGGCCTGCTGCCCATGGATCTCGCCGATGGCGACGACGCGGTGCCGGCGGAACGCCGCGATGACGGCGTCGGCAAGAGAGCGACCGGTGGTGCTGGCGGCATCGTTCGCGTTCGCGCCCGCGCTCGGCGTGACGCCGAGCGCGGCGACGCCGCCGGCCGCCGCCATCAGGGTGCGGCGGCTCAACCTCTGTTCTGTCATGGGGAGAGTTCTACGGACAGGGCGGTAACACGCCCCGAACGCCGCCTGTCACATCGCTGTTAGGCGCGCCTCGCCCTGATCGGGCCGTCCTTGATCACGAACTGGCTTTCAGGTCGATCAGGCTGGGCAGGCTCGCGTCCTTCTCGGAGATCAGGGCCCGGTCGTCCGCCGCCACCGGGAGGGGCCACGGGATGTCCAGGTCGGGATCGAGCGGGTTCAGCGCGGGACCCGTCATGCCGGGCCGCCACTCCTGGTCGAAGCAGTAGATGTACTGCGTGACGCCGTCGCTGACCGACTGGAAGCCGTTACACACCCCGTTGGGAACCAGCACCTGCATCCCCTTGGTGAGCTCCACGGTCACCAGCTTCCCCCAGGAGGGAGACTCGGGACGGGCGTCGACATAGGCCCCGAAGGCACGCCCCTCCGCGATGGCCACCAACTTCGACATGTCCTCGCCGTGCAGGCCCCGGACGGCGCCCTGGCGCGTCTCGGTCAGGTTGACCTGGAGCCAGGGCCCCAGCGAGGGCAGCCCACTCTCCAGGAAGGCCGACTCCCGATAGAACTCGCGGATCGTCCCGCGCTCATCCGTGATCTGCTTCATCCGCAGGATGAACAGCCCTTCGATCTCGGTCTGGGTCACGGTGAACGGCTGAATCGAGATGGCCATGGCGGCTGATGTTAATCCACACCGGCCAGGCCAGAAGCACGGGGGCGGACGCGCCGACTTGACATCTCATAGCTTGCTATGTAATTTACATAGCAAGCTATGAGATTGGAATCGAGGTTCCCGTGACCGCCACCATCCGCCGGACACCCGGCGGGAAGAAGACCCGCGACCGGCAACGCCTGGCCCACATGGCGGCCGGGGCACTGCTGGTTCTCTACGTCTACCTGCCCGGCTCCCCCGGCACGGCACTGCAAGCCGCGACCCGTTGGGTCATCCTGCCGCTGCTGGTCATCACTGGCGTATCGATGTGGCAATGGCCGAAGATTCGACGGTGGATCCGCACCCGCACCAGCACGCCATGACCGAGGCACTGGCCCGTGACGAATCGTTGGGCTACCAGATCAACCATCTGGCTCGGCTGCTCGCGCAGGCCCTCGCCGCCCGCATCGCGCCCTATGGCGTCGTTCCCGGGCAGTTCGCCCAACTGCTCGCTCTCTACGAGCAGGACGGTCTGTCCCAACGCGAGCTGTGCGACCGGGTCGGCATCGAGCAGCCGACCATGGCCAACACCCTGCAACGGATGCAGCGGGACGGCCTGGTCCGGTGCGTCCCCGACCCGAGCGACCGCCGCCGGATCCGGATCTATCTCACCGAGCGGGCCCGAGGCCTCGAAGTGGACCTGACCAACGCCGCCCGCGCGGTAAACGCGGCGGCCACCAAAAACCTCACCGAGTCAGAAACCACCACCTACCTACACCTAACAACCCGCCTAATCCACTCCCTAGAAACCCCCTAACCCGCGCACCCACCCCCGCCGCTCTGCGACCCCGCGACCCCGCAGGGTCGCGGCCCCCGCCGCGCGGGCTCCACCCCGCTCGCCGATCAAGGGCTGAGGCACGTGGTTTGATCTCCGATCCGGGTGCGTAAGCCCTTGATCGGCGTACCTTCCCTTGATCGCCATCCCCATGCGACGGATGCTGCCGCCCGCGACGACCCGCCGGGCCCGCGTGCCTTGATCATTGTCCCAACGCTCAACGAAACGCCGCGATAGTTGAGGTTTGGTACAACGATCAAGTTCACGCCGCGGGCGCACGGCCCGAGGCGGCGAACCGAAGCGGCGAACCGAAGCGGCAGCCCGAAGCGGCAGCCCGAAGCGGCAGCCCGAAGCGGCAGCCCGAAGCGGCAGCCGTCAGGTACTGCGGCGCACGCGCCACCGCCCTGCGGCGCGGCCACGCCCCGACGGACTCGCACCCCGGCGAGCCAGGCCCGGCAGACGCACGCCCGACGGACGTAGCGGCCCAGCGCACATCGTCCCAGCGCGCCCGCCCCCGACGGTCGTAGCGTCCAGCGCACACGGCGCCCCGACGGACGTAGCGCCCAGCCCGCCCGCCGCCGTCGAACGTCGGGCCCACGCGCGCCCACCCGCGACGAACAGCGGGCCCCGGCGGGCCCACCCCGACGAACGTCAGGCCCACACGCGCCCACCCGCGACGAACAGCGGGCCCCGGCGGGCCCACCCCGACGAACGTCAGGCCCACACGCGCCCACCCGCGACGAACAGCGGGCCCCGGCGGGCCCCGGACCGCCGGGGCCGGGCCGGCCGGGCCCAAGCCCTCGCGCGTCGCGGCAAGAGATCGATCAAGGACATCGACGCCGATCAAGGGCTCCGGCACCCGGATCAGAGATCAAACCACGTGCCTCAGCCCTTGATCG
>JBBEWH010000274.1:0-28501 GCA_037414955.1 Actinomycetes bacterium KLBMP 9797
GCCCGCCCGCCCGCCGACCGGGCGCACCGCGCGCCGATCAACGGCTCTGCTCGCCGATCAAGGGCTTGGGCACGTGGTTTGATCTCGGATCCAGGTGCCCAAGCCCTTGATCGGCGGGGTTGGCCTTGATCGACGGGTCGCGGCGACGGGATGCCAAGCTACGACCGAGACGGTCCTACGCGGATCGTTCCTCGCCAGGATCCGCATCGGGATGGCGAGCCGTCGCGGCGGACCGATCCCTCAACGGACGGCATCGAAGCCGTACCGCAACGCCGCCACCTCAAGGACCCAACGCGCCTGCGCCAGTGTTCAGCGGTGAGATACGCACCCTTCACCGCTGAGCGCGATGCCCCTCCACGTGGAGGTTGAGGCCACCCGACACGGGACGCGAGCCTGGTTCGTCGAGGGTGGCGGCCGGGTTAGCGCCTTGATCACCTGCGCTGACAATGTCGGGGACGTTGCTGCTTCCCCGGCGCCTGAGGCGGCAATGTCCCCGACATCGCGGCCACCGTCGCGGTGGGTGGGAGATCTTGACGTCCTAGCGTCGCTATCACGACGCTACGGCGTCAAGATTCACGAGAGCGAACGCGGCGATATGTGGCCTTTGTTCGCCGCCGTGTCGCGTCCCCATGCGAATACGCGCGGCCACCCATGATCAAGGCGTCCTTCAAGTCGCTCTAACGACTTGAAGGACGCCATGATCAGGGGTGGTGGGGGTCTCGTTCTTGGGGAGGAGGTCGGGTCACCAGCGGTGAGGAACCAGGAGCGCACCGCAGCGGATAGCGTCGAAGCATGACACCGGCGGACGTTCTGGCGCGCCCATGGGCGTACGTCCGGATTGGACCGCGTGCCCGGCGGACGGCGCGGTCCGACGCGTTGATGGCGCTCGGCACGGTGGCCGTCGAAGCCGTGCTCATCGCGATCGGCCCGGCCGCGCAGCGGGCGGTCGGCTGGGGGTGGGCGCTGGTCCTCGCGGTGCTGTGCGCGGGGCCGATCGCCCTGCGCCGGGTGACGCCCTGGCTCGCCGTGGCGTTGACGGTCGGTGCCATCGCCCTGACCGGGGCCCTGGGACACCAGTCGATCAGCATCGTGGTCTCGATCGTGGTGCTGACCTACTCCACCGCCGCCTACTTCCCGCTGCGCCGGGCGGTGCTGGCGCTCGCCGTGCTGTGGCTGCCGGTGCTCATCATCAACCTGCTGGTAAACAGCGAGGAGCTGCGGCCGGCCGACATGTCCCCCGCCTACATCGCGATGGTGAACGGGCTGATGGCGATGGCCTGCTTCTTCTTCGGCCGCACCGTGCACGCGCGGCGCGCCTCCACGTCGGCGCTCGAGGAGCGGGCCCGGGTGGCGGAGGAGAACCAGCGGGCCCTCGCCGAGCAGGCGGTGGCCGACGAGCGCCGCCGCATCGCCCGCGAGCTGCACGACGTGGTCGCCCACCACGTCAGCGTGATGGGCGTGCTCGCCACCGGCGCCCGGCGGGTGCTGCGCCGCGACCCGGACGCCGCCGACGAGGCGCTCACCACGATCGAGGACACCAGCCGCACCACGCTGCGCGAGATGCGCCGGCTGCTCGACGTGCTGCGCACCGACGCCGAGCCGGCCGCGGACCTGGCGCCGCAGCCCGGGCTGGCCGGCATCGACACGCTGGTCGAGCAGGTGCGGGAGGCCGGGCTGCCGGTGTCGCTGCGGGTCGACGGTTCGCCCGGGACGCTCGATCCCGGTGTGGCGCTGACGATCTACCGGATCGTGCAGGAGGCGCTGACGAACGCGCTCAAGCACGCCGGCGAGGCGACCGCGCAGGTGCGGCTCAGCTTCGGGGTGTACTGGCTGATCGTGGAGGTGTTCGACACCGGCCACGGCCCGACGCCGGGCTGGGGTAGCCGCGAGGACCACGTCGGCCACGGCCTGGTGGGCATGCGCGAGCGGGTCGCGCTGTACGGCGGGACGCTGCGCACCGGCCCCCGGCCGGGCGGGGGCTTCCGGGTGTACGCGAAGATCCCCGTGGACCAGACATAACAGGGGGTTCCATGACCGAGGGCCGGCCGATACGCATCCTGCTCGCCGACGACCAGCCGTTGCTGCGCACCGGGTTCCGCATGGTGCTGGGCGCGGAGGACGACCTCGACATCGTGGGCGAGGCCGGCGACGGCGCCGAGGCGGTGGACCTGGCCCGCCGGTTGCTGCCGGACGTGGTGCTGATGGACATCCGCATGCCGCGCATGGACGGGGTCGCCGCCACCCGGGCGATCGTCGACGCCCGGCTGCCGGTGCGGGTGCTGATCCTCACCACGTTCGACCTGGACGAGTACGTGGTGGGCGCGCTGCGGGCCGGCGCCAGCGGCTTCCTGGCCAAGGACGTGCCGGCCGAAGACCTGGTGACGGCGATCCGCACGGTGGCGGCGGGCGAGGCGGTGGTGGCGCCGCGCATCCTGAAGCGGCTGCTGGACCGGTTCGCCGACCACCTGCCCGACCCGTCGGCGACGCCGCCGAAGGCGCTCGACGTGCTCACCGAGCGGGAGCGCGAGGTGCTGGTGGAGGTCGCGAAGGGCATGTCCAACGCGGAGATCGCCGCCGCGCTGTCGGTCAGCGAGACCACCATCAAGACGCACGTCGGGCACGTGCTGACCAAGCTGGGCCTGCGCGACCGGGTACAGGCGGTCGTGCTGGCGTACGAGTCCGGCTTGGTCCGCCCCGGCGCCTAACCATGGGCAACACGTCCCGACGAGGGTGAGCGTCCCGACGAGGGTGAGAGGGTCTCATCCTCAGGTCGGGGGAAACCCTGACCCCAGGGCGAGGGAAAGCCGCGACCAAAGTCGGGTGGCGGCTCCGACCACGGACGGACGATTTCCGGCCCGCGAGCCCCGACCATGAAGATGCCGGCCGGGCATGTGCCCGGCCGGACCACGGGACTTCATGAGGGGGAAGAGTGACAGCCACCGCAACTCGCGCGGTCGACGTCTGGAAGGTGTACGGCTCGGGCGAGGCTCAGGTCATCGCGCTACGGGGGGTGACGGCCGAGTTCGAGCGCGGCCGGTTCACCGCGATCATGGGACCGTCCGGGTCCGGCAAGTCCACCCTCATGCACTGCCTCGCCGGCCTCGACACCGTCACCCGCGGCCAGGTCCACATCGGAGACACCCAGGTCACCGGCCTCGGCGACGCCGGACTCACCAAACTACGCCGCGACAAAGTCGGCTTCATCTTCCAGCAGTTCAACCTGCTCCCCACGCTGACCGCCAAGGAGAACATCCTCCTGCCGCTGTCCATCGCCGGCCGCAAGCCGGACCAGGCGTGGTTCGACACGGTGATCGCGACCGTGGGGTTGCAGGACCGGCTCGGCCACCGGCCCAGCCAGCTCTCCGGCGGCCAACAGCAACGCGTCGCCTGCGCCCGCGCCCTCGTCGCCCGCCCCGACGTCATCTTCGCCGACGAACCCACCGGCAACCTCGACTCCCGCTCCGGCGCCGAAGTCCTCGGCTTCCTGCGCCGCAGCGTCCGGGAATACCACCAGACCATCGTCATGGTCACCCACGACCCCAACGCCGCCTCCTACGCCGACCGCGTCGTCTTCCTCGCCGACGGCCAGATCGTCTCCGAGCTGCTCGACCCCACGCCCGAGGCGGTCCTCGACACGATGAAGCGGCTCGACGTGCTGACCGTGGGAGCGGCCGAGTAATGCTGCGCGCCACTCTCAAGAGCCTGCTCGCCCGCAAGCTGCGCCTGGTGCTGTCCGGGCTGGCGGTGGTGCTGGGCGTGATGTTCGTGTCGGGCGCGTTCGTGCTCACCGACACGCTGAGCCGCTCATTCGACGCGGTCTTCGCGAGCGCGCTCTCGCAGACCGATGTCAACGTGGCCGCCAAGCCGAAGGTCGACATCTCCGAGATGGAGGGCGAGGAGACCGCGGCGCCGGTCCCGGCGTCCGTCGTGGACGAGGTCGGCACGGTGTCCGGCGTGGCGAAGGCGGTCGGATACGTCTCGGCCGACGGCGCCCAGCTGATCGGCAGCAACGGCAAGGTGGTCACGACGTTCGGCCCGCCGCAGCTCGGCGAGAGCTGGACCGGCGAGGACGAGCTCATCGAACTCCGGCAGGGTCACGGGCCGCGGGCGGCGAACGAGATCGCGATCAACGTGACGCTCGCCGACGCCGCGAAGGTCAGCGTCGGGCAGCAGGTGGGCGTGCTGACGCCGTTCGGGAAGCCGGAGAAGTTCACCGTGGCCGGCGTGTTCGGCTACAGCGGCGGCCGGGACAGCCTCGGCGGCGTGCAGCAGATCGCGTTCACCGAGGCGGTCGCGCAGCAGCGGATGATGGGCGAGCCGGGCGTGTTCACGGGCGTCACCGTGACCGCCGCCGACGGCATCGCCCACGAGAAGCTGCGCGACGACGTGGCGGCCGCGCTCGGCTCCGGCTACGAGGTGAAGACCGGCAAGCAGCTCGCCGACGAGGCCTCCGACGCCATCCAGCAAGGACTGAGCTTCTTCAACAACATCCTGCTCGGCTTCGCCGGGGTGGCGCTGTTCGTCGGCATCTTCCTGATCCTCAACACGTTCTCGATCATCGTGGCGCAGCGCACCCGCGAGCTGGCGCTCATGCGCGCGGTCGGGGCGAGCCGGGGTCAGATGATCGGCTCGGTGCTGGTCGAGGCGGTCGCGGTCGGCCTGCTCGCCGCCGCGCTCGGGCTGGGCGCCGGCATCGGCGTCGGCGCGCTGCTCGCTACCCTGTTCGGCAGCCTCGGTGGCGGGCTGGAGATGGCCTCGGTCGGGGTACCGCTGGCGGCCGTCATCAGCGCGTTCACGGTGG
This sequence comes from Actinomycetes bacterium KLBMP 9797, assembly GCA_037414955.1. Classification (GTDB taxonomy): domain Bacteria; phylum Actinomycetota; class Actinomycetes; order Mycobacteriales; family Micromonosporaceae; genus Phytohabitans. The sequence goes on from JBBEWH010000274.1 coordinate 4,802, forward strand.
GCCTGGTGGTCACCGTGCTGGCCGCGCTGATGCCGGCGCTGCGCGCGTCGCGCATCCCGCCGATCGCGGCGATGCAGGACGTCGCCAACCCGGACCGCCCGCTCACCAAGATCACCGTCGCGGGCGCCGTCGTCGGCGGCGTGGGCGGCGCGCTGCTCGCGCTCGGCCTGTCCGGCAACGCCGGCGACGGTACCCTGTGGACGATCCTGGCCGGCGTGCTGGTCTCGTTCATCGGGGTGGCGTTGCTGACCCCGCTGATCAGCAAGCCGGTGGTGGCACTGCTCGGCCGGATGTTCTCCTGGTCGGTGCCGGGCAAGCTGGGCCGGCTCAACTCGGGCCGCAACCCGCGCCGCACCGCGATCACCGCCGCCGCGCTCATGGTCGGCATCGCGCTGGTCACCGGCGTCACGGTCATCCTCGACTCGGCGAAGTCCAGTCTGACCGGCCTGGCCGAGGACACCATCGACGCCCAGCTGGTGATCTCCGGCTCCCAGACGGGGGCGCGGCCGCCGAGCTTCGACCCGGCGGTGCTCGACGACGCGGCCAAGGTGCCGGGCGTGCACGAGGTGGCCGGTATCTACGGTGACCAGGCGCGCGTCGGCGGCGAGGTGACGTGGGTCCAGGCGACCAACGACGTGGCCGCGCTGAACGAGATCTACCGGGTGAAGCCGGTCGCCGGCACCGTCGACCGGCTCGGCGACGACCAGGTCATCGTCGACGCGGGTACGGCGAAGGAGCGCGGCCTGTCGGTCGGCTCCACGGTGCCGGTGCAGACGGCCCGCGGCGACGAGAAGACGTACACGGTGACCGGCATCTACGCCGAGTCCGACCTGTACGGCGGGTTCCTCCTGCCGACCGCGGCGGCGCGGGACTTCGCGCTGCCCAAGCCGATCCAGGGGTACCTGAAGCTCGACCCGGGCACCTCGGTCGACCAGGTGCTGCCGCAGGTGGAGCGGCTGCTCGCGGACAGCCCCGAGGTGTCCGTCGCCGACCGGGCCGAGTTCATCGAGCAGCAGACCAGCAGCCTCGACGGGGTGCTGCAGATGATCCAGATCCTGCTGGCCCTGGCGATCCTCATCGCCGTACTCGGGATCGTCAACACCCTGGCCCTGTCGGTGCTGGAGCGTACCCGGGAGCTGGGCCTGCTCCGGGCCATCGGCCTGAACCGCGGCCGGACGATGTGGATGGTCACGGTGGAGGCCATCGTCATCTCGATGTTCGGCGCGATCCTCGGGGTGGCGGTCGGCTCCGGCCTGGGCGCCTCGGTGGTCCGGGCCCTACGCGACCAGGGCATCAGTGACCTGGTCCTCCCCTGGTCCCAGATGGTGCTGTTCGTGGTGCTGGCAGCGGTAGTCGGAGTGGTCGCCGCCTTGCTGCCGTCGATCCGCGCGGCGCGGGTGAACGTCTTGCGCGCGATCGCCCACGAGTAGCACCGGGACCAGTAGGTGGGCGGCCCGTTGTGGGGATGTACTGCGTCGGGCCGCCCATCCGGTGGGGACGGTGGGCGGCCCGTCGGGGGTCGGGCCGCCCACCACCTCCCATTGCGGGGCGCCCCTACCGACACGAGGGGCGCCCCCACTCCGGTCATGATCAAGGCGTCCCTCACGTCGTTCCAGCGATGTGAGGGACGCCTTGATCATGACCGGAGCCACGGGAGGGGAATTGGCTCTCGATGACGCTCGGTGACTCCGGCGAGGATCGGAGCATGATCACTGCTTCGGCGGCCTTCGGGGTCTTCGCGGTCGCGCTCGCCATGGTGCTGACCCCGGGTCCCAACATGATGTACCTGGTCTCCCGCACCATCACCCAGGGCCGCCGGGCCGGCGTGGTCTCGCTGGCCGGCGTCGCGGCCGGATTCCTGGTCTACCTGGTCGCCACCGCGGCGGGTCTGTCGGCGATCTTCCTGGCCGTCCCGCAGCTCTACACCGCCGTCAAGCTGGCCGGCGCCGCCTACCTCGCCTGGCTGGCGTTCCAGGCACTGCGCCCCGGCGGCCGGTCGGTGTTCGCGCCCCAGCAGCTGCCGCCCGACTCCGCGCGCCGGCTGTTCGCGATGGGCTTCCTGACCAACCTGCTCAACCCCAAGATCGCGATCATGTACCTGTCGCTCATCCCGCAGTTCGTCACGCCCGAGGCGGGGCAGGTGCTCGTGCAGAGCCTGCTGCTGGGGTTGGTGCAGATCGGCGTCGCGCTCACCGGCAACCTGCTGATCGTGCTGGCGGCCGGCGGCATCGCGGTCTTCCTGGGCCGGCGACCCGCCTGGCTGCGGATCCAGCGCTACGTCATGGGCACCGTGCTGGGCGCGCTCGCCGTCACGCTGGCCACCGACCGCGCCCGCCCCACCCCCGCGTAGCCGCCGCCGGCCCCACGCGGGAACGCGAGGTCACGACGCGGTCAGGGTGGTGAGGAGGTCCAGGTCCGCGCCGGTCAGGCTTTCCAGCAGGTGTACGCCGTCCGCCGGGTCGAGCGGCACCTCGCTGGGCACGGCCAGGACCGCGGCACCCGCGGCGAGCGCGCTGGCCACGCCGGCCGGTGAGTCCTCGATCGCCACGCACCGCTCGATCGGTACCCCGAGCAGCCTCGCCGCCGTCCGGTACGGCTCCGGATCGGGCTTCGGTGCCTTGACCTCGTCGCCGGCGACCACGACGTCGAAGTTGTCCCGGCCGATGGTCTCGAGCGCGACGTCGACCAGCGGCCGCGCGGTGGATGTCACCAGCGCGGTCGGGATAGTGGCGGCACGCACCGCCGCGACCAGCGCGAGCGCCCCCGGACGCCAGGGCAGGCCGGCGCGGAACAGTTCGGCCATCCGCCCCTGCACCCACGCGGCGCCCTCGGCCGGATCCCGCCACTGCTGCCCGAGGTCGGTGAGCAGGATGCGCATCGAGGTGGCCGCGTCGCTGCCGATCATCGCGGCCCGGGCGGCCGGCGACAGCGCGCCACCGTACCGGGCGGCGAGCTCGTCGAGCGCCACGTCCCAGAGTTTCTCGCTGTCGACGAGGGTGCCGTCCATGTCGAAGAGCACGGCGGCGGGGCGGGTGGTCGGCACGGCCATACCTTGATCTTCCCCGACGCGCCGCGCCACCCACACCGCGACCTCCACCACACCCCGCCGCCGGGCCGCCACACCGCGCCACCGGGCCGCGCCACCGGGCCGCGCCGCGATCAAGGAAATCCGCGCCGATCAAGGGCAAGACTCACGGATCAGCGATCAAATCACGTGCCTATGCCCTTGATCGGCGGACGAGTCCTTGATCGGGGCGGGGCACGGCTGCCCGGCGACGTTCATCCCTGAATCTTCGGCCGTTCGACGGATGGCGTGCTGCTAGGAGATGAACGACTTCTGGGGCCCCCGGGAAGGGGTTGCATCAGGGAAGATCAATGCGACAGGGTGTGCGCGGAATTGGTGTGAACAGCTGATCACGGGGAGTTCTGATGCACACCACACGGGGATTCCGGCTGTCCTGCCATGCGTTGGTCATGGCCCTGATCGCTTCGCTACTCGTGGTCCTGCCGTGGACCGCGCCGGCCGCGCACGCGGCACCACCGGTCGCCAAGTCCGGCAAGGGACCGGTCGAGCGGCCCCTCCCGGCGACGGCGACCCGCCGGCACGGGCTGCCGGAGGGCACGACCGCGCCGGCCGTACCACCCCCGGTCGACGCCGCGGGCCCGCCCGGAAAAGCGGCGAAGAACGCCCGCGCCGCCTCGGCCGGGCAGACCATGAACGTCGCGTCCAATGTGGTGCTCCGCGGCGGCTTCCTGCTCGGCGACACGTCGCTGGTGGCGTACTTCGACGGTGACCTCAACCCCGGCGATCCCACCTCGTGGGCGCGGTGGTGGGCCACCGTGACCGACGTCGAGTCCGGTCAGGAGCAGCGGTCCGTCACCTTAGGACAGTCCGATGTGGCCGAGTGCCGCAGCCCGCGCCGGTTCTGCCGCAGCTTCGGCGCCGCCGACGGGTGGGTGCTGGACCCGGCCCGGCGGTACACGGTGACCGTCACGGTCGTGCAGCCGGACGGTACCGAGGTGGTGTCCGCGCCGTCGAACGCCGCGCGGCCGCGCACCACCGCGAACCCGCCCGCCATCCCGGCGGCGCAGGCCGCCGGCTGCGGTTGCCCGACGGTGCTCGGGCCGACGCTGACCGGCCAGGCCGTGCGCGGCGCCGGCGTGAACACCGGCACCGGCGCCTATGCGCGTACCGAGCACGACCTGGTGATGCCGTCGTTCGGGGTGCCGTTCAGCGCGGTCCGGTTCTACTCGTCGGCGAACCCGACCGCTGGCATGTTCGGTGTCGGCTGGTCGTGGAGCTACGACGCGCGGGTCGTCGCCGACACCGGTGGTTCGGTGCGGGTGCGCGCCGAGGACGGCTCCGAGGCGGTGTACCAGCGCGAGGAGGACGGCTCCTACACGGCGCCCGCCGGCATCCGGGCCAGACTGTCGGCTGTGGACGGTGGCGGCTGGCAGCTGGTGCCGCCGGACCAGCGGCGGCTGCGCTTCGACGCGCAGGGCCGGCTGGTCTCCGTGACCAACGCCCGTAATCTCGGCGTGACGCTCGCCTACGACGCCGCCGGCCTGCTGACCACGATCACCGACGCCTCCGGGCGGGTGGTGCGCGTCGAGTCGCGTACCGACCTGCGGCTGATCCGGAAGATCACGCTGCCGGACAACCGGTCGGTGCAGTTCGACTACGAGTCCGGGCGGCTGGCGAAGGTGCAGGACCCGCGCGGCCTGACCACGTCGTACCGCTACGACCCGGCCGGCCGGCTGGCGTCCGTGGTGGACGCGCGCGGCAACTTCACCGTTCGCAACGGGTACGACGCGGCGGGGCGGGTCGCCACGCAGACCGACCCGGAGGGCGGGCAGACCACGTTCGAGTGGGCCGCCACCTCCCAGGACGGCGCCACGCTGCTGGCCACCACGACCGACCCGGACCGCGTCGGGATGGTCGACGGCTACCGCGACAACGTGCTGCTGTTCTCCCGCAACGCCAACCAGGACGTGGTCAACCACCGGTACGACGGCAAGCTGCGCCGCACCCTCGTGGTGGACCCGAACGGCAACCAGGAGGAGACCCGGCACGACGACGACGGCAACCCGGTGGCCCGCACCGCGCCGGACCCGTTCGCGTTCACCACGGAGAGCGTCTACGACGAGCGCAGCAACCTGCGCGAGCACAAGGACGGGCGCGGCAACACCTGGGTGTACGAGTTCAACGACTTCAACGAGATGACCGCGCAGCGCAACCCGAAGCAGGAGCACGGCTACCGGTACACCTACGACGGCAAGGGCCAGCAGGTCACCCGGGAAGACCCGCGCCGCAAGGTCACCCGGTACGAGTACGACGCGCACGGCAACCGCACCGCGGAGATCTCGCCGACCGGCCGGCGCACCGAGATGACCTACGACCTGACCGGCCGGATGACGTCCATCGTGGACCCGCGGGGCACGGTGGCCGGCGGTAACCGGGACGCCTACCGCACCCGCCTGGTCTACGACGAGCAGAACCGGGTGCGCGAGGTGTGGCAGCCGGGCAAGGCGCAGCCGACTCGCACCACCTACGACGAGCTGGGCAACACGGTGGTGGTCACCGACCCGCTGGCCAACTCGTCGCGGATGACCTACGACAAGAACAGCCGGCTGACCGAGGCCAAGGATCCGATCGGCAACGTCACCGCCCAGACCTGGACGCCCGGCGGGCGGCGGGCCTCCGTGACCGATGGCGAGGGCAACAGGACCACCTGGACGTACAACACCGAGGGCCGGGTGGCGACCGAGACCTCGCCGCGCGGCAACGCCGACCCCGCGCAGGCCGCGCGGTTCACCACCACGTTCCACTACGACTTCAACGGCAACCTGATCCGCGCCGACCGGCCGTACGGGAGCAGCGGGCAGCGGGTCCAGATCGACACCGCGTTCGACGCCCTCGACCGACCAACCGAGCAGCGCGACCAGTTCAATGTCGCCACCACGGTCGAGTACGACAACAACGGCAACGTCACCGAGATGACGAACGAGCGGAACGAGAAGCTCACCCACTCCTTCGACGAGGCCAACCGCCGCACCGGGGCGACGGGTGCGGCCGGCGCGGCGCAGATCGAGTACGACGAGGCCGGCAACCCGACCCAGCAAACCACTCCGACCGGTGGCGTCGTCACCTGGCAGTACGACGACGACGGCCGGCCGGTCGCGATCACCGAGCCGCGCGGCAACGTCGAGGGCGCGGACCCGGCCGACTTCACCACCCGGTACGCGTACGACGCCGCAGGCAACCTGGAGAGCGTCACCGACCCGCTGGGCAACGTGACCCGCACCGGTTACGACGCGCTCAACCGGGTGGTGTCACAGACCGACGCCAACAGCAAGACCACCCGGTACGGGTACGACGCCGCCGACCGGCTCACGACGGTCACCGGGCCGGACGCCCAACCCAGCCAGTCCACTGTGTACACCTACGACGCCAACGGCCAGGTCGTCAAGCGCACAGACCCGCTCAGCCGGGTGGCCAGCATGGAGTACGACCGGGCCGGTCGACTCACCGTGTCCACCGACCCGCTGGGCCGGCGCAAGGACTTCGTCTACGACCCGGACTCGAACCTGATCGAGCAGGTCACCGCCCGGCAGATCGACCCCGGCCAGCCGGACCGGCCGGACCCGAACCGTCCGGCGCGCACGATCTTCTACGGCTACGACAACCTCAACCGGCTCACCTCCAAGCAGCTCGGCGCCGGCGGGGTCACGTACACGTACGCCTACGACGCCAAGAACCGCCTCGTCGAGGCCGCGGACCCGGCCGGCCTGCGCACCTGGGAGTACGACGCCACGGACCGCCTCGTGGAGGTGACCCGCGGCGACGAGGTCTTCGGGTACACCTACGACGGCGACGACCGGGTCAAGACCCGCACCTACCCGGACGGCACTGTCGTGACCGCCGACTACGACGCCGGCGACCGGGTCACCGGGCTGACCGTGGCCAAGGGCGACGACACGGCGGCGTACGGCTTCGGCTACGACGTCTCGGACAACCTCACGCGGATCACCTACCCGCCATCGAGCGGCGTCACCCAGGACCGGGCGTATGACCGGGCCGGCCGCCTCACCAGCGTCGACAACCACCGCGGCGACCAGGTGCTGTCCGCGTTCCAGCTGACTCTCGACCCGGTCGGCAACCCGAGGAACATCACCACGCGGCGCGGCGAGCCGGGCCAGCCCACGGTCACCGAGACCACCGCGTACACCTTCGACGCCGCCAACCGGATCACGTCCGCCTGCTACGGCGCGCAGACCTGCGCCGGCGCGGTCGCCGAGCGGCTGGACTACACCTACGACCTGGTCGGTAACCGCACGACCCAGCGCAAGACCGCGCCCGGCGAGAACACCACCACCACCTACACCTACGACGCGGCCGACCAGCTCACCCGCGAGGTGACCACCGGCACCCGGCAGAGCGAGCGCGTCTTCGAGTACGACCGGGAGGGCAACCAGACCCGCGCCGGCGCCGACCAGTACACCTATGCCCTCGACCACACGATGACATCGGCCACCATCGGCGGCCGCACCACCAACTACACCTACGACGCCACCGGCAACCGGGTCGCGGCGGTCACCGGCAGCGGCGCCGACGCGCGCACCCAGACCTGGAGCTGGGACCTCAACGCCGGCATGCCGCTGCTGGCCAACGAGTCCGAGACCGGTCCGTCGGGCACGACGCAGCGGGGGTACGCGTACGACCCAGCCGGCAGCCCGCTGGCGCTGCTGGCCGGTGGCGCGATCCACTCGTACACGCACGACTGGCTCGGCGGCGTGGCCGACGTGGTCGCCCCGAACGGCGCCCAGCAGTGGGCATACGAGTACGACCCGTTCGGCGTGGCCCGCGGTGAGGGCCTCACCGACGGCGGCCGGAAGCTTTCCGACGACGCCCCGGCGAACCCGATGCAGTACGCCGGTGGCTACCACGACACCAGCCAGGGCGACCGGTACCAGCTGCGGGCGCGCAACTACGACCCGGGTACCGGCCGGTTCGACGCGGTCGACCCGGTCGCGCCGGCGGCCACCGACCCGGCGATCTCCTCGTACGCGTACGCCAAGAACCAGCCCACCGTCCACACCGACCCCACCGGCCTGATGATCGTCGCCGACGGTGGGGGCGGCGGCGGAGGCACCCCGACCACCGAGACCCCGCAGAACCCCACGGTGCCGGGCGGCACCGAGCAGTGCGAGGCCAACAGCAGCGACCCCAACTGCGTCGACAACCCGGCCTATCTGGACGCCAAGAACGTGGTCGCGGAGGCGGAAGGGTTCATCAAGCAGATCGCCGACGAGATCGTCAACCTGATCCTGGACCTGGTTGGCTTCAACGACGCCAAGAAGTGCGTCACCGAGGGCGACATCGTGGCCTGCATCTCCACCGCCCTGCAAGCCGTGCCGTGGGGGAAGATCTTCAAGGCCGCCAAGGTCATGATCAAGGCGATCGGGGTCGGCCGGCGGCTCGTCGAGGCGTACGGGAAGCTGCGCGGCGCCCGCGCCGCCCTGGACAAGATCCCGCAGAAGGTCCGCAAGGCCGGCGCCAGCGCCGACGAAGCCGCGCAGACCAACAAGTACACCAAGCAGGTCGCCGACAACGCCGGCGGCGCCAAGACCGCCGGCGCGCAGGCCAAGAACACCACCCGCAAGCAGACCGAGGGCCTGAAGAAGCAGAAACAGAAGCAGGAGAGCAAGGGCGGGGAGAGCTGCCGGATCGCCAAGGAACGCGGGCTGAACTCGTTCGCCCCCGGCACCGCGGTGCGGATGGCCGACGGCACCAGCAAGCCCATCGAGGAGGTCCAGCCCGGCGACACGGTACTGGCCACCGACCCCGCGACCGGCGCCACCACACCGCAGCAGGTCACCGCCGCCATCGAGGGCAGCGGCACCAAGCACCTGGTCGACCTGACCCTCGTCGGCGCCGGCGCCGGCGCCGGAGGCGGCGGCCCGCCCGCCACCATCACCACCACCGACGGCCACCGGTTCTACAGCCCCGTTCGCGGCTGGCTCGAAGCCGCCCAACTGCGGCCGGGCGATGAACTCCGCGACGAGCGTGGCCACCCGGTCACGGTCGCCAAGACCGCCCACCGCACCGCACGCGCCACCGTCCACAACCTGACGGTCAACGACACCCACACCTACTACGTCGAAGCCGGCACCACCTCAGTCCTCGCCCACAACTGCGGTACGACTGACAACTTGTACCCGGAAAAGCTCGCCGACGAGCAGGCCGCGGCCAGAGCAGCCGGTGTAACGCCTCTTCGCGCAGGCAGCGCGGAGTTCAACGATGCCGTCACGGCGGGCGGGCGGTACATCTGGTCGGTGTCCGAGGACGGTGCTCTCCACATCGCCCGTTGGGGTGAGAACATCAAGCATCCGATCCTGAATGGCGGAGCGGCCGTTCGTGGAGCCGGCGAAGTAGTCTTCGGTAGGGGTGGCTTGGTGAGGGAGATCAACAACGCAACGGGCCATTACACGCCACGTTGTCGGTGTGGGGGCGACCTGCAGGCTGGGGTCGATGCGTTCACCCAGGCAGGAGTGCCGGTCCTCCGCGGCGCGATCAAGCCATTTGGCTGGTAATGATGGCGTCCGCGGAAGAGAGGTACCAAGCGCTCAAGGCGCTGGACCGGTCGCAACGTTGGCAATGGCTTCAGGAGCACTCGCCTACCGAATTCCGCGGACATTGGTGGCTCGGGCTCATTGAACGAGCCGAACTAGATGCCAGCCCAACGATCGAGGGATCAACAAATATATCGAGAGCCGGCGCCGAATTCTTGGTCCACCTGATCGAGATGGCCATTCGTGACGGCATGCCGCCGCACTACGCAGCAAGTCGGCTCGCGCTATTGACCTCAGCAGTACTCAAAGCGGGAGGAAACTTTGATTTCCTTCCCCAGGAAATACTTCCTGACCACCTAGCGCAACGAATCCTTCGGACATTCCGACTCGACCGAGAGGAGGCGCTGGCTGTTGCGTCGCGCACACGTGCGGCCGCGGACCTGGACGACATCAACGATGCGGACTCGGATGCGTTGCGTGAAATCTGTTGGGTGTTGCCTGACCTCGAGATGCTCGCCCCCCACGTGCGAGATCCCGGGGTTGAGCAACAGGTGAGGAAGTGGCTGGATATCTCGCCAACATTGTTGTCATAAGCCCGAAGATTTCCTCGCCCTCACCAAGGGTACGCACATCAACGTAAGTATCGGAAAGGGAGCCAGCGCGCAGAGTTGGGCGGTGCGTTGGCCCGGCAATGAGGACGATTTCTTGAGATTGTTGGGCGGCAACACGTAGTGACAACCCACGGTTACGGCAGCCATCCGGGCCGGCTAGACCAGCTCCTGGCCAGTCTCGGCCCGGATGTGCGCCACCGTGCTCACCTGTTGAGCGCCGCGGAGAATGCTGACATGGAGGCACTCAGCCTCAACCGCTTTAACCACACGCCATGGGGGACGATCGACTGGAAAGGCACACCCGTGCTCGCTAGAGGCGAATCCCTCAGCAGCGGTGAAGCGGGGAACCTGCTCGCGGAAGACCACTGCCCGCATCCCGTAGCGTGAGCTATTGAGAGCCGAATCCGATCTGTGCCATGTTGGTCCCGTCAGGCGATCAGGTGACTGGTAACGATGGCGTCCGCGGAAGAGGGGTACCAAGCGCTCAAGGCGCTGGACCGGTCGCAACGTTGGCATTGGCTTCAGGAGCACTCGCCTACCGAATTCCGCGGACATTGGTGGCTCGGGCTATTGAACGAGCCGAACTAGATGCCAGCCCAACGATCGAGGGATCAACAAATCACCAGGGATTGGGCGCCGGGCGACTGCGGTTGTTCCCGGATCTCGGATCATCACTACCGGCGGGCACCACAGAACAGCCGAGATTAGAACCGGGTAATGTCTGGTCGGATGGATCCGAATAGGCTCATCGAATTCGTAATCTCCCCACCGCGACACCGGTAGAATGCGTCACACTATGGAAAGTGACGACATCCGCGCGTACGTCTTCCGCGGCGACAGCGCGAGCGCCGAGCGCCTGTGGGTGTGCCTCAGGAGCGGCGAAGCCGCTGACCGGCAAGCCTGGATATGTTGCTGGAGCAGCGACACACGACCCTCGACTGGGGAGGTGGCGGCGTTCCTGGCAAGGTTGGCGGAGGATGTCCGGCGGTCGATTCGTCAGGGACCTTTCGGCGCCTACCTGGATGGCCACCATTTCTACGACGGTTGGGACACTTGGGGTGGCGGCACCCCGGCGCCCCTTGTCCACCAGACGCCACAACAAATAGCGGCCAATGCGACCGAATACCGAATGACCACTCCATGATCAGGGCGTCCTTCAAGTAGTTCTAACGACTACAGGGACGCCCTGATCTTGGCTAGGAGGAGACGCGGCAGGGGTCGAGGGAGCCCTCGTAGCCGTCGAAGAACGCCGTGGTGCGCTGCTCGGGGGTGCCGTGCGCGCCCGGCGCGAACCACGGCACGCTCGGGTCGTCGCCGACCGCGAGCAGGCCCTGCTCCAGCTCCTCGATGTCGCCGTCGGCCAGTTCCAGCGCGCCGGACTTGATCGAGTCGCCCATATAGGCGCCGGCCATGCAGTCGGCCTGCAGCTCCTGCTGGATCGTCAACCGGTACTCGATGCCGAGCCGCACCTGGATGCCGTGCGCGTACTCGTGGCCGAGCAGGTAGAAGATGAACGCGTCGCCGATCTGCCGGAACGCGGCGACCGCCCAGTTCACGTCGTACGCGATGAAGTCCCCGGCGGGGCAGTAGACCGCGTTGTTGCGCGGCACCGGCTGGCCGCCGCACTCGACCTCACCGTCGCGCTGGTAGGTCAGCACCCGGCGCACCGGCCGGAACCCTTCCACCCGCGAGTCCCAGTACGCCTCGGCGACCTCGACGGCGCCGTTGATGTCGGACTCGAACTCCTCGATCGTCATCGTGCCGTCCTCCTGCGCGCCGGGCGCGCCGGCGGACGCCGACGGGGGTGACGACTCGGTCGGCTCGACCAGGCAGGCGGCCGCCAGCAGGGCCACGGCCAGCGGGATGAAGCGCAGACACCGTTTCACGTCACTCTCTTACCCCGCCCGCGTCGCCGATCCTGCCGGATCGGCGACATTGGCGTGAAATTACCGAGCGTGGCGTCGGCGCGGCAGGGCGAGCGCCGGCAGCAGGGCGAGGGCGGTGCAGCCCACCGCCCACCCGAAGCTGTGCTGGAAGCCGGTCCGTTGCAGCACCACGGCCAGCACGGCCGCGCCGAACGCGCCGCCGACCTGCTGCGCGATCCGGGTGGCGCTGCTCGCGTGCGGTACCTGCGCGCGGTCGAGGCCGTCGAACGCCGCCGCCATCACGGCGAGCATCGCGCCGCCGAGCCCGGCGCCGCGCACCAGCAGGGCCAGCGCGAGCGGCCACGCCGCGGTACGCGGGCCGGCGAAGACGAACGGCAGGGTACCGAGCACGGTGACCGCCACGCCGCCGAGCACCACCGGGCGCGCGCCGATCCGGTCGGTGAGCCGGCCGAACCAGGAGCGGGTGAGCAGGCTGCCGAGGCCCTGCGGGGCGAGCAGCAGGCCGGCGGCGACCACGCTCGCGCCGCGTGACCGCTGGTAGTACAGCGGCAGCAGCAGCATCGCGCCGTAGAGCGACAGCCCGGACAGGAACAGCAGCGCGGTGGCGGCGCGGAACGACGGTACCCGGAACAGCCGCAGGTCGACGACGGGCACCGCGCGGGTGCGCAGCGTGTGCGCGGTGAACGCGACCAGCAGCGCGGCGCTCGCGGCGAGCGGCGCGACGACCTCGGCGTACCCGAATCCGCCGTGGACGGCGACCTGCGACAAGCCCAGGATCCCGGCGGCGAGCGCCGGGGAGAGCAGCGCGAGCCCGGCGATGTCGAGCCGGTACGCGGTGCGGGCCGCGTCGTCGCGCGGCAGGCCCCACCAGGCGAGCGCGATGGCGACGAGGCAGAGCGGCAGGTTGACGTAGAAGATCCAGCGCCAGCTGGCGTGGCCGACGATCAGCCCGCCGACGACCGGCCCGAGGATCGGGCCGAGCAGCGCCGGCATGCCGACGGTGGCCATGAGCTTGCCCAGCGGCCGGCCGTTGGCGGCCTGCACCAGCAGGGTCTGCATGATCGGGATCATCAGGCCGCCACCGATGCCCTGGAGGGCGCGGAACGCGATCAGCGCGCCGATGTTCCCGGCGAGGCCGCTGAGCACCGACCCGGCGAGGAAGACGGCCAACGAGATCAGCCACATCCGCTTGCCGCCGAACCGCGCGACCGACCAGCCGGTCAGCGGGATCGCGGTGGCCAGGGCCAGGAGGTACGCGGTGACGACCCACTGGATGGTGGCCACGGAGGTGTGCAGGTCGCGGCCGAGCGTGTCGAGTGCGACGTTGACGATCGTGCTGTCCAGCACCGGCGCCAGGATGCCGATGACGAGGATGGCGGTGAGCTTGCGCATGACCCCTCCTTAGGAGACGCGCTGTCTCTTACAGCTATACTCTGAAGAGACGCACCGTCTCCAAGGAGGTGATCGGGATCACCACACAGCGTCGCCGGGGCCCCGAGCTCGACGCGGCGATCCTGGAGGCCGCGTGGGACGAGCTGGCCGCCGTCGGCTACGCCCGGCTGACCATGGAGGGCGTCGCGGCGCGGGCCAACACCGGCAAGCAGGTGCTCTACCGCCGCTGGCGGAACCGGATCGAGCTGGTGATCTCCGCGATCCGGCACCGCTGGTCGTCGATCGCCGACGAGCCGCCGGACACCGGGTCGGTGCGCGCGGACGTGCTCGCGCTGATGCGCCGCATGGTCACCCGCTTCGAGCAGCTAGGCCCCGACCTGGTCGCCGCCCTCATCGCCGAGTCCGGCGAGATCGGTCCGGACTTCCCGGCGTCCATGTCGGACGCGATGACCATCATCGTCGACCGCGCCGCGACGCGCGGCGAGGTGCGCCGGGCGGCACTCACCCCCCGCGTCACGACGCTGCCCACCGACCTCCTCCGCCACGAGCTGCTACTCCGGCGCCACCCCGTGGGCGAGGCGACCCTGACCGAAATCCTCGACGACATCTTCCTCCCCCTCGTCCAGCACCATGATCAAGGCGTCCCTCATGTCGTTAGAGCGACGTGAGGGACGCCTTGATCATGGAGAGGCGCGGCGGTCAGCGGGCGTTGAAGTAGGCCGCCTCGGGGTGGTGGACGACCAGGGCGTCCGTCGCCTGCTCGGGGACCAGTTGGAACTCCTCGGACAGGGCGACGCCGATGCGTTCCGCGTCCAACAGTGTCACCAGCGTGGCGCGGTCCTCCAGGTTGGGGCAGGCGGGATAGCCGAACGAGTACCGGCAGCCGCGGAATTCGGTGCGCAGGATGCCCGCCAGGTCGGCCGGGTCGTCGTCGGCCACCGTGCGGCCGCCGGGCAGCGCCAGCTCGGACCGGATCCGCTGGTGCCAGTACTCCGCGAGCGCCTCGGTCAGCTGCACCGACAACCCGTGCACCTCGAGATAGTCGCGGTACTCGTTGCGGGCGAACAGCTTCGCCGTGTACTCGCTGACCGGTTGGCCGATCGTGACGAGCTGGAAGGCGACGACGTCCAGGCCGTCGGAGGAGAAGAAGTCGGCCAGACACAGCCGGCGCTCGGTGCGCTGCCGGGGAAACGTGAATCGGGCCCGCTCCTGGTGGTCGGCGTCGAGCACGACCAGGTCGTTGCCCTTTGAGTAGGCCGGGAAGTATCCGTAGACGACCGCCGCCTCCAGCACCTGGTCGGCGATCAGCCGGTCCAGCCAGTACCGCAGCCGCGGCCGGCCCTCCGTCTCCACCAGCTCCTCATAGGACGGTCCGCTGCCGCCCCGGGTGCCGCGCAGCCCCCACTGCCCGAGGAACGTGGCCCGCTCGTCGAGCAGCGCCGCGTAGTCCGCCAGCGCCAACCCGCGCACCACCCGGGTCCCGAAGAACGGCGGTGTGGGTACCTCGATATCGGTCGCCACGTCGGAGCGTACCGACGAATCGGTGACGTCGGGCAGCGACTCGTTGACCGACGTCCGCGCGGCGCGCCGGGTGCGGCGCGCGGCCAGGACCGCCTCGCGCGCGGGGTCGACCAGCGGCGCCTCGCCGCGCTTCGCGGCCATCACCCGCTCCATGAGGGACAGTCCCTCGAACGCGTCGCGCGCGTAGTGCACCTGGCCGGGGAACAGCGACCGCAGGTCGTCCTCGACGTACGCGCGGGTGAGCGCCGCGCCGCCGAGCAGCACCGGCCAGCGGGCCGCGACCCCGCGGCTGGCCATCTCCTGCAGGTTTTCCTTCATGATGACCGTGCTCTTCACCAGCAGGCCGGACATGCCGATCGCGTCGGCGTGGTGCCGCTCGGCCGCGTCGAGGATCGCGGTGATCGGCTGCTTGATGCCGATGTTGACGACCTCGTATCCGTTGTTGGACAGGATGATGTCGACCAGGTTCTTGCCGATGTCGTGCACGTCGCCGCGCACGGTGGCGAGCACGATCCGCCCCTTGCCGCCGTCGGAAGCCTTGTCCATGTGCGGCTCCAGATAGGCCACCGCGGTCTTCATCACCTCGGCGGACTGGAGCACGAACGGCAGCTGCATCTGCCCGGAGCCGAACAGCTCGCCGACCACCTTCATGCCGTCGAGCAGCACGTCGTTGATGATCGCCAGGGCGCTCTTCTCGGCGAGGGCCGCGTCGAGGTCGGCCTCCAGGCCGTTGCGCTCGCCGTCGATCACGCGGCGCTTGAGCCGCTCGTCCAGCGGCAGCGCCGCCAGCTCTTCCGCTCGAGAGGCTCGCGCCGAGGCGGCGTCGACCCCCTCGAACAGCTCGATGAACCGCTGCAACGGGTCGTAGCCGGCCCGCCGCCGGTCGTAGACCAGGTCGAGCGCCACCTCGCGCTGCTCGGCCGGGATCCTCGTCATCGGCAGGATCTTGCTGGCGTGCACGATCGCGCTGGTCAGCCCGGCCTGCACGCACTCGTGCAGGAACACCGAGTTGAGCACCTGGCGGGCCGCCGGGTTCAGTCCGAAGGAGACGTTCGAGATGCCGAGCGTGAAGTTGACCCCCGGGTATCGCCGGGCGATCTCCCGGATCGCCTCGATCGTCTCGATGGCGTCCCGCCGGGTCTCCTCCTGGCCGGTGGAGATCGGGAAGGTCAGGCAGTCGACCAGGATGTCCGGCACGCCGAGGCCCCAGCGGCCGGTCAGGTCGTCGATCAGCCGGGACGCGACCCGCACCTTCCACTCCGCCGTGCGCGCCTGGCCCTCCTCGTCGATGCACAGCGCCACCACGGCCGCGCCGTGCTCGCGGACGATCGGCATCACCCGCGCGTACCGGGACTCGGGGCCGTCGCCGTCCTCGAAGTTGACCGAGTTGACCACGCACCGGCCGCCGAGCGTCTCCAGGCCCGCCTCGATCACCGCCGGCTCGGTGGAGTCCAGCATGATCGGCAGCGTCGACGCGGTGGCGAACCGGCTGGCCAGCTCGCGCATGTCGGCGGTGCCGTCCCGGCCCACGTAGTCGACGCACAGGTCCAGCAGGTGCGAGCCGTCCCGCGCCTGGCTCCGGGCGATCTCCACGCAGGACTGGTAGTCGCCGGCCAGCATCGCGTCGCGGAACGCCTTCGACCCGTTGGCGTTGGTCCGTTCCCCCACCATCAGCACGCTCGCGTCCTGCGCGAACGGCACATGGTGGTAGATGGACGACACGCCCGGCTCGCGATGGGATTCCCGCGGCGCTCGCGCGCCGCTGACCCGGGCCACCACCGCCGCGATGTGCGCCGGCGTCGTCCCGCAGCAGCCGCCGACCAGACCCACGCCGTACTCGTCGACGAACCGCGCCAGCGCCGCCGCCAGCTCGTCCGCCGTCAGCGGGTATCGCGCGCCGGCGGCGGTCAGTTCCGGCAAGCCGGCGTTCGGCATCACCGACAGGGGTATCCGGGCATGCCGCGCCAGGTAGCGCAGGTGCTCGGTCATCTCCGCCGGGCCGGTGGCGCAGTTCAGGCCGATCAGGTCGATGCCCAGCGGCTCCAGCGCGGTCAGCGCCGCGCCGATCTCGCTGCCCAGCAGCAGCGTGCCGGTCGTCTCCACGGTCACCTGGCAGATCACCGGCACGTCGCGGCCCGCGCCGGCCATCGCCCGCCGGGCACCGACCACCGCGGCCTTCGCCTGCAACAGATCCTGCGCCGTCTCCACGATCAGCGCGTCGACACCGCCGGCGATCAGGCCGGCGGCGTTCTCCTGGTAGGCGTCGCGCAGTCGCCGGTAGGTCACGTGGCCGAGCGTGGGCAGCTTGGTGCCCGGGCCCATCGAGCCGAGCACGAACCGCGGCCGCTCCTCGGTCGTGACGCTGTCCGCCGCCGCGCGCGCGATCCGCGCCGCCGCCTCGGACAGCTCGCCGATCCCGTCCGCGAGGTCGTATTCGCCGAGCGCCGTCAGGTTCGCCCCGAACGTGTTGGTCTCGATGCAGTCCGCGCCCGCGGCCAGATAGGCGTCGTGCACGCCGCGCACCACGTCGGGCCGGGTCAGGCTGAGGATCTCGCTGCAGCCCTCGAGGCCCTGGAAGTCGTCCTCGACATCCAGATCGGCCGCCTGCAGCATCGTGCCCATGGCCCCGTCGGCCACGAGGATCCGGTCAGCGAGCGCGTCGATCAACGAAGTCGCCACCTGACTCAGGCTAGCGGCTGTCCCCCGCTCCCGCCGCCGCTCCCATGATCAAGGCGTCCCTCACGTCGTGAGAGCTACCTGAGGGACGCCTTGATCTTGCGCGCGCCTCGGCGCGATACGCGGCGACGCTAGCGAGCCTTTGGCGGCCGCGCCACGTAGGCTGACCTGGTGACCGAGTTTGACGGGCTGCCGGTGCTGCGGTCCCCCGTGGCCATCGCCGCGTTCGAAGGGTGGAACGACGCGGCCGACGCCTCCACCGCGGCGGTGGAGCACCTCGAACAGGTCTGGGATGCGCGCCCCGTGGCGGCACTCGACCCGGAGGAGTTCTACGACTTCCAGGTGAGCCGCCCGACCATCACCATGGCCGAGGGCGAGACGCGTCGGATCGAGTGGCCCACCACCCGCTTCATGACGGCCAGCCCGCCCGGCACCGACCGGGACGTGGTGCTCATCCGCGGCATCGAGCCCAGCATGCGCTGGCGCACCTTCTGCGAGCAGGTGCTGGAGCTCTGCCACAGCCTCGAGGTCAACCGGGTGGTGCTGCTCGGCGCGCTGCTCGCCGACGTGCCGTACACCCGGCCGTTGCCGATCAGCGGCACCGCCTCCGACAAGCAGGCGGCCGAGCGCTACCAGCTCACCCCGACCCGATACGACGGGCCCACCGGCATCGTCGGCGTGCTGCAGGACGCGTGCACCACGGCGGAGGTCGACGCGGTGTCGTTCTGGGTGCACGTGCCGCACTACGCCAACAACCCGCCCTGCCCGAAGGCCACCCAGGCGCTGCTGCACCGCATCGAAGACGTGCTCGACCTGCCGGTGCCGATGGCCGACCTCGCCGAGGAAGCCGCCGAGTGGGAGCAGCGGGTGCGGACGGCCGCGGAGCAGGACGCCGAGCTGGGTGAATACGTGCGCGAGCTGGAGGAGCGGGTCGGCGACGCCGGCATCCAGCCGCTCACCGGCGACGAGATCGCCCAGGAGTTCGAGAAGTACCTGCGCCGCCGCGGCGGCTCCGCCGGCCCCACGGCTGGCTCCTGGTAACCCTCCCCTTTTCATGATCAAGGCGTCCCTCAAGTAGTTCTAACTACTTGAGGGACGCCTTGATCATGGGGCGGCGCGCCGCCGGGCGCGGATCAGCGTGTGTCGGTGTGTGCGGAGCCGCACCGCGTACGGCATCCTAGGAGGCTATGAGTATCAATCCGGGAGCGGCGGAGTTCCCGCACCGGCAGATCGCGGCGCAGCTGCGCGAGCGGATCCGGCGCGGCGACTGGGCGCCTGGCGAGCGGCTCCCCTCGATCCCGGCGATCGCCGAGATGTTCGGCGTCGCGAAGCAGACCGTGCAGCGCACCATCGACCAGCTCCGGGTCGAGGGCCTGCTGATCACCAAACCCGGCTCCGGCACCTACGTGCGCGGCACGCGCCGCCGGCTCAACCGGCTCTCCCGCGGGCGGTACGGCGGTCATCGCGGCTACCACGCCGACCTGGCCGCCCGGTACCGGCAGCAGCTCATCGAGGTCGGCCACGCACCGGCGCCGCCGGAGGTGGCGGACGCGTTCGGGGTGCGCGACGGCACCGACCTGCTGGTGCGCCGGCACCTGGTGCGCACGGAGGACGTGCCGGTCGAGGTCGGCGCGTCCTGGTTCCGGGTGGAGGACGCGGCCGGCACGTCGCTGGAGCGGCACGAGGCGTTCGGCCGGCCGCTCTACCAGGAGGCCGAGGAGGCGATCGGGCGGCGGTACGCGTCGGCCACCGACACGCTCAGCGCGCGCCAGCCGAGCCGCGAGGAGGCCGAGACGCTGCAGATCCGGCCGGACACGCCGGTGCTGCACCTGTTGCATGTCGCGTACGACCCGGCGCACAAGCCGATCGAGGTGGCGCAGGCGACCTGGCCGGGGCCGATGACCACGCTGACCGAGGAGTACAAGATCCCGGGCCCCAGCCCCGATCCGGACCCGGACCTCGGCCTGACGCTGGGCTAACCCATCATGATCAGGGCGTCCCTCACGTCGTTAGAGCGACGTGAGGGATGCCCTGATCATGAAGAGGGTGCGGTGCGGTCGGTCAGGCGGTCGTAGCGCTGGCGTGCGGCCTGGGCCGTGCCGAGACCCAGGCCGAAGGCGATCGCCTGCCAGGTCAGTCCGCGCTTGCGGGCCATGTCGAGCAGGCCGGCCTCCAGCGCGTCGAGGTCGGCCCGCACGTGCGGGATCAGGGTCAGCGCGGCGGTCAGGTCCGCACCGTCCACCGGATCCTCGTCCGGCTCCGGCTGAGCCGATCCGGCCGCGAGCGACACGATCAGGCACACCGCCTCGAACGGGTCGAGGACCGTCGGGTGACTCCACCGCCGGCGCTGGCTCTCCGTCGCGCCGTGCCGCTCGGTGATGCGGCTGAGCGCGGCGAAGTCGCGGCGGGCCCGGGCCTGGCTGGCGTCCGGCGGGACGAACGGATCTTCCATGCCTCCAGCGAATCATGCCAACAAGATGTTGTCAACGAAATGTTCAATCCCACGGCGACTGGTTCTCGAACTGGAACTGGACCCGCACCGACCCGTCCATCGGCACGACCAGCGTCGAGTTGCTCGCCGTCCACACCTCCGGCACCAGGAACATCCGGTCCCGCCCGACCACGAGCAGGCGCAACTTCCGGTACCGGTACCGGAAGGTCTGGCCCTCGGCGGCCGTCAGGGTCGTCTCCTGGACGACCGGGTCGCGCAGGTGGAGCCGTTCCTTGGTGTCGAGGACGACCCGCGGCAGCTCGTGGAGGTTGCGGGCCTGGGCGTGGGCCCGCCCGCGGCCGGACCACCCGGCGACCGTCGCGGTCGCCCACAACACGCTCGCGGCGATCAACACGGAGATCAGCACGGCGGCGGCCCGGCGGGCGAGCGCCAATGGCGGGGCCGCCGGACCGCTCCCCCGCAGCCAGGCCAGGTACCCGACCAGCCCGCCGCCGGCCGCCAGCAGCAGCGGCGTGACCAGCTCGTAGTAGATCCACCGACTCATGAGCGGGTAGCCGAACAGCAGCAGGACGCCCGCGCCGAGCAGCAGCAGGCCGGCCACCCGGGCCGCGCGGATCGCGCGCACCACCCGCGGGTCGTCGCCGGCCGCGGTCACCCGCTCGCGGACCGCGGCGTGCGCGATCAGCAGGCCGGCGCCGAGGAGGGGCAGCACGATCAGGGGTACGAGCAGCGGCTGCGGGCTGCGCATCACATAGTCCTGGGTGCCGAGCCCGACCGCGTCCACGTCGATGCCGAAGTACTCGTACTGTTCACGGGACGAGACGTATCCGAAGTAGAACAGCACCGCGCTCAGCAGGCTGGCCGGCGCGATCACGCTGGCCCAGGCGCCGATCCAGCCCGGCGGGCCGCCCCGCTCCTCGTCGCCGGCCACCGCCTACTCCGCCGGCGGCGGCTCGGGGCCCGACGTCTCGTCGCCCGGAAGCTCCTCGTCGCCCGGAGGCTCCTCGTCGTCCGTGGGCTCGACATCGTCCGTGGGCTCGACGTCCGGCGCGGGGTCGATGGGGATCGTGCGGGTCTTGAGGTTGGACCGGAACTCCCGGCACTCCGCCGCCGTGGCCGAGCAGCGCACCTCGCCGCGAATCGTCAACGTGCCCTCCGACTTCCCCTGGAGGACGGCGACCACGCAACTGTCGCTGTTGGAGTCGAACGTGAAGCCGGTGCAGGAGTAACCCGGGCAGCGCGCGCTGGACCGCTTGGCGCCGTCGAGGCCGATGCCGGTGAGCCGGAACTCGATCCCGGCCCCGAGGTTGGCCTCGTCCTGGCCGCCGAGCCAGTTGACGAACTGGCACACGGAGCCGTCGTCGTTCCGCTCGTCGGCCTCGCCGCCGTCGCCCGCGGGGCCACCGACCATGTTGATCTTCGGTTTCTTCATCGTGGGCGCCGGTTTCTCATGACCGGTGCCTTCCGGGGCTGGCGTCGCGCTGGTCGGCTCGGCGGTCGGGTCGACGCCGGCATCGGTCGAGCCGCCATCGGTGGCACAGGCCGTCGCGAGCGCCCCGAGCAGGAGGAGCGCGGCACAGCGCAGTCGGGTGGACATGGGCGCCTCCAGATGTGAGGCGGTAATTACCCTCAGTATCCAGCGCGGGCAGCCCACGGTCGCGCGAGTTTTCCCCGAACGGGTGAACATCCACTGTGGCGCGGGCGCTGGGGGTGCTGGGGCGGCACGCTCGCCGCCGCAGCCCGCCGATCAAGGAGACCCCCGCCGATCAAGAAGCCCTGGCCCTTCGGGCCGCCCGTAGGTGAGTGAAACTCGTGGTGGCGTCGCTCGCTGTCGCTGGTTGTCCTTGGCGCCGCTGTGGGTGCCTGTGATCAAGAATGGTGCTGGAGTCTGTCCCTGGTATCCCAGGTTGTTGCCCCGGTGCACGTGTCTCAGTGTCATGAGTTCGTGACGGACTTCGTGAGCGGCGCCGCCTGTGTGTTGGCGTGTTGTCGGGGAAGGGGACGGTGGCTTGGAGGTTTTGTACCCGTTCGCGGGTGGGATTGATGTGCACAAGAAGCAGGTGACGGTGACGGCCCGGGTGCCGGACGCCTCTGGTGGCCGTCGGGAGGTCACTCGCAGATTCCGGACGTTCTATCGGGATTTGCTGGTGATGGCTCGCTGGTTGTTGGGCGATGTGCGGGTCACGCATGTGGCGATGGAGTCGACCGGGGCGTATTGGTGGCCGGTGTGGACGGCGTTGCGGGAGGTCGGTGGCCCGGACGTGGTGATCGAGGTGGTCAACGCCGCGCATGTCAAGGCGGTGCCGGGGCGTAAGACCGATGTGAAGGATTCGCAGTGGCTGGCCCGGTTGATGGAGATCGGGTTGTTGCGGGGTAGTTTCCTGCCTCCGGAGCGGGTGCGTGTGTTGCGGGACTGGACCCGGTATTTGACGAAGTTGGTCCAGGAGGCGGCCAGGGAGAAGCAGCGGTTGTTGAAGGTCCTGGAGGCGGGTGGGATCAAGCTGGACAACGTGGCTTCGGACTCGTTCGGGGTTTCGGGTCGGGTGATGCTGAAGGCTTTGGCGGATGGGCAGCGTGATCCGGTGGCCCTGGCGCAGATGGCGCGTGGGGTGCTGCGTAACAAGATCGATGATCTGCGGTTGGCTCTGGAAGGTCGGTTCAGCGACCATCACGGGCAGATGGTGGCCGTGCACCTGGAACGCATCGAGCAGTTGGAAGGCATGATCGCCAAGATCGGGTCCGAGAAGATCGGCCGTCTCGCCGACGGTGTCGACGCGGGCGGTGTGGCGGCCCCGTTCCGGGTCCAGATCGAACTGTTGACCAGCATCCCGGGTATCGGGGAACGGGTGGCCACCGCGGTGATCGGGGAGATCGGCACCGACATGACCCGGTTCCCGTCGGCGAAACATTTGGCGGCCTGGGCCGGGCTGGCCCCGGGTAACAACGAGTCCGCCGGCCGGCGTCGCCGCGCCGGGCACCGTAAAGGCAACCCGCACCTGGCCGGGCTGCTGCAAAACTGTGCGTTCACCGCGGCGAAGACCGCCACCCGGGTCGGGGCCCGCTACCACCGGCTGCATCGCCGGTTCGGTGGGAAGAAGAACAGGGCGGCGGCGAAGAAGGCCGCGTTCGCGACCGCGCACACCCTCATCAAGATCATCTGGTCGGTGTTGTCGACCGGCCGGCCTTACCAGGACCTCGGGGCCGACTTCTACACCCGCCGTGTGGACACCGAGACCCACAAGCGGAACCTGATCGCCCGTCTGGAGGCCCTCACCGGCCGCAAGATCACGTTCGTGGACATCGACCCGGACATTGATGCCGTCACCGAGCCCGCCCGGGAGCCCACCCCCACCTGACCAGCCCCACCACCCCCGATACGAGGGTGGGAAGGACGCCGACAAACCGTTCTCGACGGCGAAAGCCGTACCCGTGAGGGTCGGCGACGTGGTCGCCCCTCCCACCACCTCATAGCTTGCCGGCAACCGAGCCCGGCCGGCAAGCCGACCCAGCACGCCCACACAACCCCAAGAGTCCCGGCTTCGCCGGGACGCTGCCGCACACGTGGCTGAGCCGAGTTTCGTCTCAGGGC
>JBBEWH010000275.1:0-28294 GCA_037414955.1 Actinomycetes bacterium KLBMP 9797
CTACGAGCGGATGAAGCAGAAGGTCAACGACGAGCTGAAGCAGCACTTCCGCCCGGAGTTCCTGAACCGGATCGACGACACCATCGTCTTCCACCAGTTGCAGCAGCCGGAGATCCTGCAGATCGTGGACATCATGATCGCCCGGATCGAGAGCCAGTTGCGTAACAAGGACATGGGTCTGGAGTTGACCGACGAGGCCAAGCAGTACCTGGCGAGCAAGGGCTTCGACCCGGTGCTGGGCGCCCGGCCACTGCGCCGCACGATCCAGCGCGACATCGAGGACAACCTGTCCGAGCGGATCCTCTTCAACGAGCTCCGGCCCGGCCAGACCGCCGTCATCGACTGCGACGGCCCGACCCTCCGCTGCCACATCATCACCACCGCCTTGATCATGGGGTGAAGGCTCGCCGGTACGCGGTGGGAGTCGTCGCGAAGGCCCGCTGGAAGTGCGTACGCAGGTTGGTGGCGGTGCCCAGCCCGGTGCGCCTCGCCACCTCGTCGATGGTGATCTCGCCGTTCTCCAGCAGCGTGCGGGCGGCGCGGAGCCGCTGCTGAGTCAGCCAGGCCTGCGGGCTCATCCCGAACCGGTGCTGGAAGTTGCGGTGCAGCGTGCGGGTGGACACCGCACCCTGCCGGGCAAGGTCCGCGACGGTGATCGACAGGTGCAGGTGGTCGATCGCCCAGGCCGTGACCGCGGCCAGTTCCTCGTCGTGTGCGGTCACGCCGGCCGGGATGAACTGTGCCTGGCCGCCGGCTCGGTGCAGTGGCGTGACCATGTCGCGGGCCCGCTGGACGGCCACGGCTTGGCCGTGGTCCCGGCCGACGAGGTAGAGGCACAGGTCGAGACCGGCGGCCAGTCCCGCGCTGGTGAGCACCTGCCCCTCGTCGATGTACAGCGCGTACGCGTCCACGACGACCCGAGGATGTTCGCGAGCCAGCGCCTCGGCGTGCGCCCAGTGAGTCGTCGCGCGCCGTCCGTCGAGCAGACCGGCCTGGGCCAGCGCGAACGCGCCGGTGCAGATCGACGCGATGCGGGCACCCCGGCGATACGCGAGGGCCAGTGCGGCGAGCGCGGGCACCGGGGCGGGGCCGCGGGCGAATCCCGGCACGATGACCGTGTCGGCGTCGTCCAGCGCGTCGAGGGTGGCGTCGACGCTCAGGGCCATGCCAGCGGTGGTGGTGGGCACCGCGCCGCCGCCCAGCGAGCAGACCGTGGTCGCGTACCGGCCGTGCCCCTCGTGGCCGAAGGTATGCGTCGCGATGGTCAGGTCGAAGGCGACGACCTGGGGTAGGGCGAGGACGGCGACCCGGTGCGCGGCGGATTTCTTGTGCACGGTGGCAAGGATGCCACTCGTCACCAACCAACGAGGCCGGGGAGATCCGGTACGCCCGTCCGTATGCTTGCCATGATCAGCACGTGGGCGACGGTCTCGGCGGGATGGTGCGATGACGGACCCGAATCAACGCGGCCTCGGTCGGGTGTTCAACGAGGTGCCGGAGCTCTACGACCGGGTCCGGCCGGGATACCCCGACGACCTGTTCACCGATCTCGCCACCATCACCGGTGTGGACGAGAAGTCGCCGGTGCTCGAGGTGGGCTGCGGCACCGGCCAGGCGACCCGTTCACTGGCATCGCTCGGATACGCGGTGACCGCCATCGAGCCCGGCACGGACATGGCCGCACTCGCTCGCCAACGGCTCGCCGCCTTCCGCGGCGTCGACGTCGAGATGTCGACGTTCGAGCAGTGGGACGACCGCGGCAGACGCTTCGATCTTCTCGTGGCGGCGTCGGCGTGGCACTGGGTGGACCCGTCGATTGGCTGGCGACGCGCGCACGACGTGCTTCACCCCGGAGGCTGGATGGCCCTGCTGGGCCACGTCGTCGTCCGCCGGCTGGGCGAGCCAGAGGTGTACGCCGAAACCGCCGACCTGCACGAGCGGTTCTGTCCGGGGAACCCCGATTGGGGTCATCCACCGCTGGAGGACGACGTGCGCGCCACCGACAAGGGTTGGGGACTGGTCGAGGATCCGGGCGGTTTGTTCGGCCCCACGATCGTGCGCTGGTACCCGACCGTTCAGTGGTTCGACGGGGCCGGCTTCGCCGACCTGCTTCGTTCGACGTCGCCGTACCGCAGGCTCGACCGCGACGTCCGCGAGCCCTTGCTCGACGCCGTCGCCGAGCGCATCCGCACCCGGATGGGCGACCGAGCGGCGCGCCGCTACCTGAGCGTCCTCCGGGTTGGACAGCGCGCCGGCTGACTGAGGCTTCGCGTGGCGCCGGCTATGCCAGGAGGGTTTCCAATTCCTCGACCAAGACCTGCGCGTGAGCACGAGGCGGAAGCGCGAGTTTGTACCCGACCTGCCGAATCGTCCCGATCATCGACTCGTACTCACTGCCCAGCTTCGCGCGCAGCCGCCGGACGTGCACGTCGACAGTGCGGTGACCGCCGAAGTAGTCGTATCCCCAGACCTCCCGCAGCAGCTGGTCTCGGGTGAACACCCGACCCGGATGCTGGGCGAGGAACTTCAACAGTTCGAACTCCTTGTACGTCAGGTCAAGCGGCCGACCCTTGAGCCGCGCAGCGTAGGTATCGGGATCGATGGAAAGGTCACCGCAGGCGATCAACCCGCCCCCGGCGCCGCCCGCCGGGCCCGCCAGCCGACTCACCGCCAACCGCAGGCGCGCTTCCACCTCGGCAGGGCCGGCGGTTACCAGCACCACGTCATCGAGTCCCCAGTCCGCGGAAACCACGACCAGGCCAGCCTCATCCACCACGGCCAACAGCGGCACCCGCAGACCCGTGGTCCGCAGCAACCGGCAGACACCCCGCGCTTCGACCAACATGCGCCGGGCGTCCACCAGCACGATATCGGGATCGGGACCGGACACCAGGGCGGACGCGTCGTAATCGGCAAGGCGCACCGTGTGCGGCAGCAGGTCGAGTGCGGGCAGCACCCGAATCGCGGACTCACCGGCGGACTGGGCGGTCAATACCAGAATCTCCACGCATCCCCACCTCTCAGCCAGCTGGAAAAGTCCAGCTACCCGGCAGCGTGCAGCGGTAATGTTTCGCTTTCGGTAAGCGCGTGTTTCAAGTGACGAAGCTGGCTATCCCGCGCTGGCAGGCAGCCACGGAGCCGGCGGCTGCGGACGGTGTGGCGATGCGGTGGAGACACGACGAGTGGGCGCAGCGGTGGAACGCCGAACGTCTGGTCGCGGGTGTGGCGGAGGTCCTGCGCCGGTGGGACCATGATCCGGCACGGGCGGCCCGCGAGCTCGATACCCTCCTGCGGGTCGCCAGCCCGCGTGCCGTCGTGTTCCTGGAGGGCGTCTACCGGGGCCGGCGGCGTTCGCTCGCACCGATGCTCGGCACCGACGTCGACGCGCTGTTGGCGGAGTTGGGCCGGCACGCTCCGGCGGTCGCGGCGCTGCTGACGTTCGACCGGTCCGGCTACCTGCGCGAGGCTGGGGTGCGCCAACTGGCCACCGGCGAGGAGTTGTTCGTACTGCCGTTCCTGCTGTTGCGCCTCAACGACCCGGTCGAACCGGTACGGGACCGGGCCACCGCCGCGGTAAGCCAGCGGCTCGGTGTGGGCAACGCCGCCCTGCTGGTCCAACTGCTTCCGTTGATCGAAGGGCTGAGCGCGCGCCGGCGGGCCGGCCGGATCGCTCGCGCCATCGGCGACCGACTGGTGTCGGGCGATCCGGCGGGTCGGGCCGCGTTGTGGGCCGGCGCCCGCGGCGACGACGTCGCGGTACGGGCGAGTTGTTTACGTTTGCTGGCCGTGGCCGACCCGGCCGGCGCGGTCGAGCACGCCATGAGCACCGGCGACCCCGCCCTGCGGCACTGGGCCGCCGGGGTGGCCACCGCACCCGCCTTCGACGCGGCCCTGCAACGGCGGCTGCTGCCGCGCCTGGAATCGGATCCCCACCCCCGCGTCCGCTGGCGGGCGCTTCGCGCCCGCACCCGCCACCCCGGCGCCGAGCCGGCCCTACGCCGCGGTCTGCTCGACCCGGATGCCCGGGTGCGGTACCTGGCCCGCGTCAGGCTACGCGCGCTGGGTCACACCGACTCGGTCGAGTTGTACCGCAGCACCCTCGCCGACCCAGACGCCGACCCGGACGCGCTTGTCGGGGCCTTGGCCGGGCTGGCCGACATGGGCACCCGCGCCGACGCGGCCCAGTTGCTCGCCTTCCTCGACCACCCCACCGCGCGCGTGCGCGGTGAGGCCTGGCGCGCCCTGGCCACCCTCGACCCGGACGCCTTCCACGGTCGCGTCGACCAGTTGCGCGCCGACCCCAGCGGCAAGGTCCGCCGCCACCTGCGTGTGTGAGCTCGTCCGGCGTCACCCGGTCACCGGTAGCGACAGACGGTCGCCGGCTGCCGTCTCCACGGGCGCGCCGGATCGGTACGGTGTACCGGATGATCACTCCCGAGCAGACGACGAGCCGGCTGAACAAGGACATCGGCGCCGTCGTGCGGCCGCTGGGTTTCCGCGGCACTCGCGGGAGGTGGTCGGTCGTCACGACCGGCGGCGTCGCACAGATCAGTGTCGGACGGAACGTGATGCGCAGCGTCGGCGGCGGCACGATCTTCGTCAGCGTGGGCATCGGTGTGGTGCCGCTCGCGTGGTGGGAGTACCTGAACTGGCGCGCCGCCCGCTGGGGCCAGCCTCCGATCCCGTTGGATAAGAACGCTACGTCCCACAGCATCGGGTTCGTGGAGATCCGCCATTGCCCGGAGGAGAGTTTCTACCACCTGCGCCTGGACCCTGACCGGTACTGGGCGACCGTGACGACGACCGAGGAGCTCGACCGCGCCGCGGCGCGGCTGGTCGGTGCGGCCGACAAGCTCGCCCGCACCGCCCTCGACCTGCTCCGGCCGGGCCGTTACCTCGAGGCGCTGCGCGCCGTGCCCGATCTCGGCGGCGCGATGTGGGAGCCGCTGGTGGTGCTGCTGGCCGAGGGCGGCCCGTCGGCCGACCTCGACGCCGCGATCGAGGATATGCGTGCCGACTACGTCAACTACGACTTCCGGCCACCCGATATGGAGATCGAGTACGCCCGCATGCGGGCCGCCGCGGTGCGGGCGTAAGCGACGGATCTGCGAGGTTACGAGGCGATTCCTTGCGCTACTTGCCATTTCTGCCCCGGCACCAGCCGTTCGGTCAACGCCACTAACCCGGATGGCGCTGCGGATTAACCGTACTGTGCCACCACGAGACATTGAATAAAGACTTAATGAAGGGTTATGGTGGCCCTATCGGCGACCTGAAACAGGTAGCGCTGACGACGATTCCGCAGTGATCCAGGTCTGAGCATGACCAATAGATCTTCCGTCGAGCCGTGAACGTGAGTGGGCGCGACGCGCACGGGCGTGGCGCGCCTCCTGTGAATGCAGGAGGGAAACGGCCGATAGATCAAAATATGCCAGCCGGGTATGGCTCGAAATGGGTCCCGATACGCCGTCGATAGCAACCGCTGCCTGACTTCGGCGAAGGGGATTCTCATGCGTACACGTCGCAATCTCAGCATTTCCGGATTGCTGTCCATATTATTACTATTTGGCGCTCCCACTGTCGACTCGGCCGCCGCCGGCGGTGCCGCGTCGGCGGCCGCCGCGCAGCACGTCCACGAGCACGCTCAGCATCTTCACGAGCATGACGACGGGCCCGCGCACATGGCGGAGGACCTCGTGGGAACGCCGATGCGGGTCATCGAGGAGCGGACCGCCGAGAACGCGGCGCGGATCCAGCGCGCGACCGGGCACCGCCCGGGAACGGCGCGGAACAGGGCAGCCGTGGCCGCCGACCCGGGACAGTCGGGATCATGGAGCCCGGTGGTCGGCACGCCCGTCGTTCCGATCTTCGAGGCGGTGCTGCCGAACGGCAAGGTGCTGATCTGGGACTCCGTCGGCGACAACGCGGCCGAGTCGTATCCGGATCACAGCTTCACGCGCGCGATGGTCTGGAATCCCGCCGATAACACGCACAAGCGGGTCGACCTGCAGGGCACCAACATTTTCTGTGCGGGTTTCGCGCACCTCGCGAACGGCAACATCCTGATCGCCGGCGGAAATGCCAACGCGAGTCTCGCGGGCACGGTCCGGACCTACGTCTTCAACTGGCAGACCGAAACGTGGACCCGCGGCAATGACATGGCCGCCGCGCGCTGGTACCCCTCGGTGGCGCAAACGGCGAACGGTGAGGAGGTCATCATCGGCGGCGGCCCCGCGACCGCCGAGGTGTACCAGACGAACGGCGCCATTCGCGCGCTCTCCGGCTTCACGCAGTACAGCGCGCGGATCTATCCCTTCCTGGGCTCGCGTCCGGACACTCAACTCGGGCTCTTCGGTCCGTATACCACCGGGTACACCATCAACACCTCGGGAAACGGCGTCATCACGGCAACCGGCACGCGCGACGGCATTAACCGGGACTACGGCAGCTTCTCCACCTACGACATCGGCAAGTCCATCGTCGTTGGCGGCGGCACGGTCACCGAGGGGGGTACCGCGAACGTCCCCACCCGAACCGCCGTCGTCGTGAACAGCGGCACCGGACTGGCCCCGTCCGTCGCGTCGACCGGATCCCTGTCGACCGGGCGGCGGCAACTCAACGCGACGCTGCTCGCCGACGGTTCGGTGCTGGCCACCGGCGGCATGACCAGTGCGGCGGCCTCCAGCCTCGTCGACCTGAACAATGCCGCGACGGCGGCGGAACGCTGGGATCCCGCGACGGGTCAATGGACGGTGCTCGCGAGCGCGAGTCGCGTCCGGCAATATCATTCAACGGCCGTGCTGCTGCCGGACGGGCGCGTCATGACGGGCGGCGGCGGAGTCTGCGGTGTCTGCACGGATGTCGGGTATCTCGAGAAGAATATCGAGTACTTCACCCCGCCATACCTGTACAGGAAAGACGGCAGTGGTCAACTCGCGGCGCGGCCGGTCATCGCCACGGCACCGGTCAGCGTCGGCATCAACACCAACTTCACGATCTCCTCCGCCCAGGCGGCGAGCGTCCGGAAGGTCGGGCTGGTCGGACTGGGCGACGTGACCCACGGCGTGGACCAAGGCCAGCGCTACGTTCCGTTGCGGTTCACGGCGTCCGGCACGACGCTGACGGTCACCGGCCCGCCAAACGGCGGCGTGGCACCCCCCGGCCACTACATGCTCTTCATCGTCGACGCCAGCGGCGTCCCGTCCGTCGCGAAGATGGTGCAGGTCGCCAAGGGCCCGAACCCGGTGATGAGCCCGGTCAAGAACAGCACCGGCCGATGCGTCGACGTGCCGTCATCCGCGACGGCGATCCGCACGTATCTGCAGGCGTACACCTGCAACAACACGAAGGCGCAGGCGCTGACCCGGCTGCCCGACGACAATTCGGTGCGGGTCCTCGGTAACTGCCTCGACGTGCCGTCGAGAAACTTCGTGACAGGTCAGCGGGTCTGGACCTACACCTGCAACAGCACGATCGCGCAAACCTGGCAGTTCGGTTCGGACGGAACGATACGGCCGATCGGGAATACCGCGCTGTGTCTCGCCGCGGCGTCGTCGGCCAACAACGCGGCGGTTCTCATCGCGACATGCGACGGCAACGCGCTCCAGAAATGGACCTGGTAGCGAGGCGGTTATCGCGGCCACTTCCGCGCACCGGCTCTGGAGAGGGCCGGTGCGCGCGGTGGCCGCACCGCGGCTGTGACCCAGCGCGATGATCAAGATACGTTGACGCCATGCCCCGACAAAGATCGAGTAGCCTGGATGCATGGACACCGCGACAGTGATCACCGTCATCACCATCGCCATATCCATCCTCTCCCTGGCCGTTTCTGGAATGCTCGCGCTCCGGCAGCTGCGCACCGCGACGGACGGGTATGCCCTGCCGGTTGTGCTCAATGTCTTCAGCCAGTTCCGTTCGCAGGAGTTCTTCGAGGCCCAGCAGTACGTCTTCTCCCAGCTCAACCAGGAATTCAAGCAGCCCATCGCGTACACGGAGCTGCCGCTGGACGCCCGGTCCAAGGTCCGCGCGGTGGCCGGGCTCTATGACGACCTGGGCAAGCTGGTGGCCCACGGGATCATCAAGGAAGAACTGATAATCGGCTCGAACGGCGTCGCGGTCCGGCGCATATGGGAGGCGGTCGAGCCGTTCGTGCTCGAAGAGCGCCGGAAACGCAAGAGCGGGCTGTGGATCTATCTGGAGGATCTGGCCTACCGCACCACCCGGACGCCGCCGGCAACCATCCACGCGAAGCTGAAACTGCATCGGTATCCCGCACCGCGCGGGCAGGGCTACGATGGCCACGCCACGGCGTGACGAGCCCAGGAGGCACCTTGCGTAAAGGCATTGTCGTGGCGGCCCGCCCCGGCGTGGAGGAACTCGCGGTACAGGCCGAGCAACTGGGCTTCAGTAGTTTCTGGGTTTACGAGGGCGAGGACCCTACGGCGACGCGGTCCGGGACGCCACCGGACACACCGTCCTGTCCTTCCTGGTGTTCGCCGCCGACAAACCCTCCTTCACCGAGACGCTCGGCACCGAGGAGCGGGAAGCCGTGCGGCGGTTCCTCGATCGGCGTGGCACCATCGCCACCGCCCCGGACCGGCACCAGACGCTCTACACCAACTACCTGGGACGCATCGACCCGGCAGACCGGGACCTGATCCTGCCGGCACCGATCGACAGACTGGCTTTGGTCGGCACGCGGAACGACCTCCTTCCCCGCATCGCCGCCATGGAGGCAGCCGGGATCGACGAGATCGTCATCTCGTCAGGAGTCGACCCGCCCGCGGAGATGGCCGAATTCGCCAAGCTCACCGCCTGAACTGCCGCTTCCACGTCGGCCCGCAGGTGAAGGGTGCCTTGATCATGGGGACCTTGTTTGGTCATTTCTGGCGGTGTTCAGAACAAGCCACTCTATTCATCGACTCTTGCGAGTATGTGCGGCATCGTCCCACAACCCGATGGAGCCGATATGTATCAAACCCCCCGTTCTGTCGCGCTGCTGGCGGCCCTGTGGCTGATGGTCGCGATGACGCCAACCCCCGCCGCCGCGGCCCCTACCGCCCCGGCGGCCGACGTGTCGCGATGGGCAGCGCTCCAACGAGATCTGCGCCAGACGGACGACCAGGTCCGGATTCGGCTGACCACCGAGGCCACCGCGCCGAGCCGGGAGCGACGGTTGCGGGCCCAGTTGGGCGCGAGCTTCGGCGGTGCCTGGCTGACGGCGGACGGCAGCGAGCTGGTGGCCGGCGTCACGGACGCGTCCGCCGGCGCGCTGGTGCGCGCGGCCGGCGCCCGGCCGCAGGTGGTGCGCCACAGCGAACGCGACCTCAACGCCGCCAAGGCGGCGCTGGACCTCGCCGCGAAGAGCGTCCCTCGCACCGTCTCCGGCTGGCACGTCGACCTACCCACCAACAGCGTCGTGGTGTTCTCCGACCCGACGGACCTGGCTGACGCGCGGCGGTTCGCCGCCCGCGCCGCGACTGACCCCAGCACGATACGGGTGGTCGCCGCCCCGGAGCGGCCACGCCTGTACTACGACATCCGTGGTGGTGATCCGTACTTCATCGGCCCGTCCCGCTGCTCGGCCGGGTTCGCCGTCGAGGGTGGGTTCGTCACCGCCGGGCACTGCGCCGCCCTCACCTCCGGCCAGATCACCGGCTCCAACGGCGTGCCGATGGGCACCTGGGGCGGCTACTCCTTCCCCGGCGACGACCACGCCTGGGTGCGCACCAACGCCGACTGGACGGCGCTGCCGGAAGCGGTCGGCCTCGGGCCCGTCGCGGGCTCCCAGGAGTCCGTGGTCGGCTCCTCGGTCTGCCGATCCGGTTCCACCACCGGCGTGCGCTGCGGCACCATCCAGGCGAAGAACGAGACGGTGATCTACCCGCAGGGCACGGTCGCCGGCCTGACCCGCACCAACGCCTGCGCCCAGCCCGGCGATTCGGGCGGCCCGTTCATGACCGGCGCACAGGCGCAGGGCGTCACCTCCGGGGGTTCCGGCAACTGCTCCACCGGTGGCACCACATACTTCCAGCCCGTCAACGAAATCCTGGCGGCCTACGGCCTCACCCTGCGCGTCGCGGGCGCCTTCCAGCAGTTCGTACTCCACACTCCCAGCGCGGTCGAGGAGACCGACGACACGTTCGACTTCGACCTCGCCGACTGGGACGGTGACGGCCGGCCGGATCTGGTGGCGATCAAGAGGTCGAACACCGGTACCGGAAGCACGGAGGTGCACATCGCCTCCGGTGCGGCGAACTTCCAGAGCTTCCTGTTGCACACCGGCACGGCACTGGAACAGACCGACGGCACGTTCGACTTCGCGCTCACCGACTGGGACCGCGATGGCCGTCCCGATCTGGCCGCGATCAAGAAGTCCAACACCGGCACCAACTCCACCGAGGTCCACATCCTCTCCGGTGCCTCGAACTTCCAGACCTTCCTGCTCCAGACCCCCAGCGCGGTCGAGGAGACCGACGACACGTTCGACTTCGACCTCGCCGACTGGGACCGTGACGGCCAGCCGGATCTGGTGGCGATCAAGAAGTCGAACACCGGTACCGGCACCACAGAGGTGCACATCGCCTCCGGTGCGGCGAACTTCCAGACCTTCCTTCTCCACACTCCCACCGGGGTCGAGGAGACGGACCATACCTTCGACTTCCTCCTCACCGACTGGAACAGCGACAGCCAGCCGGATCTGGTGGCCGTGAAGAAGTCGAACACCGGCACCGGCACCACAGAGGTGCACATCGCCTCCGGTGCGGCGAACTTCCAGTCCTTCCTGCTGCACACCGGCACGGCACTGGAGCAGACCGACGGCACGTTCGACTTCGCGCTCACCGACTGGACCGGCGATGGCCGTCCCGACCTGGCCGCGATCAAGAAGTCCAACACCGGCACCAACACCACCGAGGTCCACATCCTCGGCGGCTGACCCCATGATCAAGGCGTCCCTGTAGTCGTTCTAGCGACATGAGGGACGCCTTGATCATGGAAGGCTGGCGGTAGGGTCGTCCGCGTGGATGTGGACGAGACCGCCGCCCGGCTCGGGGTACCCGTCGAGGACGTCGACCGCGTGCACCGGCTCGCCGGCGACCGGCCGTCGGCTCCACTGCCCGCCAAGGCCGACGCGCCCGCGATCCTCGACCGGCTCGCGGTGCGGCCGGACGACGCCGCCGAGATCATGGCGGCCTGGCCCGACCCTGACTCTCCCCTGTGGACTCCCGAACTGCGCTGGCTGCTCGATCGCTCGATCGCCCTGGTCCGCGCCGATCTCGGGGGCCACAGCTGGCTGTCGCCCGGTCCGGAGCTCCCGCGCGAACGGGGCCCCGCCTGGCGGCATCTCTACGTGTACGCGTATCTGGCCCTGGTCGACGTCGTCACGGGTTACCACCGCGACCACGGCATCCCCGATGCCGTCTCCTGGACGACCCTCGCGGACCTGGGCCGCAACCTCGCGATCGACCGGCGGATGCGCCGCGAGGGCTGGCCGGTCATGCAGAGCTGGCTGACGCTGCACGCCCGCGGCGCCGTCTACGAGTTGGGCCGGCTGCAGCACCACCGCGGCGGCACCGCCATCGACCTGCACATCCCCGACTCGGGGCCGATGACCCCGGAGGCGGTCGCGGCGTCGCTGGACGAGGCCCGCGCGTTCTTCCCGCGCCACTTTCCCGACGAGCGCTACACGGCGTTCGCCTGCGGCTCGTGGCTGCTCGACCCGCAACTGTCGGAGTACCTGCCCGAGGACTCCAACATCGTCCGCTTCCAGCGGAGGTTCGAGCTGGAGCCCTACGAGGAGCCGGAAGGGCTGGACGCCGACGTCGAGGTGCTGCGGTTCGTGTTCCGCACCCTGACCACGCCGCTCGACCAGCTGCCGCGCCGCACCGTGCTCCAGCGCGCGGTCGTCGACCACCTCAAGGCCGGCCGCCACTGGCAGTGGCGGCGCGGCCACTTCCCGATCTAGTGCCGGTATCAAAGTGAGGGCCGGGGACGAGGTTACGACGCGGCGGCGACTGCCGTCTCAGCCGGCGTTGCGGAGGATGACCGCGCCGTGGTTGTAGTCGGCGATCACCACGTCGGCCCGGCCGTCACCGTTGACGTCGCCGACCGCGAGGGCGTCGCCGTTGTAGTTGCTGGCGTACGGCACCTGGTCGAAGCCCGCCTCCGCCAGCGTGCCGTCAGTCCGCTGCACCAGCGTGCTCACGAGCTCCCAGCCGCTGTGCACCATGACCACGTCGTTGCGGCCATCACCGTCGATGTCCGCCGCCCGGACCGGCTGCGGGATGTCCATGACCGGGTAGGCGATGGGCTTGGCCAGCGTGCCGGCATCGCTCTGCGGGAACACCACGAGTTGCGAGTCGGGACGGTTGCCGCCCTCGGTGACCAGCAGGTCGGCGCGACCGTCGGCCGTGACGTCGGCGACCTCCACGCCGTTGACGGACACGTCACGCACCAGCGGCACCTCGCGGCGCCAGTATTCGCCGAGGTTGCGGTACACGGTCACGAAGAAACCGCGGAATCCCACCGCGTCCGGACGCCCGTCGCCGTCGAGGTCACCGACCCGCGCCACGGTGGTGCTCTCGGTGGTCACCGGCAACCTGGCGAACGTGCCGTCGTCGCCCTGGGTGAGCTGCACGATGCCGGCCCTGCCCGCCACGAGCAGGTCGGAATCTCCGTCCCCGTCGAGATCCGCGGCGGTCAACTGGGACGCCTTCGCCGGCGAACCGGCGAGCACGCCCCGGCTCTCCAGGCTGCCGGCGGTGTTCTGGGCGAAGAGCTCCACTCCGCTGGCCGTGGTCACCGCGACGTCGAGCCGACCGTCACGGTTCGCGTCGAGCACCGCCAGCCCACCGGTGTCCCCGTACGCCATGCGGGTCTGGTACTTGACCTCGGGGCGAAGCGAACCGTCCGGGCGCTGGGAGTAGACGAAGAGCTTGTAGTCGTTCGCCTCGTCGAAGTAGTAGCTGGTCGTGAGCAGCACGTCGGCGCGGCCGTCGCCGGTGACGTCGCCGACCGCGACGTTCTCCGGCCAGGAACCGGTGGTGATCGTCTCCAGTGGCTCGTAGTGCCCAGACATGATCGGTCCCATGAGCAGCCGCTCGACCGCGGTGCCCCGCTTCGCGTCCTTCTGTCGGGTGCCGTTGAGCGGAGCCCCGGTGCGGTCCACCCGGCGGGTGTCGTCCTCGGCGGACGGTGCCGCGACCGCCGCGCTGCTCGCCACGGCGACGGTGCCGGCCGTGAGGAGGGCAAGGGACAGTGAACGACGTAGTGACATGTTTCCCCCGTTGCTGTCGCGCCCGCGGCGTATCGGCGGGCGACGATGCCGTCGTCTAGCGACGCCGGTCGATAGCGGCGTCGCATACGTGTTTACACCGTCCTGTCCGGACGGTCAACCGGGGGGCGCGAGCGTGTACCGTTCGGGGATGACCGCGCGACGGTGGGCCCAGCGGGCCCCGTGGGCACAGCGCCTGCCGGTCCTCATCGCGCTGCTGTTCACCACCATCGCGGTCACCGGGCCCGCCGAGCCCACCCATCGGCAGGACACGACCCAGACCGTCCACACCGGCCGCGCCGTCTTCGCCGCCCCGCTCCTGCCGGAGCCGCGCGCGAAGGTCGGGGTGCTGCTGGTCAAGCGTGGCGGGTCGGCGACCGCCGCGCCCGAAGCGGCCAGCGCCACCTGGGCCGCCGCGGCCCGCCTGGCACCGGCGGCGCTGTGGTGGGTGGTGCGCACGGCAGCGGGGCAGCAGCGCCCCGGACGCGACCGGGAGACGTTCCAGGGCAGGGCGCCGCCAGCGACGCGGTGACTTCCCGCGTCCCTGCCCGAACTGTCCTCAAAGGAGAATCCCATCGTGTCGCGCGCCGCAGCCGCGCGCGCGTTCCTCGCCCTCGTCGTGCTCGGCGTCTGCGGGTGGCTGGTCGCCACCCGCCCGCCGAAGCTGGGGCTGGATCTGCGCGGCGGCACCCAGATCGTGCTGGAAACCCAAGACGGAGAACTGAATCAGGCCAACCGCGTCACCACCGACCAGACCGTGGAGGTGCTGCGCCGGCGGGTCGACGAGCTCGGCGTCACCGAGCCGACGCTCATCCGCTCCGGCGACCGCCGGATCATCGTCGAACTGCCCGGCGTCTCCGACCCCTCGACCGCTGTCGCGGTCATCGGAAAGACCGCACAACTGGCGTTCCGCCCGGTGCTCGCGGCCGAGACCGGCGCCGATCGGGTACTCCCGGACGAGTACGGCCAGCGGTTGCCGCTCGGGCCGGTGGCGCTCGCCGGCCAGCGGATCGACGACGCGAACGCCCTCGTCGGCGAGTTCGGTGGCTGGGAGGTCGTGGTGAAGTTCGCCGACAGCCAGGCCGAACGCGACTGGCGGCGGCTGTCGGCGAAGCTCGCCTGCGCACCGCCGGGCGACCCGACCCGGCGCCTGGCGATCGTCCTGGACGACAAGGTCATCAGCTCGCCGCAGATGGGGCAGGAGGCGGTCTGCGATGTCGGGTACTCCGGTGACTCGATGCGCATCACCGGCCGCTTCACCGCCGCCGAAGCGAAGGATCTGGCCCTGCTGATCCGGGCCGGCGCGCTACCGGTACCGGTGGAGATCGTCGAACAGCGGACCGTCGGCCCGACCCTGGGCCGTGCCGCGATCGACGCGTCGACGCAGGCGGCGCTGATCGGCGTGGCGGCCACGATGCTGTTCGTCGCCGGGGTGTACCGCATCGCCGGCGGCCTCGCGGCGATCGCGCTCGCCGCGTACGGCTTCGTCTCGTACGCGGCGCTGCTGGCGCTCGGCGCGACGCTGACACTGCCCGGCCTCGCCGGGTTCGTGCTGGCGATCGGCATGGCCGTCGACGCCAACGTGTTGGTGTTCGAACGGGCCAGGGAGGAGTTCGCCGGCGGCCGTGGGAGCCTGCTGCGCGCCACCGGACGCGGCTTCGGCCGCGCCATGTCGGCCATCGCCGACTCGAACGTCACCACCCTGCTCGCCGCCGGGCTGCTGTTCCTGCTCGCGTCCGGGCCGGTACGGGGCTTCGGGGTCACGCTCAGCATCGGCGTCCTCGCGTCGATGTTCACGGCGCTGGTCCTGACCCGGCTGCTGCTGGAGGCGACGCTGAGCCGGCGCTGGCCGCCGAGCCGCCCGGCGTGGAGCGGGCTCGGCCACGCCGGCTGGGTACGACGCGCGATCGAGCGGCGCGAACCGGCCCTGATGTCCCGGCGGCGCCTGTGGTTCGCGGTGTCCACAGTGGCCATTGTGCTCGCGCTCGGCGGCATCGCCGCGCGCGGGCTGAACGTGGGCGTCGAGTTCACCGGTGGCCGGATGGTCGAGTACGCGACGACGCGCCCGCTGTCCGCCGACGCCGCCCGGGCGGCCGTCGAGTCGACCGGCCTGCCGCACGCGGTGGTGCACGAGTCCGGGGACGGCAACATCGCGGTACGGGCCGGCCGGTTCGACGACGACACCGAACGGCGGGTCCGCGCGGCGCTCGCCGACGCCGGCGCGAGCACCGCGGCACCGGTACGGGATGAGCTGATCGGCCCGAGCCTGGGCGCCGAGTTGCGCCGCAACGCCCTCGTCGCGCTCGCCGTGGCGCTCGCCGCGCAACTGCTCTACCTGACGGTCAGGTTCCAGTGGCGGTGGGGCGCCGCCGCGGTGCTGGCGATGCTGCACGACGTGGTCCTGGTGATCGGGGTGTTCGCCTGGTTGGGGCGCCCGGTCGACGGTGTGTTCCTCGCCGCGCTGCTGACCGTCATCGGATACTCGGTGAACGACACGGTCGTGGTCTTCGACCGGATCCGGGAACTCGTCCGGGGGCAGCCACGCCGGCGCAGGCTCGCCGAGCTGGCCAACCGGGCCTGCCTGCAGACGATCCCTCGGACCGTCAACACCGGCTTGGGCGCGGTCTTCATCCTCGGCGCGCTCGCCATCCTGGGCAGCGGGTCGTTGGTGGACTTCGCGGTGGCGCTGCTGGTCGGCATCGGCGTCGGCACGTACTCGTCGGTGTTCCTCGCCACGCCGCTGGTCGTGAGCCTCGAACCCGGCACCGCCCGGCGGTGAGTCGGGGGGCCCGCCCCCCCGCGGGGGGGGGGCCCCCCCCCCCCCCCGGGGGCGCCCCCCCCCCCCCCCCCCGCGGGGGGGTGTGGGGGGGCCCCCCCCGGCGGGGGGGCCGGGACACCGCACCGACGCGCGGGCGCCCGCGCACAGCAAGCGATTTCGCGTGGGGTGGTCTTAGGCCGAGCCGGATCTCGACGCGATAGTCATCAGCACGTTGACGTCGGGGATCTTTCTGACCTGCCGGGATATGGCCGGCCGCCGGGCGCCGGTCCAGATCCGCAACCGCACCCTTCCGCGCTCTACCCTCGTGATGTCCGACCAGCTCGCGAACCGTTCGCCGTCGCGTACGCCCTCGGCGGTGACGGTGATCGGGCCGAAGACGGTGGCGCCGGTTTCGGCGATTTCCGCAGCCCTGCGCGGATAGCTGAGCGTGGCCAGCCGCTGCTCTATCGCGGCGGCGAGGTGCTCACCTCCGGCGTAGGGCGGTTTGGCGAGGTTCAACCTCTTGCCATTCTTGAGCTCCAGCACGCATCGTTGCATGTCCTCGGCAGGGCCCAGTTGGTAGATGCGAGTGGTCCAGATTCGTATGTGAGCGACGTCGTTCCACGTCAACAGGCTGGTGACGGTGGTCTTCCCCGTCGTGGTCAGCAGCCCGCCCGCGCACAGGTACAGATGCTTGCGGGACTTCAGCCACGCGGGCACGGCGAAGAGCACGGCAAGGCCGGACGCCGCGGCGCCAATCCCCTTCCCGACGTTGTCACCGAACAACAGAGCGAACAGACCCAGCGCGCCACACGTGACAGCGAAGCTCATTTCTATCGCTACCGACTGGCGATACCGGTCGACGACCTCACCCAGACCCGTCTCGGCGGCGATCTCGACGATCTCTGAAGGAGATTTCCGCACCGGCGCCACCTCTCAGGAACATGCTCGGGGCAATCCACTCCCATCCTGGGCGGTCCACGCAACTGTCCAGAGAGCTATCGCGTGTTGGCGAGGAAGGTGGTCACGGCTCGACCGAACTCGTCCCGGCTCTCGACCCAGGGCAGATGGCCGCCGCCGGCGAAGCTCACGCGTTCAGCGTCGGGCAAGGCTTGGTACAGCGAGTCGACCGCCCAGCGGGGACGAATGTCCTCGGCGCCGTCCACGATGAGTACCGGAATGTCGAGCGTCCGGCACCGCGCCGCGAGGTCGTCGTTGCGGAGCTCGTCCTTGACCTCGGCGTTGACGGCCTGGCTACAGTCGTAGTTGATGCCCAGCCATGGCGTGGCCATGCGTTCGGCGTGTCCCAATGCGGCGCCGCGGTCAGCGAAGTCGGCCGACCATTGCAGCACCGCCCATTCGCGGTCCTCCGTCGGTGTGCGGGCGCGGGTGCTGAGTGCCTCCCACCGGTCCAGGTGATTCCCGAGCCGCAGCCGCAGATTCCGTTCGTAGTGCGGGTGCCAGCCGCGGTCGGCGTCGATGCCGGTTCCGGAGACGTAGATCAGGTGGCTGACCCGGTCGGGGTGTTCGATGGCGTACCGCAACGCCAGGTGCGCACCCCACGAGTGACCCAGCAGGGCCATTCGCGGTCCGACCACCTGGTCCCGTACCGCGTCGAGGTCGGCGATGGATCGGGCGACCGAGTAGGGGCCGCGTCGCTGCGAGCGGCCGCAGCCGCGCTGATCCCACCGGACGGCCCGGGCCGTGCCGCGCAGAATCTCGGCAACGTCGTCGAAGTAGTCCCACAGGCCCGGTCCGCCGTGACAGAGGACCAGTGGGTCACCATCACCGGTGCTGGCTGCCCACAGGCGGCAGCCATCGTCCGCGCGTACTCCCAGACTCATGGTCGACAGTATGAACGCCGCGCAGGCGACCGCACCGACGGCACCGCCGCCCGGCAAATTGACTTGTCCGCGCCGATAGCCTGGCATCGGGGATGACCACAGTGTCCGAAGCGGACGGAGGGCGACGATGGCACGGCAGCGAGTCGGGCGGCGGCCGAGCCAACCACGGGCGCCCTATCGGGGGCCGGGCTGGACGCGGCAGCCGACATTGGGCGTCGACATCGGCGGCGTGATCGTCACGCTGGCCGACCGGGACGAAGACACCTCCTTCTTCGGCACCCGCCCCCTGGAGACGCCGGCGGTAGCGGGCGTCTTCGAGGCCCTCGCCGCGCTGGCCCACCAGCCGTTCGCCGGCCGGGTTCACCTGATATCCAAGGCCGGCCCGAAGGTGGCCGCCAACACACGCGACTGGCTGGCCCATCACCACTTCTTCGAGCGCACCGGCATCCCCGCCGCCCATCTGCACTTCGTGCGGCAACGCCGGGACAAGGCCGCGGTGTGCCAGCGCCTCGATGTCACCCACTTCGTCGATGACCGCCTCGACGTGCTGGCCTACCTCGACACCGTTGAGCACCGCTACCTGTTTGTCGGCGGGACCGACGAGCCGGTCGCCGCACAGACCATCCCGCCCTGGGCGGCAGTGGTCCACACCTGGGCCGAGCTGGCGACCCTGCTGCCACCGTCCGGTCAGGCGAGGGACGCATCGCTGCCGCGATGATCCCGATAGGGCGAGTATCGAACCGTCCTCGACCACCGCGGCCATAGCGGTACCTGATGGTTGACTCTCTCCCAAGGGGAGGGTCGAGGCTGTGGGAGGCGCGGGGTGACGGGGTTGATGCCGATCGGGGTGTTCGCGCGGGCGACCCGATTGTCCGTTCGAGTGCTGCGCAACTATGACCGACTGGGTCTGCTCGTCCCGGCGCTGGTCGATCCGGACACCGGCTACCGCCGGTACGGCGTCGACCAGTTTCCGCGGGCGGGGCTGATCCGACGGCTACGAGAGCTGGAGGTGCCGTTGCCCGAGATCGCGGAGATCCTGGCGGCCGACACCCCGGAGCAGGCGCGTGCCGCCATCGAGAGGCACCGCGAGCGCGTCGCCGCGCGGGCGGCGCGGCTGGATGAGATCGCCGGGCGGCTGGGAGCCGTGCTGGCCGAGCCCGGTGGCGTGTCGGGCTGGCTGGAGGTGTACGAACGGCGGCGGGACGCCCAGCCCACCGCCCGCGCGCTGGTGCGTACCCCGCTGAGCGGGCTGGCCGAGACGTTGGGGCCCGGGTTCGCGCGCCTGTTCGCCGGTCTCGCCGAGCAGGGTATCGCCCCGGCGGGGCCGGCCGGGACCCGCTATCTCAGCGACGACCTCGACGCGCCGGAGTTGACGGTGGAGCTGTTCGTGCCGGTGCCGCGCCCGCCCCGGCCGACCGCGGCGGTCGCGGCCGGGGAACTGGCGGGCGGTCTGCTCGCCGCGACCGTCCACGAGGGTGGCTATGACGACATCGAGACCGCGTACCGGTCGCTGGGGCGCTGGATCGCCGAGCAGGACCGGGTGCTGGCGGGCCCGGCCGAGGAGCGCTATCTCGTCCCGCCCGCGCCCGGCGTACCCGCGGCCGCGCTCCGCACGGAGATCGCCTGGCCGGTCCGACCCCTGTCGGAACGGCCCCGGCCAGCACACCAGGAGAACGAATGATCATTGAGAATGTGGCGTTTCCCGCCGGTCAGCACTGCGAGACCACCACGCTCGGTGCCCTGCTGCGGCACGAGGGCCTCGACCTGTCCGAGCCCATGCTGTTCGGCCTCGGTGAAGGCTTGGGCTTCGTCTACTGGGACGCCAAGAACATGGAGTTTCCGTTCCTCGGCGGCCGCACCAAGCCGACCGCGATCACCCGGACCGTGGCCGACCGGCTGGGCCTGACGCTGCACATCAAGGAGACCGTCTCGCCGGGTAAGGCCTGGCAGAACGTCGCCGCCGCCCTCACCAGCGGACGCCCGGTCGGCCTGCAGCTGGACTCCTACCACCTGGACTACTTCACCACGAGGGTCCACTTCGGAGGCCACTTCGTCGCGATGTACGGCTACGACGACACCCACGCCTACCTCATCGACACCGCGCAACAGGGCGGCGCCGTGACAACCACGCTGAAAGGCCTGGAACTGGCCCGCAACGAACGCGGACCGATGACCGCCCGCAACCTTTCGTACACCGTCGTCGCCCCCGCCAGCCGGCCCGACCTGGGCACCGCCATCCGGGCGGCCGTCCGCGCCAACGCGCACGCCTTCCTCAACCCGCCCATCGCCAACCTCGGCCACCGCGGCATCGGCAAGGCGGCCAAGCGGGTGACCACGTGGCTCACCCGCTCACCCCACCCGTCCCACCACCTCCCGCTGGCCGCGACGCTGATGGAACGCGGCGGGACCGGCGGCGCCCTGTTTCGCACCATGTACCGCGACTTCCTCGCCGAATGCGCCACGATCGTCGACGACGACAACCTCCGCCTCGGTCACCAGCTGTACGCCGAGATCGCCCCGCTATGGACCGAGGTCTCGCACCACATCACGGCCGCCGGAGAGACGAGCGACCCCGAGCACCTGACCCGGGCTTCGGCGATCCTCACCGAGCTCGCCGACCGGGAACGCCGCGCCATGCAGGTCCTGACCGGCGTCCGCACCGGCTGACCGCCTCAAAGAGTCTCGGTCACGGGCCGGCGGCCGCCGAGGCGGGCGGGCACAGCGGTCAACCCGGCGGGTACGGCGTCCGCACGGCCGTCCTCGGCAGCGACGCCCGGTCCAGGCGCCACCATCAGGTGATCAGGATTCGAGAAGCCCTGGCGACCGGGCCGCGCCTAGCGTGATGGCATGGCATCCATCGAATCCGTCACCCTCGACGTGGCCGACCCCACGGCCGCCCACCG
Source organism: Actinomycetes bacterium KLBMP 9797 (assembly GCA_037414955.1). Taxonomy (GTDB): domain Bacteria; phylum Actinomycetota; class Actinomycetes; order Mycobacteriales; family Micromonosporaceae; genus Phytohabitans. Next base: position 20,779 of record JBBEWH010000275.1, read on the forward strand.
CTTCTACTCCGCCGCCTTCGGCGTGGACACGCAGATACGCCTGCGGGCCTCGCAGGCGCCGACAACCGGCTTCCGCGGGTTCGCGCTGGCGCTCACGGTGTCCCAGCCGGCCACCGTCAACGGACTCATCGGCGCCGCCCTGGACGCCGGTGCCACGTCGCTGAAGCCCGCCGCGAAGTCACTCTGGGGCTACGGCGGTGTCGTACAGGCTCCGGACGGGACCGTCTGGAAGGTCGCGACCTCGGCGAAGAAGGACACCGGCCCGGCCACCCGGCAGATCGACGAGATCGTGCTCCTGCTAGGCGTCGCGGACGTGGCCGCGAGCAAGCGTTTCTACGTCGAGCGCGGCCTCGCCGTGGCGAGGAGCTTCGGTCGCGTGTACGTCGAGTTCGTCGCCGGGTCGAGTCCGGTCAAGCTGGCGCTGTACCGGCGCCGCGCCCTCGCCAAGGACGTCGGCCTCGCTCCCGACGGCACCGGATCGCACCGGCTGATGATCGGCGGCGACGCCGGGCCTTTCACCGACCCGGACGGGTTCGCCTGGGAGGCCGCCTCGCTGGCAACCACACCCTGACATGATCAAGGCGTCCCTCACGTCGTTAGAGCGACGTGAAGGACGCCTTGATCATGAGGAAAACGCGCCGGCGTCCATCTGATTTCCAACTGCTTCCTGTGGTCTGGGCCCAGCCCGCCCAGCAGACTCACATCCACAGTGGAAGTTCGACGAAGGGCGTGACACGATGACTCATCGCTATCTCGCGGTAGCCGCCAGCATGCTGGGGGCGTGCGTCTTGGTCGCCTGTGACACATCCGATACGCCCGCCCGGCAGACCCCGTCACCGACGACCACGACCACCAGCCCATTGGGCAGTCCCTCGGCGGCCGCGCCACCGACCAGCGCCGCCGCCAGCAGCCCCGCCGCCGTCCCGCTCCCCCGCGCTGCCGATGGGACGAATGTTCGCGCGTGCCTCGACGGTAGGTGCGAAATCCTGGTATCCAAGCCAATTGATATTCCGTTGGACGGCCGCCACGGTATCGGCGTCCTGTCTGTCACCGCGATCGACTCCAGCGGGGTGGACTTCCAGTCTGTGTCGCCGTCCGGATTCGTGTCATCCTTCCACGACCAGCATCCCGATCAGGGCGGGCCGTCCACAATGAACAAGCTCGCCATCGGCGTGATAGCGATCAGCGGCACGAAGGCCGTCATCCGACTCTCGCCCGCATAACCCGCTGCCCTCCATGATCAAGGCGTCCCGCACGTCGCTAGAGCGACGTGAGGGACGCCCTGTGTGTGTGGGGGGGGACCCGTTTGATCGATGCACTTAGATCGAGGCTACTGACTGCCCGAGAGCCGGAGGACTCGACACTCATGAAGTTGAAGCTCAAACTGTTGTGCGCCGGTTTTCTGGCGGCAGCTCTCGCCGTGGCGGCGGCGGTGACCTTCGCGGTGCCCGCGTCGGCCGCGGCCTTGACCGAGGTGACCGGGTTCGGGGCCAATCCCAGCAATCTGCGGATGTTCCTGTACGTGCCGGACAACGTCGCGCCCCGGCCGGCCATCGTGGTCGGCGTGCACTGGTGCGGCGGCAACGGTCAGGCGTTCTATTCGGGCACCCAGTACGCCTCGCTCGCCGACCGGTACGGCTTCATCGTCATCTACCCGTCGGTGACCCGCAGCAGCGCCTGCTTCGACGTGTACACCGAGCAGGCGCTGCGCCGCGGCGGTGGCAGCGACCCGGTCGGCATCGCGTCGATGGTCAGCTACGTGCAGCAGCGGTACAACGCCGACCCGAACCGCATCTTCGCCACCGGTGTGTCATCCGGCGGGATGATGACCAACGTCCTGCTCGCCCTGTACCCGGACGTGTTCGACGCGGGGTCGGCCTTCGCCGGCGTGCCGTACACCTGTTTCGCCACGACCGACGGTTCGGAGTGGAACGGCGAGTGCTCCGGCGGACGCATCATCAAGACGGCGCAGGAGTGGGGCACCCTGGTGCGGAACGCCAACCCGGGCTATACCGGGCCGTGGCCGCGCATGCAGACCTCGCATGGCACCAACGACGAGGGGCTCCATTACCAGAACTTCACCGAGCAGATCAAGCAGTGGACCAACGTCCACGGGCTCAGCCAGACGCCGACGTTCACCGACACCCCGCAGTCGGGGTACACCCGGACCCGCTATGGCGGCAGCGGCGCGATGGCGCCGGTCGAGGCGATCAGCATGCAGGGTGTCGGGCACAATCTGCCCGTTGACGCGACGCAGGCGATCCGGTTCTTCGGTCTGGACACCAGCACGCCGGGACCTACGACCCCGCCGCCCAGCACGCCACCCCCCAGCACGCCACCGCCCAGTACTCCGCCCCCGAGCACCCCGCCGCCGACCACTCCCCCGCCGGCGTCCGGCGCGTGCCGGGTCGGATACACCGTCAACGCCTGGAACACCGGCCTCACAGCCAGCGTCACCATCACGAACACCGGCACCGCCGCGGTGAACGGCTGGAGCCTCGCGTTCACGCTCCCCAGTGGACAAGCGATCACCAACGGCTGGAACGCCAGCTACTCTCCGGCCAGCGGCGCGGTGACCGCTCGCAACGCGTCGTACAACGGCACGATCGCCCCCAACGCCTCGGTGAGTATCGGCTTCCAGGCCACCCACACCGGCAACAGCGGCACGCCGGCCTCCTTTACGCTCAACGGCGCCGCCTGCACCGGGCCATGAAACTGGCCCCAGGCGGTGACGAACCCGTGTTCACCCACGCCGAGTATGTGGTGGCCGAGCCGGAATGGGCCCAACGTGACCTGCTCGCGCAGGGCATCACCGAGCACGAGGCCACCGCGCTGGCACCGCGCGTGCGTACGGTGACGGACGGGCAGGAGGTCTTCCCTGGCGTGCGGATCCAGATCACACCGGTGGTCACACGGTCGGGCACGCGCAGTACGTCATCACCGGGGCGGGAAGCGGCTGATCGCCTTCGGCGATGCCCTGCATTCGCCGATTCAGGTCGACCGCCCCGAATGGTGCGGCCGTCGCCGCAGGGGCGGCGATGACAGCCGGGGCGTTGCTGCTGCGGCGCGCGGGAGGCCGGTCCGGAAGGGTTACGTCCATTTCTCCGTGAGGGCGGCATCGAGTTGGCCCAACCGATGAGCGAGGTCACCTCCTACGTACAGTCTTGTCGGGTGAGAGATCTCCGCCAGTTACCCAAGGCTCACCTGCACACCCACCTGGAAAGCACCATCAGACCCAACACCATTCGGGAGCTTGGCGGCGATCCGCCCGTCCGAGACCAGCCGTTCACCAGTTTCCGTGAGTTCGCCGACCGGCGCGCCGGCGTGCGTACCTTGCTGCGCGACCACCAGCATTTCAGCCGAATCGCGGAGGAGTTCTGCCAGGACGAGGCGGCGCAGGGCGTCCGCTACGCGGAGGTCACCTTCACCGCAGCGGCTCACGGAGAGCGGCTGGACGACCCAGAAATGCCGCTGAAAGCGGTGCTGGAAGGACTGGCCGTCGGCGCGGAGCGGTACGGCGTCCACACCCGAGTAATCATCGACCACTCACGTCGCCGCCCTGCCGAGCGGCTATGGCGCAGCCTCAAGCTGGCTACCCGATATCCCCAGGTGGTCGCCATCGGCCTGGCCGGAGACGAGTCCTACCCGGCGGCGCCGTTCGCCGAGGTGCTCCAGGCCGCCCGGGAGGCAGGTCTGCACTTGGTGCACCACGCCGGGGAGACGGCCGGCCCGGCAAGCGTCTGGGAAGCCATGACCGTGGGACATGCCGGGCGGATCGGCCACGGCATCCGCGTGCTGGAGGATCCCGACCTGGTGACCGAGTTGATCGCACGCCGTCTTCCGCTGGAGGTCTGTCCTTCATCCAACGTCCTGCTTGGACTGGTCCCGTCGCTGGCGGAGCACCCGCTGCCGCGGCTGGTCGAGGCCGGACTGGTGGTCACCTTGAACACTGACGGGGAGACCTCGCTCGTCGCCGAGTATGAGCGCGCACGCCAGATCTACGGATACCGCGACGCCGAGCTGGCAAGCCTGGCCCAGGCCTCGGTCGAGGCCAGCTTCGCTCCGCCGGAGCTCAAGACGCAGATCAGTATCGACATCAAGCAGTGGCTGTATAGCTGAGAATGAGGCAGAGACCAGGTTTCACCACCGCGTCCAACGCGATACCTCAGGTGGTCCGCTCGACCAAGCGGGTCACAGCGTCCACAAGTTGCTCGCCCGACACGAGGGACACGTCGTTGTGGTCCGCGCCATCGACCGCGACGATCCATGCCGGCCACTTGGCGCGGTCGGCGACCGCGCGGCTCTGCGCCGGCGGGACGATCGAGTCGGCCGTGCCGTAGACCACGACGGTGGGTACGTCCACCCGGGCAAGTTGGTCGGCTAGCGGGAACCGGTCCCGCAGCAGCAGCCCTACCGGTAGCCAGGGATAGTGCTCGCGGCCGACGGCGGCCAGGTCGGTGAAGGGCGAACGGAGCACCAGGCCGGCCGGCGGATGTTCGGTGGCGAGCTCGGTGACCACCGCGGCGCCCAGGCTCTCGCCGTAGTAGAGCAGCCGATCGGCGGGCACGCGTGCCTGCGTGAGCAGCGCTTCGCGGGCCGCCCGCACGTCGCGGGCCAGCCCCTCTTCGCTCGGACTGCCCGGATTGCCGCCGTAGCCGCGGTAGTCGAGGAGGAGTACGGTCAGGCCCGCCGCGGCCAGCGCCGCGGCGAGTGGGGCGCGGTCTGCCCGGTTGCCGGCATTGCCGGGCGCGACGAGCACCGCCACGCGCCGGTCCGGCGCGCCGGATGGCGGAACGAGCCACGCGCTCAACGACAACCCGTCGCTCGTACGCAGTGTCACGTCCCGAGCCCCCGGGATGACCTGCGCTGCCGGCTCCACCACCGATCGATCCGGGAAGTAGATCAGCCGCCGTTGCAGCAGCCACGCCGTGGCCACCAGCACTGCCACCACCACCGCCACGAGGAGTGCGACCCGCAGCGGAACCGGCACCCTGGTCACCACACCATTCTCCCGCCGGACGGGCGGCGGCCCGGCCACACCGAGCCACCCACACGATCTGGTTACGCACCGGTCCGGAGGACATTGCTTAGGCTGGAGCACAGCTCCATCACGTCCCAACGCCCTATCGGGAGGGTCCAGATGCAAATCAGCGACGTACTGCGGATCAAGGGCAACAGGGTGGTCACGATCCGTCCCGACAGCGACGTGCGGCACCTGGTGTCGGTGCTCACCGAGCAGCGGATCGGCGCCGTCGTGGTATCAGCGGACGGCCGGTCGGTGGATGGGATCGTCAGCGAACGAGACGTTGTCCGCGCCCTTGCCGAGCACGGCACCGCGGTGCTGGCCGAACCGGTCACCGCGATCCACACCGCCGACGTCCACGTCGTTCGGCCGGACACCCACGTCGAAGAGCTGATGCAGGTCATGACCGACCGCCGGATCCGGCACCTACCGGTGGTCGCGGACGGCGTCCTGTGCGGGATCGTCAGCATCGGTGACGTGGTCAAGAACCGCATCGACGAGCTGGAGAGCGAGCGGACCGCACTCACCAACTACATCTCCGGAGCCCGCTAACCAGCCCTTCCCCCACCCCGCGTGCGCCCCTGCGACCCCCGCGCCCTCGCGCTCGCGCTCGCCGATCAAGGGCAAAGGCACCCGGAATGGAGATCAAACCATGTGCCGGAGCCCTTGATCGGCGGGGCTCTCCTTGATCAACGGCGCGGGAGGCCGCCCGCGTGGGCTCCCGTGTGGGAGGGCGGGTGGGAGGCGACGGGTTAGGGGAGCATTGGCTCGTAGTGGTCGCCGGCGTCGCTGATGGGACGGTAGCGCTCGTCGGCGGCCAACTCGTGCAGCCTTTCGAGCGGCCCGTGGACCGCCGGCAGGTCCAACGCCTCGCGCAGCCGCCGCCGGTCCTCGTCCAGCTCCGGCCACTCCTCCCGGAGCTCCCGGTCCGCTTCCGCCAGCGAGGACCGCACCGCCGTACCGTCGTCGCCCCACGGTGCGGCGAACGCGTCGTGGATGGTCGACACGCCCGCGATGAGCGCGAGCGCGTCGCGCAGACTGGTCGCGATCAGCCCGCCCTCGCCCTCGGAGCCGGCATACAGGACCGGACGCACCTCACCGGACCCCACCAGCAGGAACGCGCCGCCGCTCGCGTCCCCGGCCACCATCTCCAGTGGCTCGCCGCTGGCCAGGTGCACCGGCTCGGCCGGACCGTTGGCCACCCGGTCGATGTCGAAGTCGAAGTCGGTCAGGAGCTTGGCGAGCCACGGCGTGCTCCGCACGCGCTCGAGCAGAGCGACGTCGCTCATCGGTTCAGACACGCAGCGACTGTACCGACGCGGCACCATCCACCCACACGCGGACCGCGGCCACACCATCCACCCGTGCGGACCGCGACCGCACCCGTGCGGACCGCGGCCGCCGGCCTCACCGGCGGCCGAGTACCGCCGCGTCGCCGGTGCGGTGCAGTTTGTGCCAGCGTAGGCGGCCGCCGGTCAGGGCGGTCACGATGGATTGGATGAGGACGAGGTACATGAGTTGGCGGTAGGCGAGTTGTTGGAGTGGCAGGACGGTGAGTGGGCGCGGGCTTTCCCGGTCGAGGCGGAACGCGACGGCGGCGGTGATGAACTGGAGGGCGAGCATCGCCAGCCAGGCGGTCGCGGTCTGGGATCGGTCGAAGAAGAAGAATCCGTAGATGGCCAGTAGGTCGATGACCGGTGCGAGCAGCGGTAGCGCTACCCCGAACAGGGCCAGGAACGGCAGGCCGACGCGGCCGAACCGGCCGGAGGGTCCACTGTCGAGCAGCGCGCGCCGGTGTTTCCACATCGCTTGCATGGTGCCGTAGCTCCAGCGGTAGCGTTGTTTCCAGAGTTGGTCGAGGGTGGCGGGTGCCTCGGTCCAGGCGCGTGCGGATTCCTCGTAGACGATGTGCCAGCCGGCGCGGCACAGTGCCATGGTGAGGTCGGTGTCCTCGGCGAGGGTGTCGTCGCTGACGCCGCCGGCGGATAGTAGGGCTCGGCGGCGGAACGCGCCGATGGCGCCGGGCACGGTGGGCATGCAGCGCAGTGTTTCGTAGAGTCGGCGGTCGAGGTTGAAGCCGATGACGTATTCGATGTGTTGCCATCGGGCGACGAGGCTGTGCCGGTTGCCGACCTTGACGTTTCCGGCGACGGCGCCGACGGTGGGGTCGGCGAATGGTTGTATGAGGCGGCGGATGGAGTCTGGTTCGAAGATGGTGTCGCCGTCGACCATGACGATGAGTTCGTGGGTGGCGGCGGTGATGCCGGTGTTGAGTGCGCTGGCTTTGCCGCCGTTGGGTTGGCGGATGACGCGCACGTTGGGTAGGCCCAGTCCTTCGGCGAGGTCGGCGGTGCCGTCGGTGGAGCCGTCGTCGACGACGATCACTTCGATGTCGGGGTGGTCGCCGGTCGCGATGGAGCGGACGGCGGCGGCGATGCCTTCCCGCTCGTTGTAGGCGGGCACGATGACCGTCACCGGCTCGATCACCGGCGG
>JBBEWH010000276.1:0-27239 GCA_037414955.1 Actinomycetes bacterium KLBMP 9797
GGACGGTCCCGGATGGACTTCATGTTCGTCGACTGCTTCAGGGCGCCGTCACGAGATCGGCCCCGGCCGCGACGCCGGCGATAGGTTCGGCCGGTACGCAGATTCGCGGGATCTGGCTGGAGGACGAGGCCGTGATATACCGCCTCGTAGATCGTTTCGGCGCACAGCTGCCACCCTCGCCGTCGCGGGTATCGCCGTCGCAGCCACCGGCTGATCTGCGCTGGCGACCATGCACAACGCAGCTTGCTGGCGACCGCCTCTCGTAGTGCCGGGTCGGTCGCCAACCGCCGGGTCTTCGGCCGCTGGCGACGCAGATGAGCCTGGTTATGGGCATACCACGGCTGATAACGCCCGTCGGGTTTGCGGTTGCGAGCGATCTCCCGATACACGCTCTGGTAGCTCTTGCCGATCCGGGCCGCGATCGCTTTTACCCGTTCACCGCGTTCGAGGCCGTCGGCGATCTCGATCCGGTCGTCCTGGCTGAGATACCGCCCGCTGATCGGGGTCTCGACATAGCTCACGCTGCCAGCGTCGATGAACCACAACGATCCACAACTCAGCGACACACCCACCTCAGCGGCCGCTCGTGCGCCCCGCATCCCCGTTCTGATCAGCTCGAAGTACCGGCGTTTGACGTCCAACGACATCTTGTTCGGCGCGTATCTGGGCATGCGAACCTCGTCTCATCAAAATTCGCAACGACCAGTAAAACCTGAGGGGCCTGCATCACCGAGATCGTGATCACCTCGGCGTCAGTGATCCCCGGGGTGATCCCCGACCATCGGTCGCCATCGGTTGAGCTGCAGGGACGCCTTAATCTCGTCGTCGATCCTGACGTAAAGTGCGGTCGCGAGGGTGTCCAGATCGGCGTGCACGTGGCCTCCATGGTCTCGTTGCGTAGGCAACGTCGATCATGGACGCCCTCGCGTTCGTTCGCTGCCCCGGATCCCTTGGAATCGATCATCTAGAGGCCATCACACCCACCTGCTCAGCACGCCACCCATGCCGTACTGCTCAACCTCGACGACCAACCAGCGCTCACCCCACACCACCCGCCGTCGACGGGTGCTGTAGCGACAGCGGCGGCGGGTGGTACGTGCCGAACGGCGGGGCCGCACCGCTCTGTATCCACTCCAACAGCCATACGCTCGAGACCCGTTGGGGTGCGCACGCCGGCACGCCGGGGGCACGGACACAGAGTTTCGGTCCCCCGGCTGGTATCTAGGGGTTGGTAAGCGTTACGGCGTCGAAGGCACGGTGCGGGTAGTAGAGCGCGGTGTAACGCTTGCGGCATACACCGCCGTCGCCGTCGGCTGGCGAGGCACCATGATGGACGCCTGCGGCCTGGACGCCGCCGGAGACCTGGCGGTACCAAGGCCCTCCGCTGTCGCCGCCTGTAGTGCAACCACCGCTCGGGTTGCGAACCTCAACAAGCGGCCCGACCGCGTGGAAGACATTCCCTACCTGGACCACGTTGTACAGGCCGCCGGAGTTGACCATAAAGCCGCATACCCGGCCGCTAGTGGAGCCGCTAACACACATCTGTGTATCGGGCGCCGGGGTGCCCTCGACGTATGAACGGACGGTGGAGGCGACAGCGTCACGTACTCCACCGTTGTAGATCACGGCTTGTCCGCCGCTGGTTCGAGCGACAGTGACGTCGCCGCTGTCGAATGGCTCACCAATGTACGTGTTGGCGTAGCCTGCGCTGGTGCCGATGACGTTGGTCCATTCATCTGTCCCGGACAGCGTGTTGAACTCCGTGCCAGTCGGGTAGGCGTTGGCGCAGTGGCCGGCCGTCACCGCGAAGTGCTTGGGGTCGGCACCACCGCGGCGCAACGAGAACCCTGTCGTGCAGCGGGAGAAGTTCGTGCCGATCCATCCGGCGATCGCCGCCCCGCCCCAGTAGGGGTAGCGGTCCTTGTACCGCTCCGGGCCATCCTCAGGTTCGGCGCGGTTCGGTTGGTGGAACACGGCCACTGCGTCGCCGTACCGGTCGAACAACGCGCTCCGCTGAACGGTCGCGACGCCCGTCATGCCCACCAACACCCGAGATTCGGCAGGATCGATGCGTGCCTCAGTCGGGGTTATCCCAAGTAGAGCGGCATCCTTCACCACGCCGTGAACGATCTCGCGGAGCATCGACAGCGACCGGTTGACGCTGACGAACAAGACGTCCGCTCGCGGCAGTCCACGCGCCAAAAGTGCCTCGTTCACAGACGCCACGGCGGCCTCGGCGGCGGCGCGGTCGATGCCAAACAGTCTCAGCCTCGCTGTCCTCCGATCCCATTCCACGCCGGTAAGCCGCTGAGGATCGTCGGCCACCGCGACGTCGAGCAGAGGAAACGCCGAGAATGCCGGCTCCGGCACTTCCCTGGCCGCCGGGCCCTTGCCAGCATCTTGTACAACCGCGATGGCGGCCATCCGCAGTCCCGGGAGCGGGTTCTGGGTATCACCTGCCATCCCATCCGCGTTGGCTGGTGCGGCGACACCGACAAGCGCGCAACCGCATAGCGCGGCGAGCAGACGTCGTCGAGCCAACCCCTGGCGATGACGATTGTTCCGGGTTAGATACATGTTCCGAGCCTGCCGGCTTCACCTATACGGTTTCTTGCAAGCTCGAGTCGTCTACATGGCGGCGGCCGAGGCTTTGGGGCGTTTGTTCGGCCGGTAGGACGGGCCGTTCATGAAGACCTGGTGGCTGTTGTTGATCAGCCGGTCGAGCAGTGATCCGGCGACGACGGGGTTAGGGAACAGCGGATACCAGTCCTGGGGTGCCCGGTTGGCCCTGCCGGCCCTCTACGATGGCCGGCATCATGGGTGAGGTTCCTGACATGGTGGTGGCGCGGCTGGCCGCGCCGGTCGCTTCGGCGATGCGGATGATCGTGGCCCGGATTCCGGCGGCACCGGCGGCGGTGTTGGGGCGGTTGGCGGCGCCGCCCGATCCAGTCCAGGTCCGGGACGACCCTGCGGTGAGCTTCTGAAGATCCAGTAGTGCCATGGCAACCTGCCCGAGTTTGTGGTCCAACAGCGGCGTGCTAGACCGGGCATTCATGCCGAGCAATGAAAAGAGGGCTCCTGCAAGTCTCTGACCTGCGGAAACCCTCTCGCTGTCGGGACGGCCGGATTTGAACCGACGACCCCTTGACCCCCAGGTAGTCCGGTGGCCCAGCGGCATGCTCACGCACGTTTGCCCAGGTCGCCTGCAGCATAAACCGGCCGAGTAAAGGAGTCATCGCCTCGTTCCTCGCTGGCACGGTTGCGACCCGCGCATCGCCGACGTTGCGACGTGGGGGTTCGAGTCGCGGCCCGAGTTGAACCTTGAGTACATGGTCGTCACGCGGGCCGAGCTGATGCTCGGCTGAGCCCGGCGGCGGGGGAGCGCGCAGGTTCGAATCCCGGCGCAGGAGCCAGAACCCAATGTGGACCTGGCGAGCTTGCCGCAGCGGGATGGTTCGAGGTCGGCTACGGCACAGAGCATCGCATCGGGCTGGCCGCGGCGTGGGCGGCGCCGCTCGAGTGGTGCCGGCCGGTGCGCCGGTTCCGGTCTTACAAGGGGCAGAGGCAGAAGTGCGGCACTTCCCGGCCCGATGATGGGCGGCGCCCGTCGGGTCACTCGTTCGGGTAACGGGCTATCAAGCTACTCGCGGCACGATAACTTACTGTTACTGACAGATGGCCGAGGGTTTATGTGCGGAGGGTATTCCGTGGCTTCGGAGGAGATGCGAAACCTACGGGATCAGGTGGCCCGAGAGTTCCTAACCCGCCCCGGCGTCACTGGTGTGGGCATCGGTGCCAAGGTGGTCGAGGGTCGACCGACCGGGCAGGTCGCCGTCACCGTCTTCGTCGAGGAGAAGCTGCCACGCACCAGCCTCACCGCCGCCGAACTGCTCCCACCGGAGGTCGACGGGGTGCCGACCGACGTGCTGATGTTGCGTGACCCCCAGCTGGCGGCCGAGCCGATCGGCGCCAAGCACCCGGACGAGGGCGTGTACGTGGACGACGAGCGGCACCGCCCGATCACGGGTGGCATGGCGATCCGCGGCAACGTGGTGGAGAACCAGCTCGGCACGATCGGCTGCCTCCTGCACGCCGCAAACGAGCCGCCGGGCGCCGCTGCCAACGTGTATGCACTGACCTGCCACCACGTCATCGCCAACGTCTCCCCGCTGTACAACGGGGACAAGATCTTCGGGCTTAGGGTGGATGACGAGCCCACCGTCGGCAAGACGATCTGCGGGCAGAACGACCTCAAGATGCACTCCACTTGCTGCCGCGGGGTCTTCGGCCGGTATGCGGGTGGCGAAGAAGACGTCGAGTGGGACGCGGCGGTGGTCCGGCTGGACGGTGGCACGGGTTACCGGTACGACATGCGACGTGCGAGCGTGCCCGCCACCGGGGAGCCGGGCGACGACGACGTGGCGGTGGCCGGGGTCGCGCCGCTGCCAACCGATCAACAGCTCGCCACGCACAGCTACCTGGTCCGCAAGCGCGGCGTCGCGACCGGCCTTACTGGCGGCTACGTGGTCGCGGCGCACAGCGACATCTCCTTCGCTGGTGAACCGCCAGACGGCGGCCCTCGGCGGGTGTGGGCCCGGGACACGCTGGTCATCGCGCCACACCCCAATCCACAGGTGCCGGCTGACGAGCACAACCACTTTGTCGTTAAGGGGGACTCCGGCTCGGTCTCGATGGACACCGTGAACCGGGTGCTTGGCCTCAACTTCGGCACCGCCCTCGCGGGAGTTATTCAGCCGACCCCGCCGTCGCCGCCGCAGCCGACGTACTTCGGCCTGGCCTTCCCGGTTAGCAAGGTGTTGACGAAATTCGCCGGGAAGGGAGTCAACTTGAAGGTCGGCACGGCGACCGAGCCCGGCCAGACGCACACGGTGCCGGGCAGTCCCACGATTACCAGCGTGGTCGATGGGGAGCGGGTAGTGGTTCCGGTGCCCGAGCCGGTGCCGGCGGGTGCCGCGGCAGGTGCGCCACCACCGGGCGTCGACCAACTCGGTGCCGACCTACAGGCGACGCCGGGCGGACGTGAACTGCTGGACTTCTGGCGTATCCACTCACCGGAACTGCGACGCTTGGTCAACTCCGACCGCCGGGTGGCCGCCGCTTGGCACCGCAGCGGTGGCTCGGCCGTATACCAGATCCTGCTGCGTGGGCTCGAGAACGGCGCGCTGCGGATTCCGGCCACGGTCAACGGCCAGCCGCTGGAGCGTTGCCTCGATCTGCTGCACCGTGCCCTGCGCGCGGCCGCCGGGGAACCGCTGCGCGCGGCGCTGGACCGGCTACGGGGCGGGCTTCCCGACCTGGCCGGCCTGACCTACCCCGAGCTCCTGACCGCCTTGTCGCACCCGACCACCCGCTGAGCCCAGGAGCCGGAAGGGGCCCGATGGACACCGACGCCGAACTGTACGCCGCGGCAGCGCGGGCAGAGCCGTTGCTGCGACGGATTCCCGGAGTGACCGGCGTGGGGGTGGGCCCGAAGCGAGTCGGCGGCGTCGCCCAGCCGGTCGGTGCCATCGAGGTATTCGTCGAGCGCAAGCGCCCACTGTCCGAACTGGACCCTGACGAGGTCATTCCGGCCGCCTTCGAGGGTTTCCCGACCAATGTGTCCACCCTTACCAGCACTGAACTGTTCGCAGCGCTGATCGAGGCGCCACCGGGCGAACCGACGGGTACGCGAAAGCCGCCGCCCGCCGACGAGTTCGACATGCAGATCGCGGAGCCGGTGCTGATCGGCGGCGGCCCCATCTCCGGCCGGGTCGACGACACCAGCAAAGGCACCCTCGGCCTGCTCATGCAGGACGTCGCGGACCCGACCAGGGCCTACGCACTGACCTGCTTCCATGTGCTGTGCAAGCTGAAGGGCCGCCACTGTGAGGCCGGGCCGTTGCGCGAGCAGACCCTCGTGGGGCAGGTCAACCCGGATGGCTCCCTCTCCTGCTCCCACTGTTGCGACGACGTCTTCGGTACATTCGTGCAGGGCCAGTACTTCGAGGGCACCTGGCGTGATATGGCACTGGTCCGGCTCAAGCCGGGCACCACGTACATCGGCGGCATCAAGCAGCAGGGCCGCGTACACGGCATCGCGATCGAGCCCACGGTGGCGGAGATGGCGGCCGAGACCTACCTGGTCCGCAAGTACGGCTACGGCACGAGGTTTACCGGCGGTCGGGTCGTGAAAACGCTTGTCGACCCGGTCGGCACCACGCAGTTTCTCGTCGTACCGCACAAGCCGGGGAACCTCATACAGGAGCTGGTGTACTTCTCCTACCACGGCGACTCCGGTGCCGCCGTGGTGACCCCCGACGGCAAGGTGCTGGGCATTATGAGGGGCGGCGCCTTCGTCGACGCTGCCGAGTTCATCCCAGGCGCGACGGGCAAGGTGAACGTGACGATGGTGACGGCCTTGAACAGGATCATGCGAGAGTTCCGCGAGGTTTTGAATCCCAGGTTCAACGTCACCCCGGTACTAGCCACCAGCGTGAACGACATCCGGACCGTGCCGGCGCACGTGACCGCGACGCTCGACGGCGAAGAACTCGCCGTGCGGATGCCGAGCGCGGCGTCCGTCGCGGGCAGTGCCGCGACGGCGCCGCGGGTCCACGAGATCCGAAACCGGGTACGCACGGACCTGTCCGCCAGTCCGCTCGGCGCGGAAATTGTCCGGCTCTGGGAACGGCACAGCGCCGAGGTGGTCAACCTCGTGAACCACGACCGGCAGGTGCTGGCGACCTGGCACCGCAGCGGCGCCTCGGCCGTCTACCAACGGCTGGCGCGATTCGCGGACATGTCCGCCCTCACGACGGCGCGACTTCCGCACACGGTCAACGACGCGCCACTGGCCGAGTGCGTCGCGCGCATGCACGCGGTCCTCACCCGCCGGGGCAGCGCCGAGTTGCGCGCCGCCCTCGACGAGTTCATCCCCCGCCTGCCCGACCTGGCGGGCCTGACCTATCCACAGATCCTCGAGGCACTCAACACCACGCAAACACAGGACGACGGCGTGAGGGCCTGAGGACATGGTGGACAAGGCGGGTACGGTCGAGCGGCTCGGGCTAGAGCTGGCCCGGGCGATCGGTGCGCTCGGCAACCGGATGTCCGGCGAGCGGCTGCTGGACCTGCTGGCCGAGTTGGGCACTGCGTTCCCACCCGAACTAGTGGCGCATCCGGAGGTGCGCGCCGCGCAGGAGACTGTGGCCGCGGTCACCGGCGCCCTGGAGCCGGTCGTCGCGGCGCTGGAGGCCGCGATCACCGCCGGCGACGACGCGCAGATCCTCGCCCAGGGCGCGGCGCTGTTGGCACGCTGCGGCCAGATGAGCCAGGCGTACCAGGAACTGGGCGGCGCGGTCGGGACGGTCGGGCCGACACTGCCCGGGGTTCCAGCACCGCAGGTCGCCGACCTGGTAGCGAACCTGCCCCGCAAGCTCCTCGACCTCGCTGTCCTGGACGTCGCCGACCCGGCCGGCCTGCTCACCGGCCTGCTCGGGCTCTTCGGGCTGGCCGAGGTGACCCGGATTGATGCCGACCCGGCCAACCCGGCCGCCGTCGACCACCAGCGGATCGCGCTGCGGCTCGACCGGCTGCCAACGTTCCTGGTCGACCCGGCCGGCCTGCTGCGCCAGCGGTACGGCTGGGGCGGTGCCAGCCTGAACGGCGATGCCTTTCTCCGGGCGCTGCGCGACCTGCTGGAGGCCGCGCGGCTGCCGGTGCTGTTCGAGCCGGCAGCCGACGGGCAGCCGGCCCGGCTGGAGGCGTGGGCCTTCGACCTTACCGTCGACGGCGATGGGCTAGCGCTCAGCGTGGTCATGCCGGTCGGCGCGGACGTCGCCACCACAGTGGACATTTTGCCGCCGGTCTGGACGGCGAAGCTGACCGCCTCCGGCCTGCTGCCGCCCGGTGTCACCGGTCGGCTCCGGCCACCGTTCCGGCTGGAGCTGGAGCCGCCGGACGGCCCGGCAGGTCTGCGCGGCGAGTTGGCGATTAAGGCCACCCCGCCGGAGCCCGTGGTGCTGCTGGGGGTGGCCGGCGGGAGCCGGCTGGAGATCGGCGGCGTGGAGCTGCGGGCCGGCCTCACGCTGGCGCTCGCCGACGGCCGGATAACCGGGGCGCCGAGCGCGGAAGGCGAGGTCACCGGCGGCAAGCTGGTGATCGACGCCGGGTCGGCCGACGGGTTCATCAAGAAGCTGCTCGGCGGCGGCGGCCGCCTGGAGGCCGGGTTCGCCGCCGGCTTCGTCTTCGATCCGGAGAACGGACTGCGCTTCAACGGGGGCACCGGGCTCCAGGTGCAGATCCCCGTACACCTCGCGCTCGGCGTGGTCGACGTACGCGCGGTGCAGCTCCTCGCCACGCCGGAGGCCGGCGGCGTACCCCTGGAGTTGTCCGCCAACCTCAGCGCCGCCCTCGGCCCGCTCAAGGCGGCCGTCGAACGCGTCGGGGTCCGCGTGGACCTGCGGTTCCCCGAGGGCGGTGGCAACGTCGGACCGCTCGACCTCGCGTTCGGATTCAAGGCGCCGAGCGGCGTCGGTCTGTCGCTGGACACCGCGGTGGTGTCCGGCGGCGGCTTCCTCTTCGCCGACCCGGAGCGCGGTGAGTACGCGGGCGCGCTCGAGCTGGAGTTCGCCGGTTTCCTGGAGCTGAAGGCGCTCGGCCTGATCACCACCCGGATGCCCGACGGGTCGACCGGCTTCTCTCTGCTGATCGTCATCAGCGTCGAGTTCGGCACCGGTATCCAGCTGGGGTTCGGGTTCACCCTGCTCGCGGTCGGCGGCATCATCGGGCTGAACCGCCGGATGAACCTGCCCGCCTTGGCCGAGGGGGTACGCAGCGGCGCTATCGAGTCGGTGATGTTCCCGGCCGACGTGGTGGCCAACGCCCCGCGGATCCTCAGCGACCTGCGCGCTTTCTTCCCGCCCGAGGAGGGCACGTTCCTGATCGGACCGATGGCCAAGATCGGCTGGGGCACACCCCCGTTGATCACCGTCTCGGTCGGGGTGATCATCGAGGTTCCCGGCAACATCGCGATCGTCGGCGTGCTCCGTTGCCTGCTGCCCACCAAGGACCTGGCGTTGCTGGCCCTGCAGGTGAACTTCATCGGCGCGATCGAGTTCGACAAGCAGCGGATGTGGTTCTTCGCCGAGCTGTTCGACTCCCGCGTGCTGATGATGACCATCGAGGGCGGGATGGGCCTGCTCATCGGCTGGGGCGATGACGCCGACCTGGTGCTCACCGTGGGTGGCTTCCACCCGGCGTACCGGCCGCCGCCGCTGCCGTTCCCGGTGCCCCGCCGGCTATCCGTCGACATCCTCAACCGGCCGGGCGCGCGCATCCGGGTCTCCGGCTACTTCGCCGTCACCAGCAACACCGCGCAGTTCGGCGCCGCCGCGGAGCTCGTGCTCGGCTTCGAGGACTTCGGCGTCGAGGGACACCTGGCCTTCGACGCGCTGTTCCAGTTCTCGCCGTTCGCGTTCCTCATCACGGTCGGCGCGAGCCTCTCGCTCAAGGCGTTCGGCGTCGGTATCTTCGGCATCCACCTGCGGTTCGTGCTGGAGGGCCCGGCACCGTGGCGGGCGCACGGGCGCGGCTCGATCTCGCTGCTGTTCTTCGAGATCTCCGCCGACTTCGACATCAGTTGGGGCGAGGAGCACCACACCACCCTGCCCCCGGTCGACGTGCTGCCGCTGCTCGCCGACGAGATCGGCAAGACCGAGGGCTGGGAAACCCGACTACCCACCGGCGGTACCCGGTCGCTGGTGAACCTGCGCCCGCTGGCCCAGACCGACGACCTGGTGCTGCATCCGCTCGGCAGCCTGTTCGTGCGCCAGCGCGCGATCCCGCTGGGCGTACGGCTGGACCGGGTCGGGCAGCGGCGCCCGCGCGACGGGGTGCGATTCACCGTCGCGCCGGCGCCGGGCAGCGGTCTCGTCCGCGCCTCGATCACCGACGACCGGTTCGCGATGGCGCAATTCCAGGACATGGACGATGCGGCGAAGCTGTCCCGTCCCGCGTACGAACAGCAGGACGCGGGGCTGGAGTTGACCGCCGCGCAGGGCGCGCTCGCGGCGACCCGCGCACTGCGCCGCAGCGCCCGCTACGAGCTGATCGTTGTGGACAGCCGGCCACGCGCCGGGGTCCGCGTGGACGGGGCACGCGTGGACGGGGCCCGCCCGGCCGCGGCCCGCGCGGCCGAACCCGGGCCGACCCGTCGGCTGTACCGTCCCGGCCCGGCCGTGTTCACCCAGCTCCTCACCGGCAGCAGCACCAGCCGGTCGCCGCTGTCGCGGCGCGAAGCCGCGCTGCGACAGCCGAACGCGGCGGAGGACACCATCCGGCTGACCGGCCAGCGGTACGTCATCGCCCATCGGCGCAACAACGTCCAAGCCTTCGCGCCGGTCACAGCGTCGAGCACCAGCGCCAGCTTCCGCAGCCTGACGGCGGCTACCGACGCGCTGGCCGATTGGGTCGCCGCCGACCACACGCTCGCCGGAACGCTGCACCCGATCCCCGAGTCCGAGCTGGACGGCGTGCTCGCCACGGCGGGTACCTGGACCACCGCTGGCCCGCTGCCCGTGGCCGCGGTATTCGACTCCGCGGCCGACCCGGCGGTACTCCTGACCGGCGGCGCGGTGCTCGTCGCCGGCGGCGCCGACCCGTCCGGCGCCCCGCTCGCCGCCGCCGCGGTGTTCGACCCGGTGAGCGGTGGCTGGACGGCTACCCGGACGCTCGCGACCGCCCGCCGCTCGCATGCGCTGGCCCGGCTCGCGGACGGGCGGGTTCTCGCCGCCGGCGGCCTCGGCGCAACCGGCACACCGCTCGCTTCGGTGGAGGTGTACGACCCGGTGACCGCCGGCTGGACTGCGGCGTCCGGCCTCGCCACCGCCCGGTACGGCCACAGCGCGACCGTGCTGCCGGGCGGGAAGGTGCTGGTGGCCGGCGGTACCGGCGGGCGGAGCCACGGAGGCTGCGCGCTGGCCTCGGCCGAGCTGTTCGACCCGGCCACCGGCAAGTTCGCGGCGGCCACGCCGATGACCGACGCCCGCACCCGGCACGGAGCGGTGGCCCTGCGGGACGGCACGGTGCTGGTGACCGGCGGGGCGCTGGCCACCGGCGGGCGGGACGCCCCACTCGCGTACTGCGAGCTCTACGACCCGGTGACCGGCGCCTGGACGCCCACCGGCAGCCTCGGCACTCCGCGCGTCGGGCATCAGGCGACCCTGCTGGCGGACGGCCGGGTGCTGGTCACCGGTGGCGACCCGCCGCCGCATTCGGTGGGCGGGCGGTACCGGGCGGGCAGCCTGGACACCGCCGAACTGTACGACCCGGACAGTCGGCAGTGGACAGTGGCGGCGCCGATGCCCGGCGGGCGGGGGCGGCACCGCGCCGTCGCCGTGCCCACCGGCCGGGTAGTGGTCCTCGGCGGCACCGGCGGCCCGACCAACCGGGCCGGCTACCGCGGCGCCGCGGCGTACGACCCGGCGGACGACACCTGGACCATCACGGGCCCGCTGGCGGTCGGCCGGGCGGACTTCGCCGCGCTGCCGCTCGCCGACGGCCGGATCCTCGTCGCCGGCGGCCGGACCGCCACGGGGCCGGCCGCACCCGAGCCTGGCGGGGACGCGTTGACCGCCGTGACCGAGATCTACACGCCCTGAGCACGCCGAGACGGAAGGTTCGATTCGCCATGAGCGCACGCAACGGAGGACGGCCATGAGCGCTCCCACATTGGCGGCCACCGGGCGGTGGTCGGTCACCGGGCCGCTGCCATCGCCGGGCGCCTGGGCCGGGCAGCACGACGGCCCGGTCGTGCTCGAGGGCGGCAAGGTGCTGGTCGCGGGTGGCGCCGACGGCACGGGGGCCGCGCTCGACCGGGCCGCGCTCTACGACCCGGCGACGAAGAAGTGGGCTGCCACCGGCGCCCTCGCCACCGGCCGACGGCTGCACACGGTCACCCTGCTGGACACCGGCAAGGTCCTGGTGGCAGGCGGAGTCGGTGGCGCGGCGGCCTTCCCGGCGCCCGGCCTGGCGTCTGCCGAGCTGTACAACCCGACCACCGGGGCGTGGACGCCCGCTCGCCCCATGCGCACCGGCCGGTGGGGGCACAGCGCCGTGCTGGTCGGCGGCAAGGTACTGGTCGCCGGCGGCACCACCACCCGCTCCGCCCAGTCGGTCCGGGCGCTGCGCTCGGCCGAGCTGTACGACCCGGAAACCGGCGAGTGGACCGAGGTCGGCGCGATGACCGACGCGCGCAGCGGGCATCCGGCGGTGGTCCTCCAGGATGGCCGGGTACTGGTAGTTGGCGGCACCGCGCCGGTGGCCCGGGACGTCGACGCCGCGCTCGCCTTCTGCGAGCTGTACAACCCCACCTCCAAGGACTGGACGCCGACCGGTGACCTGCGCGCCCCGCGGAGCCGGCACCGGGCCACCGTTCTCAACGGCGGCCGCGAGGTGCTCGTCACCGGCGGCAGCGCTCCCGGAGCCGGCGACGACGGGACGTTCGACCCGGTCAGCCGGGCCGGCGCCGAGCTGTACCGGCAGAGCACCGGCGGCTGGACCGCGGTCAACGACATGCCGGGCGGGCGATGCCTGCACCGCGCCGTCCCGCTCGGCACCGGGCAGGCACTCGTGGTCGGCGGAACCGACGACCCCCGGCACGACGCCGGCTACCAGAGCGCGATCATCTTCGACGCCGCCACCGGCCGCTGGCTGCCGGCCGGCGGGCTGGCTACCGGCCGCTGGGCGTTCGCCGCGGTACCGCTGTCCGCCAGCACCGTGCTCGTCGCCGGCGGTGTGGTCCGCTCCGGCGTGGCCGCTGCCGACCCGGCTGTCGAGGAGCTGACCGCCAGCGCCGAGGTGTTCGACGCGGCCGGGGGTACGTCGTGACGGCGGACGCGTACACCTTCCTGCCCTGGTTGCGCACCGGCCTCGCCACCCGGATCACCGCCGACCCCGGCACCGCCGACCGGGCCAGTGTCCTGGTCGAGCTGCGCCTGACCGGCGATCCCGTGCCGGGTGGCACGCCGCTCACCCACAACCTGCGGCGGACGGTGCAGATATACGGACCGGGGGACGTCATCGGGCTGGACTCCCGTGCGATCTCCCGCGTCGAGCCCCGCCCGTGGATAACCAACGCCGAGCCGAACTATCTGGCGCACATCGAGTTCTACGAGGAGGACCTGCCCTGGCGGTACAGCCCCGCCCCGCCGGACGCCATCACCCGTCGGCTCGCGCCTTGGCTGGGCCTGGTCGTGCTCGCCGGCCCCGCCGAGGCCGGTGGCGACTCGGACGGAGCCGAGTTCACCGAGGGCACGCTGCCGGACCGGCCACTGCCTTTCGTCACCGTGCGGGACCCGACGGCCACGTTGCCGCCGCCCGATCAGCTCGGAGCCTTCACGCACGTGCACGTCAACGGCCCGCTGGACACGCCGGTCGCCTCGGACGACATGGGTCGGGTGCTGCCGGCGCTGCGCCAGGTGCTGCGGGACAACGCCGACAACGCCTGCTCCCGGCTGGTCTGCCCACGCAGGCTCGCCCCGCACACCCCGTACCACGCGTTTCTGGTGCCGGCGTTCGAGACCGGGCGGCTGGCCGGCCTCGGCCTCGACCCCGCGGGCGCGCCGGGCGCGCTGCACCCGGCGTGGGGCGCGGCCTACCCCAACCAGCCGGTGCCCGGCCAGCTTCCCTACTACCACCGCTGGTTCTTCACCACCGGGCCCGCCGGCGACTTCGAGTACCTGGTGCGGCTGCTGCGGCCGCGCCCGCTCGACGCGGCGGTCGGCCGCCGCGATCTCGACGTGCACCGCTCGCCCGGTGCTGGCCTGCCCGGCATCACCACGCCGGCCGAGTTGGGTGGCGTGCTCAAGCTGGGCGGCGCGCTGCGGCGGCCGGACCCGTCCCGCCCCGACAAGTACGACACCTGGGACGACCGGCCCGCCACCGGGCAGCCGTACCCGCACCCGTTCCAGCGGGCCTTGGCCGGGCTGATCAACCTGGCCGACGACTACGTCGCCCATCCGCCGGCCGCGGCGCACGCGCGGCTGGCCCAGGCCGGGACGCCGGTCGCCGCCGAGGACGACGACCCGGTGGTCACGCCGCCGCTGTACGGGCGCTGGCCCGCCCGCGCGTCCCGGCTGCTCACCGACCGGAACGGCCAACCGATCACGCCGAACCGGGACTGGGTGCACCGGCTCAACCTGGACCCCCGCTTCCGGGTCGCCGCCAACCTCGGCGGCGACGTGGTCCGCAAGCGCCAGGAAGAGTTCATGGCCGCCGCCTGGGCGCAGGTCGGCGACGTACTCGCGGCCAATGCCAAGATCCGCGCGGCGCAGCTGGCCCGCGAGGTCGGCACCGTCCTACAGGACAAGCATCTGGAGCCCGCGGCGGCGAGTCTGCGCTCTGCCGCCCGCGCGCGGACCGCCGCCCGCGCCCAGACCGCTGACGCGCCGGTGCCCGCCCTGTCCGGCCGGGCCCTGGCGTTGACGGCGCCGGCCCATTCCCGGGTCGTCGAGCGCGAGCCGGCGGCCCGGGCCGCCGCGACCGCCGCCGGCATCGTCGAAACGGTCGAGCACGTGGCGGTCGGCTTCCGGGTGGCCGCCAGCCGGGTGGCCGCCGCGCCGCTGTCCCCGTCGATGCGCCGGATCATGCGGCCGGGGTCGCGGCTGGTCCGCACGCTGCCGTTCACCCCGGACCAACCGCCGGACGCCCTGGTGCCCCGGATGGACGACCCGGACGAGAAGGTGACCGCGGCCGTCGAGAAGACCGTGGCGGCCGCGATCGTCACGACCGCGAAGCTCGCCGAGGCGCTCCACCCGCCCACCGGGGGTCCGGGCCTTTCCGCCGCGGCCGCTGCGGACCCGGTCGACTCGCTGCCGCTCAGCCCCGACTTCACGTTGACCCTGCCGGGCGACGCGTTCGTACCCACGCCCGGCGCGTCGGACAGCGACGAGGCGGCGCGGTTCAAGGACGCGCTGCGCGTCCTGCACCGGGGCTGGGACGCCGCGGCGGCCGGCGGCGCTGCGCCGCCACGCGGCCCGCTCGGTGTGCTCACCGCCACCGACACGATGCTCGCCGGCCTGCGTTCCGACGACACGGTACCCAAGAGCCTGCTCGCCGCGGTGTCCATCCCGCCGCGGCTGGCGCAGTTCGCCGTACAGTTCCTCGAGGCGATGGCATACCCGGTCTTCGACATGCCGATGTACCGCGATGTGCTGGCGTTGGGCACCGATCTGTTCGTGCCCAACCTCAACCTGGTGCCGCCGAACAGCATCACGCTGCTGGAGACTGACCAGGAGTTCATCGAGGCGTACCTCGTGGGGCTCAACCACGAGATGGCCCGCGAGCTGCTCTGGCGGGAGTACCCGACCGACCAGCGGGGTTCGCCGTTCCGGCAGTTCTGGGATGTCCGCACGATGCCGGCGCTCCCCAGCGAGACGCCCGACCAGCGGCGCGAGCGGCTGTACGACATCCCGCCCATCCACTCCTGGCGGCCTGGCTCGACGCTCGGCAGTCACGACAACCGCGACACCGGCGCCCAGGAGGAGGAGCTGGTCCTGTTGATCCGCGGCGAGCTGCTCAAGAAGTACCCGAACGCGGCCATCTACGCGCACCGGGCCCGCTGGCAGCTCGCCGGCGGCCAGCCGGACCCGACCCAGGAGCGTCTCCCCGTCGACGTGGCGGACGAGGCCAACCCGACGCATGACGAGATCCGGCTGCCGATCTACCAGGCGGAGGTCGAACCGGACATCCATCTCCTCGGCTTCGACCTCACCCGCCGAGAGGCCACCGGGAAGGAACCGGCGGGCAGCGCCGGCTGGTTCTTCGTCATCAAGGAGCGGCCCGGCGACCCCCGCTTCGGCCTGGACGCCGGCGAGACCACGCGGGTCGAGGTGTGGAACGACCTGTCGTGGTCCGATGTGGACCCGGGGGGTACGGGCTTCATCCGGCTGGACGGCGCCACCACCCCGGTGCCGCTGCTGGAGTTCGACGACCCGGTGGACGACCAGGAGAAGCGCGACCAGCACGCGGAGGACCTCTCGCTGCCGTTGTGGCATGCCGGCCTCAGCTCCGCCGACATCGCGTACGTGCTCTTCCAGGCGCCGGTGCTGATGGCCGTGCACGCACAGGAGATGTTGCCCGATGGCGCTTAGCGACGACTTCCCGGTCCTGCTCGGCCCGGTCCGGCTGGAAACCCGGTTCACCGCCACCGAACTACTGGTCCGGGTGTTTCCCGACGAGTGGTGCGTCGACAAGTTCGAGCCACAGCCCACCCAGGCGGAGATCGCGGCGCTCGACGCGTACTGGGTCGCTACCTGGCGCTCGGGCGGCGAGCCAGCCGCCGACGAGGCTGCCTGGCAGGAGCTGGTCGCCCGGGTTCCCGTCGCGCGGGCGGCCTGGCTGCTGCGCACCCGGACGCCGGCCAATCCGGCCGAGCGGCCCACGGTGCCGGCCCGGACGACCGTCCTGGTGGTCGTGACCCCGCAGGCGTACCCGGCGGCCGACAAAGAGCCGGCCACCACCTACTGGAAGGGGGTCTGGCGGGCGCACGGCGACCGGGCGAAGGCGGCCGCGGCGGACGTCGCGTTGGTGGCCGCGGTCGGCGCCGACCGCGCCGGCACGATCCGCGGCCGCCGCCCGGTCGGCCTGGACGCCGGTGCTGGTATCGGCCCGGCGCCGGCACCGGACGCGCCGGTCGCGGTCGCCTTCCTGGTGCTGCCGCCGGCGACCGGCGTCGCATCCCGGTCGTGGACGCAGGCCGCGCGGGCGCGGCTGCTGCCGGACCGGTTCCGGCTTATCGGATACGCGGGCGGCCAGCAGGTGATCTCGGTAACCGGCCAGCCGGTGCCGGCCAGCCTGCTGGTGAGCCCCGACCCGGCCGCTGCGGCTGCGGACAAGCCGAAGGTCAATGAGCAGTCCGGCGCGCTGCAAGTGCCCGATGCCCTGCGCTGGCTCACCGACTTCAACCGAGCCGTGACCGTCGGCATGGGCTTCCGCGTGCCTTTGACGGATGCCACCCGCGACGGCCTGGACCGGCTGATCGTGTTCGGCTTACGCGAGCAGACCACCCCCGAACAGACCGCGGCCGACTTGGCCGGCCTGTTCACCCGGCAGGCGCGCAGTCCGGCAGGGCTGGCCCTGCTGCCCCAGGGCACGCCGACCAACAACACCGAGGAGGCTTCGGCCGGGCCGGACCCCCGGCAGGAGGCGGAGTCGGGGCGGCGAACCGCGCTGCACACGGCGTTCCGGGCTGCCGCATCGGACGACTGGATCACCAAGACCGACGGACAATGGTTCGCCGAGTGGCTGGGCATCGACCCGGCCGCGCTCGACGGGGTTCCGAACGCCGACCGCACCGACCAGCGTGACGCGCGGGCCGCGAACGTGGCGCTGTGGCCGGCCACCTGGGGCGCCTACCTGCGGACCGCGCTGCACCCAGCCATGCCGGCGGCCATCGTGGCGCAGACCCGCGAGTTCTTCATCCGGTACGTCTCCGGGCGCGGCCCGGTCCCGGCGGTGCGAATCGGCCGCCAGCCGTACGGCATCCTGCCGACCACCGCGTTCTCCCGGCTCGCCTGGCCGGCGGCGGCCGGCCACCGCAGCGCCATGCACAAGCTGCTCAAGAACGCGGCGGAGGACTTCTGGCGGGTAGCGTCCGCCCACGTGGCCCATCTCGGCGCGGAGGGTGACCCGCATCAGTTGCTCCTGGACATTCTGGCGCTGCACCCCACGTCCGCCGAGTACCACCAGCGGTACGCGCAGAGCGTCGAGGACATCTTCAACCGCGAGAACCTGGGCGGGAATGGCCCTAAGGTGCTGCCGGTGCTATCCGCGCCGCCGCTGAACCAGCCAAAGCCGATCCTGGACCTGTTGGACAGGCTCGGGTACGCGGTCCAGCCGCCCCAGCGGCCTCAACCCGATCTGGTCCGCCGGCTGTTCACCGCCGAGCAGCACCCGCTGCTCGGTCCCCTGGTCGACGACCGACCAGCGTCGGAGACCGAGCCGATCCGCGGCTACCTGCCGGACGGCCGCAACTATCTGCGCTGGCTGGCCGATCACGCAGGCACCGACCTCGACATGATCCGCCTGGAGCGCGGCTTCGCCGCCGGGCCGCCCGGCGCCCTGCTCTACCTGCTGCTGCGACACGCGGTCCTGCTCGGCTGGGACGAGACGGCGCGGGCGCTGGCCGCTGCGGTCACCGGCCAGGAGATCCCGGCACCGGACCCACTCTTCGTCCACATCAGCCTCGCCAGCCCGCCGCCGCCCAGCGAGAGCCGGTTCCACCGGTTGTACTCGCCGGACTTCGCGATCACCGGAAGTCAGGACGAGCTTGTCGTCAAGGCCATTCCGCGCCTGCTCGGCCAGTCGGCGGCGGGCACCAGGCCGCTCGCCGAGCAGGTGCGGGCTCTCGGCTTGCTGGCCAACCTGCCCACCGCCTGCCTGGAGCGGGTGCTCGCCGAGCATCTGGACTGTGCCACCTACCGGCTGGACGCCTGGCGCCTGGGTCTGGCCAACGAGCGCCTCGCCGAACTGCGTTTCCCCACCTCCGGTGGCCCAGCACGGCGGGGCGTACACCTCGGCGCATACGGATGGCTGGAGGACGTGCGCCCCCGTCGCAGGCAGCTCACTCAGGTGCCGCTCACCGGCGACCTGGCCACCGTGTTCGGCGCCGCCTCGCTGCCGCACGATCCAACGAACGGTGGGTACGTGCACGCGCCATCGCCCGCCCACGCCGCGACGGCCGCCGTGCTCCGCGCCGGCCACCTGGCCAACTCCACGTCGGACAATCCCGGTCTGTTCGCGATCAACCTCAGCTCCGAGCGGGTCCGGGTGGCCCTGGCGCTGCTGGACGGCCTCCGCCAGGGCCAGTCGCTCGGCGCGCTACTCGGCTACCGGTTCGAGCGGGCGCTGCACGACCGGCACCAGGAAGCCGAGCTGGACAAGTTCCTGCCGGCGCTGCGCGGAGCGTTCCCGCTCCGCGCCGGACGGCTTTCCGGCATGCCCGAGGACCCGGCCGCCGACGTCGAACTGGTCGAGGCCCGCAACGTCGTCGACGGCCTCGAACTCGTCCGGCGAGCCACCCGGCCGCCGGCCGAGCCGAGCTACCCGTACGGTGCCGACAATATGCCACCGGCCACCGTGGACGAGCGGCAGGCGATGGACGCCGAGGTGCGGCGCCTCGTGGATATCCACGACGCGCTCGCCGACCTGGCGGTGGCGGAGGGCACGCACCAGGCGCTCGCCGGCAACCCCGAGCGAGCCGCCGCCACGCTTGACGCGTACGCGAAGGAGGGCTTCCCGCCGGAACCGGCGGTGGTCCAAACACCGCGCAGCGGCGTCACCCTTACACATCGGCTGGGCTTGGTCCTGCGCGCGGGGCTCGGACCCAACCACGGCGCGGGTCTCTTCCGTGGCAACGGCCCGCGGGCCAAGGCAGAGCCGGCGGTCAACGACTGGTTGCCCGCGCTGCTGCCGGGTCAGCAACAAGTAGTGGTGCGTGTCGCCTGGAAGGATCCGGTTTCCGGCGAGTCCCGCAACCGGGACGTGTCCCAGTTCGATGTGGAGCTCCAGCCGATCGACCTGCTGTGGGCGCTCCGGCCGGCCGACGAGGCTGCGAGGACGGACCTGGACGACCGGATCATCGGCGTCGTCGCCGAGCAGGTGCGGCCCCGCCCGGATGCCGAGCTCACCATCCTGCACACCGAGCGGATTACCGACAAGGTGACCTTCTTCGAGCTGTCGCCGCTGGTCGCCGCCGCCCGCTCGCTGCTCACCACCAGCCGGCCCTTACGCGCGACCGACCTGGTGCCGCCGGCCGGCCCCGCACCCGCCGACCGGGCGGTCGACTCCGCGGTGACCATCCCGCGTGAACGGCCGGCCGCGGTCAGGGCCGCTCTGGCCCAGCTCCGCGACGCGGCGGCGGCCCTGGTCAGTGACCTGTCGTCGCTGCTGCCCCCGCCGCCGGCGGATCCCGGGCTGCCCCAAGTGCTCGCCGGCATCGACACGTTCCTCACCCGGTACGCCCAGCTCGCCACCACGGCCGGCGGCTTCGGGATGGTCCGCAGCGGCTGGGGCGAAGCGGTCGCCTGGCGTCGCGACATGTTCCGCGACGTGCTGGCCGCGGTCGCGGAGACCGCCGCCCGGATGGGCCGCTCCCTCTCCGCCGCCGACGCGCTGCTCGCCGAGTACAACGAGCTCCCATCCACCGCCCCCGACGAGGAGCGGTTCCGATTGCTGCAGCAGGCCGAGCGGCTGCTCACCACCAAGCCCACCACGCCGCGACCGGCCCAGCCGTCGCAACTGCGCGACATCGTGCTGAACCGACGGGCCCAGTTCAACTCCCGCCTCCAAGCACTGCGCAACGTCGCCAAGACAACCCGCAAGACGCTCAGCGAACTCCTCGCTGACGTCGCCGCCCTGCTTCCACTGGCCGACTTCGACGCCACCGGGCTCGACCTCACGCCGTTCCACAACCGGGTCGTCACGTATGCCCGAGACCTGCTGGCTCGCGCCCAGGCCCTGCACACCGACGTCCTCGGCCGGCTGGCCGCCGGTGACAAAGCCCTGTTCGACTACGACAAGGCCGTCACGGGGCCGGACCGGGTGCGCGCCGCGACGGCCGCGCTCACCGCCATGCTGGGCGACGACGTATTGGTCGTCCCCGAGTTCACCCCGCCCGCCCAGCTCGACAGCGACTGGCGCAAGGCCCGTGCCGACAGTCCCAAGCTGCTGGGACATCTCACTCAGGACCTGGACCGCGACTTCCCGGTCGACGACTGGGTACACGGCGTCGCCCGGGTCCGCGACAAGCCTCGGCTGTGGGAGCGCGCCGTGCTGCTCAGCGACGCCCTTCGCGGGTCCGGCGGGCTGCTCGGCGACCTCCTCGGCGGCCAGGAGCCCTCGCTGATTCCGATCCAGATGCCGTACCGAACCGACGATCGCTGGCTCGGCATGGACTTTCCGCCGGGCACCGCGATCACCGAGGACAAGGTGCTGTTCACCGCCCACTACTCGGCCGAGTTCCCGCTCATCGGCGCCCCGGCACGGTGCGGCCTACTGTTGGACGAGTGGACCGAGGTGATCCCGGCGTCCCGGGAGACCACCTCGATCGCCGTACACATCGATCGACCCGACTCCGAGCCGCCGCAGGCGATGCTGCTCGCCGTACCGCCGGTGAAGACTGGTACCTGGAACACCGACGACCTGATCACCGCGATCGTCGAGACGTTCGACCTGGCCAGGCTACGCGCGGTGGAACCGCACCACCTCGACAGCACCGCCTACGCCCACCTACTGCCGGCGACACTGATCTCGGCCACCCGGCAACCCGTCACGATCGGCACCGACCTCGCCTTGAACAACCTGAGGAGGGCCGATGACTGAGCCCACGCCCATCGAAGACCTCGCCAGCGCGCTGACCCGGCGCGATCTCCCCACCGTCGGCGTGTGGAACCGCATCGAGGGCCGGCCACGCACCACGGACTTCGGGCACGCGCTCCGCGTCGAGGTACGCGACCCCCTGTGGCTGCTGACCCGCCAGTGGCAGCTCGGCGAGTTCCGCGGCTCGGATGCCGGATCGCCGGTCACCGTCACCTACTCTGTCGCGGCCACGCCACCAACCCGGTTCTGGCCCGACGGCGGCGCGCCGGCACCGCTGCCCGCCGACCGGCCACTGGAGGCGGTCGCGGAGCGCCGGGCGGTGCCGTTCACGCGCGGCACCGAACCCATCTCGTACGACCTGCGGCTGATCATCGGCCGCCGCTGGCTCAAACTCCTCGGCCAGCAACTCCTGCTGCGCGGCCTGCGCAAGGAGTATGTGAGACAGTACCGGATTGTCGCGCCGAACCCAAGGTCTGATGTGGACACTCCGCGGGTCGCCCACCCGGAGGTCTGGGCGGCGATGCAGGCCGTCGCCGACCGCCGGATGGATGGCTACCTGCTCTACCGCCACATCGTCGACGGCGGCCACGCCTGGGACGGCATCGCCGGCTCGTTCCTGGTGCGCGACCAGCTCGACGCGCTCGGCCGCCGATTAGTCGCCTGGTTCGACACCCTCATCGACCAGCCACGCGGCGATGCCACCTGGGACGCCCGCCGCCTCGAACACCGCTTCTCCGTCGCCGCCGGCCCGCGCACGCTAACCGCCCAGGAGTACCCGGGCGGCCAACTCGACTGGCATGCGTTCTCCGTTGACCCGTCCGGACCGATCGCCGGTACGGGCTCGCCGCCTCCGCCGATCAACCGCACCGTGTTTCCAGCTCCAGTCCGCTTCTCCGGCATGCCACTGCCCCGCTGGTGGGCCATTGAGGACGGCAGCACCAACTTCGCGGCCGTCCGGCCGGACAGCACCGATCTTGCCCGCCTGATCTTCCTCGAGTTCGCGCTCGTCTACAGCAACGACTGGTTCCACGTGCCGTGCGACCTGCCCGCCGGAACCGTCGCCACGATCCGGGGTCTCGCTGTCACCGATGTCTTCGGCCAGCGCTTGTGGATCAAACCCGTCGGTGCCGGAGACGACGAGGACCGCCTGCGCTGGACGATGTTCACCCTGGACACCATCGGCAACGCCCCCGTGCCCGCCGACACGGCATTGTTCCTGCCGCCGAGCGTGCCGAAGATCGCCGAAGGGCCACCACTGGAACAGGTCATGCTCGCCCGCGACGAACTGGCCAACATGGTCTGGGGCATCGAACAGACCGTCCGCCTACCCAATGGAGACAGCCGCCGCGGCAGCGAAGTCGCCGCCGAGGTCATGACGCACCGCCGTCGTCTCTTCCCCGAGCCACCGATCGACGACCCACGCGCCCCGATCGCGTACCGCGCGATGACCTCGGTACCGGAAAATTGGATCCCGTTCATCGCGGTCCACGTCGGCCAGACCAATCGCGCCATCCAACTCCAGCGAGGCGCCATACCCAGCGAGATCGACGGTCAGAGGGGCCGCCCGCGCACCGCCCTGCTGCGCGAAGGACTGGACGCCGGGCAGCGCTACTTCATCAACGAGGAGGAGGTCCCGCAGACCGGCACCCGCCTGGCCGTCGCATACAACCGCACCCGTTGGCACAACGGTCGGGTTTGCGTCTGGCTCAGCGCCCACCGCACCACCGGCCGTGGGGAGGCCACTACCCCCTTGGCCTTCGACCACCTGGTCACCCAGCCATGGCCCTGACCTGCGACGGGTCGGTGGCCCGACCGGTTGCTGCCCACGGCGAGGATCGGGATGGCGGTATGGGGGGCGTACGCCGGCGCCGGCCGGCGGTCCCATGTCTTTCGGCTCGGCGGGCGGCGAGCGTCAGAACACCCCGCCGAGATTGCCGGGCAGCGAGGCGAACAGGTGGCGGTACTTGAGCCAGTTACCACCTACCGCAAACGGCCCCTCCCACGCCCGACCGCCGGTCCGCCATTCGATGTGGTGGTAGCAGACCATGCTGCCGTTGGGGCGCATAGCATAGATGTACCCGTTCGTGGCTCCGAAGACATGCCGGTAACCGGTCCAACCCTCGGCAACCGCCGCCCGCTGTGCCCAGTTGGCGTCGCCGGTGAAGCGGCCCAGATGCTTGTGCCACCACACAGTGCCGTCACCGGCGACCGTGTACATGACTCCGTCTCCCATGCCGAACACGAACCGCACATCAAGCCAGCCGCTGCCGACCTTGGCCGGACCCCAGAATCGGCCTCCGCCGTTCGCGTAGTCCTCGTGCCACATCCACTGCAGGTCGCCCGCGTCCGAAAGACCCATGTGGTTCTGTTCGGGGGACTTGACGATGCCGTAGATCACACCGTCGCCGGTGCCGAAGACCGTGCGGTTGGTCAGCCATCGGTCGTCGTCGGTCGGTTTTCCCTTGTTCACCGGTGTCTTCCAGGCGTCCGTAGGGGGAACTCTCTCGGCGCCGACGTGACGGAGCCACCACCATGAGCCGTCGGGCTCTACGGCGTAGGCGACGTTGGCTCCGCCTGGCACCACCTTCCGGGCGGTCCATAGGTGGCCGACTCTGGATGTCGTCTGCCAGGTTCCGTTGCTGCCGGGATGTTGCTGCCGGAAGTAGTCGATCGTGCCGTTGCCATCCACGCCGTAGACCTCGGCCAGCGCTGGGGTTTCGCTCACGAACACGCCCTGGAACTCCGCCGGCGGGAGGATGCCTTCGCGGGCGAGCCAGCCAAGGATCTCCGCCCATGTATTCAGCGTGACGATCCCGGGTTCTGCGTCCTCGACCGCCTGTTCGTCGATCCTGAAGATCTCAGGATTGATTGTGCACAGCACCGGAAACGGACCTCGGCTGTCCATGACAACGCTGATCTGACCCAATGTGGTCCTTGTACGATCAATCAGATTGGTGCACTCAAGGGTGTAGTCGCAGCTGCCGTTTTCGGCGTACTTGTGATTCGCGAGCGGGGAGCAGATGATGCGGGAGCGGATCTTCTCTGGGATGGTCACCGGCGGATTATCCGGCGCGAAGTTGTCGTGCCAGCTGTAGCGGACCGTGACAGCATCCAGGTGTCGGGCGAGGGCCGTGCCATACTTGTCCTTCAGCTTGGGCCGGTCGCCTCGGCATTCGATGAGCATCGCCGCTACCCACGTGGCGAGTGCCAACGAGTAGACCGGGAGCGCGATAGTGTGTTTGAAGCCGGTGAACGGCATGACTTCGGGGGCGCCGACGCGATTGCCATGCTCATCGAGGCGATAAGTCCTGCGCAGGTCGGTCCACTCCCATAGCGCCTCGTCGTCGAGGAACTCGTCGGCCCGTCGCTGGGCCGCGTCGGCCGCCTCGGCGGCGCGTACGCGGTCGTCGGGTCGGTTCCTGAGCGCTGCAGATTCGTCTCCCAAATCCAACGAAAGTTGTTTTAGTTGCCACGCGCGTGTCCGGTTTTGCGTCCTGGCGACTTCGTGCGCCAGCACGTTGGTCCGCTCCTCCAGTCGCGTCAGACGAGTGTTGATGGACTTGATCTCATCATAGATACGCTGCAGCGCGGCTTCGATAGGATTCTGCTTCCCGAAGTCGTAGAGGAAGAGGATGAACTCCACCGCTGTACTCAGAATCGGGACGCCCGGTGGAAATTGATCCGGGACGTCTATCAAGGTTCGGGCGGTCTCCCACTCTTCGCTTTGCACATCCGGGGGCATGGTCGTCCTCCCTGGCGCAGCCGTACGTTCAGGTAGTCTATGGCCGCAGCGGAGCCTGCGGCGGGAGTTTGCGCGTAACCGCTTCCCACCCAACAGAGCGACGATTCAGAAGCGTTCGGATCCCATCTCGGAACGTGGCACCTTCATGCCCTGTCCTCGGCATGACACACGTGTGGGGTGCCACCTAAGGGTGACGTCCCTGGCCTGGGAGATGTGGGTTGGGCAGGGTCGGTGGTGTAGTGGTTCGCACCTTGGGTTGATGATCGTTCGGCGTGTTCTGGCCGTGCTGGGGTGCGGTCGAGGCCGGACGCGGATGCGGATGCGGTGGAGATCGCCGTGCTGCGTCACCAGTTGGCGGTCTTGCGCCGCCAAGTTCCGCGTCCGCGGTACAACCCGGCCGATCAGATGTTGCTGGCCGCGTTGGCGAAGCTGTTGCCGCGCGAGCGGTGGGCGGTCTTCTTGGCACGCCCTCGACGTTGCTGCGCTGGCATCGGGAGTTGATCGCCCGCCGGTGGACCTACTTACTTCGACCTGAAAAAGTGAATTTGGTCTGCGGGGGTGTGCTGCCATCCTGGGCTGGGTGGTGTGTTGGGTGTGGGGTTGTGGTTTCAGGCCGTGGTGGCTGCGGCGAGGGCGGTGACCTTGTTCAGGTTGTGGGCCAGTACCCCGTATCCGCACCAGATTCGGGCGCCGGTGAGGCCGTCGAGGCGTGTGCGGTCCCAGCTGTAGCGGTGTTTGAGGTGGCTGATGCGTCCTTCGCAACCGGTGCGCCACTTGACGAGTCGGCGGAAGCCTGGTCGTCGTTCGTGGGCTTGGCGGGCGGCGCCGGGCTTGCCTTTGCGGGGAATGGCAACGGTTTTGACGCCCAGGTCGTGCAGGTCTTGCTCCACGGTGGCTTCGCCGTAGCCGCGGTCAGCGGTCGTCGCCCGGGGTGGTTTCCCGGTTCGGCTGGTGATGCGTTCGATCGCCGGGGCCAGCTGCGGCCCGTCGGGCGGGTTGCCTTCCTCGACTGTGTAGTCCAGGACGATGCCGTCTTCGTTGTCGGTGACTTGGGCTTTGTAGCCGAACTCGATCGGTTTGCCCAGGCGTCCTTTGGCGATCGGCCGGGCGTCGGGGTCGTGCAGGCTGATCAGCCGGGTGGCCGCCTCGGGTGTGCCGCCGGCCAGCCGGGTGCGGGTCTGCGTCACGATGCGCCCGGTGCGCTCGATCGTGGTGGTCAACTCGTTGATCGCGCGTTGGAGCCGGCCGCGTGTGCGGCCGGTGGTCTTGGTGACCGTACGGCGGGCGTTGGTGACGACCCGGGCCGCGTCTGCGGCGGCTTTCTGGGCCAGGTCGGCCAACTCGCTGCTGATCCGCTTGACGGTGGCCTGGGCTTGTTCGCGGGCTTGCGCGCTGCGTAGCCGCAGGTTCGACGCGATGGTGCGGAACCGTCGCCTCGCGGCGCGGGTCCGGTCACGAAATCGGGTGCGGGTAGCCCCTGCCGCGGTCTTGATCCGCCGAACCAGGCCACCGATTTTGGCTACCGCGTGGACCAGTAGGCCGGTGTCGGTGGGGTATTCAACGTTGGCCGACACCACGGTGGTGTCGGCGCGGACTTTTCCCGTCTTCACCAACTTGCGCTCGTTCGCCTTGGCCAGCAGTTCGTCGTTGAGCGCCGCGACGGCCTGCTCACCACACCGGGTGGTGATCTTCATCAGGGTGGTCGGGTGCGGCAACTTGGCGTCGATGTCGATGCGGCAGAACCGCCGCCAGGAGATGGAGTCAGAGACCTCGGCGCACAGCGTCTCGTAGCCTAACTGGTAGCGGTGTTTGAGGAACATCAGCCGCAGGTAGGTCTCCATCGGGATGCTTGGCCGACCGATCCGGGCGGCGAAGAACGGCACGAACGGGGCGAAGAACCGCTCATCATCTAGCCAGGCGTCTACCCGTTCCAGCTCGGCAGGCAACTTCAGACAGATCTCCGGCAGCACCGACTCCCACAGCGACGGCTGATCGTTTCGCGTTCGCAGCATGACCGAACCCCTTGTACCGCAATGGTTCTACGTATCATCTCGAACAGCACAGCGGATCCGAACCAGACACGCCGACCAACGTCGATCTACTTTTTCAGGTCGAAGTA
>JBBEWH010000277.1:0-27208 GCA_037414955.1 Actinomycetes bacterium KLBMP 9797
GACGCCGGCCCGCCGCAACCGCTCGACCGCGGCCAGCGCGCCGTCGCATACCTCCAGGTCGCGCGCGCCGACCACGACGGTGCCGGCGACCCCGCGCGCGGCGGCCGCGGTGACGTGCTCGTCGTCGAGGTGTTCCGGCCCGATGGCCGGGGCCACCACGACGAAATGGGCCGCGTGGCCGGCCAGCGCGCTCACGACGGCCTGCCGGCCGCCGGCCGAGAAGCCGGCCAGGACCGGCGGCAGGTCCGGCAGGCCGTCGAGGGCCGCGGCGATGTCCCGGCCGCCGATGGCGGGGTCCGGCCAGGACCGGTAGCTGGGCGTGTTGCGCTGTGACGAGTCGGGCGCGGCGACCACGAAGCCCGCCTCGGTCGCGGTGCGCCACCGCTCGGCGGCGTCGTCGGCGTCCTGACCGGCGCCGTGCAGCGCGACCAGTACGCCGCGCGCCGGCCCGTCGGGCCGGTGGACGATCGGCGGGCGGGTCGCCGGGTCGGCCGCGGTCGCGCGGGCGTGCGAGAGTGCGACCAGCTCGTCGAAGCCGTCCAGCGCGCGCAGTCCGGCCAGATCGTCGTCGTCGGCCAGGATGCGCCGGTGCCACCAGCCGCCCGCGTCATAGGCGGCCCGCAGCTCGGCGAGCGCCTCGGTGGGCCGGCCCGCCACCGCGAGCAGGCAGGCGCACTGGTGGGCGAGGTCGGAGCGCCAGTGCGGCAGGTGGGGCAGCGCGGATCGGATCAGCGCGACCGCCTCGTCGTAGCGGCCCTCCTGGTACCCCGCGAAGACCTCCTCCTCGACGGCGCGGTACTCGGCGCGTGCCCACTCCGCGCGGGTCAGGGCGTACTCCACCGCGCCCTGCTCGTCGCCCGGGATGTGGTCCGGCCAGTCCTCGACGAACGTGCCGACGTGGCGCAGACCCGCCTTGGCCATCACCCGGCGGGAGGCGGCGTTGACCGTCATCGTCTCCGCGTACACCCGGGTCACGCCCAGTTCGGTGAAGCCCTTGCGGATCAACGCCCGCGACCCTTCGGTCCCGTATCCCTTGCCCCAGGCATCGCGCCGCAGCCGGTATCCCAGCTCGACGCCCTCGCGTCGGCTGCCGTCGCCGCGCACCGGCTGCCGGTTTTGACGGAAGTGGAACCAGCCGAGGAACCGCCCGGTCGCCTTCTCCACCGCGGCCCAGTAGCCGAGGCCGTCGGCGCGATCGTAGAACGCCAGCCAGCGCGGGAGGATCTCGTCGCGGATCTTCTCCCCGGGCGTCGGCGCGCCGCCGGTCAGATAGCGCATCACCTCCGGGTCGCTGTCCAGCTCGACGACGTTGTCGACGTCCTGGCCGGTGAACTCGCGCAACACCAGCCGTTCGGTCTCCAGGTAGACACGCATCCCGCCATCCTCGCGCACCGCGGCCCCCGCGTGGGGTCTCATCCTGATCATGGGAAGGGTGTCCATCGGGGCAGAACTCGTTCGTCGTAGGGGTGAGGATGCGATCGGGCGAGGATGCGATTGGGACGAGGAGAGGAGACGTCATGAAGTACCTGTTGTTGATGTGCGTCGACGAGTCGGTCACCTTCACCGACGAGGAGGACCGGGCCACGATGGCGGCGACCGACGCCTGGGTCCAGGAGATGACCGACCGGAAGGTCCGCCTGCAGGGAGACCGGCTGCGGCCGGTCAGCGACGCCACCACCGTCCGCACCCGCGACGGCGAGGTGCTGGTCGCCGACGGCCCGTTCGCGGAGACGAAGGAGCAGATCGGCGGGTTCGACATCATCGACTGCGCCGACCTGGATGAAGCGCTCGAGGTGGCCGCCAAGCATCCGGTGGCCGGATTCGGCACGGTCGAGGTCCGGCCGTTCTGGCAGTGGTGACCACTGTCCAGGACGCGGTCCGCGACGCGTACCGCCAGGAGTGGGGTCGCGTCGTCGCCAGCCTGATCCGCGTAACGGGGAACTGGGACCTCGCCGAGGAGTGCGCCCAGGACGCGTTCACGCTGGCGCTCGAGCGGTGGCCCCGGGACGGCGTGCCGCGCCGCCCCGGGGCCTGGCTGACCACGACCGCCCGCAACCGCGCGCTGGACCGGCTGCGCCGTTCGGCCACGGAGGCGGCCAAGCTACGGGAGGTGGCGGCGATGGCGGGCGGCAACCACGGATCCGATGTGGACGACGAGAGCGGCATCGCCGACGACCGGCTCCGGCTGATCTTCACCTGCTGCCACCCGGCCCTGGCGCTGGAGGCCCGGGTGGCGCTGACGCTGCGCACGCTCGCCGGGCTCACCACCGCGGAGATCGCCCGCGCCTTCCTGGTGCCGGAGGCGACGATGGCCAAGCGCCTGGTGCGGGCCAAGGGCAAGATCCGGCACGCCGGCATCCCGTACCGAGTGCCGCCCGCCCACCTGCTGCCGGAGCGCACCGGCGGCGTGCTCGCGGTGCTCTACCTGATGTTCAACGAGGGGTACGCGGCGACCGCCGGCCCCGAACTGGTCCGGCAGGGGTTGTGCGCGGAGGCGATCCGGCTGGGGCGGGTGCTCGCCCAGCTCATGCCGGACGAGCCGGAGGCGCTCGGCCTGCTCGCGCTCATGCTGCTGCACCACGCCCGCCGGGACGCGCGGCTGGACGCGGCGGGCGACCTGGTGACGCTGGAGGAGCAGGACCGGGGCCGCTGGGACCGCGCCGACATCGCCGAGGGGGTGGCCCTGCTGGACGCCGCGCTGCGCCGCCAGCGCCCCGGCCCGTACCAGATCCAGGCCGCGATCGCCGCCTGCCACGTCACCGCCGGGGACGCGGCCGCCACCGACTGGGCCGAGATCGCCGCGCTCTACCAGCGGCTGGCGGAGCTGATGCCCACCCCGGTGGTGCGGCTGAACCAGGCCGTCGCGGTGGCCAAGGCGCGGGGACCGGCGGCCGGCCTGCGCATGGTG
The DNA here is from genome assembly GCA_037414955.1 of Actinomycetes bacterium KLBMP 9797. Classification (GTDB taxonomy): domain Bacteria; phylum Actinomycetota; class Actinomycetes; order Mycobacteriales; family Micromonosporaceae; genus Phytohabitans. The sequence goes on from JBBEWH010000277.1 coordinate 2,909, forward strand.
GACGCGCTGGCGGCCGGCGGTGCGCTGGATGGTTACCATCTGCTGCCCGCGGTCCGCGCGGACCTGTTGCGCCGGCTCGGCCGCCACGCCGAGGCGGCGGCGAGCTACCGGGCGGCGCTGGCGCTGGCGGCGACCGAGCCGGAACGCCGCTACCTCACCCGCCGCCTGGCCGAACTCCCGTGATCAAGGCGTCCCTGTAGTCGTTCTAACGACTACAGGGACGCCTTGATCACGGTTAGGACTTGGCGTCGGCGTAGCAGTCGACTACCGCGACGTCGAGGGGGAAGCGGACCGGGGTGTCGCCGAAAAGCAGGTGGCCGGCCTGGGTGGCCGACTCGTGCACCATCGCGGCCACCTCGTCGGCGCGCGCCGCCGGGCAGTGCACGAGCACCTCGTCGTGCTGGAAGAAGACCAGCTCGGCGTCGGTGCCGGCGAGCCGGCCGCGGAGCGTGGCGAGCAGGGTGAGCGCCCACTCCGCGGCGGTGGCCTGGATGACGAAGTTGCGGGTGAAGCGGCCCCGGGCGCGGTCACCGCCCTCGACGATGGGGATCGCGGACGGCGGGCAGGTGCGGCCGAGCCAGGAGCGCACCAGGCCGCCGCCCTCACCGGTGCGCGCCGCCGCCTCCACGTAGTCGAACGCGGTGGGGTAGTTGCGGCGCAGCGTGGCGAGCGCCGGGATGGCGGCGCCACCGGTCTGCCCGTACATGGCGCCGAGCAGGGCCACCTTGGCGCGCGCCCGGTCGCCCGCGAACGCGTCGGTGGCGAGGGCGGCGTAGAGGTCGCCGGACGCCGCCGCGGCGGCCAGCCGGTCGTCGCCGGAGACGGCGGCGAGCACCCGCGGCTCCAGCTGGCCGGCGTCGGCGACCACGAGCCGCCAGCCCGGGTCGGCGACCGCCGCCCGGCGCACCACCTTGGGGATCTGCAGCGCTCCCCCGCCCCGGGTGGCCCAGCGGCCGGAGACCACACCACCCGGCACATATTCCGGGCGGAACCGGCCGCCGTGGACCCACGCGTCGCGCCAGGCCCAGCCGTGGGCGGTCCAGATCCGGTACAGCTCCTTGTGCTCCAGCAGCAGCGGCACCGCCGGGTGGTCGACGCCGCGCAGCGACCAGGCCCGGGTGTTGGGCAGCTGGACGCCGGCGCGGGCGAAGGCGCGCAGCACCTCGGCGGGCGACTCGGGGTGCAGCTGGCGGGTGCCGAACGCCTCGTTGATGCGGGCGGCCAGCTCGACCAGCTTGCGCGGCGGGCCGCCCACCGGCGACGGCTCGCCGAGCAGCTCGACCAGCAACGCGTCGTGCACGTCGGCGCGCCAGGGCAGCCCGACCGCGCCCATCTCGACCGCGATGAGGGCGCCGGCGGACTCGGCGGCCACCAGCAGGCGGAACCGGCCGGGGTGCTCGACCTTGGCGATGCGGGCGCACTGGTCCGCGTACACCCTCGCCAGGATCTCGGGGTCGTCGCCGGCCGGCGGCGTCGCGTCGAAGAGCGTGCCCTGCCCGTCGCCGGGCGGCGCGGCGGCCCGCGGCGGCGGATCAGCCGGCACGGGCGCCCCGGTGAGCCGCGCGTAGGCGGCGGCGAGCGACCGCGGCTCCCCCCACCGCCCCGCATACCCCAGCAGCAGCGACTCGGTCAGCTCGATGTCATGACACCGCTCCACCCGCGACCCCGCCCGCACCAAGGCGGGGTACGCCGAGGAGGTCGACCCCCACACCCGACGCCCGTCAACCTCCACACCGCGCATTCTGCCCGGGGCCCCCGACAACCCCGCCGATCTTGCGCTGGTCAGGTCCCAAATCGGGCATCTGGGCATGACGAGCGCAAGATCGGCCGGGGGTTACTTGACGGCGCCGGCCGTCAGGCCGGACTGGATCTGGCGTTGGAAGAAGCCGTACATAACGATCATTGGGAGGATCGATAGGGTCAGGGCGGCGAACATCGCGCTCCAGTCGGCCTCGTAGCCGGCCTGGACCGAGATGCTCGCGATGCCCTGGGTCAGCACCCATTTCTGGTCGGCGTTCTCGCCCTGCATCAGCGCCACCGGCAGCAGGTACTGGTTCCACTGGCCGAGGATGTTGAAGATCGTGATGCTGACCAGGCCGGGCTTGGCCATCGGCATCATCACCTGGAAGAACAGCCGGGTGTGCGAGGCGCCGTCCATCACCGCGGCCTCGGCCACCGAGTTCGGCAGCGTCTTGAAGAACGCGGCGAGGAAGAACACGGTGAATGGCAATGAGTACGCGATGTAGACCAGGATCAATCCGGTGTACGTGTTGAGCAGGCCCAGGTTGTTGACCACCAGGAAGAGTGGCACCAGGGCGAGGAACACCGGGAACGCTAGGCCTGACACGAAGAGGTAGTAGATGAAGCGGTTGCCGAAGAATGTGTATCGGGCCAGCACGTACGCCGCCATCGAGCCCAGCAGCATCGTGCCGGCGGTGCTGAGCGACACCACGAAGACGCTGTTGAGGAAGTACCGGCCGACGTTCGCCTCGGTCCACGCCCGCACATAGCTGTCGAAGCTGAACTGCGACGGAAGCGCGAACGGGCTGTTCAGGAAGATCTCGGTGTTGTTCTTGAACGACGCCAGCACGGTCCACAGCAGCGGCGCGATGACCAGCAACGCCCAGATCAGCAGGCTGAGGTGCCCGAAGCCGGAGAGAATGCTGACCTCGCGGCGCTGCTTCGCGACCGGAGAAGCGGCGCGGTGTGCTTTCCGGCGCACGGGTGTGGTTATCGCCATCTCACAGCTCAATCGTTTCGCGCCGGCTCACCCGCAGGGTGAGCGCGGCGAACGTGATGGTCAGGAAGAACAGCGCCACGCCCATCGCGGACGCGTAGCCGAACTGGGAGTAGGAGAACGCGTTGCGGTAGATCTCCATGCCGAGCACGGTGGTGGCGCCGTCCGGCCCGCCCTGGTCGACGGAGAGCACCTGCACGATCGCGAACGCGTCGAACGCCGCGATGCCCAGATATACCCAGGCGACCTGGAGGGTGTCCCACAGCAGCGGGAGGGTGACCCGGAAGAACATGCTGGACCGCCCGGCACCATCCAATGTGGCCGCTTCGTAGATGTCTTTGGGTATGGACGCCATGCCGGCGGAGAACAGCACGACGTAGAAGCCCACCGCCTGCCAGACCAGTACGGCGACGATGGCCCACAGCGCGATTCTGCCGTTCGCCATGAACAGCACCGGGTCGATGCCGAAGATCTTCAGGAAACCGTTGATGAGGCCGCTGTCATCCGGGGCGTACACCCGCTGGAAGATGACGCCGATGATGACGATGGCGAGGACCTGAGGGAAGAAGAACACGAACCGGTAGAACTTCGACCCCCAGACCCCCGTCATCGCGCCGCCGCGCGAGCCGCCCCCCACATTCAGCATGAACGCGAAGAACAGCGCGATGACGATGGTGATCAGCGGCATGGCAAGGAGCAACAGGCCGTGGTGCCGGACCGCTTTCCAGAAGACGTCGTCCTCCAGCAGGCGCTGGAAATTGTCCAGGCCGATGAACCGCGGGTTCGCCGAGACGCCCCGCCAGTTGGTCATCGCGAGGTAGAACGCCTGCAGGTACGGCGCGATGACGAAGGTCACGTAGAGCGCGACCGGTGCGGCCAAGAAGCCGACGACGAAGGGGTACTTGCCATGCCGCATGATCAGGACCTCAGCGCGTGAACTTCTCGATGGACGGGTCCTTCTTGACCTCGTCCGCGACCTTCTGCATCCGGGCCACGAACTTCGCCGCGTCGCCGCCCGAGAACATCAGCTCGTTGGTGGCCGCCCGGCACTCGTCGTCCATCTTCTTGTACCAGGTGTCCCACCGGTACGCGAAGTAGTCGCTGCCGGCCGCCTTGAGCATGGCCTCGCTGCTGGTCAGGCCGGGCGAGATGGTCAGGCCCTCGGTGGCGCCCTGCACGACGGTGAGCACCTTGGTCAGCTCGGTGAACCCCTTGGCGCCCTCCTTGGAGAGCATGTGCCGCAGGTACTCCATGCCGCCGCGCGGGTTCTTGCCCTTGGCCGCCACGAAGTACATCTCGCCGGCCGCCGCGTAGATCGCCGACTGCGGCAGCTTGTCCGCGGCGGTCGCGCTCGGCAGCGGCATCACCGCGTAGTTGAAGCCGGGCGGGGTGTCCTTGGCCTGCTCGTTCTCCAGCCACGAGCCGCTCGGGTAGAGGCCGACCCGGCCCTGGTTCTGCTGCAACTGGACCTCGGTGTGCCGCAGGCCCAGATGCGATTTATCCATATATTTCGCGCCGATTTCCCCCCACAGCTGCGCGGCCTGCTTCACCGCGTCCACCTGCCAGGCGCCGTCCTCAAGGTTGTCGATGTTCTTGAGCACGTCCGGACCGCCGATCTTCGCGGCCGTGGTAAGGATTACCAGGTACTGGTAGTAGGCGGCGTTCGCACCGGCGTACGCGTACGGCGCCGTGATGCCCTTGGCCTTCATGCTGTCCAGCAGCGCGGTGAACTCGGCCCAGGTCTTCGGCACGGTCCAGCTGTTGTCCTTGAACAGCTTGTCCGAGTACCAGAGGCCGAAGACGGTGAACGCGTAGTTCAACACGTACGGCTTGCCGTTGAACGTGCCCTGCTCCACCGTTCCCGGTACCAAGGTGTCCTTGACGGTCTTGCCCGCGACGTCCAGCGACGGCGCGTCGAACAGCTCGGTCAGGTCCTGCACCTGGCCGGCCTGCACCAGCGCGCCCTGGTCCATCAGCTTGGAGCCGGCGTTGTTCACCATGTCCGGCGGCTCGTTGCTGGTGAACCGCGGCTGCAGGACCGTCGCGATCTCCTCCGCCTGGGAGAACTTCACCTCGGCGTCGGGGTACGCCTTCTTGTAGGACGGGATGTGCACGTCGGTCGCGTACTTGGTACCGAGGCCACCGTTGAAGATGACCACCTCGAGCGCGGCCTTCGCGTCGACGCCGAGCGGGTTCGTCGCGGTCTTCTCGCCCTCGGCCTGATCCTGCGTGTCGTCATCGCCGCCGCCCACACAGGCGGCGCTGAGCAAGGGGCTGGCGAGCAGGCTCGCCGCGGCCGCCCGGCGCAATAGGGTTCGTCGAGTTTCCGGCATGGAGCTGTCCTCCTAAATAGTTGAGCGTGATTTGTGTCCGTCGACCGCCTGCGCGGTCCGCTGGAACAGTTCGTGTGCCCGGTCGTGGGTGCGCTGCGCCACCGCGATGTAGAGCAGATCCAGCACCACGAGCTGGGGATGGCGCGCGGAGAGCGCGTCCGGGCGGAACGTGGTGGCCTGGGTCGCGGTGAGCAGCACGATGTCGGCCAGCTCCGCGAGCGGGGACTTCGGGAAGCTGGTGAGGGCGACGGTGGTGGCACCGTGGCTGCCCGATTCGGCGAGCATCTCGATGGTCTCCCGGGTCCCTCCACTGTGGGAGATGCCGAGCGCCACGTCGCCGGGGCGGTGCAGCGCGGCGGCTGCGAGTCCATTATGGACGTCGGTCCAGGCCCACGCCGCCACGCCGATGCGGTGCAGGCTCCACTGGAGCTCCTCGCCGACCAGCGCGCTGCCGCTGGCGCCGAAGATGTTGACCCGGGTCGCGCCGGCGATCGCGTCCGCCGCCCGCTCGACCTCGCCGAGGTCGAGCAGCGCCGCGGTGTCCCGCATCGCCCGGGTGTCGGCGGCCATGATGTGCTCCAGCACCCGGTCGAGCGGGTCGTTCGGCAGGATCTCCCGCCCGATGTCGACGGTCCAGCCGGCGGCCCGGGCCCGCCCGGTCTCGGCGGCGATGCCGAGCCGGAGGTCGGAATACCCCTCGAAGCCCAGCGCCCGGCAGAACCGGGTCACCGTCGCCGGTGACGTGCCGCTGCGCTCGGCGAGCTCGACGATCGTCGCCCGCGCCGCGGCCGACGGGTCGCTGAGCACATGCTCGGCGACGCGCTGCAGCGCGCCGGTGAACTCCGGCAACTTCTCCCGGAGGGTGGTGAGCACGTCCTGCACGTCTCCGCCTCTCTGCAACTCCCGTTGGTGGTAAAATTTCTTACTGAGAGGGCTCTCTTGTCAACAGCCTGGGCAAAGTTTTCAGAACTGTTACCGTTCGGAAGCATGCGGACACGACCGACGCCGGGCAGCATGAGCGGGTGTCAGACACTCTCGTGATCGGACTCGACGTGGGCGCCACGTCGACCCGCGCCCTGGTCGCCTCACTCACCGGCGATCGGCTCGGCACCGGCCGCGCCGGCGGCGGAAACCCGACCGCCCACGGCGCCGAGCACGCCGCCGCCCAGCTCGCCACCGCCCTCGGCGAGGCGCTCGCCGGGGTCGACCCGGCGCTCGTCCGCGCCGGCACGATCGGCCTCGCGGGCGGCGGCCGGCTCCGCGCCGACCCCGCCGGCCAGGCCGCGTTCGACCGCGCCTGGCGCGGGGCGGGACTGCGCTGCCCGTACGCGGTGGTCGGCGACGCGCTGGTCGCCTACGCCGCCGGCACCGCCAGCCCGGACGGCACCGTGGTGATCGCCGGCACCGGCGCCATCGCCTGCGACGTGCGGGACCTCGCGCTCGACCGGATCGCCGACGGCCACGGCTGGGTGCTCGGCGACCTCGGCTCCGGCTTCTGGCTGGGGCGGGAGGCGGTCCGGCGTACCCTCCACGATCTGGACGCCGGCCGGCAGCCCGGGCCGCTGGGCCGCGCGGTGCTGGTCGATCTGCTCGGCTCCGCGGCGGTCGCGGCGCGACCGCGGGCCACCGTCGACACGGTGGTGCAGGTGGTCACCCGCCGCTCGCCGGTCGAGCTGGCGCGGCTCGCGCCGCTGGTCATCGACGCCTACCCCGCGGACCCCGCCGCCGCGGCCATCGTCGCGGCGGCGGCGGCTCATCTCGCGGACAGTGTTTCCCGGGTACGCCCGGCGGGCGCGTCAAGTCCGGTGGTACGCGGCGGTGGCCTGCTGACCGCGGACACTCCCCTGGCGGCGGCGCTGGGCGCGGCGCTGGCCGAGCGCTGGCCGGACGCCCCGCTGCCGGTGGCCGGCGACGGCGCGGCCGCCGCCGCGTGGCTCGCCGCCCGCCCGCTCCTCGACCCGTCCGCCGCCCCCAGCCTCCACGCCACCCTCCTCCCCTAAGCGCAAGGAAGGGCCCCTTCCCATCGCTTTTCGACGAGGAAGGGCCCCTTATTAACAGCGCTGTTAATAAGGGGCCCTTCCTATGCGAAAAACGTTAAGAAGGGGCCCTTCCTTGTTACTTGAGCTGGCCCGCCGTCAAGCCGGCCTGGATCTGGCGTTGGAAGAGGACGTAGACGCCGAGCACGGGGAGCATCGCGATGGTCAAACCGGCGAACAGTCCACTGTAGTCACCCTCGTACCCCTGGCTGACCGCGAGCGTGGCCAACCCCTGCGCCAGCACCTGTTTCGACGCGTCGCCGCCCTGCATCAACACCTGCGGCAGGATGAACTGGTTCCACTGGCTGAGGAAGTTGAAGATGGCCACGCTGATCAGTCCGGGCCGAGCCATCGGCAGCATCACCCGGAAGAACAGCCGGAAATGCCCGCAGCCGTCCAGCAGCGCCGCCTCCGCGATCGTTTCGGGCAGCGTGCGGAAGAACGCGCTCAGGAAGAACACCGTGAACGGCAGCGAATAGCCGGCATAGACCAGCATCAGGCCCGGCCAGGTGTTCAGCAGGCCGGCGTTGCGCACCACGAAGAACAGCGGCACCAGCGCCAGGAACACCGGGAACATCATGCCGCCGACGAACAGGTAGTAGAACGCCTGGCGGAAGCGGAATTCGTACCGGGCGAACACGTACGCCGCGGTGGCGCCGAACAGCATGGTGAGCGCGAGCGAACCCGCCACCACGACCGCGCTGTTGAAGAAATACTGGCCGATGTGCGCCTCGGTCCAGGCCCGGCCCCAGTTCTCGAAACGCAGTGCGCCGGGCAGGCCCCACGGGTCGCCGAGGATCTCGCCGTCCGTCTTGAAGGAGCTGATCAGCACCCAGAGCAGCGGAAACGTGGTCAGGAACGCCCACAGCAGCAGGAAGCCGTGCGAGAAGACGTTGGCGACGCCCCACTCGCGGCGAAGTCGGGGTTCCCGCGCGGCCGCGGCGTCCGCCGTCCGCTCCTGTATAGCCGTCATGAGTACTCGATCCGATCGCGCTTGCTGGCCCGCAGCGCCAGCACCGCCACGGATAGGGTCAGGAAGAACATCGCCACCCCGATCGCCGACGCGTACCCGAACCGGGTGTCGGTGCCGAACGCGGTGTTGTACATGCGCAGGCCGATCACGTCGGACGAGTGGTTGGGCCCGCCGTCGGTCATCAGCTGCACCAGGATGAATCCGTCGAGCGCCGCGATGGCCAGATAGATCCACGCGACCTGCACGGTGTCCCACAGCAGCGGGATGGTGATCCGCGTCAGCGTGACGAGGCGAGACGCGCCGTCGAGCAGCACCGCCTCATAGATGTCGCGGGGAATCGCCTGCATCGCGGCGCCGAACAGCACCACGTAGAAGCCGACGTTGGCCCACACCATGACGGCCAGCACGCACCAGAACGCGAAGCGCGGGTCGCCGAGCCACGCAGGCCCCGCGATACCGAACGGTTTGAGCAAACCATTCAGCAGGCCGTTGTTGGGGTGGTACACCTCGCGCCACACCACCGCGATGATCACCACGGAGAGCACCTGCGGGAAGAAATAGACCAGCCGGTACGCGGCGGTGCCGCGTACCCCCGTTACGCCGGCCCGACCACCGCGCCCGCCCATGTTGAGCATCGCCGCGAAGAACAGCCCGAGGGCGATCGTGAGCAACGGTACGACCGCGAGCAGGATCGCGTTGTTGGTGATCGCGTTCCACACGAGGTCGTCCTCGAACAACCGCTGGAAATTCGCCAGCCCGACGTAGTTCGCGTCGGCGGTGTAGCCGCCCCAGTCGGTGAGCGAGATCTGGAACGCCTGCGCGTAGGGCGACAGGACGAAGATCCCGTACAACAACAGGGGCGGCACCAGGAAAGCGATGATCAGCGGGTACTTGCCCTGATTCTTGCCGTGCCGCACTACGCCCGCTTGTACTTCTTGATCGAGCTGTCCGACGCGATCGAGTCGGCACCCTTCTGGCACTGGTCGAGGAACTCCGCCGGCCCGATCCGCCCGCTGAAGAACTCGCCGCAGGCCGCGTCGACCAGCTCCTTCTCCAGCTTGCGGTAGTAGTTCTGGTACACCCAGTTGAAGCCCTTGCTGCCGGACGCCTGGAGCGCCGCGACCACGCTGGTCAGGCCGGGGCCCAGGGTGGCGCCCTCGGCGGCGCCGGCGACCACGCTGAGCGCGGACACCTTGCCGGTGAAGTCCTTGGCGCCCTTCATCGACAGCACCGTCCGGAAGTACTCCAGGCCGCCGGGCACGTTCTTGGCCTTGGCCGGCACGACGAACGGCTCGCTCGCGGTGCCGCGGATCGCCTCGAACGGCAGCTTGTCGCCGGCGCCCAGGCTGGGCGTGGGCGCGACCGCCATGTTGAACCCGGCCGGGGTGACCTTCTTCTGCTCGTTCTCCAGCCAGGAGCCGCACGAGATCAGCGCGGCCTGGCCCTGGCACCACGCGGTCTGCGACTGCACGTGGTCAAGGCCGGGCGAGCCCTGCAGGATGAAGCCGTCCTTGACGATCTGGTGCCAGGCGTCGGCGGCCGTCTTCATGGCGTCCGACTTCCAGGCGTTGGGCTCCAGGTTGTCGATGTTCTCGGCCACCTCGATGCCGCCGAACTTGATCGCCGTCGCGATCACCGGCCAGCTCATGTACCGGGGGTGCTTGCCCGCGTACGTCCACGGCGCGATGCCGGCCGCCTTGATCGTGCGGCACAGCGCGATGTGGTCGTCCCAGGTCTTCGGGTACTGCCAGCCGCGGTCGGTGAAGAGCTTGCTGGAGTACCAGATGCCGTATGTCGTGTAGCTGATGTTCAGCACGTGGAACTTGCCGTCGTAGCTGCCCACCTCGACCACGCCGGGCAGCAGCGTGTCGCGCACCTTCTTGCCCGGCACGTCCAGGCTGGGCGCGTCGAGCAGCTCGGTGAGGTCGGCGAGCGCGCCCTGCGAGACCAGGCCACCCGGGTCGATCTGGCCGGCGCCGGAGTTGTTGAGCACGTCCGGCGGGTTGCCGTCGACGAACCGCGGCTGGAGCGTCTTGCTGATCTCCTGGGTCGCGGTGTGGGTGATCTTCGCGTTCGGGTACCGCTCGTTGTACATGGCCTCGTGGGCCTTGGCGTAGTCCTCGCCGTACCCACCGTTGAAGATGACCACCTCCAGCGGCGCGTCCGCCTTCACGCCGAAGGGGTTCTGCTCGCTCTTCTCGCCCTGGTTGGCGGTCTTGTCGCCGGACTCGTCGTCACCACCCATGGCGCAGCTCGACAAGAGACCAGCCGCCGGGGTCGCCAGGACGCCGGCGACCGCTCCACGGCGCAAAATGTCACGCCTTGTACTATTCATGGGAGCCGCGTCACTTCCCTTCAGTGCCTGTAAAACCTGTGAAGGATTCTTACGACAACCTAGTGGCCTCAGCAACCCTTGGTCCCGAACTGTTACCGCTTAAGATCCCACGGGTGCACTTCCAGCCGGTACCGCTGCCCACCGGCGAGCCGGCCGCCGTGTTGGACGGCGTCGCTCGCTGGATCACCTCCGCGCCCCTCCAGGAGTTGGTCGCCGGGTTCGGTGGGCGCTGGCCCACCGGAGACAGCCCGACGCTACTCGCTTGGCTCGATGCCTTCTCGGCCCAACACTGGGACTTCCGCGCCACCGGCGCGCGGCCCAGCGGCGCACGGTCCAACGGCGCGCGGGGCGTGGTCGAGCGGCCGGACGCGCCCGAGCCCGCGCTCGCACCGGCCGTCGCCACGCTCGTCACCGAGGCCGCCACCGCGCTCGGCATGGTCACCGCCCGGCCACCCCGGCACCGCGAGTACCAGCACCTCATCGTGCTCGGCGGGCTCGCGCACGCCTGCCTGCGGCGCACCGCGTACGCCGCCCACCTCGTCCGGCGCGGCACCGCCGTGCACGCCATGGGCGTGCTCGGCAGCTACCGCCAGCTCACCCCGGCCGAGCTGACGCTGCCGGCGGCGCGCGGCTGCGCCACCGAGGTCGACGCGCTCGACCTCGGCGTCCGCCGGGCGTTCGGCCTCGACTGCCCGGCCGAGGCCGCTCCGTCCGTGCGCACCTACCTGCCGCCGGACGGCCCGCCGATCATCGTGCTCGCCGCGCCGTCCAGCGATCCGGACCACCGCGCGGACACCGCCGACACGCAGCGTTTCTGGGCGCGGCACGCCGGGCTGGCCAAGGGTGACCGGGTACTGGTGGTCACCTCACCGATCTACGTGCCGTTCCAGCACTGCGACGCGATCCGCACGCTCGGCCTGCCGTACGGCTGCCTCGTCGACACGGTCGGCGTCGACCCGCGCACCACCGACGACGACCTGCCCGAACCGACCCTCACTCCGGGCCGCTACCTGCAGGAGATCCGCTCCGCCATCCGCGCCATGCGCATCCTCGTCGCCTCCCTGGACGGCCCCACCCCACCCATGATCAAGGCGTCCCTCACGTAGTCCTAACGACTACAGGGACGCCTTGATCATGGAGAAGGATTCGGGGATGAAGTCGGGGCCGCCGGGGGTGAAGACGTCCGCGGCCGCGGCGTCCGTCCACGCCGACGGGGGGACGGCCGCCGCGAGCTCCGCCACCACCGGCGTGTCGGCCCACTCGGCGGAGCCGCGCAGCAGGTCGAGCGCCACCACCGACTCCGCCACCTCACCCACGCATTCGAACGGCTTGTGTCCGGAAATGCCCAGCAGTTCGCGGTAGCCGGGCACCTGCGCCGGGTCGGCCAGCAGGTCGCTGCCGAAGATGCCCACCAGCCGCGCCCGCGGCATGAACGGCGCCAGCGCGAGGAACACGAACCGGCACTTCGGGCAGTGACCGCACCAGCGGGCGCTCGGATCGCGCAGCTTGAACGCCGCGTTACAGCTGGTCATCACGGCGTCGTAGGCGGTGTGCCGGGCGAACAGCCGCGCGATGTGCAGCTCCGAGAGCGGCCGCAGCAGCGAGAAGTACGCGTCACCGAGCCCGGCGTGCGCGGCCACCGCGTCCCGCAGCAGACCCTCCGCCGCGACGCCCTTGGACCATTGGTGGTTGATCTCGTGTCCGTTCCAGATCAGGTTCGGATCGGACGCGGAGCGCTCGTTGGACATCACCACCGGGCCGAGCCCGTGCAGGGTGGCGGTGGCCACCGCGATCAGCGAGTTGATCGCGGTGACCGGCACGTGGCCGTTGCGCGCGCCGGCCGCGTTCAGGTCGAACAGCTGCGCGTCGATCCGCCGCCGGGCGGCGAGCGGGGCCAGCCCGGACGCGGCGAACACCGCGTCGATCACCCAGTTGGGGTTGACGGCGAACGGCACCGGATCGCGGCCCGCCGCCCGCAGCGCCTCGAGCGTGACGATCGAATCCTTGCCGCCGCCGACCGGCGAGAGCGGCCGTCCGGTCACCGGCGCCGCCGGCACCGGCGCCGCGGTGGGCGCGGCCACGACCAGGTCGAGCACGTGCGGAAGGTCATTGCGGTACGCGTACTCCGCCATGCCGTGGGTGTAGACGGCCTGGACCAGCGCGGCGGCGGGCGCGCTGAGCGGCGTCGCCGCCACCACCTCACGCGGCGCGCCGACCTTGAAGTAGCTCACCCCGGCGACGAGGTGCAGCAGCTCGAGTACCCGGTGGAAGGCGGCCGGCGGCGGGGTGGCCGCCGCCGGGAACGTCACCGTCTCGACGAAGCGGAGGTCGTCGAGCGCGTACGGGAACGAGGCCACGCCGGTGTCGGGATCGAACGACAGCGGGGGGAAGGAGAGTCGCCGAAACTGGGTGTCGAGCACACGCAATACTAAGACCCTCGTGGCGAGAGGGGAGATCACGTGCGTCTGGCGGACCTGCGCGGCCGTTCCGTCGCCGTCTGGGGCACCGGGCGGGAGGGGCGGGCGGCGGTCCTCGCGATCGCGCCGCACCAGCCGGCCAGCATGGTGGCGGTTGACGACAGCGGCAACTTCCTGTCGTTGGCCTGGGATTCCCCGCTCGCGGAGCTGGCGCCGCGGCGCACCGACTTCGCCGCGTTCGACGGCGTCGACGTGGTGGTGCGCTCGCCGGGCATCCCGCAGACCCACCCGTGGCTGGTCGAGCTGCGCCGGCGCGGCGTCGCCGTCACCGGCGGCACCGCGCTGTGGCTGGCCGACCACGCCGACCGGACCGTCGGCGTCACCGGCAGCAAGGGCAAGAGCACCACGTCGAGCCTGATCAGCCACCTGCTCACCGCCGCCGGCCGGCCCAACGTGTACGGGGGCAACATCGGCGTACCCGTGCTGGACCTGCCGGAGAGCGCGCTCTACGTGCTGGAGCTGTCCAGCTACCAGTGCAGCGACCTCACCGAGTCACCACGGGTGGCGGTCGTGACGGCGCTGTTCCCCGAGCACCTGGACGCGCACGGCGGCGAGCGGGAGTACTACCGCGACAAGCTCAACCTGGTCCGCCACGACCCGGTGACGGTGGTGGTGAACGGGCTGGACGAGCGATTGTCCCGAGAACTCGGCGAGGTAGCGGCCATTCGGGCCGGTCTGCCCGATTCGTACCACGTGCGCGACGGAGCCGTCTGGCGCGGCGGCGAGCGGCTCTTCGACCGCGCCGCGCTGCCGCTGGTCGGCCGGCACAACGAGGTCAACCTGTGCGTGGCGCTCGCCGTCCTGGAAGCGCTCGGCGTCGCGCCGTTTGACGTGCCGGCGGCGCTGGCGTCGTTCGCGGCGCTGCCGCACCGGCTCACCGAGATTCTTGATCCCTCCGGTCTCACCTTCGTCGACGACACGCTCGCGACCAGCCCGTACGCGGCGATGCACGCGATCGACGCGTACGCCGGACGGCCGCTCACCGTCATCGTCGGCGGCGCCGACCGGGGCGTGGACTACACGCCGCTGCGCGACCACGTCGCCGACCTGGCGCTGACCGTGATCGGCATCCCGGACAGCGGGCCGCGCATCATCGAGGCGTTGAAAGGGCTGCCGGCGGTGCGCACCGAGTTGGCCGACGACCTGGAGTCGGCGGTGCGGCTGGCCCGTGAGCTGACGCCGGCCGGCGGCGCGGTGCTGCTGTCACCGGCGGCGCCCAGCTACGGCCGCTACCGCAACTTCGAACACCGCTCCGAAGCCTTCCTGGAGGCCATCCGCGCCACCTCATGATCAAGGCGTCCTGCACGTCGTCATAGCGATGGCCCAAGACTCGCCGCAAGACCGGGCGGCGGCGTCGTCCAGCCGCAGACACCCCGGCGTACTGCGATCGCGGTACGCCCCCCTGCCCGAACGGGTTCCGATTCAGTAGTCCGTCGCCATCAGCCGCAGGACGACAGGCGCGGGTCGTGGCGGGATCGTGATGTCTTCCGACACTTCAGATGGAGACGTCCTGTGGCAACGCTATTGGCTCGGCTCGGCCGGTTCGCCTTCAGACGCCGTGGTCCGGTGGTCCTCGTGTGGCTGGCCATCCTGGCCGGAACGACTTTCGCTGGTCTGACGGCGGCGTCAGCCCCCGATGACGACTTCGCGGTGCCCGGCATCGAGTCGCAGACCGCCTTCGACCTGATGCGGCAGCGGTTCCCGGGGATCACGGCCGATGCCGGCGACGCGACGGTGGTGTTCGTGGCCCCGGCGGGCTCGAAGGTGACTTCCCCGCGGTACAAGGCGGCTATCGAGTCGGCGGTCAGGCAACTCGCCGATGGTGATCAGGTGGCCATGGTGGACGACCCGTTCGAGGCCGGCGCGGTCAGCGGCGACGGATCGGCGGCGTACGCGAACGTGCGGTACGCCGTGAAGGCCAACGCGGTCACCGATGCCAGCGTCGCGGAGATCGACGCCGCGGCCGATGTCGCCCGGCAAGCGGGGCTGACCGTCGAGGCCGGCGGGAGTGCGATGGAGCCCGGCGGGGGTGGGGGTGTCGCGGAGATCATCGCCATCGGGCTGGCCGCCGTGATCCTGCTGATCACCTTCGGCTCGCTGGTCGCCGCGGGGCTGCCCCTGCTGACCGCACTCCTCGGGGTGGCGGTGAGCATGATGTCGATCCTGGCGGTGGGCGACGCGCTCGGCCTGTCCGCGACCACCGGCACCATGGCGCTGATGCTGGGCCTCGCCGTGGGGATCGACTATGCCCTGTTCGTGGTTTCCCGGTATCGCGAGGAGCGTGCCCGTGGCCTTTCCGCGGTCGAGGCGGTAGGGCTGGCGGTGGGCACCGCCGGCTCCGCTGTGACGTTCGCCGGCCTGACCGTGGTGATCGCGCTCGCCGGCATGGCGGTGATCGGCATCCCGATGCTGACCAAGATGGGGCTGGCCGCCGTCGCCGCGGTGGTGGTCGCCGTCCTGGTCGCGCTGACCCTGGTGCCGGCGGTCCTCGGGTTCGTCCCCGACAAGGTGCTGTCCCGCTCCGCTCGCCGCGGTCCGGTGGCCATCGGCGGTGAGCAGGCCGATCGGCTGGCGGGATCCGGAGCTGGACGCGGAGCCACCAGCTCGGATGCGGCCGCCAGCCGGGGCCCAAGCGAGCCAGCCAGCCCAGGCCCAAGCGAGCGAAGCGAGCCAGCCGGCGGAGCCCTCGCGGGCGGCGGCACGCGGTGGGCGCGGCTGGTGCTTCGCCGACCGATCGCGGTCCTGGCTCTCGGTGTGGCGCTGCTCGGCGCGCTCGCGATCCCCGCCGTGTCGCTGCGGCTGGGCATGCCGGGGGACGAGTCCAGGCCGACCACGACCACCCAGCGCCGTGCCTACGACGCGCTGGCCAAGGCATTCGGTCCCGGGTTCAACGGCCCGCTCATGATCGTGGCCGACGCCAAGGGCGCGGCCGATCCGGAGCAGGCGGTCGAGTCCATCGCCGGCAAGATGGCCGGGATGGACGGGGTGGTGTCGGTCTCGCCACCGCTCTTCAACGATGCCAAGGACACCGCGCTCTTCGAGGTCGTTCCCGCCACCGGCCCGACCGATGAGGCGACCAAGGACCTGGTCCGCGACCTGCGTGACGCGCGGCCCGAGCTGATCGGCGGTACGGGGGCGAAGTTCCGGGTCACCGGCACGACGGCGGTCAACATCGACCTGGCGGACAAGCTGCAGAACGCGCTCGTGCCGTACCTGGCGACCGTGGTGGGGCTTGCCGTACTGCTGTTGCTGCTCGTGTTCCGGTCGATCTTGATCCCCGTCAAGGCGGCCCTGGGGTTCCTGCTTTCGGCAATGGCCGCCCTGGGCGCGATGGTGCTCGTGTTCCAGGAGGGGTTCGCCGCGGGTCTGCTGGGTGTCGAGCAGACCGGCCCGATCATGAGTGCGGTGCCGATCTTCATGATCGGGATCGTGTTCGGGCTGGCGATGGACTATCAGGTGTTCCTGGTATCGCGGATGCGGGAGGACTACGTCCACGGCGCGAAGCCGTGCCAGGCGATCGAGGCCGGTTTCCGGCACAGCGCCCGCGTCGTTGTCGCGGCCGCGTTGATCATGATGGCTGTCTTCGCCGGGTTCATCGCGGAGGTCGATCCGTTCATCAAGATGATCGGCTTCAGCCTCGCCGCCGCGGTGTTCCTCGACGCGTTCGTGGTCCGGATGGCGATCGTCCCGGCCGTCATGGCGCTGATCGACCACCGGGCCTGGTGGCTGCCCGGCTGGCTGGACAGGATCCTGCCGCGGGTCGACGTCGAAGGCGCGGGCCTGCACCGGGACCCGCCGAGCCAGCCGGAGCGCGAGCGGGAGCCCGTGCCCGCGCAGGCTCCATGACCAGTCACTGATCACGAATGGGCCGGGATCGCCGAGAATGCGGCCCGGCCCACCACCTCAGCGGACAATCGACGGAAGCGCCGGCCCGCGACAGATAGCGCCGGCCCGCGACAGATGAGGAGAAGCGCGCATGGTCAGCCTGGAGGAGTACGCGGAGCGGCATCCGCGGCTGACCGACGTGGTCATCGTGCTCGCGCTGCTCGGTGGCGCGGTGATCGGGGCGAACCTGGTTGGCCCGGGCGAGAGTCGTCCGCAGGTCGCCTGGGTCGCGGAGGTGGTGACGGGGATCGCCTGCCTGGCGCTGTTCAAGGCGCGCGAGCATCCACGATGGGTGGTCGTGGTGGCCACCGTCGGCGCGGTGGTCACGGGAAGCCTCGGTTTCGTCCTTTCCCCGCTCCTGCTGGCCCCGCTGATGGTCGCCCTGTACTGGCTCGCGGCCACGACCGACTCCCGGACGACGTGGGTGTACGGCGGCGTCGCGACCGTGCTGGTCGTGGGCACCGCGGTCGGGGGCGAGCTCGACGCGATGGTGGCGCTGCGGGCGTTCGGGCCGGCGCTGTGGCTGCTGCTCCCGCTGGCGATGGGCAGCAGGACCCGGCTGCGCCGCGCCTGGCTCGAGGCGGTCCAGGCCCGTGCCGAGCACGCCGAGCGGACCCGTGAGGAAGAGGCCCGGCTGCGGGTCACGCAGGAGCGGATGCGCATCGCCCGTGACCTGCACGACGTCGTGGCCCACCACATGGCCGTGGCCAACGCCCAGGCCGGCACCGCGGCCCATCTACTGAAAACCAACCCGGCACTCACCGCGAAGATCCTCACCGACCTCAAAGCCACGACCTCCACGGTCATGCTCGAGCTACGCGACACCGTCGGCGTCCTGCGCCAGAACAGCACCGACACCGAGACCCTCGAACCCGCGCCCGGGCTGGCCCAACTCCCGCACCTGCTGGAGGTATGCAGATCCGCCGGCCTGACAGTCGACCTCGCTGTCGAGGGCGAGCCACGGGACCTACCGGCCGGGGTCGACCTGACCGCCTACCGCATCATCCAAGAAGCGCTGACCAACGCCACCAAGTACGCCGCGTCGGCGACGGCCGCGCTGCGGCTTCGCTACAGCAGCACCCGGCTCACCATCACGGTCACCAACGACCGGCGTACCGACCACCAACCCAGTAGTGGCTTCGGCATCATCGGCATGCGAGAACGCGCCCAGGCGGTCGGCGGCCACCTCCATGTCAGCGACAGCGCAGACGTCGACTTCGAGGTCGTGACCGCCCTCCCGCTCCATCCGCAGGCGGCGCTATGACGATCCGGGTGCTGCTCGCCGATGACCAGGCGCTCCTGCGAGGCACCTTCAAGATGCTGATCGACTCCTGCGACGACCTGGAGGTGGTGGCCGAGGCCGCCGACGGCGCACAGGCTGTCGACCTCGCCCGGATACACCACCCCGACGTCATCGTGATGGACGTGCGGATGCCGGGCACCGACGGGCTGACCGCCACCGAGACCATCTGCGCCGACCGCGACCTGACCGGCACCCGGGTGCTCATCCTCACCACCTTCGAGAACGACGAGCACGTCGCCCGCGCCCTGCGCGCCGGCGCCAGCGGCTTTCTCGGCAAGTACGTCACCACCGACGCCCTACTCGACGCCATCCGGGTCGTCGCCACCGGCGAAAGCCTGCTCTCCCCGGGTGCGACCAAGGCCCTCATCACCCAGTTTCTCGCCACGCCGCCACGAGACGCCGCCGCACCGGCGCCCACCAACCCGGGGATCCGCGACCTGACCGACCGCGAGCGTGAGGTCACGAAAATGGCCGCGGATGGCAAGTCCAACGACGAGATCGCCAGGGACCTTCATCTCAGCGTGCTCACCGTGCGCACCCACGTCCAACGAGCCATGACCAAACTCGGCGCCCGCGACCGAGCCCAACTCGTGGTCCTGGCCTACAAGAACGGCCTGGTATCACCAGACCCCGACGCCAACTGATGATCGAATGCCGGTCCGCGAACACGGCGTCCGGATCCGGCCGACGCCAGGCGCTGGCCCGTCCTGCCGGGAAGCTGCCGGACCTTCCGCGGACGCCTCACGATGGCGTGGCCCTTCCCCCTGCCGCCAACCCGGCAACAAGGTGGAAGGGCCCGCCCGCGTCAGAGACGCCGGATAACGTGTTGCTGTCCCCTATGGCCACCTGAGGGACGCCCCGATGAATCAGCCGTTGGCGGAATCCAGGGCGGCGAGGGCTTCGGGGGCGGCCTTGCCGTTGCGCTCGCGCTGCGGGAAGTCGCCGACCGGCACCCGGGCGACCACCTGCGATGTGGCGTACGAGATGACCGCCACCTCGTCGTCGCCGCTCAGCGACACGTAGCAGTACTGCCCGTCGGCGCTCGTCTGCGTCCAATAGGGAATGTCGCCGAGCGGGACGATCCGGTCCGTGGTGAGCGCCGGCCGGGAGACGATCGCGGCGTAGTCGTCGATCGTGCCGGCCATGCACAGCTTCCTGCCGTCACCGGACATCGCCATCCCGTGGTGGGCCGAGTTGCCCGGGTAGTCGTCCGGGTGCGTGTCCTCGCCCTCCGCGCTGAACGGCATCTCGACGGTGCGCACGATCCGCCCCGCGACAAGGTCGTACTCCACGAAGCCGTTCAGATAGGACAGTTGCGCGTACATCGTCTTGTTGTCGGCGGTGAAGACCGCCGGCCGGACGCCGTGGTCGAACTGGTAGGTGCGGGTCACCCGGAACGTCGTCGGGTCGACGACGGTGAGCTGCCGCGCCCCCTTGGCCCACTCCATCCACTGCGGCAGCGAGACCGTGCCGATGCTGGAGTTGTAGAGCTTGGTGCCGTCCGGCGAGTAGTCGTTGGCGTGCGGGTAGGTGCCGGTCGGGAACTCCGCCACCTCGGTGCCGGTGCGCGCGTCGACCACCTGCGCCTCGTTGACGGTGGTGTCGGAGATGATCAGCTTGGTGCCGTCCGGCGACATCGCCATGTGGTCGGCGTGGTAGCCCTCCAGCTTGTACCGCCAGATCTGCCGGCGGGTGACCAGGTCGATGGCCACCAGGTCGGGCAGGTTGGCGCGGGAGACGTAGAGGATGCGGCCGTCCAGCGAGAGGAACACGTCGTCGACGAACTTGTCGCCGTTCTGCCCGCGGACGATCTCGTAGGCGGTGCGCTCGATGATGCTCATCTCGTCGAGGCGCTGCTGGAGGTCCGGGATGACGTTGAGGGAGCCGAGGTTCTCGAAGGTCTGCTCGTCGATGAAGCTGACGGTGCCGCCGTACGCGTTGCCGACCATCAGCACGTTGCGCAGCGGCGCGGCGGCCGCCGTGGCGGTGGCCTGCACTGCCCCGCCCAACAGGATCGTCGCCGCCCCGGTCGCGGCCAGCTTGACCAGTCGTCTTCTCCACGGTGCGCGCATCGGGCGTCCTTTCGATGGATTGTTACCCATCAGTAAACGGCCGATCAGGAAAAGCGTCAATGTTTCATGTTTGCCATCTCCCATGATCGAGGACGCCTTGATCATGGGAGGTCGTCGCGGCCCAGTTCCCAGAAGGCGACGGCGGCCGCGGCGGCCACGTTGAGCGAGTCGACGCCGCGGCGCATCGGGATCACCACCCGCGCGTCGCTGGCCCGCAGGACCGCCCCGGACAGGCCCGCCCCCTCCGCACCGAACACCAGCGCGGCCCGCGCCCGCTGCGCCGCGGTCAGCCGCTGGATCGGCACCGCGTCCGGCGCGGGCGTCAGCGCCAGCACCGCGAAACCCGCCGCCCGCACCAGGTCCAGGCCGCCCGGCCAGGGCGCCAGCGTCGCGTACGGCACCGCGAACACCTCGCCCATGCTGACCCGCACGCTGCGCCGGTACAGCGGGTCGGCGCAGCTCGGCGACAGCAGCACCGCGTCGACGCCGAGCGCCGCCGCGCTGCGGAAGATCGCGCCCAGGTTAGTGGGGAGCTGCAAATGACGTACCCTGGCTCATGTGGGGACGGACGGCAAGGCCTTGGAGTACATCAATCACTGGGCGGTAACGCCGCAGCAACTGGCACGCATCCCTCTCGACAAGCGCGGTCTGGGGTACGTTCGCGTGTCAGAGGTCGGCGGTCGCGGCGACGAGCTGATCTCGCCGGAGTTACAAGAACACTCGATCGAGACCTTCGCAGAGCGTGAGGGTATCAAGATCGTCTACTGGATGTACGACATCGACCGTTCGGGCCGCGTCTTCACCAAGAGGCATGTCGGCGACGCAGCCCAAGGCGTGCGCGACAGCAACTGGAGATTCGTGGTCCTGTGGAAGTGGTCCCGCTGGGGGCGGAACCTACGAGAGTCGCTGATCTACCTTGCGCAGGTCGAGGACGAGGCCGGCGGACTCGTGCGGGCCGCCACGGAGGACTTCGACCCGACCACCACGATCGGTCGGTTCAGCCGCAGCCAGATGCTCCTGATCGCCGAACTCCAGTCCGACATGATGAGCGACGGGTGGAAGGAAACCCAAGCCAAACGCAGGCGTGACGGGCTACCGCACACTGCTGCACCACGCTGGGGATACCTCTACGACAAGCCCACCGGCTACACGCCCCACCCCGAGCAAGCGCCGATCCTAAAGGACGCCTACGAGCGGTACGTAGACGGCGAGGCCCACCGCAAGCTGGCGACGGAGTGGAACCAGCGAGGTCTTCGCACCACCGCAGGCAACCCTTGGTCGCAGCAGTCCATCTCCAGGATGATGGACACCGGTTTTGCCGCGGGCCTGATCCGTGAGCGCACCAAACCACCGAAGGCGAATGAGGCAGGCGGTAAGAAGGGCCGGTCCATCTGGGCGTTCGACGTGTGGCGCGTCGGAGCGCACGAGGCCATCATCTCTCGTGACCTGTGGGAGCGGTATAGGGCGCGACGCGACGCTCAGGCAGCGATGGCGCCCCGCCTTCGGACCGCTGTGCACGACCTCTCCGGGCTGATGGTCTGCGGCTACGAGGGCTGTGGCGGCCCGATGGTGTCCGCGTACTCCGGGAAGCACCGTAAGCACACGTGGGTTTGCTACCGCGCAAGGGACCGCAAGGCGCACCCGTTCAACTCGATCAGCAACGCACGCGCCGTGGACGAGGTTAAGACTTGGCTGGCCAAGCATGCCGAGGGCGGAGAGGACGTGACTGAGCGGGCACGCCGGCTGGAGGCGGCGACTCGGGCGTCCAACGAGGCGGAGGCGATAGCCAGGGAGGTCAGCCGCTTGACACGCAAGCGGAAGCGGCTCGTCGACCTGTACACCGATGGGGAGGTCGAACGCGAGGACTACCTGGAGCAGAAGGGCGAGGTCGATGCGGACCTGGCATCCGCACACGATGCACACAAATCCGCGCTGGCCCGGGAGCGGGCCGCCGGTGCACATGAGCCTCGCGCGTTCGGCGCGCTGCTGGACGAGTGGGACCGATTCACGCCGGCCGACCACCGGGAAGCATTGAGCAGGGTTTTGCGGCACATCGTGGTCACGCCTGGTCCGTTTGTGCCTGGACAGAAGGTTATGCCGGTGCCGGCATGGGAGGAGTAGCGCGTGCCCGTCATCTCGATCACCGACCCCGATGACCCACGCGTCGCGGACTACCGGGCCCTGACAGATGTCGAGCTGCGCACGCGATGGGAGCCGCCGCACGGCCTATTCATCGCCGAGGGGGACTTAGTGCTGCGACGGGCACTGCGAGCGGGCTACCGGGCTCGATCCATTCTGATCGACGCAAAGCGGATCGACCAACTCGCGGGCCTGACAGACACCGATGCGCCGGTCCTCTGCGCCTCGCAGGAGGTGCTGGAGCGTTTAACGGGCTTCCATGTTCACCGAGGAGTGCTGGCAAGCTTCTATCGCAGGCAGCTCCCTTCACTCGCCGAGGTGCTCAACACCGCGCGCCGTCTGGCGGTGCTCGAAGACCTGAACAACCATACGAATCTCGGCGCTATTTTCAGGGGTGCGGCAGCTCTGGGCATTGATGGCGTCTTACTCTCGCCGTCCTGCGCTGATCCGCTCTATCGGCGAAGCGTGCGGGTGAGTATGGGCGAGGTGTTCGCCGTACCGTACGCCATAGTTTCACCCTGGCCCGCCGCCATTGCTGAGGTCCGCGAGGCAGGCTTCACGGTGCTCGCTCTCACTCCCGCCCACGACGCCGTGTCCATTCAGCGACTCTCGCCTGAGCAGCGGCAGCGAACTGCGTTAATGCTGGGTGCTGAAGGCTCTGGATTGACCGAAGCCGCGATGCGGCTTAGCGATGCTCGCGTGGTGATCCCTATGCGACGAGGGGTTGACTCTCTGAACGTCGCGGCGGCGGCGGCCGTTGCGTTCTGGGAGCTGGGTCGGGACGATTGACCGCCCTCGCTGCTTCCTCGCGCCGGCACGCGTCCAGGTGTGCCCGGGCGATCACGTCCCAGAACTCGTCCCAGCAGCTGGCCTTGGTCTTCCCCACGGCCTTGCATCCTGCGTGCTTACTGGCAAGGTTGAGTGGACTCGGCGATCTGGAACTAGGGGCCGTCCCCCGTGGGTTGTTATGACCAGGGTCGTGCCTGGCGGTGATGTCGGGGTCGGTGCCGGGCGGTGTGGTTGCGCCGGTATCGGAGCGGTCACCTACGGGCCGGCGGCGGTTCGGTCTGTTCGGGTTCTGACTTGTGGCCACTTCACTCCATTGTGGATGCTTGATGACGTCGCTAGCGCGGCACGCATACGTGTTCGCCTCCTTCTGCGAGAAGCAATTGTCAAAATGTTGTGGATCGGAGAGAGTCGGATCAGGCAGGGCGAGGTTTGGCTCTTGCCTAGAGGTCATCTCTGTGCCGAGATCGTCCGGACCCGAACCCGCGAGCCGGCTCACCACATCTCGCACCCCGGTCCGGCCCTGGACCCGGCTATCGCGGTGAGAAGGCACACGCGCTCCTCGCGGAGCGCTACGACGTGCTTCCCATGCCCATCCGGCATACCCTGCCCGAATTGCTGCGCGACGAGCGGGTGCGGGAGCTCTTCCAAGACCTGCGAGACGAAGGCTGGAAGGACTGGCACCTGCTCAGCGTCGTGATGAATCGGACGGTCAACCACCGTGTGGAAGCCCGTTACGGCCCGATCACCGCAGAACGCATCGGCCAGCTGAAGGACGCGATCTTCGACGAGGCGTTGCGAGATGAGCCACCCCCGCTTTCGCGGAGCGCTCGTTACCTGGCGCCGGCTGGCTCCAGGGTGGTGCCGGGTGGATCGGGCTGATCGATGTTAGCGGTATCTGGCGCCGGCTGGCTCCAGGGTGGTGCCGGGTGGATCGGGCTGATCGATGTTAGCGGTATACCAGTCGGCCTCGTACTCGTCGGGACTGCGGTCGCCCAGGCCGGCTTGGATGCGGCGGGTGTTGTACCAGCCGTCGATGTAGGCGAACAGCGCGTTCTCGGCCTCCTCCCGGGTGTGCCACGATGCCCGGTAGACCAGCTCGGTCTTGAGCGTCGACCAGAAGTTCTCCATCAACGCGTTGTCGTAACTGTCCCCTGTGGACCCCATCGAAGCGAGGATTCCGTTGTCGGACAACCGAGTGCTGAACCGAAACGACGTGTAGTT